>JAHIUX010000009.1 GCA_018816765.1 Bacteroidota bacterium
CATCTCGCATGCGCCGCTGTAAGTCAGAAGTTTTCTGTTTTAGGCCCATAAATGGTTGATTTTGGTTCTATTATCAGATAATAAAGATAAGCTTTTTAAGATGTTGTTGTATATCAAGTAATTACGACATTTCATAACTTGCACCACTTATCTGCTTAATGCAAAAATAAAGCTATTTGGAAAAATAGCAACATTTTAAATGGGCTCTTCCCTCCTACACCGCCTGCTTCATGACAATAAGCATATGCCAGGTTTTGGTAATTCATTATCATATTGGTAATTAATCATAAGGGACCTGCGCGCTTTTGCGGCCAGAAAGTTATCAACCCCGGGGTTAAAAAGTCACTTCAGGCCATTAAAAAAGCGGGAACCGACAACCGAAACCCGCTTTTTCATTTACTAACCAAGTCTTATAGCGACCCTTCGTCATAGGCTTTTTCACCATGAATAGCGGCATCAATACCTGCATTCTCGTCACTTTCAGACACTTTCACAGGGGTAATGAAGTTAATCAGTGCAAGCACCACATAGGTAAAGATGAAGGCATAAGCGGCCGCTCCGGCCACGGCTACCAACTCTTTAAAGAAGAAACTGCTGTCACCCTCGATTAAACCAGATTGCCCATTGATCGACTTCATGGCAAATACACCGAGCAGGATAGTTCCAAGTACGCCACCGATTCCATGCACGCCCCACACATCAAGCGCATCGTCCCAGCCAAGCTTATTCTTCAGGTGTACGGCCCAGTAACAGACAAATCCGGCTGCAATACCAATCACCATGGCTGCCCACAACGGCACATAGCCAGCGGCAGGAGTAATGGTTGCCAAACCGGCAACTGCGCCGGTGAGCAAGCCCACAAATTTGGGCTTTCTAGCCCTCGACCATTCAATAAACAGCCAGGTTACCGCTGCAAATGAAGCAGCAACATCGGTATTCAAGAATGCGAGGGTGGTAATTTTATCCACATCAAGCTCACTACCGGCATTGAATCCATACCAGCCAAACCAAAGCAAGCCGGTTCCGATGGCCACCAACGGGATGCTGTTAGGTGGCGAGAATTTATCGCGCCGGCTACCCACATAAATTACTGAAGCCAGAGCCGCAAAACCTGCAGTGGCATGTACGACGATGCCGCCAGCGAAATCAAGTACGCCCCACTCGGCAAGCAGTCCACCACCCCAGATCATGTGTACGAAGGGGTAGTAAACCAGCAACTGCCACACAACCAGGAAAATCAGGTAGGCTTTGAAGGTAACACGGTTCACAAAGGCGCCGGTGATAAGCGCAGGTGTGATGATGGCGAACATCATCTGATAAGCAATAAAAATGTACACCGGATATTTGCCGTTTGAATAGGCCATGTCGAAAGGAATATCTTTCAGAAAGGCACTGTTGAAATTTCCGATGATACCGCCTTCGCCTCCGCTGAAGCAGAGCGAATAGCCCACGGTAACCCATAGGACCGTTGTAAGTCCAAGTGAAACAAATGTTTGGATCATGATGCCCAGAATATTGCGCTTTCCGGCCAGTCCTCCATAGAAGAATGCCAGGCCTGGTGTCATCAGCATGACAAGGCTAGTGCACAAAATCATAAATGTTGTTGAACCACTGTCGAACATAATTGTAAGGATTAATGATGAATAGATAAAAATTTAGAAGGTCAGGCCAAAAACAAAAAAGATATTCTGTGCCTGCGGATTTGTGATGACAGAAACCTGAACAGGCAAGGCGAAGGTTTCAGAAATGGGGATAGACTTTGCCAGTTTCAAACCCATATTAACCACGCTGAAATTGTCGGATCCATCGGGTAGATAAATGCCCTTTCCTGTGGTGGCCCCAACGAACACATTGCATTGAACATGCTTTACCTCACGTCCATAGCCCATTTCAAGGTAAACGGAGTTACTCTTGTCTGCTCCGTAGAAATTGTAGTTAACTGCAAATGATACCGGAAATCTGGCAACTCCTGAAAAGGCCAGTGTTCCCTCAAAAACATGTCCTGTTTCATCCTTACTATACTTGAAATAGCTGTTGTTTCCTACTATCCCTGAAGGAAAAAAGTAATCGGTAACTGTGATGGAAAGAACATTCTGGACATTATAAGTAACATAAAGGTCCGTTTCCTGGTAATTTGTATTAAGTGCGTAAGATCCCCAGGCGCCCACAGACAAACCACCATAATTATAGCTTGCCGCTGGCTGGATTCCTGGTGCATTGCCGTAGTCAGTGCCGCGCCAGATATAACGACTGACCAGGTCAGCACCCAGTTTCCACTCGCCTTTTTGGCCAAAGGATTGATGTGCTGCGGCAACAAACAGCAACAACATCAGTAAGGTTTTTAGTTGATAAACCTGTTTCATAGATACATTGATTAAATTGATAATTCATGTACAAAATTTCAATTTAATCAGCTGTAATACAATCGGTTTTACGCCGAATTTTTGTAAGCGACAAACGTAGAATAGCCTCCGTGAAACACGGAAATCAAGGCATAGGAAAAGTATTCAGATTTCGATAATTTTGCTGCGGATGGCAAATTTTATCAGGTCAACGGTGGTCTTCAGCTCAAGCTTTTGCATGATGTGGTTCTTGTGCGACTCGACTGTCCGCACGCTGATAAACAGCGCATCGGCAATTTCCGGATTTGTCTTACCCTCTGCAAACAAGCGTAGGATCTCCGTTTCGCGCTGGGTAAGCTTTTGTTGATCGCTATCAGAATCATTGCGCGATTGCCTGACGAAACTTTTCAAAATGATGTTGGAGATTGAAGGTGCGAAATATTCGTGCCCCTTGTGCACCTGCCTCACCGCTTCGGTCAGTTCGGCGCGTGTGGTGGTTTTGGGCAGGTATCCCATAGCTCCGGCTTTCAGGGCGTTAAAAATATAGGCTTCACTATTATACATCGATAATATCAGCACCCCGATCTTCGGATACTCTTCGCGAAGCCTTCGGGTAATCTCGATTCCCGAGATATCCGGGAGTCCGATATCGAGCAGAATGATATCGGGCTGATGCTGCCGGAGCAAGTCAAACAACGCGGCCCCGGAGTCAGCTTCAGCAATGACTTCCGCTTCCTGGCAAGCCGAAAGCAGCGATTTTATTCCATCCCTTACAACCTGGTGGTCATCGACAAGGATAATGTGTATCTGGCTGTTTTTTTCCACAGGCCGAAATTAGGTATTTTTATCCAGGTTGAGGATGAGATTCACCCGTGTTCCTGCTCCTTGGGAAGTTTCCACTTCCAATATTGCGTTGATCAATGATGCACGTTCACGCATATTTGCCAACCCGTTGCCATGACAATGGGAAGCTTTGTCCGCATCAAACCCTTTTCCGTTATCCACGATACGGATAAGCATTTGCTTGTCCGCAGTATTAACAGTCAGGCTGATATTGGTGCAATCAGCATGCCTTACGGCATTATTCAAGGCTTCCTGCGCAATTCGAAACGCATACACCAAGGTTTTTCTGGCCAGGGTAGCGGTCTCACCCTGAACAGCGAAAGCCACCGGTTTACCCGATTGCTCCTGCAGGTTGCTGCAAAGGTTTCGCAGGGCCGTTGGCAAGCCAAACTCCATCAAACCGCCTGGTGCCAGGTTATTCGAAATGCGGCGTGTTTCTTCAATGGTCTGATCAAGAAATTGTTTGGTCTTTTCAAGCTTATCGGTTGATTCAGGATCGCAACGGCCTTCCACACCTTCAATCTGCATTCTGATGGCAACCAGCGACTGGCCTAACCCATCGTGCAGCTCTTTCGACAGCCGTTGACGTTCCTGCTCCTGCCCGTCGAGCATCGATCTTAGCCGGCGTCGGCGTTCATTTGCGATCATTTCCTTTTGCTGACCCAGCTGACTGGCCATTTCATTGAATGAAGCTGTTAACTCCCCAATCTCATCATTTGACGTCACCTCGAGGCTAAGGTTAAAGTGTCCGTCCTGAATGCTCTTTGCGGCCTTGTTTAACAGCAGAATCGGGCCGGTGATGCGCCTTGAGAACAGAAAGGCAAACACAAAAATTACAATGGTAACAATCAGACCAATTATGAGTTGGCTGTTGCGCAATGCATTCACAGGGGCCAGGGCCTCAGCATAATCCATCTCAGCAATGATGATCCAGTTAAGGTCGGGCTGGCTGATCTTACCCCACGAACTCAACACCTTGATGTTGCGGTAATCAGCAATGGCTTCTGTTGATTCATGCCCTTGCAATGCCTCTTCGACGGCCTTGGTGTTCACCATAATTGGAACACCTGGGTTGTTGCCAAACCTCGACTGTGTCCGCATCAGCCTGTCGCTGCCAACCAGGTAGGATTCACCACTCTCGCCCAGGCCATCGGCAGGATTCTTTTCAAGCATGATTTTGTTAAGCACATCATCATTGAGGCCAAGTAACACAAAAGCCTTCATGGTGGTGTTCAATTGGGCTGCGACAAATAACAACTGACGATACCCCGGACCAATACCCTTCACATCATGAATCCCCGACTGAGGGTTTCTAAAACCTTCTAACAGGAATTGTTTCGCTGCCACAGCAGATGTGGCTTCATCCATGTCAGACTGTTCATTCAATGAAATATAGGCTTGTAGTCCGGTTTCATCAACAAGGGCAATCCAGCTGTAATATCCTGATGCCTTCAGGCTTGTGATCAGAAAATGTTTGGTGATATCCTGCTTTTCAGTGACTTCCGGTCGAAGTTCCAAATGAACAACCTCTGTATGAGTGGAACGGGCATTTGGCAGAAACAGGTCAGATCCGGCAATGAGACGTGCATCGAGCAGCCTGTCGTAAAAGTAGGTCTCCACCAGACTGGCCTTCACTTTTCTGACTGAGGTAAGCTGGTTAAAGGTACGGGTAAGCATGGCATCGCTGGCCTGCTGAAAAGCAAATATTTCGACCAGGATCATTCCGGCGATGCCAAAGAAAACAAAATAAACAATTAGTTTCTCGTTTAGTGAAAAACGCCTTTTTCTGTCAGCCATATTGTGCCTCTCAATCGCAGTCAAAGATACGTATTCGTGCATTATTCATGCCTGAGCAGATATTTTTCGCACAATTTGTCCAACTTTGTAATAAAAACTGAAACATGAATATTGAAGAAATCAGGGAATACTGCCTTGCCAAACCTTTTGTAACCGAAAGCTTGCCCTTTGGTGATGACACACTTGTGTTTAAGGTGGCTGATAAGATGTTTCTGCTGGCCAACCTAGATGGTCCGTTGACGCTCAATCTGAAAGCTGCGCCCGACGAGGTTGTCGAAAGACTGGAACGATACAGTGAGGTGCGGCCGGGATATCACATGAACAAGAAACACTGGGTAACGGTTGAGATGGAATTGAGCGGCGATGACCAACGTATCCGTTCATGGATCGATACTTCGTACCGGCTAATCGTTGAAGGCCTGCCAGCCAAACTCAGAAAGCAGTTCGATTAATTGTTGCAGATGAATCGTGTATAGTCTGTGAGACATGCAGGATCAACAGGATCAATACCCATATACCCGTCCTTCAAACAACTCACCCACAACCTTGTACACACACACATTGTTCAGTGCAGGTGCATTGTAGGTGAAGGATTCACTGGTGTATTGGCGCATGATCACGTCTAAAGCAGCGGCTTTCTCCTTCAGGTCAGCAATGAATTCGACCTTTCCATACACCAGAACTGATTTGTATTTCATGGAATAACTACAGGCCACATCCACATCACGGTAACGCAGCTCAAGGTCGGCACTGAAGCCTACGCACACATCCGGATGTTGTTTCAAAATATCGATTTTCTTTCCCTCAGGTGCCGAATGCAGGTAAATTACCTTGTCGCTGTATCCAAAGTTCATCGGCAACACATAGGGCTTGCCTTCAGCATCAACCATGGCTAAACTGCAAAAAGTGCATTTACGGATGATGTCGTCAATGTCAGGCTGAAAACTTAATGGGCGGCTTTTCATGGGAGGTATTCGTTAGTTTATACAGGTTTTTCCGGTTTCGTGCTTAATCCAAAAACAGATTGTGTCAGGCTCATAATCAAACTAAATGCAAGCGCCCACCAAAATCCGTTTACTTCAAATCCATCAACAACAAAGTCGGCAAGCATCACCATTCCCGCATTGATCACCAACAGAAACAACCCAAGACTGACGATCGTAATCGGAATGGTGAGGATCACCAAAACGGGTTTTATGAGGGCATTGATCAGTGCCAGCACAACGGCTACCACCACTGAGGCCCGGAAGCCTGAGACCTCAACGCCTGGAAGAATTGAAGCTGTTACCATTACAGCAAATGCAATAAGTATGATGTTAACAAGGATGCGCATCTGTTTTTGCGATAAAATTACAAAAGCCTGCCAAGATAGCAAGCATACACCATCCGCATATGCTGATGGGTTCAGAAATTCACCCTGAGCTCGACCAGAAGTTCCTGATCAATACAATGTTGACAGGTTGATTCCGAACAAAAACTCAATCACAGGATTGTCGGTACCGAAGGGCTGTGCCAGCCTGCCACCTAAAGTGACCGGGAAAGGCAGGTTCAGAAAGTGCCATTCGGTGAGCAACTCGAGTCCGGCTGAAGTATGTATGGCAGTATTGTGGGTCCCTTCGCCATATAGATAATCGCCAAACAGTCCTCCCCTGATTTGTTTCAGGTAGAACAATGTTGGCACAACCCAGTCAGGATACCAGACAGGAAAAACGTAATCGAGCTTCAATGCGGCTGTGGTGTTATAAAACAGGCTGTTGTAACCCCTCGGAAATTCGATCTGATCGCCATACGAAATCACCCTGTCACGCTGTGTTTCATAAGCCGCATACAGCTTAATGCCATGATGGTTGCCAATACCCGGAAAATAGGCGTTCATGGCTGTGTAAAACTGATGCGATTTATTCTGATTAAAGGGGGTGTGGCGGTAGTTTAGCCTGAAGGTCTGTCCCCATTGCGGATAGATATCACGCAATGATGTGATTTGCCGGTGATAAGCTGACAACTCCCATGACAAGGAAGTGATTGTGGGCTCTTTGAAATTGAGCGGGATGTCCTTATCCATCTTACGGATCGTTTGCTGAAGGCTGATTCCGGCAGCAATTCCATTGAACCATTTCCCCTGATTGAAGTTCAGGGGCACATAAGCGCCTGCCGAAACCACCGTTTCCCACCATTTCAGTTTAACCAATGTGCTGTCATTCACGCTTAGTCCGCGCCTCATGCCATGCGTAAGGGAAACATTCATTACCGGATACCAGCCGTAATAGTCGAATCCTAGGCTGTATTTCCCGGTCTGCTCATTGGTGTTGTAACCAAATCCAAGGCTTGTGACAGCAGTGCTGAGCGTATTTTGCGAAAGCAGGTTAATGCCCGGTTGAATATTCATTTTGTCAACATCAACAATGAACGGTGACCAGCTGTGGATGTCGAACAGCGAAGTTAGTTTATGGTATGGTTTTACCGCATAGGCCGAATCGGTGATCGTGGCATTATCAATATTGTAAACACTCATGCTGCTCAGATAATCGGCCAGTGGATAACCATTGTTTAACACCTTTTCCGAAGGGACAGATGACAGGTTTGTGTGCAATGCCTTCACAATCGCATCACCGCCAGCGTGATAATTTGCATATACAATGTCGCCATTATCCGAAACATAGGCAGCGTCTCTGGCGCCAAAAGGCGCTGATGTAAGCATGTTCACGCTGCCATCGCTGATATCGACCGAATAAATATTGCTGATACCCGAATTGCCTGCGGCAATCAACACACTGTGTTCTGCGACATCGGAAAGTGAAATATCGTCGAACGTGAAAGGAATGAGTCTGCGGGCCGACATCATGTCAGCACTGATTAAAATCAGGCTTTTTCCTTGTTTTCCAACGACAACAACCACAATTTGTGCATTATCAGGGTGCCAGACAGGCGTCTGAAAAAACAAGGAATCGCACCCAAAACGACGCAGTTCACTGCCATTGTCCGAATTAACCACCACCACGGCATTATGCCCGTAAATATCCGTTTCGGTGACGACAATTTTTTGGTTATCAGACGAAATATCAGGTGAAAAATACCTGCTTTTTCTGGTGAGTTGACTGATCTTACCTGTCTTGATATCCCCTTTCATCAGTACAGAAAAGTTCAGGTTCGACCATCGCCGGTCTGATTGATACTCATCCCAGACCACGAGGCTGTCGGTGGCCGATATATCGTCGCCGAGCATGGGCCCGGGCGTAAACAGCACTTTTTCATATCCGTCCTTTAATCGGACGATCCGGTCAATATCGTCGATGGAATTTCGCAAGGCGATCACCTCGTCATATTTAATTGGCACGGGCGATGAATAAGCAGTGTAGTCATTTACCGGCGGGCTGATCTGTATTGTTTCAGTGTAGCTCAGGCTGTCGTATTGTTTCTTCCAGATGTCATACAAATCGAACATGGTTTCGGTATAGAGTCGGTTTTTACCATAACCCGACACCGACTTGATTCCGCTGCTGAAAGGAACAAGCATCCAGGGTTTGGAGGCTACCCTATCGAAAGCCCTTTCCCAGATGGCAGGGCCATATTTGTATTTATTATGTCCGACAAGGTAATAACCCAGGGTATATACATCGGGCGTAAAGTCCTTATATGAGCCGAAATAAGCCTTGTCATAAAGGTAATATCCTACTTCAAGCAACTGTGCACGCAGGCCAGCTTCAAACAAGGGACTTCTTCCCCTGCCGCTGCGACTCATGGCTGTTTCACTCACGACAGCATCGCCCTCAACAAACCAGAATGGCACATAAAGTCCGAAAATTCCGGCTGTACCCTGCTGTCCGAAGAGTCCGAAAATCACTTTTCCAAAACCCTGGTTCACCCTACTAAGCTGGGCAACATGGCGCAATTCATGAAGAGCAAGTTGTGTGTACCAGTCCTGGGCATATCCATCTTGTGGGGGGGTATGAAACACTTCAAGCCGACGGGGTGCCCAGCCAACCATGGCGTTTGAAATGACAGAATAGTTGTGCAAAACAATAGAAGTGTTGATGGCAGGGGCATTCAGATCGAAGCGCACATGCTTATAAGCCGATTGTGTCAAATTGGCAAGGCGCCTGGCATTCAAGGTGTCAGAAGATGGAAAAATCAGTTTGAAGTTATTCGTCCGCAGCTGACTCCACCTGATGGAAGAAGGGTCCTGACCGGTAAGGAAATACTGCGCTCGCGGCACCAGAGGCATTGCAAGCAGCAACAGCAAAAAGTATTTCAACAGCTTTCGCATCCTGAGTAAAGATAAGTTTTGTGCATGCTATACAACAAACAAATTCCAGGGCATTTTGTCCGGGAGCGGTGCAATTATTTCAACAGTTGTTTTGCGCACCGGATGCTCAAAGGCCAGTTTCCAGGCATGCAGGCAAATGGAACCATCGGAATTGGAGCGATCAGCGCCATACTTCAAATCGCCGGCAATCGGGCAACCGACGGCGGCCATCTGAGCCCTAATCTGGTGATGCCTTCCGGTAAGCAGGTCGATTTCAATGAGGTGAAAAGAAGTTGATGACGCGAGGTGGCGGTAGCTGAGCTGTGCCAACTTTGCCCCGGCAACAGTTTCACTGCACACATATGATTTATTTTGTTTTTCATTCTTCGCCAGAAAATGAGCAAGTTCGGCTTGCGGTTCAGCAGGAAGTGTTTTAACCAGCGCAAGATAGGTTTTTGAAAAATCACGTGATTTCATCATGGCTGTCATCCGGCTGAGGGCCTTGCTTGTTCGGGCAAAGATCACTGCACCACTCACAGGCCTGTCGATGCGGTGAACCAATCCGGCAAATACATTGCCTGGTTTGCCAGTGCTTTGCTGAATGTATTCCTTCACTGCATCAAGCAGGCATTTGTCGCCTGTTTTATCGCCCTGCACAATTTCCGAAGGCAACTTATTCACCACAATGAGGTGATTGTCTTCGAACAAAATGCGCGCGTTCAATGGAGTCATCAGGCGGAGTTTGGCTAGTATTGCTCTCTTTCGCTGGGGAAGTTAACTGTTTTTACGTCATTGATATAAGAAAATACCGAGCCCCTGATTTCCTCGTAGAGGTTATGGTACCGCCTGAGGAACCTGGGCGAAAACTTCTGGTTAATTCCCAGCATATCGTGCAGCACGAGCACCTGCCCGTCAACGCCTGCCCCGGCTCCGATGCCGATAGTAGGAATCCGCACGGTTTGTGTTACTTCAGATGCCAGGTGAGCAGGAATTTTCTCCAGCACAATGCCAAAGCATCCGGCCTGTTCAAGTATTTTGGCGTCTTTGCGGAGTTTTTCAGCTTCTTTTTCTTCCGTTGCCCGCACCACATAGGTGCCGAATTTATTGATGCTCTGAGGGGTTAAACCAAGGTGCCCGAGAATCGGAATGCCCGCACTGAGGATGCGGTCTATGGATTCCACAATCTCTTCGCCACCTTCCATTTTGATGGCGTTGGCGCCTGATTCCTTCATGATTCTGATGGCAGAACTCAAGGCCTCTTTTGAGTTGCCCTGATACGTTCCGAAAGGCATGTCGACAACAACAAGGGCCCGGTTCACGGCACGCATGACCGACGATGCGTGGTAAATCATTTCATTCAGGGTGATGGGAAGGGTGGTTTTGTGGCCCGCCATCACGTTTGAAGCGCTGTCGCCAACCAAAATCACGTCAATACCAGCCTCATCCAGAATCTTGGCCATCGAAAAGTCATAAGCGGTAAGCATGGCAATTTTCTCCGACCTGAGCTTCATTTCCTGAAGCACATGTGTTGTAATCTTTGGAATATCTTTCGAGGTATACATGTCTAAATGTTTTATTGTTGCAATACGATGCAGCATGCAAAAGTAAGGTATTCTTTGCTGAATTGCTGACATTGCACACACCCAAACACATTGTTTAACCTAATAGGCCCTATTGATAATATAATCGTACTTTTGTGCGTTAGTTTCATCCTATGAAGAAAATTGCTTTGTTACCCACGCTTTTCCTTGTTTTTACCCTGTTGATGACTTCGTGCAGCACCGAAGTGGATAATTATGCTGATTACAAAGACATCAGCATCGTTTATGGCATGGTTGAGCCGGGCGTGGACACCACCTGGATAAAAGTTACCAAGGCTTTCCTTGGACCCGGAAATGCCTTGTTGATTGCAAAAATTCCCGATTCGAGCAATTATCAGCTCTTCCCGAAAGTTGTGCTGAAGCGGCGCAAAAACAATGTTGACCTACCCGATATCGTATTGGATACCATCACTATAAACAATAAGCTGGCAGGCGATTCGGTCTTCTATTTCCCCCAGCAGTTAATGTATTTTACCACTGCTGCTGTTGATGCAGCAGCTGAGTACACCCTGCATATCGAAAAAGCCAATGGTGAAACAATTACTGCCACCACTCCGGTAGTGCAGTCATTTGATGTAATTTACCCATCAAACAGGATCAATTTTCACTCGACAGCTACCGGAAGGATCAGTTTCATGACTGCCAAAGAAGGAAAACGCTACGAGGTCAACCTGTCATTTCACTATAAGGAATTAAGGCCGGGCAACCCCGACACCCTGTTTAAAACAATGAACTGGGGAATGGGCATGAAACGATCAGTAAGCCTTAGTGGTGGTGAGGAAATCGATATTTCCTATACCGGCGCCGATTTTTACTCAAGGCTTGGCCAGAGCCTCGAAAACATTGACAACGTGAAGCGTTGGGCTGGTAAGGTGGATGTGACCATTTCGTGTGGGGCAGATCAGCTCAGCACCTACATTGATGTGAACGCTCCCAGCAACAGCATCGTACAGGAAATACCTGAGTTTACGAACATCGAAAACGGTTATGGGATATTCTCATCGCGTCGTGATGCCGTTAGGACATACCAACTCGCGGTGGGCAGCGAGTTGAAACTCCTTGAATTTAACTGGGGGTTCGTTGTCAACAGATAAGTCATGCATGCCGGTGGCATCCGTGACCTAACCTCCTGCCGCTGCCTTTTTGTCATTGTTGCAGTGGCAGTAATTACCGAACAGCTTATTCATAGCATTGCTTTTCTATCACGCTGATTTGTTTGATTTTACACATTTCAAGGTCATTGTGTTTTACATGAACCTCCTGAAATTCAGCCATGGATGCTCCGACATATTCATTTTGGCATAATCATTGACACTTCAAGCACTGTTAAAAAAATCTGAAACTTAGACACATTATATTAAAGGAGGAAAACCGATGGGAAAAATCATAGGAATTGACCTTGGAACTACCAACTCATGCGTTGCTGTAATGGAAGGAAACGAACCTGTTGTCATTCCAAACAGCGAAGGCAGGCGTACAACCCCTTCCATAGTTGGGTTTACCGAAAATGGTGAGCGCAAGGTTGGTGACCCGGCTAAACGTCAGGCCATTACAAATCCAAAAAAAACTGTTTATTCGATTAAACGTTTCATGGGCGAGACTTTCGACCGCATCACAAGAGAAAAAGACCGTGTACCTTACGACGTGGTAAAAGGCGACAACAACACCCCCAGGGTAAAGATTGACGACCGCATGTATACGCCACAGGAAATTTCGGCCATTGTTTTGCAGAAAATGAAGAAGACAGCCGAAGATTATTTGGGTCAGACAGTTACCGAAGCAGTGATCACTGTTCCGGCCTATTTCAGCGACTCACAGCGTCAGGCAACCAAGGAAGCCGGCGAAATTGCGGGTCTCACTGTAAAACGCATCATCAACGAGCCAACTGCAGCAGCACTTGCTTATGGCCTCGACAAGAAAAAGAATGACATCAAAGTGGCTGTTTATGACCTTGGTGGAGGTACTTTTGATATTTCGATCCTTGAAATGGGCGATGGTGTCTTCGAAGTAAAGTCGACCAATGGAAACACACACCTTGGTGGCGACGATTTCGATGAAACCATCATCAACTGGCTTGCCGATGAGTTTAAATCAGACGAAGGACTCGACCTGAAGCGCGACCCCATGGCTTTGCAGCGCCTGAAAGAGGCAGCCGAAAAGGCCAAGATTGAACTGTCGAGCTCAACAGAAACAGAAATTAACCTGCCCTATATCATGCCTGTCGACGGTGTGCCAAAACACCTTGTACGCAAGCTTACCCGGTCGAAGTTCGAACAACTGAACGACCACCTGATCAGGGCAACCATTGAACCTTGTCGCAAAGCCCTTCAGGATGCAGGACTTACCGCTCAGGACATCAACGAAGTAATCCTTGTAGGTGGCTCAACGCGTATTCCGGCCATCCAGCAAATTGTGAAGGATTTCTTCGGCAAAGAGCCTTCAAAAGGCGTGAACCCTGACGAAGTTGTGGCCGTTGGTGCAGCTATTCAGGGCGGCGTGCTCACAGGCGAAGTAAAGGATGTGTTGTTGCTCGATGTTACCCCGCTCTCACTGGGTATCGAAACCCTTGGCGGCGTGATGACCCGTTTGATCGAGTCGAACACCACCATCCCAACCCGTAAATCAGAAGTATTTTCGACAGCCTCTGACAACCAGCCTTCAGTTGAAATTCATATCCTGCAAGGTGAACGCCCGATGGCTAACCAGAATAAGAGCATAGGCAGATTCCACCTCGATGGCCTGCCACCAGCACCCCGCGGTATCCCTCAAATCGAAGTGTCGTTTGATATCGACTCGAATGGCATCTTGCATGTGGCAGCCAAAGACAAGGCCACAGGGAAATCGCAAAGCATCCGCATCGAAGCCTCATCAGGATTGACTGATGCCGACATCCAACGGATGAAAGACGAAGCTGCAGCCAACGCTGAAAGCGATCGCAAGGAAAAGGAAAGAGTTGATAAGCTCAACTCAGCTGATGGTTTGATCTTTCAAACTGAGAAACAGTTGAAGGAGTATGGCGACAAGGTGCCGGCCGACAAAAAAGCCGAAATCGAAGGTGCGCTTGAACAACTGAAAACTGCCCACAAAAATCAGGACCTGAATGCCATTGATGCCGCGATGACCAAACTCAACAATATCTGGCAATCGGCAAGCGAGGAGATGTATAAAAACACACAGGCACAGGGAGGTGAACAACAGCAACCCGGTCAGCAACAACAGCCAAAATCAGATAACACTGGTGGCAACGACGAAGTCACAGACGTTGATTTTGAAGAAGTTGACGACAAGAAATAAGCCTTGCAGCTTAAAACACATTGAAGACCCGTCCGTTTGGCCGGGTCTTTTTTTTCGCCTGGTCTTTTGCAGGCTGATCCACTGAATAAAACACCTTCCGGGAAAAGCGATAATTATCTTTTACTGCACAATAAAATAGGTTAATTTACCGTAACTTTATGGCCCGAACACTTGCGGGATCAAGCACCGGGATTAAAGACAAAAGGAAACAACAGGAACATGAGGTTTGGGCTTAAACTCAACTTGCCTTCAATAGTTATCATGCTGTTATGCAGCATTTTCAATACTGGCATATCCCAAAACAAGGAAGTCGTCAGGGTTGAGTTCCCTTCAAAAACCATGGATCAGTCGTACCATACTGAAACCCTCGGCGAAAAGGGGGTTTTGGTCTTTTACGAAAGCAATGAAATCACAGAAGAAGGAGAACGGAAATGGTTTTTCAATCTGCTCAACAACAACCTCACCGAACAATGGCTGCAATATGTTGCGCTGAAAGACGGGATGGTTTTCGAGAAAACAGTGCATACACCCCAGCAGGTTTTCTTACTGTTTACCATCAGAGACAACAAGAAATCGTTGCAAAGCGCGTTTCAGATTCTCACTTACAGTATTGACAAAGAGACATTTAATCTCCTTGGAGCACCAATGCCACCCGAGGCTGACTGCCGCACATTTGATGTGGTCGGAAGCCATGCCTTTATTGGACTAACCGTTCAGAAAAAGGAGGCACAGTTACTTGCCGTAGATATGCGCAACGCACAACTCACTTCGCTTTCTCCCTGCAGCAATGGGCAATGCATTATTCAGGAAACCTATCATTCAAGGCTGAGTAACGAACTGGTTATCGGTTTTAAAAAATACACAGGAAACCGCTTTGACGCTGACCTATTCGTTGTATACAATATGTTTGGAGCCGAGACTTACAGGTTTGAGTTTCGCGATGAGCAGCAAAGGTATTTGCATTCGTACACATTTTCGGACGATGCCGGTGGAATAATCAGCGTGGTTGGCAGCTACGACCAGGCCGAGAAACGCAAGGCACGCCTGAAGGATGCAAATGATGAGCTGATGAATGAAGCTTATGGCTTTTTCTTCCTGAAATTCGACCCCACCGGCATCAAGCTAGCTCGCTTTGTTGAACTGAGTACCATCGATAATATTTACTCCTCCATGTCGTCGTATGACCTCATTAGAAGCATGCAGCGGCAGAGCCGGAAACAGAATAAAGACGAAAAGCGGTCGGCTGTTGCGTTCCAGTTCTATAATCCACAACTTGTATTAAAAGACAACGAGTTAGTCTATGCTGTTGAAGCATTCCGGCCCCAATTCAGGACAGAAACAAGGATGGACTATGATTTCTATGGCAGGCCAATTCCGTATACCTATACCGTTTTCGACGGCTTTGCATTTTACGGCGCCCTTATTGCCGGATTCAATTCCGATGGACAACTGACGTGGAACAACAATTTCGAGATGCGTGACCTGATCTCCTTCAACCTCGAGAAACACCTGCTGGTTCACGACGAACAGGATGGCCTATTGCTTGCCTATATCCTTAACGGAAAAATCATTTCAAAGATGATTCAAAAGGACCAGGACATCGGTCAGGTTGAGCAGGTTAAAATTGAATCTGGTTATGAAACCGACAGGATGCTGGGTGAAGAACATGGCAATATAACGCATTGGTACAGTGATAGTTTCATCATCTCCGGTGTTCAGAAAATTATGAATAACCGCCTGCGCGACAACAACGAGAGGACTGTGTTTTATTTGAATAAATTTCAACTCGAATAAGGATATAAGGAAATTAAAAACGCTATCGGATATTCGGCAAATGCAACAAAATGAAGGTTTGAATTGTCTGTAATGCGAAACCACTGTTTCAAACAATTTCGATACCAAAAACAAATGAAAATCAAACCGGCAATCAGTTATCTGAATTATCTGTTAAAAAGCAAAGGAAAGCACAGCCTGCACTCTCCCTTTGTTTTCGATTTTACAACCAAGGTTATCAATGATCATCAGGTGTACAATGATTACAATATAATCGCTGAAATCAACAGTGACTTACTTAAAAACCGCAACGTAATCGAAACAGATG
Source organism: Bacteroidota bacterium (assembly GCA_018816765.1). Lineage (GTDB taxonomy): Bacteria > Bacteroidota > Bacteroidia > Bacteroidales > F082 > UBA6192. The sequence continues at coordinate 16,222 of JAHIUX010000009.1, forward strand.
ATTTTGGCTCAGGGGCTGGAAACAAGCCCTTTGCCACCTACCGTATTGCCATAAACAAGCTGGCCAAAAAACGCAATAACAGCCAGAAGATGTGCAGGTTATTGTACCGGACTGTTAAGTATTTCAGGCCTGAGCACATGCTTGAGCTTGGCACATCATTCGGTGTCAGCACCCTGGCACTATCCCTTGGAAATCCAAAAGCCGGCATCACTACTGTGGAAGGCTGCGCAACAGTTGCTTCCACAGCTGAAGGTGTATTCAGCAAGGCCGGCCTGCAGAATATTAACATTGTTATTGGAAATTTCGATAAGGTCCTTGCCAATACAATCGAAAAGTTGCCACGCCTTGACCTGGTCTTTTTTGATGGAAATCACAGGAAAGCCCCTACCCTCGATTATTTTAATCAGTGCCTGGTGAAAGCTGTCGACCAATCAGTATTCATTTTCGATGATATTCACTGGTCGGCCGAAATGGAAGAAGCCTGGGAAATAATTAAACAACACCCCTCAGTGAGTATCAGCCTTGACTGCTACCACCTGGGTTTTGTGTTTTTCAGAAAAGGGATTGAAAAACAGCATTTTGTTTTGAAAACCTAAAAATCGTTAAGGCACCTACAATTTCGGCAGGCTTCCCTTGCGTTTAGCGGATAAACAGTAACTTTGTACATTAGCAAATAACAACGCCCATGGAAGAACAAGTCATCAAACTGAATGATATCAGCCGTCATTTCAGGGTTGGATCTGAGACAGTTAAAGCGCTAAGAACCATTAATATGGTGATAAAGCGCAATGAGTATGTAGCCCTGATGGGTCCTTCTGGCTCAGGGAAATCAACCCTGATGAATATTTTGGGATGCCTCGACACCCCAACTTCAGGACAATATTTCCTGAACGGTCAGGATGTAAGCCGCATGGACGACAACAAACTTGCTGAAATCAGGAACAAGGAAATTGGCTTTATCTTTCAAACATTCAATCTGTTGCCCCGGTCAACTGCCCTTGAGAATGTGATGCTTCCGCTGGTGTATGCCGGCATCAACAAGGCAAAGAGGCTCGAAATGGCTGAAAAGGTCATGGAAGATGTGCAGCTTTCTGACCGCATCAAACACAAGCCGAACGAGCTGTCAGGTGGTCAGCGCCAGCGCGTGGCCATCGCAAGGGCTTTGGTAAACAAGCCATCGATCCTGCTGGCCGATGAGCCTACCGGAAACCTCGATTCAAAAACTTCGATCGAAATCATGGGTTTGCTCGAAGAAATTCACAAAGCAGGCAACACCATCATTGTAGTCACACATGAAGAAGACATTGCCAAGCACGCGCACCGCATCATCAGGCTGAAGGATGGCCTGATTGAATCGGATGAAATCAACGATAAAATCCTGATGGTTGCCGATCATCTCTCGAAAAACGAGAGCATAAAGAACAAATAAGGCAATAAGCTTGTTAAACCATAATTAAAACAACTGATGGTGATGAGCGATGAAATGAAAATATACACCCGGACCGGTGATAAGGGTCAGACAGCCTTAATTGGAGGAACAAGGGTTCCGAAGTATCATGAACGGATTGAAGCCTACGGCACTGTCGACGAACTGAATGCATTCATTGGCCTGGTAAGGGACAACCCTGAAACAGATGCAAACAGCAGGAAAATTCTGCTTGAAGTACAGGATCGCCTGTTTACCCTCGAGTCGCACCTCGCCGAGGACCCAAAGGGTGTGTTAACCCGTCCGATGCCCAAGCTGAACCAGGACGATGTGAATTTGCTCGAAAATGAAATCGATGCAATGAACGAAAGGCTGAAACCACTTACCAGTTTTATTCTCCCAACCGGGCACCAACTGGTATCACTTTGCCATGTTGCACGAACAGTTTGTCGCAGGGCCGAGCGCATTTGCATCCACCTTTCCGTATCACATCCCGTCGACCCACTCGACCTGATGTACCTCAACCGGCTTTCCGATTATCTTTTTGTGTTGGCAAGGCACTTCAGCCGACTGACGAAAACTGATGAAATCCCCTGGAAGCCGCGCTATTAAGCAACTTCAGCCATTTCATTTTTTACTTGACTTCAAGCGAAAAACAATTACTTTTGCAAAAAAATAAACCTTAACGCGAATACAATGTATTGGACATTAGAATTAGCCTCAAAGTTGGAAGATGCCCCCTGGCCGGCAACCCGCGACGAATTGTTGGAGTGGGCCATCAGGTCTGGAGCTCCACAGGAAGTTATTGAAAATTTCCAGGAGATGGAGGATGAAGGTGAGATCTATGAACGGATCGAAGACATCTGGCCAGATTATCCTACGAAAGAAGACTTTTTCTTTCATGAGGATGAGTATTAAACATACATAGAAACATTAATAAAAGCTGCCAGAAATCTGACAGCTTTTTTTATTGCGAAATTTCCACTGGCTGTCGGAAAAAACTAAAGTTAACCTTGCCGTATTTGCGGTGTTCGAGGAAACCCTTCACTGCTGAAAAATCGTGCCCCCTGGAGTGCTCCAGCACAAACAAGCCATCAGGGTTAAGCAGATTTCCTGACAGAACGAGCTCAGGCAACAATGCCGTTTCAGTCATCTCATAAGGAGGGTCCGCAAACACAAGGTCGAAACGCTGATAAGGCGAACTTAAAAAGCGAAAAACATCGGTCCTGACAACCTGCAACTGAACCAGCTTCAGACTTGAGGCTGTGTCTCCTATGAACTTCACACAACGTGAGTTGCTGTCGACGGCCAGCACCTGGCTGCACCCCCGCGAGGCCATCTCGTAGGAAATATTTCCAGTGCCGGCAAACAGGTCGAGCGCTTTTAACCCTTCAAAATCAATGTAATTCTCAAGCACATTAAACAGGCTTTCTTTGGCCATATCGGTTGTAGGCCTGACAGGCAAACCGGCCGGTGGATGGATGAGCCGGCGCTGGTGCGTTCCCCTTATAATTCGCATTGAAGGGTATTGTATAACACATAATGGTAGTGTCCAGGCAGTTCCTCGAGTACATAGCTGTAATCGAACAACTTATTGCGCTCGATGAATCCGATATTCCGGATATACTTCCATGCTATTTCATAAATGTCGGCATTCTTATATACCATGCCCATCATTTTAACCTGCACTGTTTCAGGGTTCAGGCGCAGTTGTTCCATTGTAAACAACAGGAAGTAAATGAAATCTTCGCGTGTTTGATAGCGAAAGTTGTTGTAGAAAAACAATTTTTCATTCCGTATGACCACAATGTCGAACACCTTGTTGCGTACATTGACAAACATCACATCGTCAGTGGGCTTATTTTTATGCTGAATGAGCAGACTTTCAATGAGCGCTGATGAAAAATGCACTATTCTGGCATTGGCCCAGAGGTCCTTTATTTTCTCGACCAGTGGATTCGACAGGTAATACACATTAAAGGCCCCTGCGTTCACAAGGTGGTCGGCAATGATCCTTGAATTATCCTTATACAACTGATTAAAGGCAAGAAAACTACCCTTTTCCTTTTCGTCATATAAAGGAGATGGCACCAGTGTTGAATGGGTATGATCCATCAGGACAGTGACCGACTGAAATGGATAGGCAATCCACTGGTTTTGCATGATCACCTGGTCAAGGGCGGCTGCCAGCCTGATGTCATCATCCACACTCAAAAACTGATAGGCTTCGACCCCCAGATAGCGTTGTTTCTCGGGAGAATAGATCACAAAAGAAAAACCATCCAGCGAAAGCTGAATGGTCAGGTTAAAACTTCGCGAATAGTCATCCTTGAATGCCTTATCGATTCTGCTGATATGTGGTTTTGCCGAGGCTGCCATGGCTACAGCAGATCACTCCCAGTTGCCGTCGGTGGAAGGTTCTTCCATTGAGCCAACCTTTAATCCGGGAAATTTGTCAATATCAGTTCTGCTTGCAATCAGGTTGTTAATCCTTTGCTCATCCATACCTTTCAGGTATACATCAAAAGGTGCTTTGGCTTCAAAAACGCCCACTTTAACCCCTCCTTTATCGATTTCACCGGCCGACAATTCGAAGGCAGCGCCATCACTGAAAGGAACAATTTTCAGGTCTCTGATGTTGAAATTCTTTCTTTTCCTGAACAATGAGTCAGAAACTTTGATGTATCCAAGGGTGTCAGATATGGTCTTGGTAAAAGTCGTATCATTGGGATCAGGCACAAGCTTAACAACAGGAATTTCTCCTATTTGCAGGAAAGTGAGGAGTGAATCAAAATTTCCTGAGTACTTTCCGTTAGCCATTCTGTAAAAAACCTGCGAGCTCCGGATATCTTTCAACCGCTGAATCACTTCAACTTCTCTGGCCAATTTTTCCTCGTTGAATTTAACCGGTTGCATAATGCTGTTGTATACAAGGAAGGATAATACCAGGATCACGACCAACAGCGCTAGTTTGATGATAAGACTTTTCATGATGGTTACAATTTTTCTAATGCAAAAGTAAGTTTTTTTTGTAATTAACAGTGCAAATATCCCAAATCAGAAAAATTCAGGAAGAACTTCTAAGCAATTATTCCGCCTTAATTTCCTGGGCTATTGTGACGACATAACCATTCAGGTCAGCAAACGAAAACTCCTTCATATTGTAAAAGGTCGTGTGCAGGTCTTTTACTACATCAACCTGGCTTTTAATGCGGTTGTATACCTCGTCGATGTCATCCACCTCAATGAACAAAGTGAACGAATGACCATGCGCAACATGCTGCATATACGGCAGTTCCTTTTCGATGCTTTCTTTGTCCTGAAACATCAGGCTTAGGTTATCAGCACTAAGCATTGCCCAGTGTAGCGGGCCTTTCTCAGGTACCGCATGCACAAGCGAAAAGCCCAGAATATGCTGGTAATAATCAATGGCTTCGCTAACGTCGTCCACCAAAATGTTTGGTGTAATAGATTTATACATAGTTATGGTTTTGGTTTCAGGTCAATCAGTTCATCGATTACCGGCAGCAAGAAGCTCGACCGGATCGGCTTGGCAATATATCCATCACATCCTGCTGTAAAGCAGGCTTCTTTTTCTTCAACAAGCGCATAGGCGGTCTGTGCAATTATGGGCAAAAATGGATTTTTCTCTTTGATCAGCCTGGTGGCTTCGTAACCATCGATTACCGGTAGCTGGATATCCATCAACACAAGGTCAATCGAAGGATCTGACATGCAAATATCGACGGCCTGCTGCCCATCGACAGCCCTCATGATTTTTGCCGACGTTGGCTCAATCAGGACCTTGAGCAACTCAAAGTTCGACTCCACATCTTCCACAATCAGGATGCATTTTCCCGAAAAGTCATACGTGACTTTCCTCTGGCCTCTGACAGGCTCTTCATTTTCTTCAGTTGGGCTTATCACAGGAAGTGTGATGTGGAAAACCGTTCCCACTGCAGCCTTGCTGTCAAACCAGACCAAGCCACCCATCAGGCGCACAAATTGACCAACAATACTAAGTCCCAGGCCAGTTCCGGGATATACCCGCCTTGAGTCATCATTTAATTTGACAAACCGTTTAAAGATCACATCTCTTTTATCTTCAGGAATCCCTATTCCGGTATCCTTTACCCACATATGCAGCTTTTCGCGTTGCAACTCATATCCGAATTCAACCTCGCCCTTGTCGGTAAATTTAAAAGCGTTGTTTAACAAGTTGGTTATGATTTGCTTTAGCCGAAGCTCATCAATCTGGAGGTGAATGCCTTTTTCGGGGATCTGCAGTTTAAAATTTACTGTTGATTTTTTTTCGCCGAATAGCAATGTTGAATAATTGTTATACACCTCACTGAAGACGTTGTTCAGGTTTTTCTGTTCGAAATTAAGCTTCATTTCGCCGGCTTCAATGCGCGACAGATCGAGTATGTCGCCAATAAGGCGAAGCAGGGAATGGCCGTTTTCGTTGATGAGTTTGACGAAATGATCATGCTCTTCGTCATTGATTTCCGGATCGTTAAGCAAATCACTAAAGCCGATAATGGCGTTAAGGGGAGTCCTGATTTCATGCGACATATTTGTCAGAAACGCCGATTTGAGTCTGTCCGATTCTTCGGCCTTTGTCAGGGCCTTTCCAAGGGCCTCCTCGGTTTTTTTTCGTTCGGTAATGTCCCTTCCCAGAACGATCAGGCCATCTCGTTCTCCCTGCTCATTAAACACTGGTACCTTGATGACGTCGAACACCCGCGAGGGACCGTCGGGTTGTGGAATAACCTCGTCGCCCCTTGAAACCGTTCTTTTCTGCCAGGTAATTTCGTCTGTTATCAGGCAGGTTTCCATGGCTTCCTTGAAAAATGGTGTATAGACAGCCAGCTCAGCATCAGTTTTATAGCGATAATCAACGCCAGTCAGCCTGAACAATTCAATATCTGCATGGTTTGCTTCGAGCCAGCGGCCATACCCATCTTTGAAACAAATGATGTCAGGTGTTGAGTTGATCAGGGTTAACAGGAGGTTTTTCTGCTCAGACAAGGCAGTATTGGCCAGGCTGAGCTGTTCCTTTGCCTGCTTATTTTGGTCATTTTGATGGGCAAGGTCCCAGCCTGATTTCTTGAGTCGCTTGTTTAGCCTGAAAACGATTGCCAGTAGCACCAGCAAGAGTGTTGCTGCGAGCAGACTAAGGTGAAGAAAAGCCCGCTGGCTCTTTATTTGCCTGAGCTGGCCTTCCATCAGTTTGTCATTAATAAGCCGTTCTTTTTTCAGGTCTTCTATTTCTGCCAGTTTTTTATCAACCAGAAAGCGGGCCTGCAGGTTTTGAATGGCCGTTGAATCAAACAGTGTTCTGATTGACTGGAACAAATCGTGGTACTGGATAAGGTAGCCGAAGGCCTGATCAGTCTGATTCAATTTACTGTATGTCTCAAACAGGTTATGCAATACCTTTAGCTTGAGCTGATCGTCATTTGCTTTCCCGGCTGCTTTGAGGGCCAGCCTGAAAAACTCAGTAGCTCTCTGAAACTGACCCAGCTCAAAATACACCTGTCCTTTGCCATTGTAAGTCTTGCCTGCCATTTTTTCGCTGACAACATACCCGCTAAGCGCACAGTCGAAATAATACAAGGCACTATCGTAAGCCTTTTGGGCCAGGTGAATGTTTCCGATATTGTGCATTGAATTTGCTTTGCCACCCACATCCCTGATGGAATCGGCAATAACAATACTTGCCCTGAAAGAAGCGAGGGCTTTGGGCAGTGAATCAAGGTCCATTTCAATGAGTCCGATGTTGTTGATGGCACTGAGCATGCCCTCAAAATCGTTTAGATCAGATGCAATGCTGAAGGCTTTTTTGAAATAGGCCAATGCATCGCCCAATGAGTTCATTTCGTAATACAAGGCCCCAATATTGTTGGTGCAATGTCCCATGCCAATGCTATCCTTAATGCTGTCTTTTAGTTGCATGGCAACCAAAAAATAATCAATTGCCTTGGTGTGTTGCCCCAAATCGCCATAAAGAATACCAAGGTTATTGAACACATTGCTCAATTCCTGTTTGTTGCTGAGCTTTTTCATGAGTACCATGGCCGAATCGAAATAAAGGATGGCATCGCTTTGCTCGGTGAGGTAGTAGTGGATGACGCCCTTGTTTTTATAGGCACTTGCCAGCAAGGTGTCATTGTGTGCTTTTCGGGCCAGTATGATCGCAGTATTGCTATGCTCCAGCGCTTTTTCTGTCGATCTTTTCAGGTAAATCTTCGAGAGTGCAATATAATCATCCACTGATTCGGCCAGTTCGTTTTCCGGCTGGGGTGTTTGCGCACACGAATACTGTGGGATGAGCTGGAGGCTTAATACAGCCATCAATATGCCATACAGATAATAATGCACTAAACGTCGGTTGACGTGGGTTATCAATGACATAATTCAGATTTTCTGTGAGCAAATATAACAAAAAGTGCTTACAGGGCTCAGCTGAAATGCATGCAGTCAAAAACCCTTAAGAAAGTGCACGGTGATCACTGTCATTGCTTCCATTGCAGGTCATCTCTTCATACGTGGGAATATGGTCCATAAAATGAGTCGACCGGGTGTCGAAATCCACCTTGTAGCAATAATGTTGCTGTCCGTTTGTGATGAGTAAAAACCTGACTTTCAGCTTCAGGTTATAGGCCGATGCCTGTTCAACAACTTTTTGACTGACAGCGACATGACCTGCTTTGCACTCGACAATCATCAGCGGTTCTAATGCAGGCGAAAACACAACAATGTCGCAGCGCTTAGCCATTTTGTGCACCCTGATCGCGTATTCAACCGCAATAATCCCCGGCGGGACGGCAGCCTGCTCAACAAGGTAACGCAGCGTGATCTGCCTGATTTCTTCTTCTGGTGTAAGTTTCACATATTTCTTCCGGATGGGATCAAACACTTCTTTCCTTTCGCTTACAGTCCTTGTTTTGAACCAGATCAGGTCATTCTTCATCATCACGGTCATTTCGGTAAAATTACAAAAAACAAATTCAGTATATTTGTTCGATAAATCGCAACCGATGAAAGACAAAAGAGCTATCGTTGAAAACTGGCTTCCACGCTATACCGGGCAACAGCTGGAGGATTTTGGCGAATACATCATCCTTACCAACTTTAATCAATACCTCGAGCTCTTTGCCGAGTGGCACAATGTTCCGGTTGTGGGTCACGAGCATCCTATGCCATCAGCCACCTCAGGCAATATTTCAATCATTAACTTCAGCATGGGGAGCGCCAATGCAGCTACCATTATGGACCTGCTCAGTTCCATCAGCCCTAAGGCCGTTCTTTTTCTTGGAAAATGTGGTGGTTTGAAGAAAAAAAACAATGTGGGCGATTTCATCCTGCCTATTGCTGCCATCAGGGGCGAAGGAACTTCGAATGATTATCTTCCGGAAGAGGTGCCCGCACTCCCGGCATTCAGCCTCCAGAAAGCCATTTCGACAGCCATCAGGGATCATGGCCGCGATTATTGGACCGGGACCGTGTATACCACCAACCGCAGGGTTTGGGAACATGATGATGAATTTAAGGAATACCTCATAAAAACCCGTAGCATGGCGATTGACATGGAAACCGCCACAATTTTTGTTGTGGGTTTTGCCAATGAAATTCCTACAGGCGCCCTCTTGCTGGTTTCTGACCAGCCCATGATTTCAGATGGCATTAAAACCTCCGAAAGCGACCGGAAAGTGAACCAGCGGTTTGTTGCCGAACACCTGAAAATTGGCATTGATTCATTGCAGCAACTGATGAATCAAGGGCTTACTGTTAAACACCTTCGCTTTTAGTCCTGCCCGTGAATTTCGAACAAATTATCAGCGATATCCGCAACAAGGTTTACTATCCTGTCTATTTTCTGATGGGTGAAGAACCATATTTTATCGACAGCATTTCCGACCTACTTGAAGACAGTGTGCTCGAGGAACAGTACCAGGAATTTAACCGGATGATTGTTTATGGCCGCGATGTGGATGCAAGGATGATTGCATCGCAGGCAAAAAGCTATCCCATGTCGGGGAACTACCAGTTGCTCATTGTAAAGGAAGCACAGGATATCAGGGATATTGAGCAATTGGAGGCCTATGTGTCCAACCCGCTCGACAGCACCATCCTCGTGCTGAACTATAAGTACAAAAAGCTCGATAAGCGGAAGGCTTTTGCCAAAAGCATCGAAAAGAAAGGCGTGCTTTTTGAATCTAAGAAGTTGTACGACAACAATATTCCAGACTGGATTATCAGGTACCTCGAGCAGAAGGGCTATCAGATAACGCCAAAAGCCTGTCAGATGCTTGCCGACTACCTGGGCACCGACCTCCATAAAATCAGGAATGAACTCGAAAAACTCATCATCAGTATACCTGCTAAAACCCGGATCGATGATGAGATGGTCGAGCAGAATATCGGAATATCAAAGGAATTCAACTTTTTTGAATTGCAAAAAGCCATCGGTAATCTTGATATACTTAAAGCGAACCAGATTGTAAACTATTTTGGTTCGAACAGCAAGGATAATCCATTGCTACTTTCGGTAGTGCTGCTGTTTGGTTTTTTTGTCAAGCTGCTGAAATGCCATCATGTGGCCGATAAATCGCGAAATAACCTTGCGTCAGTGCTTGGGGTGAATCCCTTTTTTGTGAATGACTATCAAATAGCCATGAAGAATTTCACGGACGCGAAAATCAGGCGCAACATAGCTATTTTGCGCGAATATGATTTACGTGCAAAGGGCTTCGGCAACCAATCAACTGACGAAAGTGATTTATACAAAGAGCTTATATACAAGCTTATGCATTAATCTTATACCGTGTAGATTTGCTCAATCAGCTGGGCATATTTCCGACTGAGGAACTTCCGCTTTAGCTTCATTGTTGGTGACAATTCACCGGTTTCGATGGTCCATGCATCGGCCACAAGCTTAAACTTCTTTATCTGTTCAACCTGATCGAGCTGCTTGTTGATGCCAGTGATCTCGCGCTGAATACGGTTCACAATTAATTCCATCTTTATCACTTCTTTTGCTCCAGGGTAGGTTAATCCCTTGACAGCGCAATAAGACTGAAGGTGATTGAAATTGGGTAAAATAATGGCTGCGGTGTAGTTCTTTCCTTCGCCAACCACAATGGCGTTTTCGATAAAAGAGGACTCTTTCAAGTGATTTTCAACTTGTTGTGGAGCCACATACTTACCACCTGAAGTTTTGAATATTTCCTTTTTTCTGTCTGTAATCCGCAGAAACTTGCCTTCCATATGGCCAATATCGCCCGTATGAAGCCATCCCTGTTCATCAATGATTTCAGCAGTAAGATCAGGGCGTTTGTAATAGCCCAGCATCACATTTGGTCCCTTGCACAGGATTTCACCGTCTTCAGCAATTTTCACTTCAACACCTGCCAGCACCGGACCAACGGTGCCCACCTTGACACCGCCCGGCAAAAAGTTGCCTACTGCAATCACCGGAGCAGTTTCTGTCAGCCCATAACCTTCGATTACCTTAAATCCGGCAGCCCAGAAAACCCTGGCCAGGCGTTCCTGCAAGCTGGCTCCACCACTGATCATGGCATTAAGTTTACCCCCAAACGCTTCGTGCCATTTGCTGAAAACGAGTTTGCGGGCAATGTCCAGCTTAAACAGGTACCACCAACCCATTTTCCCCCAGGGATCGTATTGTTCACCGAGGTTAAGTGCCCAGAAAAAGATTCCCTTTTTAATACCGGTAAGGGCACGTCCTTTGGCCACAATTTTCTCATAGGTTTTTTCGAGCACCCTTGGAACTGCGGCAAACATTTCGGGTTTGCTTTCACGGATATAATCACCAATCAGTTCAAGGTTATCGCAATAAGCAATGGTTGCGCCATGGCGCTGATAGGTGTAGTTCATGATGCGTTCGAGCACATGGCATAGTGGCAAAAAGCTCAGGGTGCGGCTCACCGGATTCTGGCTCAGGATTTCGATGGTGGCATCAGAATTCGAAACCAGGTTTTTATGTGAAAGCATTACCCCCTTTGGTGCACCTGTTGTGCCTGAAGTGTAGATAAGCGTAGCCATATCATCTTCGCCAACACTGCCGGCCAGTGCTTCAACCTCACCCATTCGCTTCGAAACGGCTCCATGGCTGAGCAGTTCATCCCATGTGCGGAGTCCGGGTACTTTTTCAATACTAAACACCTCAGTCAGGGTGGGCACTTCTTCGATCACATCCTTGATGCGTGCGTAAATACTTTCATCAGAAACAATGATCAGCTTTACCTCGGCGTCATTAAAAATGAACGAATAGCTTGAATCACTGATAGTTGGATATACAGGAACCTGTACAGCGCCAATCTGCATCAGGGCCATATCAATGAAATTCCATTCAGGGCAGTTTTTTAAAATCGTTGCCACCTTACTTCCTTTACCAATGCCCAGCTCAAGAAACGACAAGCTGAGAATGTTCACTGTTTCAAGATATTCCTTTCCGCTATAATCAATCCATTGTCCGTTCTTTTTAGCAGAAAAGGCTGCCCGTTTTAGGCGTTCTGTTGATTTGTAGTCTTCAAGAATGTCAAAAATCCGTGTGATTGTTGTCATGGTGTTTTGTTTTATTGATATAGTCGCTCGATTTTTTCCCTGTATTTTCCTACTATGGTGGCGCGTTTTATTTTCAGGTTGGCTGTGAGTTCGCCATTCTGAACATTCCACTCATGGTCAGTGAGTTCGAATTTTTTAATTTGTTCGTAATCACCGAAGAAAGAATTGTAGTGATCAACTTCCTTGCGAAACCTCAACACAATTTCCTTGTGCGTAATCATGTCACTGTCAGATGTAAACGGAATGTTCTTGATCCGGCACCAGGAACGAAGATGCTCAAAGTTAGGCACAATCAGCGCTGCTGCAAATTTTTGGTTTTCACCAATGACCATTATCCCGTCAATGAAAGGTGATTCTTTAAACTTATTTTCGATCAGTGCCGGACTAATGTATTTACCCATGGAGGTTTTAAAAATTTCTTTGATTCGTCCGGTAATCCGCAGGTGACCATCGGGCTCGATATTGCCCACATCGCCGGTATGGAACCAGCCTTCCTGATCAATGGCCGCGGCAGTCATCGCATCATCCTTGAAATACCCTTTCATTACATTTGGTCCCTTAACCAGGATTTCGCTATTGTCGCCAATTTTCACACGTACGTTCCTCAGCAGCCTGCCTACAGTGCCAAATCGCAAGCCCCCCGGCTCAAGGTTATTCACTGCGATCACCGGAGAAGTCTCGGTAAGGCCGTAACCTTCGAGGATTGGAATAGCGGCCGCGGTAAACACCTTGCTTAAACGCGGTTGCAAGGCGGCCCCGCCAGAAACTATTACCCTCATTTTACCTCCAAGGGCTTCGCGCCATTTGCTGAAAACAAGCTTATTGGCAATGTGTAATTGAAGTTTATAGAATACACCCGTTTTTTCAGGGATGTCGTAGCAATGGCCCAGGTTTAACGCCCAGAAAAAGAGCTGACGCCGTATCCCTTTCAGTTTCATTCCCTTGGAGATGATTTTATCATACACTTTTTCGAGAAGTCGGGGAACGGTAGTAAGTATCTCGGGCTGAATCTCACGGATATTATCAGCAATAGTACCCATGTTTTCAGCATAATACACTGAAACTCCCAGGTACAGATAGGTGTAAATATTCATCCGCTCGTAGACGTGACAGAGCGGAAGATAGCTCAGTGCACGGCAACTGTCATCTACCGGAAAAAACGTATAAACTGCAGCCACATTGCTAAGCAGGTTGGCGTGCGACAACATCACTCCTTTAGGGTAGCCGGTAGTTCCTGAAGTATAAATCAGCGTGGCAAGGTCATCAGGCTTGACCGAGGCTTTCAATGAGCTGAGTTCCTGTGGCCTGGCCTGTTGTTTTCCGGACTCAATCAGTTCGCTGAGTAAGGTAAATCCCTCAACCGGACGGAAAGTAAAAACGGATTTTATTGAATCAATTTCAGGCAAAATATGCTGTACTTTCCGCATCAGGTCAGGGCTCCCTACAAAGACAAACTTGACCTCAGCGTGGTTTAAAATATAGGTGTAATCGGTTTCGCTGATTGTTGGATAAACGGGCACGTGGACAGCACCAAGCTGCAAAATGGCCATATCGATGAAATTCCACTCCGGGCAGTTTGAGGCAATCGTTGCAATACGGTCTCCTTTTACCACACCCAGATTCATCAGCGCAAAGCTCAATTCATCGGCCAGGTTGCGAAAAGTCTGAATATCGTATTTAACCCATTGCCCGTTTTCCTTGCCAGCAAGGGCATCGTCTTTTGGCCTGTACGTGTTTGCATAATACGGCAGCAGATCAAATATCCGGGTAATGCTGGCATCCATAGTCATTGCGTCAATTGAAAGAAATTGATTGTTTGGTTTTGGTTATGTTGGTTTTTGCCCTACAATAATAGGAAAATAATCTCATTATACAATATCTGCCATTGTACACTACAAAAATTCACCGAGCAGTTTATCGGTCTTTACTTATGAAAGCATAAGATACTAAGCTTGTTTGCCCTATACGCTTTGACCTTGCAAAATCAAGTCAAAATTCGTTTCCCACACAGTAAAATTACCTTTCATGACAGAAATAATTAAAATTATTATACCTTAGCAAACTTATTATAGTTTTCATGCAATGTCCAAAATGCCAATCCAATCTTATCACCAAAGCAGGTTTTGTTGCTTCTAATCAAAGATATAGATGTAAACCTTGTGATCATCATTTTACCATACATCCACCACGCACCTCAGCTGAGTTAAAGCGAATAGCCATCCACCTTTATCTCGAAGGACTCAGTTTAAAAAAAATCAGCCAGGTAACCGAAATCAGTGATGTAGCCATTGGAAACTGGATAAGGCCATTGAAACCGGGCCTGACTTCCATACGTAAAACAAACTGTAAGACAAAGCAATTGCATAAAATTGAACATTTTATGATCAGCAGGAACCTGTTCAATGAGTTTGGATGGCTTATTGTAGGTTTCGAAAAAAATACCGGAATTAATCTCCTGGGAAGCCAGCAGACGGGCAATTGCAAGCTCGAATCAGAATAACGATATTTTCTTTGCTATTTTGTATTGTTTATTGTTTTAAAATTGCCCTCAAAACAATAAGCACCTGATCATGAAATCACATTTCTGGTGGTCGGCCATCGTTCTTTGTTGCACAATAACGCTATTTTCCTGCTCCAATAAAACTTCAAAGCAAGGTGCAGGAAGCCAGACAGAACATTATTCTATTGGGGTAAACCTGCCGCTATCAGGGAATGCCGCTTATTTTGGCAGTGAATTATATAAAGGGCTTGCCCTTTCCTTTGCAGAAGCCGAAAAGCAATATGGTTGCCGTTTCGAAATCCTGGCAGAGGATAATCGCTTTCTTCCACAGGAAGCGGTGGGTATTGCCAAAAAGTTCATTCATATTGCCAAGCCAAATGTGATTGTTTCAGGGTATTCAAACGTACTTCAGGCAACCATACCCCTTGTAGAAGAGTCGGGCATTCCGATGATCGCTTCACTTTCGAGCGTTGCTGATATCGCAAAAAACAAACAATGGGTCATCCGTGATTTCAGCCTCGAGAGTCAGTTAATGCCAATGCTGGCCGAATATGTTTTTCATACGGCGAATCTGAAAACAGGTAGTTTCCTTGTGGTAAACGATGACTTTGGTCAGGATTCGCGGAACTACTTCACCCAGGCATTCGAAACACTGGGAGGTCACATAACTGAAGGCGCTGTTTATTGTGAAGACGACCTTGATTTCAGAAACCTGGTCCAGAAAATACTGGTCAATAAACCCCAGTTTATGCTAGTAATCGGTAGAGGCGCCGGAATGGCCAATGCCATCAGGCGAATCCGCGAAGCGGATCCAAACGTATTGATTTGTGGTTCGAGCAGTTTCGACAACGACAAAATCATGGCTTCGCTTGGGCATGATGCAGAGAACCTGGTTTTTACCAACTTCCACTGCAACACATCAAGTCAGGCATACCTGTCCGCAAATAATCTTTTCACTGAACGGTATCAGCAAGGCATGAACTGGGTAAATGTGCTCGGATATACGATTGGAGAATATACTGCCGAAGCCCTGGTAAAATGCAAAGGCGATGGCAATAAAATTATGGATTACCTGAGGTCAAATGAGTTCAACACCATCCGTGGAAAACTTACTGTGAACGGGAACAATGATATGCTTTCCGGCCTCAGTGTGTTTATCAGAGAAAACGCAAAAAACATTGAAATTGTAAACAATTAACCAAAAACCAATCTGACTATGAAAAAAGTGTTACCATTTTGGATCGTTATGATCCTTAGCGTACTGTTTGTTCTACCAACCCAACTAAGTGCCCAGGAATTGAAAATGATCAGGGGCATCGTACGGGATAAACAAACAAAAGAAGTCCTTCCCGGAACGAATATTCAGATAAAAGGCACGACAACCGGCACAGTCAGTGGTATCGACGGTACTTTTGAACTGGCGGCTCCTGCAAAAGGGACAGCGGTGCTCATGTTTTCATACATAGGCTATGCAAGCCAGGCTATCGTTTGGCATAAAGAAGCGAAGCTTGAAGTTATGCTTGAATCGGCATCACTGCCAGGGACAGAGGTTGTGATAAGTGCCTCGCGCCTCAACCAGGAAATTCGTCAGGCCCCGATTGCAATTCAAAAACTTAATGCGCAACAGATCAACAATTCCGCTTCAGGCGATTATTTCAACAGCCTTTCCAACCTGCGCGATGTTGAAATCATTAGCAACAGCATTGGTTTTGGCGCCTTCAACACCCGCGGGTTTAATTCAACCTCTCCTTTACGGGTGGTTCAACTGATTGATGGTGTTGATAATCAGCTGCCCACAATCAATATTGCCACAGGCAATATGTTTGGCATTTCCGATATTGATATCGAGAACCTCGAAATTATTTCAGGACCTGCTTCCGCGCTTTATGGTGCCAATGCCATGCAGGGCGTGATCAGCTACACCAGCAAGTCTGCCTATACCAAGCAAGGTGTTTCAGCCGAAATCAAAGGCGGTAGCCGCGATTATATGTCGGGACAGTTTCGTTTTGCCGATACCTATGGCAAGCAAAAAAGGCTGGGAATTAAATTGACAGCTTCACATATGAATGCAAGCGACTGGGTCGCCGATGATCCTGTTGCCAATCGCTATGGCAAACAACCATCACCGCCACAAAACCTGACCCAGTTGATCGAAAGCAAATCACAGGCAGGCAATGTGTTTGAGCAATTTATGAGTTATTCGCTCAATAACTCGTTGGTACTGCCAGGCAAGAAACAATTCCTCATGCCCGGATTTATGGAGTCCACATTGTGGGATGGCAAGGTAAACAACACCAAGTTCTCGGGCACCCTGAACTACAAGCTCACCGAAGACCTTACTGCAACATACAATTACCGCTATTCAGAGGGTAAAAGTGTGTATATGGGCAACAACCGCGCTCCCCTTGACGGGTTTAACCAACAGTTGCATTACATTGGCCTGAACAGCAAACATTATCAGTTCAAGGCCTACCGGTCAAGCGACGACACAAAAAACACCTATGCCATGAACGCCACCGGCACCTTGCTCGGATTTGCCAGTCTGCCATCGGTCACCGGCTATTGGTCTGATGCTTACGTAAATGAGCTGAATACCTTGACCAATAATTTTGCCCTTGAGGCAACTCAAGCAATGGTTGATCAGGCAAACCAGGCGGCTTTAACAGAAAGCAACAACGGTTGGCTTGTGCCGGGAACAGCGGCCTTTAACACTGCCATCGAGAAAATCAAATCACAATCACCTCCTGTTGGCTCGCGTTTTGCCAGCAAAACTGTACTTTATCACACCGAATTTGATTATAACCGTTCTTACCGGATGTATGATTTCAATTTTGGCGTTTCCTATCGCTATATGTCGCCTGAGTCAAAAGGAACAACCTTCATGGACACCCTACAACAAGACGGCAGTTACCGTAAAATCAAGATGAATGAGTATGCAGGCTATTTGCAGGGCATTGCCAACTTACCCGGAAACCACTGGAAGGTCCTGGCATCGGTGCGTCTCGATAAGAACGAGTATTATGCTGCACAGTTCTCACCCAGGCTTGCACTCACCTATCAGACCGGCGAACAGCATTTCAGGCTTTCGGCACAGTCGGCATTCCGCAGCCCGACGCTCACCGATTTATTTCAATACCTGAATAAAGGCACTGAGATTACCCTTGGCAATGCAAACGGCGTTGGAAATTTGTACACCTATAGCTCAGTGGTCGCTTTCCAAAATGGCGGATCGGCCGATCCCGGCTTATTGAAAACAACCTACGTTGATGCGGTTAAACCTGAGCAATTGCAAAGCCTTGAACTCGGTTACAGCGGAACATGGTTCAAAAGCCTGATCACTGACTTCAGTATTTACTACAATAATTACCGCAATTTCATCGTCTATCAGCAGGTTGTTCAGCCAAAATCGGGCACAGCTGGCGAAGCAAGCGGCGTAGCCGATATCGCCTCGCGCAATTATCAGCGTTATGCCGTTGCCACAAACAGCAAAACTGATGTCAGCAGCCTTGGATTCAGCGCAGGACTGGGTTATTATGTTACGCCTAAAATAAAGGCATATTTCAACTATACCTATGCCAGCATTGATTCCAGCGGAATAGCCAAGGATCAGATTCCAGGCTTCAATACACCAAAGCACAAGGTTAACCTTGGCGTGGGCGGGCAGGAAGTGATTAAACAGCTTGGTTTCAATGTGAATTTCAGGTATGTCGACAGCTATTACTGGGAAAGTGTTTTTGCCAGCGGTCCTGTTCCATCCTACAACACACTTGATGTACAGCTGAATTATGTTTTCCCGAAACTCTATTCAACCTTGAAAGTTGGCGGGGCAAATGTGTTCAACAACAAGTATATTCAGGCTTACGGCATGCCGCAGATCGGCGCATTTTATTATGCCAGCTGGACTTTTGACCTTGACTTTAAGCACTAGTCTAATCGTCTTCTTCCGGCGTTTCTGCTGAAACGACCATTTGTCGGATAAACTTTTCAGTGAAACCCCAGTTCAAATGCTGGGGTTCATTTTTCCATAACATTGACAGCATCTCAATATACTGGCTGAGCAGCAGCATGACACGGTCCTGGTGATTCATGGCTTCGTCGCCTGAATTGAGCGGAGGGTAAATTTCGACACGGATATTTCCTTTCACATCAAGCCTGGCGATCATAGGAACCACCGCAGCTCCCGTACTCAGTGCAAGTTCGGCAAAGCTTGGTCTGAATCCCCTGACCTTACCAACAAACTCGAAATTGATGCTCGATTTGCCATGATAGCCATCTCCCAAAAGATGCACAATGCCACCGTCCTTGAGTGATTGACGTGCCTTGAACAGCAGGCGGATTAACTCTTCGTTCGATTGGTCTTTAAACTTCAGCAAGGCAGGCTCATGTTCCTTTTTAATGCCTTTTACCTTAATTGAGTTAGCGCCCTTTTCGCGCACCACGGTGGCGATTTCAGGATATTTCATGCGCGAAAACACCGTAAGTGCGATTTCTGAAAAACCAAAATGGCTGTTCAGCAAAACCACACCCTTCTTTGCTGCAAGGGCATCATCGAGGTGTTGTTTTCCGACCACTTTCACACGCCTGAAGAACGCCTTGTCGGACAGGTAGGACAAGCTTGCTGAGCGCCATCCCTTTTGAAAGTTAAGTGTAAATGTTTCAGGAAATATGCGGTCAATATCTGTGATATCTGCTTGTTGGGCAAATTCGCGCAATACGAGCTCGCGGTGCCTGAAATATTCATTCCTGGCAAAATCAGTCCGGGTAAACCACCTGATCAGTCTGCTACCGACCGAATAGGGTATTATGAGGCTACCTTTTTCCGTTTCAAAGAAACTCCCAATCCGATCGACCCTGTTTTTAGTCAGTATTTTCATTTTAGTTCTCGTCTAGCCAGGCAGCAATCCGTTTTATAGTCGGTGCCGCCAGGATCAGGTCAATATTGAGTTTTTTACCAAATGACTTTTCAACTTCATCAAGGGCTACAAACAGCTTAAGCGAGTCTTTGGCCAGTTGAATGATGCTGTGGTCACAACCAACCGGGTACACATCGAGGATCCGGCTGATGATTTCGGCAAGTTTAATTTCAGTAGGGCTCACAGGAGCTATCAGCTCATTCACTTTCTCAATGGCATTCCAGTCAGGATCAGGGATTTGTTTGAAATCAATTTTGCCGTTGTAGGACTTGGGTAAGGCTTCAAGCTGCACAACGAAAGACGGAACCATATAATCCGGCAACATCCGTAATACGGCAATTTTTATCCTGGCTTCATCAAACTTATGTCCTTCGTTAATGACAACATAAGCTACCAGGTGCTTGCTGCCCATCGAATTTTCTTTTGGCAGTACGGCCACTTCGCGGGTTTCCGGGAGTTCCAGCAGCACACTTTCGATCTCACGCAAATCAATGCGGTAACCGCGCAATTTGACCATATTGTCTTTCCGTCCTACCATAATGAGTGCGCCATCGGGCTGCCTGTAACCCATATCACTGCTGCGAAAAACAGCTAGCTCTGGCTCCCCTTCGGCAGCCATGAACGCCCCGTTTCCCTGATTCGACTCGCCCCAATAGCCACCCGCCATATAGGCGGATTTGAGCCACAGTTCACCAATTTTTCCTTGCTGGCAAGGGTTTCCCGATTCATCCATCACCATCGTCTGCACGCCTTCTACATCCCAGCCAATCGGAATGCTGTTTGAAACCAGCAAGTCGCCTTTTTTTATCGGGAATGCACAGGTCAGGTAGGCTTCCGTTGAGGCCAGCATATGATACACAATAGATTGATCAGTAAGGTGTGGTAACAGCTTTTCAACATCAGCCCTGAACAGGCTTTCACCGCCCGACATGACAACCCTTAAATCGGGGAAACTGTGGCTGTTATTCAGGGTAGCGGTAAAATTTCTCAGTATTGAAGGGATCATCAGCGCCACCGAAATCTTCTGTGAGGTCAACCAGTTTCGGAAGGCCGAAAGCGATTCCCTTTTAAGGTTAAAGAGCACTAAAGCCGCACCATTCATCAGGGCGCCCAGCATGGGCATGCCGTGGGCCGAAAAGCTGATCGATACAAAATAACCTACGCGATCATGGTGATCAATGGAAGCGAGTTTGCTGAAACGCCAGGCAAAATGACTCAGCGAACGATGGGTGTACCAGCTTCCTTTAGGCAAGCCGGTAGAACCTGAGGTGTAGATGATGGCACACAGGTCATTGGCGTCCGGAATTAATAACTGTTTAACTGTCTGATTTTCTATAACTTCAGCATTGATGACCGGGATTTCGCTATTCAGCACTTTCGCCTGTGCCAGGTTTTTTGTGTTTGAAACAATGGCCGAAACGCCGGCATCATTAAGGATATACAAAAGCCTGTCAGCGGGATAGGCGGTATCGAGTGCAACGTAAGCACATCCCGCCTTGATGATGCCAAATATACCGACAAACTGCATGATGCTATGTTCGATGAAAAGGGCTATTCTGGTACCTTTCTTTGGCTGTAGTCCGGCAATCTGTCCGGCGACCTGATCTGAGAGCCGGTTAAATTCAGCATAGCTGAGCTGGTCGTTATGGTCAATTATAGCTGGCCGGTAAGGAAAATCGGAAGCCATTTTATGCAACTGTTGCACCAATGTTGGTCCGGGCCATGCGTTAAAATCTTGATACATATAGGGGTGCTTCTTTCTATTCGTTACTGGATGAGATGACTTTTTCATAAACCTGCAACGTTTCAATGGCGGCTTTGCGCCACGAAAAGTCAAGCGATCGCTTCAATGCTTTGCGACCAAGCGATTCACGCAAGGCAGGGTTTGCATAAATCTGTTCAAATTTCGTCATTATTTCCTCAATATCGTCCGGGTTAGCCGATAAACCACCATCAGCAATAATTTCGGGCAATGATGACCTGTTGCTGTAAATTACCGGTGTTCCGCAGCTCATCGCTTCAAGCGGTGGAAGTCCAAATCCTTCATAAAAGGAAAGGTAGGTCAATGCAAGTGCCTCAGAATAAAGGGCAGCAAGGTCACCATCATCTATAAAGCCTGTAAAAAACACCCTGTCGGTAAACAGTTTATTCTGAACAAAAAGTTTGTTGGTCATCCAGCCTTTTTTTCCGGCAATGACGAGGTTGAGGTGAAGCCCTTCATGTTTTGTTGCCAGCCTGAGAAAGGCCTGAATGGTGTTTCCAAGGTTTTTTCGTGGCTCAATTGTCGACAGGCTCAACAAATATGGAATTCCGTCGGGAATGCCATATTTCTCTTTTATTTTCCGTGTTTCATCGCGGTTAATCCGAAAGCTGAACTTCTCCCTGTCGGCGGCTTCATGCACCATATGCACATGGTATTCGGGCAGCTTGAGTTCTTTTTGGGTATCGTGCAGGGTTGAAGCGGAAACTGCCAGCACATGGGCCTTACGCTGACTGATAAATTTCAGGCCCTGTTCAGCATTAGAGATATTGATGGCAGTGTGATGCTCAGGAAAAAGCCGGTGTGTAAAATCGTGTATGGTCACCAGAAGGGGTCGCGCTGTTTTGCGAAATGAGAAGAAATGTTGCTGCAATGGCAGGTGAATCAGGTCATACCGGTTAAACTGTAACGTGAGCCTGTTCAGCCTTTTGTTGTCGCGCATCCTGAAAAGGAGGCGAAGAATAAAGGCACTGATTTTTTTAACCGTGTCAATCACAAAGTCGATCAGGCCAAAGGCTGCTTTCTTTATGCCGTCATATAGCTTATGGAATACGAGGATGTTGTGGCTGATCAGGTAGCTGACCCAGCGGTCTGGAATCATTTCAAGCAAGGCAAACTCGAAGCGCTGAAAAAGGCTGCGCTTTTCGGCAGGTGTCTGGCTGCCCTTTGCTGTTTGCTCCGGCATTGAAAAATCATGATTCAGGGCTTGGTTAAACTCCTTAAGCGGAACTAATCTTCCTGACATAAACAGGTCAAAATGCCATCGGGCATCCGGATTTTGTTCAATTTTATTGAATTGCTTTAACAATTCCGACTGATACCTTTTGACGCCATCATTGTCGTGGTGAACCATTTTTTCAGCTTCCAGCAACACCTTCATCTTTCGCTCATGACTGGGGAGTTTCTGTCCAAGTTTTAGCGCCACATCAAAATCGAAGTCGGGGTTCAGCGAGATAATATTGCCATCGCGGCCATACCCCAGGTGTTCCATCACTTCGCCGTGATAGCTCCAGAAGAGGTCGTGCATTTCGTCTGACATTTCGTCTCTCCAGCCTCCTGCTTTCCCTTTTCTGAAATTTTTCGCTGATAAGGCGAGCATTTCTTCTTCGCTCAGTCCGCGTCCTTTTCCGCTTCCATACTCTGCAACGCCTGCTTTCATTTTATTGAAACCCGGCAGCTTGCTGGCGTCAGGCGCGGGCAGATGCATGATGGCGCGCAGCCGTTCAGCGCATGCAAGGGGGTCGGCCAGCAGGTCCTCGTATCGGATGATGATGTCGGCCCTATCGATCCATTCGAGCACATTGCGCGACCATCCACCGAAAAAGCTCCCTTTTTCAGCAATAATGGCAGCTTTAAGGTTTTCGTGAAAATCGGAACCCGGAGCCACAATATCCTTGCGGTGATGTGCCAGCGAAACCATAGTATCTCTTCCATCCCTGATAATATACACTGCCTTGATGTCAGGATCGGCCGGAACCAGTTGTGACGGCAATAAATGGGTTTTTACACAGGGAAAAGCTGCATAATCCTTGTCGAGGAAATAATCTGCATCCTGATGATAGGTGCTCGATTTCAAGCCATACACTTCGTAAAGTATGTTCCTGAAAAAGGTATTACCCGAACGTGGAAATGAGGCTAACCAAATCATATGGCTGCAATGTTTAAGTTTCGGGTGCGCCATTCAATGGCTTCTGCATATAGCCTGTAATCGTCGCTGTTAAGCTCCCTGATTTCGGCAAGTACTTCAGGATCGACCATCGGACGGGCTGATGTTACATTGTGTTTAAGGTTCGGATAGCTGTTCCAACCTAAGATGCCGGCAAGCCGTTTAAGGTCTGCTTCATAAGTTTCCTGTAACCCAATAAATGCAAATTGGTTAAGGTCCATCCCGGCCAGGAACTTACTCATTCGGTTCCGGTTGATTTCATCGCGCGAAAATTCGATCAGCGAGCGCTGCATCTTGGCCAGGATATTGAGGCCTTTGCGCTCCTCATCCAGCTCTTCGCGCAGGCGTTCCGACAAATAGAAATAATTTGAAAGGACCCGCTGCGAGGGCTCTCTGAGCCAGGTTATCCATTTTGCCGAGGGTGGAACATTGACCTGCTCTACCAGGTCGAGGTAATGAAAATGTCCGTGAATGCCTTTGATGTTTTCGGGGAGCCTGTCCCTTTCGAAAGGCTTGCTTTCGATGTCGATCTTCCTGGTTTTAATTTTTATGTCGAAGCGCACGATATTTTCTTGGCCATACACAGCCTTAAGGATGTTACGAAAAGAGGTGCCCGCTGTTTTTGGTATGTGGAGTGATACCAACTCCAGGTTGCCGGCTTTTACGCGTTTATCTTTTGAAAATAGCATGGTCTTATTTTAATGATTTTTGTTCCCAGTAGCCTTTCCTTTTTAACTCCTCAGCCTCAGCAAAAAGCGCCATGTCCAGTGCGTTGATCCGCGCTATCTCAGACCGCATTTCCTGTGTGATCTGCCCGAATGATGTAGGATAGAATATGTTATCGTTTTCATAGCTACGTTGATTTACCGCTTCAATCAGCAATGGTTTCTCCCAGTTTAACAGCTTCGCCAAGGCAATGACATCTTGTTGAAAATTTTCCTGAAACCCAACAAAATCAAGCTTTTCAAGAGATATCCCTTCGAGATAAGTGCACATTTTATTGTGGATGCTGTCTTCAGCATAGTCCATCAGGCTGTAGTTTTTTTTGAAGGCATGCGGATGATCCGGCCGGCCATTGATGGCGCGATGCATAAAGTAATAATTCGAAATCACCCTGTCGACAGGTTGCCGCAGCCAGCAAATCAGCCTTGGCTGATTTTGCTGATATATCCTGCTGATATGGCTGAAGTAAAGATGTCCGTGAACAACAGTCGTTTCACTTGCAAAGTCGGCAGAATCAAGTTGTCGCTCGATGCCATCAGGAAAATAATGGATGCGCTTGAACCTGTGATCAAGCTGGGATCCATATTCCCGGCCAAGCAAGCCAAAAAAGGCAGTGCCTGCAGTTTTGGCAATATGCAGTGAAATCAGTTTGATCATAATCGGCTAAAACGACTGGTCATCATCTACGTAATCCCGGAGATTCAGTTTGTCGACCCTGATTTTGTTTTTATACATCTCAAACACCTCATCGGGTGTTCCCATGCCAACGAGTTCGCCTTTATGCATAAGGATCACCCTTGTGGCATAATGCCTGATGGTGCTCAGGTTGTGGCTTACATGCACAATGGTGCGGCCTTTCAGCACACTTTCCTTGAAGACCTTGTCGGATTTGACCTTGAATTTTTCATCACCCACACCACCAAAAAATTCATCCATAAGCAGGATTTCGGCATTGGCGTGGATTGCCACTGCAAATGAAAGTCTGGCTTTCATTCCGCGTGAATAGAACTTGATTTTGGTATCAACATATTCCTCAAGCTCGGCGAAGGCGATCATCTCATCGAATTTCTCATTGATTTCGCGCAGCGTGAGCCCCATAACCGAGCCGTTGAGGTAAATATTCTCCCTTGCAGTAAGTTCCTGGTTGAATCCCAATCCCAAACTCAAGCGGATGAAGTTTCCGCTAATTTCGGCCTTACCTCCCTTTTCGGGTTTGTAAAACCCGGTCATCAGGTGAATCAGCGTGCTTTTACCACTACCGTTTTCACCCACGATTCCAAGGAATTCTCCTTTTTTTACTTCCAGGTTAATGTTTTTCAGTGCTTCAATCCTGCGGATATTTTTCCCGGTGAACACCCAACCCAATTGGGTGAAAAAAGAAGCCACTTTCTTGTCGCGAAACACAAATGTCTTGCTGACGTTCTCAAGCCTGATTACCGTTTCCTTGTTTTCCATCCTATAATTTCTCCATGGCTTTGTGAAAATACCGGTTAAAAATCAACATCCCAATCACAAGCAGCACAAGGGCATACAGCCAGTCGAATGCCATCATCGTCATGTCGGGGGCTTTTGCATACATCAGCGCATCCCTCAGGTTGACAATGATACCGGCAATGGGGTTGATATACATCAGCGAAGGAAAGGTTTCGAAGATCAGTGCCTTGGCATAAAAAATCGGGTTGATCCAAAACATCCCCAGCAAAAACACATCCCATACCTGGCTGATGTCCTTCAGGAAGCTGTTCAGAATAACCAATATCAGGCTGATGGCGAAAACCAGCACAGCAAGGTTTAGCATCAGCGGAAACATCCACAGGATATGAAACGAATAGGATATATTGAAGAAAGGACTGATGGCGATAAACACAAAGATATTGAATGCCAGTCCGATAACCGTACTCAGGATAGAGGAGGTGAAGCCATCGTATAGGTTCATCTTGATGTTTTCGTAGAGGTAGCGTTTGCTGCGCAGGATCATCAATCCCTTGCGGGTGGCTTCCTGAAAATACATCCAGACGATGAGCCCCGAAAAGATATACATCCCGTAATTCGGAATATTCTGATTAAGGATATAGGAGAAAATAACCCAGTAAATGATCATTCGGATCAAGGGATGCAAAAATGCCCAGATTAAGCCAAGGGTAGTTTCGTAGTAGCGCAGCTTGAAATCGGTTTTTGCCAGGATCCAAATCCGCTCGAGTTGGTTGTTCTCGGGGATGTATTTGCTTAGAAGATTAGTAAGGCTGATGGGCATATAATTTATTTACACAGACCTGCAAATCTAAGGAATTATTCCCGCTCAATTTTGTTTATTGTCTGGGATGAATTATCAACGTAATTTTACACTCTGTTCCTCAGTGCAACCAACCTATGAAACGTTTAAAAGATTTATTCCTTGTTTATGACAAAATAGTTGTGATTCTTGCTTTGATAGCCGGGATTACAGCAGTGTATTATGCTAGCCTAAGTGTTGATTTTCAATTCGATGATTTGTTAAGTATCGTCTACAACCGCCGGCTGCATAGCTTGTCGGGTTTTGCTGATTTGCACTACTGGCTCAACCCCAACAACAGGGCATTGGGTTACTTCACTTTTGCGCTAAACTATCAGGCCGGACAACTCAATCCCACAGGTTATCATGTGGTTAATATGGTTTTACACCTGTTGACCAGTTATATGGTTTATGCGTTTAGCCTGTTGTTGCTCAACCTAAAGGCTCCTGAAGGATATTCAGACAATAGAAAAAAGATGCTGGCTTTCGTCGCAGCAGTCATTTTTGCACTGCATCCCGTGCAAACAATGGCCGTAACCTATGTGGTTCAACGCCTTACACTGCTGGTAAGCTTGTTTTATCTCACTTCGGCTTTTTGCTATGTGAAAGCGCGCATGGCGATGATAGAAAACAAGGGCAAAAAAGCCAGGTACTACTTTGGTTTCGCTTTTTTATCATTTGTACTGGGCATTTTGTCAAAGCAAAATATTTTCACGCTCGTCCCGATGCTACTCATGATCGAATGGATGGTGTTCGTTAAGCCTGGTGAAAAAACACCCATGTGGCTGAAGTTCAGTTTTTTTGGTGGGCTGATGATGATAACGGCCTTACTTGCAACGGGTTTAATGCCCGCCGAAACATCTTCCATCAGCCGCACCGATTATCTGCTTACGCAAGCTGTTGTTTTAATCGAATATATAAAGTTGATCTTCTGGCCTTTAAACCTGAACATTGATCATTTTATTGCTGTGCAGCATACATTATTTAATGTGGCTGTGATCGGCGGGTTAATCCTGTTTCTACTGATGGCAGGCCTGGCAATATTTATGCGTAATGGCAGGTTCCGCCTCACAGGCATCAGTATCCTGTGGTTTTTTATTGCGCTCAGTGTTGAGTCCTCGCTGATTCCCATCAGCGATGTGATGTTCGAACACAGGCTTTATCTTCCGCTTGCAGGCCTGATCACGGGCATCGTATTTGGCGTTGATGCCCTTTGGGGCAAGGGAAGAAATTTCATGCCGCTGCTGTTGTTTGCCGTACTTGCCGGTCTGGCGGTTGTCACCTATCAGCGGAACCTGGTCTGGCAGGACGAATATGCGCTGTGGTCTGACAGCATGAAACAATACCCCGACAACCCAAGGGCCGTGAATAATGTGGGACTGGCCCTTAAAAAGCGGGGAAATATTGAACAGGCATTGGAGTTTTACAACAAAGCGCTTGCTTTGAAACCGGATATGGTAGAAGCCCTGTATAATAAAGGCCTGGTATATTTTGACCAGGGCAATTACCCGCTCGCCATCGAGCAGTTTGACCGTGTGCTCGCGCAATCACCGAAAAAAATTGATGTGCTGGGCTTCAGGGGAGTCAGCTATGGTCACCTGAAAAACTATGATAAGGCCTTGGCTGACCTGGATGCCTATATAGCTGTGGACAGCTTATCAGGTGCTATTTTCATGAATAGGGGCATCCTCTTCAGCATGGCCAATAAACAGCAGGAAGCCGTCCGGGATTTTACCAAAGCCATGAAACTCGATCCAACAAATACTGCTTTGCTCATCAATCGCTCACAATCGTATTATCTTATGGGCATGATGAAAGCAGCTTACGACGACATAGTGGCAGCGAAAGCAGCCGGACATTCAACTGACCAACGCTATATCAACGATTTAAATGCCTTGTTGAATGGCGCCGAACCGAAGGGCAATCAATAAACCAATGAAACAAAAAACAACCAATAAAATCCTGATCATCATTCCAGCCTATAATGAAGCTGAAACTATCTCGGCCTTGCTTCAGGCTGTTCACAAGGAAAATTCAACCTGGGATATCCTTGTGATCAATGATGCGTCTACCGATGCAACCGAGGAGTTGGCCAGGGCCAGCATGATAGCCCGTGTGATTACACTACCAATTAACCTTGGCATCGGCGGTGCTGTGCAAACAGGCTTTAAATATGCCGTGCGCAACGGGTATCAGGTAGCGCTTCAGCTCGACGGTGACGGGCAACACCCTGTCAGCGAAATCAACAAACTGATCACCATGGTCCTAGAAGACGAAGCTGATGTGGTAATTGGATCAAGGTTTAACAAAAAGAAAAATGGGGTGAAAACGCATTTCCTGCGCCGCACGGGCATTAAGCTGTTTGAATGGTTTAGCTTTATGTTGATCCGGCAGCAAATTACGGATCACACCTCCGGCTTCAGGGCGTATAACAGTCGCGCACTGGCATTCTTAGCCGAGAATTATCCCACTGATTTTCCAGAACCTGAGGTAGTTATCCTTTTGGGTAAAAACAACTTCAGGATGAAAGAAACCTTTACGCAGATGCTGGAACGTCAGGGAGGTGTATCCTCTATTCCCATTGCGAAAGGGCCATATTATATGTTTAAGGTATTGTTGGCCATGTTTATGGCAGCCATCCGTTCACGCATTATTCACAATGAAACAGCATCATGACATCCGCATTTAATCCCAATCAGGTTCAATATATTGCCATCGCATTCAGCTGGTTGTTGTTTGTGGTTATTCTTTACCTGATCAGAAAAAGAAGAATAAAAGAAGAGTATTCGCTCATGTGGCTCTTATTCAGCTTGTTGTTTATAGGTTTTTCGTTTTGGCGTCGAGGACTGGATATAATTTCCTCCTTTTTGGGCATCGCCTACCCTCCTGCTGCCTTGTTTATGATTTTACTCATGGCCGTGTTTCTAATCATGATCGAATTCTCGATGATCATCTCAAAATTATCGGACAGAAATAAGGTGTTGGCGCAGGAAATCGGCTTGCTTCATTTTGAGCTGAATAAGTTAAAACGAAAATTACATAAGCCCGGGAAAGAGAAAAAACAAGGTACAAAACCACAAAGCGGGAATTCCGGAGCAGGAGTAAAAAAATAACTGGAGAGTCATTGTGTTGAATTACTGATTATTAGGTATTGAAAAAAAGTAATCAGCAGCAATGGCCTTGTTTACTCCCAAATTACTTTGCTAACTTTACTGTCAGTGTCCAGGTAACAACATCAGGAACATTGTTTGATTGATTGATTGACAAACGGGTAAATGATCAGGTTGCTCAAAGGCAATTTCACAATTTATGCGATATCAATTGCAAGATATGAAGCATCTCCGATTTCAACGTTTTCTGATAAGCCTTGTGCTTTGCCATTGCCTGGTGTCATCGTGCCGAAAAGAAAACCCCATACAAGTAATGAATATGCCCGAAGTACAATATGCCGAAATCTCCGGCGCCACCATTGCATATAAGGTTTACGGAAAGGGTGAACCTTTGCTTCTTTGTACAGGATACGCCACCAATATGGATTTATGGAGTGGGGATGTGATCGATATCCTGCAACAGCGCTACCAGGTGATTGTTTTTGATTATCGGGGAATGGGTTTTAGTACAAATGCTGACAGCAGTTTTACCATTGAATGCCTTGGCGAGGACGTCAATGCACTGATGACAGTCCTGAACATCAGTAAAGCGCATCTGATGGGATGGTCAATGGGTGGTTTTGTCGCACAGATGTTTGCCCTCAATCACCCGGAAAAAGTAGCTAAACTGGTGCTCTACGCAACAAACTGCGGCGACACCATCACCATGAATCCATCGCAGGAAATTATTGACATCCTTGAAAATCCGGCTTCGACACCATTGGAGATGCTCAGCACCCTGTTTCCGGACGACTGGATGGCTGCTCATGCTGAGCCATGGACTTTTCTGCCTGAAGCGAAGGAGCCATATAATGGCGAAACCATTGGTATGCAGTATGGTGCTATACAGCAATGGCTTAGTCCCGGAGGTGGTTCTGCGGGCCGCCTGCACAGCTTGACCATGCCGGTATTGCTCATCTGTGGTAAAGAGGATAAAGTTGTTCCCTGTATCAATTCTTCCATCCTTGCTGATTCTATTCCGGGCGCGACCATCATTCAGGTGGAAGCAACTGGTCATGGGATGATGTATCAGATGCCTCAAACGTTCGGGCATTATGTTGCCACATTTTTGGAATCTGAATCTAACTAGCAGATAATAGTTTATTATGACATAATGACATTGATTTATTGCAATAATTCATTGATTAAAACACCTCGAAATGAACATGCCCTTTTCTTCAGATCAGTTTTTTCATGTTTTTGAACTGTATAACAAGGCGCTTTTCCCTATTCAGATCTTGTTGGTTTTGATTGGCTTTGCCGGATTATTATTGTTACACACGCGCCTTGAAAGCCGTCACAAATTGCTTGGTGCAATGCTGGGAGGATTGTGGATCTGGTCGGGTTTGGTTTATCATATCCTGTATTTTTCGAGCATCAACAAGGCGGCTTTCGTCTTTGGTGGTTTGTTTATTGTTCAGGGAATACTTATGCTGATCAGTGTGTTTAAGAAGGGCAACTTGGTTTTCTCTGTTGCTGGTAATCACACGCGGGTATTTTTGGCCTACTTCCTGATCCTGTTTGGTTTGGCTATATATCCGGTCATCGGTTATGTGGTACAGCCAGGTATATTAAGGATCATCTCGCTGGGATTACCCTGTCCGACAACAATTTTCACTTTTGGATTTTTCCTTTTAGCCTTCAAGGGATTTCCCCGTCATTTGCTCATTATTCCCGCTATCTGGTCATTGATCGGGACTAGTGCAGCAATAAACTTCGGCGTTTATCAGGACGTGATGCTGCTAATTTCTGCAGTAATTGGCTTGTTTTATCTTGTCAGGAAATCGCATGAAATTGTGGAATAGGGAATGCTCATTAAAACAGCAACAACAAGGCCGGGAGGAAAAAAATCAGCTCCCCGATGAGGTGATACATGCCATTCCGGACAAAGGGTTTCGGGAAAATCAATAATCCAAGTAAGGTCCCATTCATCAGGCCAAGGATCAGTACAGCCGGCACGCTGATTTCTGTAACCACAAGCAGGAATAAAACCAACAATAACAGCTGTGCAAAAAAATACACCAACAACCAGGGTCGTAACTTACTCATTCCTAAACGCGTTGCTATTGATGCTTGGCCATCAGCGGCATCCATCTGCAACTCGAAAGCGGCTACCAGCATGCCTTCGCCCCAGACCGTCAATAGAAAACTGACCATCACCGTAATTACGGCCACCGACGGAACATCATTTGTCCAGACGAGTGGTCCCATCCAGCTGCCTCCCGTATAAATGAGCGCCACCATTAGTTCTTTCTGAACCCACTGAGATCGACCCCTTGATGTGAAATTCACCATGAGCATATGAACCAGTGAAAGCAGAAATAAACCAATCCCGGCCAGCATCAACGGTAACGACGCCTGGCTAAATACCATCACCAGCACACCAATTCCAACCAGGCACACACTTGCAACAAGTTTACAGAAATGCAGTTGGTGAAAGCGGTGTCGCGGGTTCAGGGCAATTTTGTTCAACACCCTTGCATCGATCAGGTGATCAGTGGTATACAACACCCAAACTGCAAAAGGGAAGGCAATGTACCACCAACCCTGCACCTCAGCTTCGAGTATTTCTGCCGCAAAGGCAAGGGAACACACCGAAGCCGCAACAACCTCAATACTCAGGTTCTGAATGGCATTAAGTAAACGGAAAGGTGCCGGAGTCTTCATCGTTGCAAAAATACTTGCATCATTTTATAGACCCTCAAAGATCGGCACATATTGGCTGGATGTTACCAGGAATAACAATTTGTTTGTAACACTGTATTTTGTTGCCTGAATGGTTAATTCCCTCAGGTCCGCACAACAATTCGCCCCATCAAGGCATTACTGAATCGGTTGGACAGACCTTTTCCGTCGTCCGTACCAGGCATCATCGGGATGACAAGCGCCGGTTTTCCGGCCGAACAGGCAATGCCCGCGTTCAAGAAACAGCTGTATTGAAGCATACACATCAAGACCTGTAAGGTTTGATATTCCAAGGTAATTGCTGATTCTTTCCGTACCAATGGTCAGGAACCCAAAGCGCACGGCAGCACCGATGCGTGGAATCCGGTAATCATACAAACTCAATGGCAATGAGAATTCCAGGTAGGGTGTTTCGTATCGTGGCACAATGTAAATCTGTGCGGGCCTTAGTAAGGTGTATTTGTTGGTTTTTACCGGCAGAAATGCCATTGTGTTAACAAATACCTTTTTAGTCAGGGCATAATCAAATTGCAGGCTGATTGCCATGGGTAGTCCAAGGCGGAAATGATTACCCCGGTAGCTCGCTTCACTGTCGCCGAGCATGATTTTACTGGCATCAGCAATCATTTGCTGCACACTGGTGTACCTGATCGTATCGAGCTGATCGAGGTATTTATCGTTAACCATGAATGAATGCAGTTGCGATCGGGCGGCAAACCCTATCGATCCGGCATCGAGCAATGAAACACCAATGCGCCAGACATAAGGCTCTGCCTCCTTTTCGCATATCTTTTTTCTGAAATTATTGTTGTAACCATATCTCCTCCGGGTGTAATTAACACCAACATCAAGCCCCCAGCCTTTTCCGTTTATGTGCGAAGGCGCGTTGCTGAAATACTTGTCGTTTAAATCAATGCTGGTAGCAATTCCAAAGTCAAAGTCCATTTTCCTGATGTCCATGGATTCTGCTGACACCACCGTATAATCTGCAAAATTACCCTTCATAAAAAACGCGCTGATTCCGTACAAGCGCCTGACGGTAAAACCAACCGACAAATCACTATAGGTGTCCCTGATCAAGGTATGGGCAAGGCTGGCGCCAACTTCAGCCCAGTTCATCATGGCAATATTGGCATTTTCATCCACAAAACGGATGTTGTGCAAGGGTTTAAAGTTGATGTCTTCCATAACAAATACCGGAATTTCATAGGGCAGGTTTGTTATCGATGCATAGCTTCGGACCGCAGTGTAAGTGCCGAACGCCCACCTTCCTGTGTGCAGCATAAATCCCGGGCCAATTACCCCGGCTGCCATGCTCATCGATTTCAATGAGGTATTCTGATAATACGTCAGTGTTTCCTTCAGATGAGTGAAATATTCTTTTGCGGCATCGCGGTCATTCAGGACGTCGGGAATGCGCATATCGGATTGCTGCCAATAGACAAAATTATTTTGAAAAAAGCTGGAAGAACTCACCAAGTTGAGTTGAAGATAAGCACCTGATTGCATCATGTGAGCAGGATTGACTCTCAGGACAGAAATCCCTCCATAATTGCCAGAACTCAGTCCAACGGCCTCCTGTCCCCTAGCAAAAGCAATAAGCATGAGCATATGTACAGCCACCAACACCAATGCTGTATGTATGTTTTGCCAATGCCCACTTCGCCCCATGAATTTGAAATTTCCTTAATCCAAGCGGGCAAAATTAGGCAATAAAGCCCTTAAACACCCGGATTTTCTACGCACAGGGCAAGAGATGACTCAAAATGAGCCATTTACATTAAAACTTCAAGCAGGTCATTTCGTGTAATCGTTTTGTGAAGAAGTGTGGAATTCAGTAATATAATGTTGATTATCCCAACGCAACATCAAGCACCATCATCGTGGCAAATCCGAACATGGCCCCAATGGTTGACAAATCAGACTCGTTTCCCGACTGTGACTCAGGAATTAATTCCTCAACAACCACAAAAATCATGGCACCAGCCGCAAACGACAAGGCATAGGGAAGCAAAGGCGTAATAGTTAACACAAGGTATGCCCCGATCACCCCGGCAATGGGTTCAACGACACCTGAAAGTTGGCCATAGTTAAACGCCTTTAAGCGCGAAAAACCTTCGCGTCGCAACGGAATGGACACAGCGGCACCTTCGGGGAAATTCTGTAAACCAATCCCGACGGCCAAAGCAACGGCACCTGCCAGGGCACCTGCATCAGGATTGCTGGCCAGGGCCCCGAAAGCAACACCAACAGCGAGTCCTTCAGGGATGTTGTGTAAGGTAATGGCCAGTATCAACAAAACACTTCTTTGCCAGGAAGTCTTGATACCTTCAGCCTTATCAATTTCCAAACCAAGGTGAAGATGTGGTAGCAGCCTATCAACCAGGTACAGGAATGCGCCACCTGAAAGAAAACCGATGACTGCCGGCACCCAGCCTGGCTCACCTTGCGCACTGGCCATATCGATGGCAGGGCTCAACAAGGACCAAAAACTGGCAGCAATCATCACACCGGCAGCAAAACCCAGCATTGAATTCAGGACCTTTCGGTTGATGTTCTTAAAGAAAAACACCATCGCTGAGCCCAAGGCAGTAAGTCCCCAGGTAAACAAAGTGGCCATAAGTGCCAACAGTACAGGATTATAATCGAGTAACCAGTTCATTGATTTTGTCTTAGTTAGTAGTATGTTTTAGCACAAACAGTTCAGTTTGCAATAATACTATCTTCTTTAATAAGTATGATAAGACAAACGTCACAAGCCGGAAAGTTATCATTTTTTTGCAATCATACTTATAATCTACACTCCTGAGAATAATCAGACCAATCGTTCAGTCGCTGCTGAAGGCAATCACTTTTCAGCACGAACAAGCCTATGTGATTGCGGGTTTTTCGCCAACATTACAACACTTCATTATACAATTTCAGGTAGGCTTCGATGGTTTCGTTAAGGTGAAAATGCCTGACATCAGTTTGCGCCCACTGCTTTTGGCTGGCTTTTACAAGGGCATCAACAAGTCCGGCCACCGAATGCTGCTCCAATTGTATGTACCGCCCTGAAACCACTTCAGGGAGCGCCCCTTTGCCTGAGCTGATTACTGGAATTTCCATGGCTATGGTTTCAGCAGCGGCAAAGCAAAATCCTTCACTGTAACTTGGAATCACAACGCAATGGCCTGCGCTGATGGTTTCCAGTAACGACTTGCGGTCGAGGTTGTAGTATACCTTAAGTTGCGCCTTTGCTTCGAATTTGTCAATCAGGCGTTTCACAGCACAAAATGCCTTGGTGTTATCTTCTGGCATAATAAGCTGAAAAACAGCTTCGGGATGATGCTTCAAAAACTTTTCTGCTGCGGGCAATAACAGGTCGAGCCCCTTGGAACTTCCTGCCCTTCCAAAAAAGCTAAAGGTGAAGGCCCGGGCCTGATCAGGAGCCTTTGCCGGAGAAAACGAAGCATAGTCGAGGCCGTTGTATATGCGCACCACTTTTTGGCTGGTCTGTTTTTTCAAGGCCTCGACCGTAAAATCAGAAACACCTACAACGCAATCGAACCTTAGTTTTACGATCAGTTTTTCGAATAATGCATACCCAAGCCGCTGGATTTGATTCATGTATGGCAAGGTGAACCAGAGCTTTCCCCAAAACTCGTGAAACGTAATGACAATGGGCTTATGGCAAATACGTGCTGCAACATATGCAGGCAGCGCTGCATTGTAAGAAGTTGTGTGCACCAGGTCGGCAACGCGAACCTGTTTTACCGCCTCCAGAAAAGCATATACAGTGAACCAAAACCGGTTACGCCCAACACGGATAATGGTCAAGCCATGGTTCTTTATTTCGTTGACGGGAAGATCTTTACGATATCTTGAGGTGACCACCACAACCTGGGTCGTGCGCTGTGGGCTGCCAGCAATTAATGCATTGGCGAGGCACGAGAACAACTGCTCAACTCCGCCGATATGCGGCTCATAATATTCCAAAATGAATACAATCCTCATGGCTGTGATTCAAGGTGATTCATTGCACCGTCGAACTGTTTTGCAGCGGCTTCCCACGAAAAAGCCTTTTCACGCGCACAACCCCTTTGTATAAGGTCGTTCCTGAGCGATACATCTCCTGCAATTGCCTTCATCTGCTTCAGCAATTCCAGTGGCTTATCCGGATTGAAAAACAGGCAGGCATCGCCTCCAACTTCACTCAGACTTCCCCTGTTTGAGCTGATAACCGCTGTCTGGCAGCGCATCGCTTCGAGCAGGGGCAAGCCAAAACCTTCGTACCTGCTCGGAAAAATTAATGCAAGCGACATGGAATACAAGGCCCTGAGATGCTGCTTTGATACGAATCCGGTTAAAACAATATCATCCCTGTATGGGTGGTTCTGCAACTTTTGATAGAATGACTTGGTTTTCCACCCTTTTCCTCCGGCAATCACCAATTGATGCCTGTTTCCTTCTTCCTGCCGGTAATTGGCAAAGGCTTCCAACACAACATCCAGGTTTTTCCGCGGCTCGATGGTTCCTGTGCAAAGAAAATATGGCTGTGAAATAGTGTATTGTTTCAGAATGTCGGGCGCCTGATGAGGCTCAAAAAAGTGGTCATTTCCTGGATATATCCAGTTGCATTTTCCGGAAAGAAACGGAAACCTGCTGATGACATCAGCATTTGTGGTTGCAGAATTCGTGATTACAATGGCGGCCTTTTTCAGTATCCCTTTCAGCATCACGCGTTGCAGCATCTGGCTGTGCCAGCGGTGCCATTCCGGAAACAACAATGGTGTGAGGTCATGAATGATGGTAACCCGTTTCACTTTTTGAGGCAGGCAGAACGGGCCAAAGTGTGCCGGTTCGACGACAACATCGGCATGCAATGCCATTGCCTTTTCCGGCAATTGCCTGAACAGCCTGTTTGCCCTTCCACCCTTCCAAAGGGCAGGCATTTTCAGCGGAACCTCAATGAGTTGTTGAAATTGATTGGTTTGTTGCAACCTGATAACAAAATAGGTGTGTTTACTATTGGTTGCATCCAATGCCTTCAGCAGTTGGTCGGTAAACACATGTATCCCCGCCTGTTGGTTATCGAGTGGATCTGCAAGAATGGCAATACGCATGAAACCTGGTTGATCCTGTAAAGATAGTACTAAGTATTTAATTCAAAACAAATGGCAGCAAATAGCCTATTTGGAATCATCGATGGCAATGATGCGGATCACTTCAGCCAGAATGAGGGCCAGCAAAGCACCCCACAGCGCACTCATAAAAGGGTTTGAAATAATGGCGCACCCTTCGATGTTGCATCCGATGAAAAAATAATACACCAGTCCGCCTACTCCACCTGCCACCATGCCAAGCAACGACCAGGGCGAGAACAAGCCAAAAATGAGTTTTGGTTTGTCTTTTTTGTGCACCTTTTTCCCCTGATGTTTTAATTTCATGGCTAAGAGAACTCCTTAATCATTTTGGCGAGCGCTGCCTTTGATTTTACACCAACGACTTGTTTTACAGGTTTGCCATCCTTAAACAGGATCAGGGTAGGAATTGATCTGATGCCAAACTGTCCGGCTTTATTTTTGTGCTTGTCCACATCAAGTTTTCCCACTTTTGCCTTGCCTTCCAGTTCATCGGCCAATTCACTGATCACAGGGGCCATCATCCGGCAGGGGCCGCACCACGCTGCCCAAAAATCGACCAGGGTAAGCCCTTTGGCAATGGTCTTGTCGAAATTGGCATCGGTCATTGTAATCAGGTTTTCACTTTCGGCTTCCGGGTTGTAGTTCTTAAACTGCCTGAAACGGCGATAAGTGCTGTATACCAGATAAACAACAGTAGCTGCTATGATGATCCAGATAATATAATTCATGCGACGGCCTGATTAATTGCTTTCAATTGAAACACAAAATTACG
This sequence comes from Bacteroidota bacterium, assembly GCA_018816765.1. Taxonomy (GTDB): domain Bacteria; phylum Bacteroidota; class Bacteroidia; order Bacteroidales; family F082; genus UBA6192. The sequence goes on from JAHIUX010000009.1 coordinate 54,307, forward strand.
CAAAATTAGCTGAGCGAATATCGCTCCCTAGAGCCACTTTCTCTTCCTGAACATAAACAACATGGCCAACACTACTGCCAGCATAACCAACCAAACCAGTGGATAACCGTATTTCCAGTGAAGTTCAGGTAAGTATTCGAAATTCATTCCATAAATTCCAACAATGAAGGTGAGCGGAATGAAAATGGTGGCAATGATGGTAAGCAACTGCATGACCTTATTCATCCTGTTGCTCTGTGTCGATAGGAAAATGTCGCGGATGCCTGCATTGAGTTCCCGGTAGGTTTCGATGATTTCGACCATTTGCAGCACATGGTCATACACATCATTGAAATATTTGATATTCAAACCATTGATCAGGCTGTTTTCAAATTTCATCAGTGAGTTAATGGCCTCCCTCACCGGAAAAACAGATTTTTTCACATACAACAAGTCGCGTCTGTTTTGTTGAATCAGGTCGAGAACTTCATGGTCAGGCAGTTCGAAAAGTTGCTCCTCAAGCTTGTCGATGGCATCGCCAAGGTTTTCGATGACCTTAAAATACTGGTCAACAACAATGTCAATTACCGCATAAAACAAATAATCCGGGTTGTTGAGGCGAATACGTCCGTCCGGAAATTTGATTCGTTCATCCAGGGCATCGAACAGGCTGAGTTCGCTCTCATGAAAGGTGACTAGCAGCTTATCCTTCAGTACAAGGCTGATCTGATCTGAGTTGATATCAGTGCCCGCCGCCTCCTGAAACAAGGTACGGAAGGTAAAGAAAACATGATCGTTTCCGAACTCAACCTTTGGCCGTTGCCCTGTGTTCAGGATATCTTCAAGCAAGAGGTTGTCGAGGTTAAGCATATTGCCAATAGTACCAATAAGCTCGGTATCGTGAAGACCGGTGATTTTGATCCACCTGTTAAAGCCATCATAGGATTTCTCTAGTGCCTCCTGCAATGTGATGTCTTTCTTTTCTTCGACAACCTCACTGTTATACAAGATCATGTCGATGCTAATCTGGTGGGTCTTTTTTTCACCGATGTGAATGAGGCTCCCTGGTGGCAGTCCGCTTTTTTGCGATAAACCAGCTTTTCCAAGTTTGCTGGCGGTCTTACGGCTCTTTTTGGTTTTCGAAGCTTTCATGGTTGGCAGTCAATTGATTCAGTTTGCATTTTCCAAAGGTATACAAATTTGCCCTGATGCTTCCTTCATCCATTTTCCAGGCTCCAATATTTTTGCTGGTTATTGTTATTGTGGCCAATAATTCGTACCTTTCCGTCATAATAGGGAAACTACCGGGACAGGTGATTGAGCATTTGTTCCTTAAAACAATATATTTATGAAAGTCATCTGCATCGGAAATTACCCACCGCGTCAATGTGGTATCGCAACATTTACCGAAAACTTAGTTCAGGCTATTATTCAGGCAGCAGGAATTCACACCACGCCTTTAAATCTCGAGGTGATTGCTATGAATGATCCGGAACAATCCTACCCCTATCCTTACATCGTTAGTCACAGCATCAACGACCAGGCGAAACAGAAATATGTGGAAATGGCTGACTACATCAATGCTTCCGGAGCTGATATCTGCCTTTTGCAGCATGAATTTGGCATTTATGGTGGCGAAAGCGGCCTGCTCATCCTGTCCTTACTGCGCAGGCTGCGCGTTCCAATCGTAACCACTTTTCATACTGTGCTCGAAAAGCCGGGATTTCACCAGCTCGAAGTGATGAAGAAAATTGCCGGATATTCGTCGCGAATCGTAATAATGAATGGTCTTGCCATCAGGCTTTTAACAGATGTGTACCAGGTTCCTGTGGCAAAAATTATCCGTATCCAGCATGGAGTGCCTGACTTCGAAGCAGCGGTTAGTAAGCTGTCACCACGCCCCGAAGCCTGGGTAAACAGGAAGATCATGTTAACCTTCGGTCTGATCGGACGCAGCAAAGGCATCGAAACAGTGATCAGGGCAATGCCTCAAATTGCTGAAAAACATCCTGAAATACTGTATGTTGTGCTAGGGAAAACGCATCCGCATGTGGTGCGTTATGCCGGAGAAGAATACCGTGAATATTTGATGAAGCTGACTAATGACCTGGGAATGACAGATCATGTTCAGTTTATGGACCAGTATACCAGCGAAATTGAACTGATGTCGCTGCTGAAAGCCGCCGATCTTTATGTAACGCCATACCTCAACAAAGCACAAATCACCAGTGGAACACTCAGTTACGCCGTTAGCGGAGGCTGCGCTGTGCTGTCGACGCCTTATTGGCATGCCGAAGAATTGCTGGCCGAAAACAGGGGCGTTTTGTTTGGGTTTGGAAACAGCCCCGAATTGGCAACACATGTGATTCATTTGCTTGACAATCCAAAGGAGCTTAATAAGTTACAGCAGAATGCCTTCAACTACGGAAAAACAATTACATGGCCTTTAATTGGTTATGCATACGTATCCTTGTTCAGCCAGGTGATTGCACTGCAAAAACTTCCACCAACAACCCCTTTGAAGGATCAGCAACGGCAATACCCGGAGATTGATCTGAGCCACCTGAAACGGATGACCGATGATACCGGATTGCTGCAGCATGCCCGCAGCTGTGTGCCGCATTACAAAACTGGTTATTGCCTCGACGACAATGCCAGGGCACTTATTGTTTCATTGATGGAATGGAACAGGACACACGACAGAAAACTAATCAGACAAATCAACAAATACCTGGCCTACATCAACTTCATGCAGCAAAAGGATGGAAGCTATAAAAACTACCTGACCTTTTCGCGCCTGGCCTTCGAGGATGATCACTCTGACGACACCCTCGGCCGCACCATCTGGGCCCTGGGCTACCTTGTGCGGCATGCACCTGTCGACGCATTGTTTTACGCAGGCCTTGAGCTATTTAACCAATCGCTACCTCAGCTTGAGAAATTGCGGTATGCCAGGGGATATGCCAATAGCATTTTGGGATTGTACCATTACTCCAAGCGATTCCCCGACCAGGAAAAGATGTTGCATCTCTCAAACCAGCTTGCAACACATCTTTGTGAACAATTTAAGCGGATTTCACACGGAAACTGGCACTGGTTCGAAGAAACAATTACCTACGACAACGGCATGATTCCTGCATCGCTTTATAAGGCGTATCAATTGACAGGAAACCGGGAGTTCTTTGAAGTGGCCGAAAAGAGCCGTGAGTTTCTCGAACTGAAGTGTTTCCCCAACGCCTGGTTAAGCCTTGTCGGAAACCGACGCTGGCTGATGATGGATGCTGATTACGAATTGTTTGCGCAACAGCCCATCGATGCCATGGCCATGGTGTATATGTACGCTTCGGCCTACGATGCCACCGGCAATATTGCACACATACAAAAATTAATCACCGCTTTTGACTGGTTCTTTGGCGAGAACGACCTTAACTTACCCCTCTACGACCCCACAACTGGAGGTTGCATGGATGGCATTGAGGAATTCTGCATCAACCGCAACCAGGGCGCTGAAAGCACGATTTCCTATCTCCTGGCAAGGCTGCTGGCCGAGCCTTTTCTTCCCTGAGGGTTTACTTCAGGATTTTCTCGAGCCTGAGCAACAACAGGTTTCTGTCGATGGGCTTTTTAATGTAGTCGGCTGCACCCAGACGCAATCCCTTTGCTTCGTCGTCGGGACTCGTATGGCCTGACAGGAAAATCACCGGAATGTCAATCTTGTTCTCTTTCAGGTATTCGAGCAACTGATAACCATCAAAATTCGGCATTGCAATATCCGACAGGATCACATCAAAGTTTACTTTACCAATCTGCATGAGCGCGATAATGCCATCGGGCGCAATCTCAACATCGTAACCTTCAGCCTTCAGGATTCCCGCGATGACCTTTTGGTTAATCACCTCATCCTCAACAACAAGAACCCTTGCCTTTGATTTTTCCTGGGTGGGTCTGCCGCGTTTCAGGTCTGATGGCAACAGATTGGTCAACAGCTCCTTCAATGGAACAGTGGCATAGGTTGAGGCGGTATCGGACATGGCATAAGGAATAACTACCTCATCATTACTGACGATGGAGCCGCAGGAATAAACCACATTGGGCACATAGCCTTCGCGTTCTTCCTCATTCGGGCTTAGGATTGGTTCACTCAGCTGTCCGATTACCCTGGTTGGATCATCGAGGTCGAGCAGCAAGGCTCCCAGCACGTATTTGCGCATGGTACCCACCCCATGGGTGATTACAAGCCATCCCACTTCTGTTTCGATGGGCGACCCACAATTGCCCACCTGAATGAATTCCCAGGGGAAATTGGGTTCCTGCAGCCTTATTGCTTCACCCCAATGATTTATGTTATCCGAAAACATGATGTAGTTATTCACCCCATCGATGCGCGACAGCATCACATATTTTCCATTGATCTTACGTGGAAACAAGGCCATGCCTTTGTTCTGAGCATTTTCGCCGTGGATGGGCATGACCTTAAAATTGTAGAAATCTTTGGTTTCGATCAGTTTTGGCATGATGGAATAGCCATTGTAGGCAGTATAGGTGGCGTAATACCTGACCCTGCCATCATCATCGGTGAATTTCACGAAGCGGGCATCCTCAATGCCATTGCTTTCGGCAGCTGCAATCGGAAAGATTACCCTGTCGGAAATGCCTGTATCAAGCGAAAATGAAATCTCGTAGTGTGAATCACCCAACCAGGTGATGGTCTGCAGGATGCGTCGCTGGGCCTCATCGGGGTTAAGCTCTCGCTTGGTCTCATCAATAGCCCTGTACAGTTCATTGTAGTCAAACTCATCCCTGAGTTTATTCATCACATGCATCAGAATGCCATCATCCGCATGCATCTCGGAGAGTTTTTTGCAAAAACTCGCTTTCGAATAAATGTAGTTTTTAACACCTTCAGCCTCATCGATAAGGCGTCCTGTAGGAATCAGCTGCAGGTTATTGTCGGCATCAAGCACGCCTCCACGAAAAACAATGCTCGAAATATGTCCTTCGCCGGTAGCCCTGAAGCTGATAATGACCCGTTTTTGCCCTTCCTGCAGTCCGGTCTGGTCGGGGTCCTCAACCATTGATGGGTTAAAGAAAGCAGCTGATTCGATGGAATATTCCGATGTGAAATAAGCCCCTATGAGCAGCTTTTTATGTTCACTCAATATGTTCAGGTCGCCGCTACGCCCGTTCATGATTTCTTTCACCCGATCGAAATGCCTTTGATAAATTTTTGAGATGTTCCGGTGCCTTGCCGAAAAATCGCGCAGGCTTTGGTTCAGGCTCAGGCGTGCCGCCTCTTCAGGCATATTGATTACTTTTTGAATAATCGATTGCACCCTAGTTTCGGGCCCGGGAAAGAAAAACCGGACAATAACGCGTTTTGGATCGCTGTAAAACCTGATTGGTTTTCGGTTTATTGTAGTGCTCATAGAAATTGAATTGAAGCATAAATATAGTTCAATATTACGCCACAAGTACTTACAGCACAATTTTTTTTGAATGCCAACCTGAACTCCCGCAAACTTTGGCCATTCAAATGTGATTTACACACAATCCATAATCGGTGTCATGAGCTTGCACGTTTTTATACAACGGGCTTAGGTACAGCTTATAACAGCATTTTACAACTTGCGGAAATTAACCTTTTTTAATTGTCAGAAACCTCGACAACGGGTTTCATGTGTTCATCCAGTTCACGCAGGCCATTCTTCGTCATCACCCAGGTTTTTCCAGCATAAGGCTTCCTTCGCCAATAACCGTTTGGGTTATTGCGAAACAATTCGTTCAGCCCATTGTCAAAATAGATTTTTTGTCCTTCAGCTACATTGATGATCAACTTAACACGCTGGTTGCGTATTTTGTACTTCGCATCATAGCTGTAAAAAGTTGGCAATGTAACTACTGAATCGTTCACTTCAAGGGTATATTGGATTGCTTCGGCCCTCATGACAGCTTCTTCATCATTGATGCCCGAGGCTATGGGAATTGATTCAACAAGCACGCCGGTTTCTTCCAATGGCCTGATTTGCAGTTCAGGATAATTAAACAACAACTTTTCGTCGCCATCGCTCACCATATGCAAGGCATCAGCCATCAGGTGAATGGTATTCCGCTTGCCACCGAAACGCGGATCGGTGAAAGCGCTGATTGTGAGTGTTTTTCCTTCAGAAACAAGGGCACGTCTGGTGTCAAGCTGTTGGGTGGCGGTATGCCTGAAATCAGTAACGGTGTCGTAGGCAATGACTCCTAAGCCAAGTAACGCGCTCAAACCGAGGGCAAAAACGGTGATCACAAAATAGGGAATTGTGAAGCGGTGACCAATAAGAAGTTTTAATCCCAGGTAAATGATCAATGCCAGTGGACTAAGCAATAAAATGACGGCCAGTAAAAGCACCATTGACGACGCTGTTGAACCCACCAGTATCAGGTCAAGAAACGCGCTGGGGGAAATATTGATGATGGAGTCCTGTAACAGAAACGAAAATGAATGCCATCCAGCCAGCAACACACCCAGGCTGACGAGGAAAGTGAGTCCCATCAGGAGCAAAACCAGCCCGATAAGCATGCCCAATCCGCGCAAGGCAAATTTCAGGAGGGTGCCCAGCACTTCGAGGAGGCTGTCGAAGGCTGTTTTTCCATTCCTGCCGGTACGTTTGATGGTATCCCTGGCCTCATTGGCATACTCGTTCACTGTACCTTTCACCGCATTAAACTCTTCTTTCACTGTTTTCTGAATATTGGCAATATTGGCCGGTTCGCCCTTCATCTGCAGCTTTTCGTAAGTGGTAAGCGCTTCGGGCAGGGCGATCCACAAGGCAAGGTAAATAACCAAACCAGATCCGGTTACAAAAATCAGGAACACAAACAGCAGCCTGATCCAGATGACATCAATTGAGAGGTAGGCAGCCAAACCAGCAGCCACTCCGCCAATTTTGCGGTTCTCTGTGTCGCGAAACATCCTCTTCGGCTTGCTGGTCTGATTAGCCGAAAATTCAGCATGGCCGTCCGATTGCTCATCATCCATTTCGTTGGGTTGTCCCATCAGACCAATGAGTTCCTTCACATCTTCCAGAGTGATCACCTGTTTGGTGCTGTCAATCTTCTGCTGGAGCAACTCCGCTATCCTGCCTTCGATGTCGGAAATGATTTCGCCAGCTCCTTCGGTGTTTCCAAAGTGCCGTTTAAGTTTATCGAGGTATTGCCCCAGAAGCTCGTAAGCATCTTCATCAATATGAAAGATGATTCCGCTGATATTGATCGTAAATGTCTTTTTCATAAAGCCTTAGTTCATTTGTTTGGGTTAACATCCTGTGTAAGCGAAGCAACGGCATCAACCAGCTCATTCCATCCCGGAATAAGCTCGCTGAGCATCTGTGTGCCTGCAGTGGTAATCTGAAAGTACTTCCTCGGAGGTCCGGATTTTGACTCCTCCCAGCGGTAACTGAGCAAGCCTTCGTTTTTTAATCGGGTAAGCAAGGGATACAAGGTGCCCTCTACCACAATCAATTGTGATTCCTTCAGCCTTGCCAGAATATCGGAGGCATAAGCATCGCCCATTCCTGAGATAATCGAAAGGATGCACAACTCTAGTACCCCCTTTCGCATTTGTGATAATGATTTTTCTGTATTCATGTCGCAAATATATATCATTTTCAGTACTATGTTATACATATTACTAAAATTATTTTAATTCCTTTTTAAACATAGTATTTAAAATGTTTATATTCATTTGTTATTCATTATATTATCACAATAGGTCAATAAGAAATAAATTTCTACAAACGTGCATTTCGATGAAATCAGGCTGGTAATTTCCTATGCAAACACACCATGTTTCACAAAAAATTACCTTTGTTCATACATTCTTTTCCATCACATGCTGTACCACATGAACAATAGCGAGGCCCTTTTACTCATCGATATTCAGGATTTTTATTTCCCGGGAGGACAGCTGGCGCTGGTAGCTCCAGAGGCCGCAGCAGCCAAAGCCGCCAGTCTCCTAGCCTATTTCCGCAGGGAGAAAAAAACTGTTGTCCACATCAGGCACAATATTGAGCCCGGTGGCGGCATTCACCACAGCGTGATGCCTTTGGGAACAGAGAAGCAACTGTTGAAACAAAGCATCAACGCATTCATTGGCACCGATTTGCACAAATACCTGACCGAAAAAGGCATCAACAAACTGGTGATTGCCGGCATGCAAACACAATTATGTGTCGAAGCAGCTGCTAGGGCAGGTCACGATTTTGGTTATTCAATTCGAGTTATCGCTGATGCCTGCGCCACCCGCGACCTTATTTTTAATGACAGACGGGTTTGTGCAGCTGATGTGCACGCTGCAGCGTTGGCAAGCTTAAGCGGAAATTATGCCGAAGTTATTGGACTGAACGAATACCTTACATCAGTTAACAATGAAGAAAGACAACCAAATTTCGGGAATAATCAGGCCTGAAAATACTGTTAATTTATTTCAGTACCACACGGGTAATGCCAGTTCCGCCTGTTTCGGCCGAGGCATCTTCAAATGAAGCTACATTTCGCTGCTTGCTCAGGTAATCCCGCACTACCCGGCGCAGTATGCCATTTCCTTTGCCATGCAGAATGCTAACCTCCTTCATGCTGAGCAACATGGCCTCATCGAGGTATTTTGCTATCAGCTCCAGGGTTTCCTCCACCCTTTTCCCCCTCACATCAATGGTCAGCCTGAACTGTGTTGATTTTTCATTGAGGTCGTCCATGATGCTTTGACGGCCATATTTTCTGTTCTCCCTGACCAGGTTACGGCTGTCGGCACGGCTTAATTTTCGGAGTTTCTCGGGCGAGGTGCGCAGTTTCATCGAGTGGAAACTGATGACTGCTTCATGCTCATTGATGGAAATCAGCTCGCCTGTAATTTCCAGTTCGTCGATACTGACCATATCACCAACTTTAAGGTCTGTTACAACAACCTCATTTTCTGCGGGTTCAACAGCCAGCGACTGAGCAATTTCTTCGGCCTGTGCAACAAGCTCCGTTTTCGACAATTGCAGCGATTCGCGCAACTGCTTTGTTTTTTCCTTGTCGGCTTGCGATTCCCGTATCTCTTTTATGGTAAGTTCGATTTGCCGGTTTGCCTTGTCAATCAGGGTTTGTGCTTCCCGGCCTGCCTCACTCAGGAGTGTTTTTTTCCGTTCTTCAAGTTGTTTGAGCAGCCGCTTGTACTTCTCAATCACCTCATTGAGCAAGATATCGGCCAGCCTTAGTTCTGTCTGTTTTTTGGCCACTTCCTTTTTCTCAATCTCGAGTTGCTGCAGTTGCTGGTCGAAATTCAGCTGCGATTGTCCGCTGATGCTTCCGGCCATGGCCAGTGTTTCTTCCGGGAAGCCGATTTTCCGTGCAATTTCGAAGGCGAATGAACTTCCGGGATGGCCTGTCTGAAGCATATAAAGTGGCTGTAACCTTCGGGTATCGAACAGCATGGCACCATTGATAATGCCGGTTGATTTATCAGCCAGCAGCTTAAGGTTGGCATAATGCGTGGTCACAATGCCGAATGATTTTTTCTCGTTCAGCTGATGCAGCACCGATTCAGCTATTGCTCCACCAAGCTGTGGCTCGGTGCCTGTGCCAAATTCATCGATCATGAACAAGGTAGAAGGACCAGCGTGTTCCAGGAAATACTTCATGCTGATCAGGTGTGAACTGTACGTACTGAGGTCGTTTTCGAGCGACTGCTCATCGCCGATATCGATGAAAACATGTTCAAAGATGCCACAAGTCGCGTTTTGTTTCAAGGGGATGGCCAAACCACACTGCAGCATATATTGCAACAAACCAATGGTTTTCAGGCACACCGATTTACCTCCTGCATTTGGCCCTGAAATGACCAGGATGCGCTGTTGCTCATCAAGTTTCAGGTCGAGTGGGACAATGCTTTTTTTCTGCTCCTTCAGTGCGAGGTAAAGCAAGGGGTGGGTAGCCTGAATCCAGTCGATGTATGGCTTGGGCAGGATATTTGGCTTTGTGCCATTGATTTTTTGTGCCAGAAGCGCCTTTGCGCGCGTAAGGTCGAGTTTACCAAGTAAGATCCATGCCTGATGAAGTTCGGGCAGCATCGGCCTGACAAAGGAAGAGAAAGCGGCCAGGATGCGGTGAATTTCGCGCTTTTCGGCATATTCCAGTTCTTTCACTTCGTTGTTGGTATCGAAAACCTCGGCTGGCTCAATATATACCGTTTGTCCGGTAGCTGACTCGTCGTGAATGAAGCCGCGCATTCGTCTTTTGTCGGCAGCCCTCACCGGAATCACCATTCGGCCATTGCGGATGGTGATGTCGACATCAGCATCGGACCAGCCTGAATGCTTGGCTTCGCTCAGCATCAGTCTGATCTTGCGTTCAACTGTCCCCTGCTTGCGCCTGATGTCGCGCCTGATTTCGGCAAGCTTCTCCGATGCATGGTCAGGAATTTCACCTTTGTCATCGGTAAGCCTGTTGGCTTCTTTCAGCAGGTTGCGGTCAACAGAAACGCCCTCACACAATCGGCGCAGTGGCATAAAATCGGTGCCTTTTTCCGAATCAAGAAACTTAAGTACTTGCTCGAGTGCATTCAGCGAAAGCTTCAGGTCGAACAATGCTTCCTGTTCAATGACGGTCCCTTCAATCCTGATGCGGGTCAGTTCTTCGCGCAGGTCAAATACATCGCGCATATGAAAGGCATAGCCGCCTTGCATCAGCTGCTGATAGGCCATGGTTTCGTCGAGGCTATCGTGGATGACATCAAGGTTGGTTCCAAAGGCAAGCGCTTCGGCCTGTTCATGGCCCATCGGGCTTTGACACGCTGCTTTCAGCATTTGCCTGATGCTGTTGAAACCAATTTTCGCTTCGAAGTTATGCGGGTATATCACCGGCTCATATTTGTGGCAAAAATACAAAGTCTGCCGAAGAAAGCAGCCATCCCACACAGGAATAATAATTGCCTGACATGTATGCTGTTATGATTTTATTGTCCGTTTGATGGCCTTTTGAAATCGTTGCCCTATTTCATTTGTCGCTTTCCGGCATATAGTGCCATGCCCCCTTCAGCTGTTTCTTTATACAGGCTTGGCAGGTCTTTTCCGGTTTCTTTCATGGTTTTCACGATCTTGTCGAAAGAAACAAAGTGATTCCCATCGGACAGCAGGGCGAACATATGGCAGTCGAGGGCTCTGGCGGCGGCGTGGGCATTGCGCTCGATACAGGGAACCTGCACAAAACCACCAATGGGGTCGCAGGTGAGTCCAAGGTGGTGTTCAAGGCCCATTTCAGCTGCATATTCAATCTGTTGCGGAGTACCACCAAAAAGCTGATTAATTGCGGCAGAGGCCATGGCGCAGGCAGCGCCAACCTCACCCTGACAACCAACTTCGGCACCTGAAATAGAAGCATTTTCCTTGATAATGTTGCCAATGAGGCCCGCCGTTGCCAGTGCTTTGTAGATTTTGGCATCAGAGAAGCCGTGGTTGTGTTTGGTATGGTAAAGGACTGCAGGCAGCACTCCACTTGAGCCACAGGTGGGAGCAGTAACCACCTTTCCTCCGCAGGCATTTTCTTCGGAGACTGCAAGGGCATAGGAAAAGACCAGGCTACGGCTTTTCAGCGAATCTTTCAGGCTCTGGGCCCTGATATGATAGGCCGATGCTTTGCGGGCAAGTTTGAGGTCGCCAGGTATAACGCCTTCGTTTTCAATACCACGCTGAACGGCTTCCTGCATCACTTCCCACACTTCTTTCAGATAATCGAAAGTGTCGGCAGGTTCGTGCAACTGCACATACTCCCAAAAGGTCCGTCCGTTATTTTCGCACCATTTCAGGATGTCACTGAGGTGTGTCAGTGGGTAAACATCCGTTTTGGGCGAAAGAATGTGGTCATCGACAATGGCCCCGCCGCCGATGCTGTAAACCGTTTTTTCATCCACACAGTTCCCTGCACTGTCAATGGCCTCAAAGCGCAGTGCGTTTGGATGTCTCGGCAAGCGGGTCTGAGGTTCCCAAACGAACGTTACGGGTATAGGATCCATCATTTTCCGTATGGCGCTATCAGTAAGGTGTCCTTTACCCGTTGCCGCCAGGCTGCCATACAAGGTAACCCTGAATTGCTTTGCATCGGCATGACTGGCAAAAAATTCAGCCGCTGCACGCGACGGCCCCATGGTGTGGCTGCTTGATGGGCCAAAGCCAATGCGGAAAAGGTGACGGATCGAATCCATGTAATGCGTATTAAGGGATAGCAAAAATACCAAATGTGATGCAGCATTGCCCAAAATTTGTTTTCTTTGATGAACCTTATGCCCAAAGCAAATGACGACCATTGAAGTTTGCGCCGGATCACTCGAATCGGCCATTATTGCCCAGCAATGTGGCGCTCACCGGGTGGAACTCTGCGACAGCCTCGAAACAGGTGGATTAACACCTTCTTTTGGCACCTTGCAGCAGGCGGCCCGGTTGCTTAGGTTAAACACCCATGTGCTAATCAGGCCCCGCAACGGTGATTATGTGTATGACGACCAATTACTGGAAGTGATGGTGAGCGACATAGCACTTGTAAAACAACTTGGTTTTAAAGGCGTTGTGATCGGTGCGCTTGACCGGCGTGCAAATATCGATTTAGCTCGTTTACATGTGCTGTTGCAAGCGGCTGAAGGGCTAAGCGTGACTTTTCACAGGGCTTTCGACCTGTGTGCAAAGCCTTTTGAAGCCGCTGAAAAGCTGATACAACTTAAGGTTGACCGGATTTTAACCTCAGGTCAGCGGCCGACTGCGTTTGAGGGGATTCCAATGATTGCTGACCTGGTCCGTGAATTCGGGCAGCACATCAGTTTCATGCCCGGAAGCGGCATCAATGGCAGCAACATCAGCGAAATAATCAGAAAAACAGGTGTAAATGAATGTCACCTTTCGGGGCGACAAGCAGTTCGGGCCGCTGGCCCTGCAACAGGGTTAATGCGATGGCAATCAGATGCCTTCATCCGTTACGAAACCAGTGCATCAGCCCTTCGGGAAATCATGGAACTGGTAAAAGTCTTGCCTGAGCACTAGTTGGATCTGACCGGCTTTCCTTCGTCAGCGTTCAAACCATACTTTTCCTTCAATGCCTTTACCTCTTTCGATTCGCTGCGCTCTTTCTTAAGGATAAGTCCAAAAGCCTGGGTACGGGCCGGTTCGTTTCCGTATTTTTCGCTTAAACTGGTCGAAAAGCGCATTTCTTCGCGTTTCAGCCTAACATAAGCCGAATCATTTGTAACAGGAGTTTTGCCATCCTTGATCAATTCGAACATGCGCTCGCGCACTTTGCAGTTGAGTGAAACCAGCTCTCTGGCGTCCTTTTTCATTTGCTTCTCACCCGTTTGGTCGCCCGATGAACAGGCCATAATCAACATCGGGAATACAAGCACTGCAAACAGGGTAAACATTTTATTTTTCAGCGACATACATTTGTGTTTATTAAGGTAGAAAGGTCATTTTCAGAAAATGAGCAACAGATTATTTTACAGGCTTTTTCCCACTTTTTGCCTGTATTTTTGTCTGTTTGTATTTCACACAGGATTCCAGTCGGTTTCTGGCTTCTTCCTGGGTTTTGATAAAAAGATCAGCCCAGTCTTTGCGTTTGGTATCGTATTTTTCTTTCAGCTTGGCTTCAAATTTCTCGGCCTGTTCATTCATGGCTTCCACATCGCGGGCACGGGCCATATTGTCGGCCATTTGCTTTGATTCAACCCGGGCCAGGCCAGCCCTGCATTTGCAGTCTGCTACGGCATAAGCATCGGCTTTTGTGGATTCGGCAATTGCCTTTTTTTCCTTTTTTGACTGGGCATGAAGGGTGTTTGCACCAAACACCATTTGCAAGGTGATAAATGCGAACACATTGATTACATAAAACATGCGTTTCATAAGCGTCGTTGTTAGCGTGATTGGGGGCAAAGATAGTATATTCGGTCGTTTGATAAACTGACACTCGCAACTGCTTATTGTATTAAACCAACATTTTATACATCTCACCAAGGCCTGTTGGCCAGCGTAGGTCAAATCCCCTTAAATTTGCAAGCAAATAAATCACATTGACTGAATTCATCACCCAGGTACTCACCAACGGCTTGATTACCGGCAGCAGCATTGCTGTCGTTGCGCTTGGGTTTAGTATTGTTTACCACACCACACGCATTTTTCATATCGCCTATGCAGCAATTTACAGCCTAGGCGGGTATTTGTGCTGGTATTTTGATGTTCAGCTCGGTCTGGGAATTATTGCCTCACTAGGCTTTGCCAGTTTCTTTTCTGCTGCTTCCAGTTTACTGATCTGGCTGTTTCTTTATAAGCCTCTGACCCGTTATGGTGCCGCAGAAAATGAGTTAATGGTTGCTTCTGTTGGCATCATGATTATGATCATTTACCTGATCAGCCTGGTTTTTGGGACTGATCCAAAGCTCCCGGGACCACCTTCTGATCAGCTGCTTTCAGCGCGCAGCATGCAAATTACCATCAATGGTTTGCTGATCATACTGATGCTGGTGATTACCAACCTATCTGATTTTGGGCTAAAGATGAGGGCTTTACGCGATAATCCGCGGTTGATTGAGCGCATGGGCATCAACAGCGCTGCGCTGACGACCCTGCTCTTTATTGCTTCGGGCGTGCTTGCGGGAATGGAAGCCTCGCTCAGTACCAATGATCTGGGCATTAGTCCGTTTACCGGGATTCATGTCTTTATCAACGCGTTTATCGCTGTCATTGCCGGTGGTTCAGGGAGGGTGTCAGGGGCAGTGATCGGCGGGTTTGTTCTGGGGATACTGCAGGCCATTGTGGTGTTTTTTGCCGGATCGGCCTGGATACTCTCGGTAAGTTTCATCCTGCTCATTGCCATCATGCTGTTTAAACCCGACGGCATAACCGGTATTACCAACAGAAACGATTAAGCATGGAATACGTTATTCATATCGGCATTGTCTTGGGTTTGTACATGATACTGGTGGCTTCAGCCCAGTTGGTGATTGGCCATGCCAGGCTCATCAGCCTTGGGCAGGGAGCGTTTTTCGGAACCGGCGCGTATGTCACTGCACTTTGCATGCTCAATCTTGGATGGTCATTTTTCCCTGCTTTGCTGACAGCCGTTGTCCTTAATGCCGTTATTGGATTATTGCTTGCCTTGCCTGCGGTAAGATTAAAAGGCGATTATTTTGTTTTGACGACCCTTGGTTTTCAGTTCATCATCTTTCAACTAACGGTTAACCTTGATAGGCTAACGGGTGGGCCGGCCGGCCTCGGAGGAATACCCTCACCCAGCACACCGCAATTCCTGCCCATAAGCCAGTCAGGCTATTTGTTCGTTGTCACCCTAATTTTGGTCATTATTGCCTTTACTGCATTGTTTTTGTTGCAAAAATCACGCTTTGGCCGAAACCTGAAAGCCCTTTGTGACCACGAGTTATTGTATGAGATTTCTGGTCGCAGCCCGATTAAGCTACGCGCACAGGTGATCGCTGTTTCGGCAGCCACAACAGCCCTGGCTTCTGCGGTGTATGCTGTTTACATGAGTTACCTGGCTCCGGGTGCCTTCAACCTCGATCAGTCAATCTTCATCCTTACCGGCGTGATGCTGGGCGGACTAAGCCGTCTGCGGCAGGCTGTCGTAGGCGCGCTTGTCATCGTGCTTTTTCCCGAACTAATGCGTGCCATGGGCTTGCCCGCAACTTACGGACCATCGATGAACCAGGTCTTTTTCGGACTGGTTTTGCTTGTTTTGGTTTCATTCACTGTTGTAAAACGCTTCCAATCAAACGAAAGGCGGAACCAATGAAACCAATAGTACTCGATATAAAGGGCTTGTCGAAGCAGTTTTCGCTCAGTGCCAAAGGTGCCGGGAAAGGCCATGCACAGGTGATTTCTGACCTCAACCTGAGCGTTAATGAAGCCGAAGTGTGCACCATTCTCGGCAGCAATGGTGCGGGAAAAACAACGCTATTCAACCTGATCAATGGCTTTACCAGGGCCGATTCGGGGAGTATCCGGTTTTTCGATTCAGCAGGTGAAGGGCATGAGTTAACAGGGCTTTCAACCCCGCATATTGCGCGCTTGGGTATAAATCGCATGTTGCAGGGCATCAGTGTGTTCGGACACTTAAGCATGATCGATAACCTGCAAATGGCCCGACCGGTGCTGGCATCACGACACTCATGGCTCGAAAGAATGAAACCTGGCTTTTACCGGGCCGAAAAGAGACAAGCTGCGGAAAAACTCTTCGTGCAGGCCGAGCAGTTTTTTGATCAGTTCAGCATTTGCCTGGCAGCAAATCAGCATAAAATAGCCGGAACCCTTTCCACTGCCGAACAACGCCTCTTGTCGCTCTGCATGATGGTTGTTTCGCCGGCCTCGCTTCTGCTACTCGATGAGCCTTGTTCGGGTTTGCATACTGACCAACTGGGAATGATTGCCAAAGCCCTTGAAGAACTGAAAAGACATCAAAAAAGCATTTTACTTATCGAGCACAACCTTGCATTTGTTGAGGCGACTTCCGACACCTGTCATTACCTCGAAGGAGGGCACATCAGGCTTTCCGGATCGGGCAATGAGGTTGTCAGGCACTATAAAACAGAACAGGGATGTTAACGATCAATGCATTGACAGTAGGCTATCTGAAAGACCAGCCCATCCTCGACGGGCTGGACCTGGTGCTGCATGAGGGCGACTATCTGGCAGTTGGTGGTGAGAACGGTGCCGGGAAAACAACCCTGGTCAGGGCACTTGCAGGAGAAAGGGTGTGGGCCGCCGGATCGGTCCAGCTGAAAGGAAAGGAATTGACGGCAATGCCCGCCTGGAAAAGACAGGAATTGGGTTTAGGGTTTTATATGCAGGGCGCTGAAGTCTTTGGAAGGCTGAACTGTGTCGAAAACCTGCGCATTGCTGGCTCATCAGTGCCACAACCAAGGTATCATGAAACAAGGAAATGGCTTAAAACCCGCCTGCCCATTTTCAATCAGGGGGCATTCGCAAACAAAGCCGGAAACCTGAGTGGTGGCGAAAGGGCGCAGCTGGCCCTTGCCATGGTGCTTATCGGCCTGCCCAAAATCCTGATCCTCGATGAACCTTCGGCCGGACTTTCGAGTGCCAATGCCGAAGCCCTGCGCATGACCATCGCCGATTATTTGCATCAGTTCGGACAGGGATTGCTGCTCATCGAACAGAACAAATCACTGACAGAAGCCTTGTGCAACAGACATGCCTGGATTGCCGGTAAAAAACTTGCGCTGTTACCTCCTGCCTAACCTAAAAACTCACGGTGGTTTCGCCAAACGGAATGCCAATCCTGATGCCCGTATATTGGTAATCGGCTCCCCTGAAACCACTTACCACTTCCAGATTGAACATCAAAAACAACTGACTGATGCCGTAACCAATTTCGGTGTAGGCCTGCCTGTCTTTGCCAATCAGCATGTTTCCGAAGACCTTTTCCCGCATGAGGCTGTTGGCCAGAAATGGCAAGCGTTTAATCAGCAAGCGGCTGTGCTCAAGTTGCAGGTGTCCCTCCACGAAACTGGTGTTGGTGCTGTTTTCGTAAAACCCCAGTGTACGGAAAACCGAAAACCTGTCACCTGCCCCAACCCAAAGTGGATCATTGTTAAAATGCCTGTAATCTGCAAAGTAATGCCGAGAGTTGTCTAAAAACGTACCCGCCAAAAAGGCATACTGCAACCGACCTATCATCCGGATGTCAAACGATTGCCTGATGCCTGCTTCGGCATACTGATAGCGGGCATCGCTGCCAGCAACCCCGTCAAAAGCTTGTCGCCACTGCAGACTAAAAGTCGGATAGTGCGAATACAACATTCGTTTTACTTTTCCGTCCATCCGGTAGTGATGGCGAGGGGTGTAGTCAAGCGACGCATCAACGACAAACACCTTATGTGGTGCCACCAGTTCGGGGTTTGCCAGTATTGGTGGAGGAATGTTCGGGCTGTATTGGTCTCCATACATATTGGTCAGGTAGAAATCCGAATGGTTTTCGAGTGGCCTCCTTTGCATCCAGGCGCCTGTCAGTTTAAACACCAGCCCGTTGGTAACATCAATCTGGTGTTGAATCCGTATAAAATCCTGCTCATAAAGTTTCATGTAATTGTGGCGGGCAAACAGGCTGGTAAATGTATTGAAGAAGGGCATGATGCCCTGGTTCGCATTGAAATCGATGCAGGACCTGCCGCCACTTATGCTTATGGATGCGCGTTTTGTTGCATCGTAACGGTAGAAGGTTTCGGTTGAAGCGGTCAGCCCCTGCCGCGCAAAGCCATAGGCACCCATGCCACTCAGCCTGAGCATCCGGCCCGAATGCCAATCCTTTTCGAAGCTGAGTTTTTTGCTGTACAACAAGCCATCAACGGTGTTAAACGAAAAAGAACTCAGTCCTGCCAACCCATTGTGAGTGTATTTCCAGTTACTGGCCAGTTTTCTTTGCTCAGCGCCAAATATCGCATCATTAAAACGCTTGTTTCTTTTTTTATGGGTTGTATCAGCTTTCGTAGTATCTACTGGCTTTTCGCCAAAACTATTCAGTTCTTCGGTAGTGAGTGGCACCTGCCTGTTTTCTTGCCAGTAATCCACGGTTCGGGTACGGGCGCTGTCAGCAATTTTGGTGTTGGGTGGTTTCACTTCCAAGGGTGCTTTTTCCTTTTTGCCCGCAGTTTCCATTTTGATGAGTTTATTTAACTCACGCATTTCCTTGTTGTTCAGGTCCTCACGTGCCATGAGGGTTTCAATCCTGGTTTTTTTTGTATCAACCAGTGCCGCCCCGGGCGATTCAACTACGAGCGGTTCGGGCAAGGTGAGTGCAATAACGGTTGAATCCTCGGCTTTGAGTTCATCGAGCAGGCGTGCATAAAAGCCATGGTCAACAGCAGGGTTGAGCACTGTTTTGTAGTCGTTTACAGAAACAAGGTATTTGTAAGAAACAGAGGCCCCTAGCGCTTCAAAAAGGATGTCGTAATCGTGGCTCACTGGCATCCAGACCAAAGGACTCACAGCCTGAAACACCTGCCTGATTTTCACGCTGAACATCTTCTGTTCTACAAACAAATCAACCGAATGCAGGTTCCAGCTGCCTTCGCGAACAAATAAGGTTCCTGAATAAAGGTCCTGTCCCCTCCGTTTGGGAATGACTCTTATTTTGTTGATTGTACGTCCATCTTCCACAAAGGTGCCCTCAAGCCTGAAGCGATACACCTGAAACGCATCCCGGCTGAGGGGCGAAATGATGCCGTTGATGTCTTCGTACAGGCTCAGGCTCACGAACTCCATCGGGCTGCTTTCGTTGGAAAATCCCGAACTGCGCATCGACAACACATTGGTTTGCAATGGTTCACCTTCCTTGTAGTGAATACTGGAAATGGTTTCTGTGACAAAATATTTGCCTGGCTCGATGCCTTCCTTCTTAAGCTGTCCTCGCAACAGGGCCGGAATTTTGAGCGCCACCCCGGTTCCTTTCAGGTAGACATGGGCTGTGTATGCCGATACCTGACGGCGGTAATAGCTGCTCATGCTGATGGCCTTGCGCATGATATAATAGGCGGGGTCTTCGCCACTGGCCGAAATGATTACCTCGGCAAGGTTGTATGCCTGGGCACTGAGTACAATATCCTGTCTGACCATGGCATCGGCCACCACCAATAGCTTGTTTTGTGTTTGATAGCCGAGATACTGGTAAATCACTTCGTAGCTGCCCGGTGGCAAAACAAGTTGGTATTCGCCAGCCATATTGGCGGTGGTTCCTTTGTGCAATTGCGGCACATAGACCGAGGTGAACGGAATGGGCTGTTTCTTGCTATCAATCACATAACCCTGAATACCACCTGTTTGAGCAAAAAGCCCAAAAGGCAACACAAAAAAAAGTAAGGCTGAAAGGCTACAGCTAAAAAACTTCATGTGAAACGCGTTGTAGTACAATATTAATAAAAAAATTCAGGCCGGCCAGGGTGAAGTCATGACGCATCACCGATCGATAAAGTTACAATGAAATAATGCGCTTCTAAGAATATCGTGAGATTCAGGTATTAATAAAAAATGCAATAATGATCAGAGCTGATAAATACCAGTATATAATCTTAGCTCATTGGATTATTTTGAGACTAGTTTGTACTATTATTAATTCCAATATCTTCTTTCAAATTTCTTTCTTACAACAAACATTTTTTTTCTCTTTTGCAAAATATATTAGAAATTTTCACTTATTATTGTTTTATTAATTATTAGACATAAATACATGAAAACAAACTACTTATTAAAAAACTATGGGAGGGGGGCTTTGTAAGGTATTCTTTGCGCAAGTTAAAGGATTAGGTTCAAGTCGTGGAGTTGGAAATAATTGGGCAGAAATTTCTTGTGGTTATTAAACATAAAAGAATAGAAATGAAAACAATTATTCTCTGCATATTCAGTTTCTTCATAATTCCCACATCCATATGGGCCCAGGAAAACTATGGAATTTCCGTTTCTTTTGGTTTAAGCGACATTAATCATTTTAAGACCATTTTTAGCGATCATCCCATTAATGGGGACCAGTACATCAATCAAAACAATTATCATCCATTGGTTGCATGGAGTTTTGGCGCATTCTATATAAAACCCATTGGCAAGAAAGGCCTCGGGATACAGGCTGAGTTATTGTTAAACGCACTGGGAGCCAATTATTTTCTCGATTTGGGATCGCCTGATCCACAGGGAATTTCAGTGTACGAACATAACGAACGCCTCATTTACCTTGCGTTACCGCTCGGTTTACGCTACACGCAATCCAACTGGCATATTTCAGGATCCATCTCCAATAGCCTGCTACTCATCCCTCCGGGGAAAGAAATCAATTACTCACAGGCTGGCACCTATGATCTGGGTGGAATTCTTGCCGTTGGTATTCAACTATTTCCAAGGCTTGAAATCGAACTTAACGCATATCACGGTTTCAAACATATGAACCCGGATGGTATCGAAGGTTTGACTGACTACCGGCTTTACAACAGTTCGATTCAGATGGCTTTGAAATATACATTGGGCAAACATAGCGTACCGGAATAAACAATCATTGGGCAATGATCAATTGTGGTAATAAAATAAAGTCATCATCATGAAAAGGTTCATACTTTTAGTTGCATTTTCAGCCATATCGGCTGTTGCTGTATCGCAAAACACCTTTGGCCTCAACGCAGGTTTCGGGAGCAGCATGCTGGATAATTACCGCAATTACTTTCGCCGCAATACAGCTAAGCTGCCGGCTGATGTGGTGGTGTAGCCCTACAAGCCGGATTATGCCTGGCGTTTTGGCTGTTGGACTGAATTTCATTACCGGATCAGCGGTTTGTCAACGGTGGTAGAAGCCAATTTTGTCCGTTTGGGAGCACGCATGCCCCTTACTGATTTTTCGTCCGAAACAGAAAGCCTTCACTATCTGACAATTCCGCTAAGCCTGAAATACTCCCCAGTGACGCACTGGTATGTACCGGGCGGCCTCAGTCTGGCAGTGCTCATCGGTAAGCCTGGCACAGCTTACAACGATCCAAGAGCAATTGATTTCGGCTCAAACCTTGGCTTTGGGCTGCAGTTGTTTCCACGCTACGACCTTTTGGTCAACTTCTATCACGCGCTGACGTATATGAACAACAATCATGATGCAATCAAAGATGCCGATGGAAGGTTATACAACCGTTCACTCACTGTTTACCTGCGGGTTCAGCTGGGCAAAATCAGGCCTTCCGGTGAATAATTGTTGCGCAGGGTTGTGCTGTAGGCATCAGCAGTAAATCGTTCACATTCACATGCGGAGGCAGGTTTGCGGCAAACCAAACGGCTTCGGCTACATCCTCGCCGCTCAGTGGAACAAAACCATGATACACTGTCTTCGCGCGCCCGGCATCGTCTTTAAAACGAACGATGGAGAATTCTGTTTCAACAGCCCCCGGAGCTACCTGACTTACTTTCACACCAAACGGAGCGAGGTCGATCCGCATCCCGCGCGTGAGTCCGTCAACAGCAAATTTAGTTGCACTATAGACGTTGCCTGCAGGATAATTTTCTTTTCCGGCAACCGATCCTATGTTGATGATATGGCCGCTTTTTTTGGCAACCATGAGGGGCGATATGGCCCGGCTGACATACAGCAATCCTTTGATATTGGTGTCAATCATGCGCTCCCAGTCGTCAACAACTCCTTCGTGAATGGGCTCGAGCCCAACGGCAAGCCCGGCATTATTCACCAACAGGTCAATTGAAAGCCACTCCTCCCCGATCAGCTTCAGCAAGGTTTCTCCGGCCGAAGGCTTACGTACATCAAGGCAAAGCACGTTCACCTGCACAGCATACTGGTCAACTATTGCTTGCCGAAGCTGATTCAGTTTTTCGGCCCTGCGGGCAACGAGCAACAGGTTCCAGCCTCCGGCTGCAAAACGGCTTGCACAAGCCATGCCAATGCCACTGCTGGCACCGGTGATTAATGCGGTTTTACGTTCGTTCATTGGAATAGATTTTTAAAACTAACGGCCATATTGCCAACAAATTTCATTATTCAAAGTTAATCTCATATGTTAAACCTGCACTGACCCAACGTCCGGGCATTTGCACATTGGCAATGTCAACAAAGGGTGTATTGAGCAGATTACTTGCACTGGCAAACACTTTCCATCGCTTAAGTGACCAGCTTAGGCGTGCATCGAGCAGCCAAAGCGCTTCATATGCAATTGTTTGCTTCAAAGCGGCATCATACCATCCTCCTTCCCTTTCGCGGTATGTCAGGTTCCAGGCAAGTGACAATTGCGCCGGCAGGCGGTGTGTTGCGCCAAGGCTGATTTTAAACTTTACATAATCGAGTGCATAAGCCGACTGAAAATCGCCGCTCTGCTTGCTGTTGTCATAATAAGCCAGTGCAATGCCTGCCCTTTGAGGCACAAACAGTTTGCCGGGAGCATTTTCCGAATACGACAGCTGCCACTCTGCGCCCACTGTCCGTACTTCGGTGTGGTTCATGCTGATCCATTTTACAGAATCGGAAGGGCGCACCCAGTCGATGATGTTTTTTCCATCGCGTAAAAACAATGCAAGGCTTGAAGAAAACTGCTTCCGCTTAAATTTCAATCCACTTTCCCAAGTCATTGAATTTTCGGGCTTCAGATCAGGATTGGCTTGATTAACAGGTCCTTTATAGTACAAATCAGTGAAAGTGGGTAACCTCAGCGAAGGGTTTGCCGAAGCGAAAATGCGCCAATGTGTATTCAAGGCGAAGCCGGCATCCAGTCCAGGGTGAACATACCAGCCATAAGCCGAACTCCAGTAGGCCAGCATGCCTGCCGAAACACTGAGTTTACGTGCGAAAATGCCGTACTCGGCAAATACATTCAGGTTATCGCGCGATTTTCCGTAGGTGAACAATGCGTTTTCATTGTTTACGGGCTTAGGATGGTCGCGCTTTTCACCCAGCACATTGCTCAGAATGTGCTCACTTCTCCAGGTAACACCAACGGCTGAACGGCTGAAACGTCCGTTGTGGCTCAGATTGGTTTCGATGCCAAACACATCCGTACGGTGGTAATTGTGCCCTGCATAAGGGATGAGTCCGGCAGCCGTGCGAAATCCAGCCGTATCTGTTCCCCTGATATACACATCACCCTGTTTCACATACCAGTCAGGACCTTCCCTGAAAAGTTCAAACCTGTCGTTGTTTCTTCTCCAATAGGCATTGGCCTTAACCGATGCTTTTCCCGGCAAGGCATAACTCAGGTTAGCCATACGGGTATTTAGCTGTTCGAACTGCCAGGGGTAGGTTCCGGAATAGAATTTATACGCGCCGAATGCCTTGTCGGCCAATCCACCCATCAATGACCAGCTGCCCAGCTTATTGATCAGGTCGAAGCGGCTCATGAGCTGCAGCTGGTTAAAGTCGGTATTGCTGATGTAACCTTGCGACGAGGAGCGGCTGACCTGCGTGTGGTTTGAGAGTCGTTTTTGCCCGATGCTGAGCCCGATCGACTGGTCGTTGAGGCCATACTCGCCTGCACCCAAACCCACTTTCAGTTTGTTTTGCCCTTGTTTGCGCGTAATGATGTTGATGGCGCCACTGAAGGCATTGGGGCCGAAAATGCGTGAACCCGGGCCTTCAAGGATTTCAATCCGTTCAATGGCATCAAGGTCAACAGGCAGGCTCAGGCTGTGGTGTCCGGTTTGCGGATCGTTCATTTGAACACCATCAATCAGGATCATCGTCTGTTCAAAGGTTCCACCACGCATACTTAAATCGCCCTGAACCCCGGCTGTTCCGCGCTGCCGGATGTCGACAGAAGGCAATGCTGATAACAGATCGCTGAGTGTTGAGGCACTACCGGATTCAATCCCGGCACGGTCAATGATATGCAATATTCTGATGTTTTCGCTGTAGAGCTGCGGGATACGCGACGAAGTGATTTCAATTTCCTTCATCTGAATGGTATCCTGCCGGGCATGCAGGGAAGTAGTAAACATCAGAAAGGGCAGTAAAATAGTAATTATGTTTTTCATCATCATTTAGCTTATTAAAAAAACCCTTGGTTGCCCAAAGGTTTGTGAAGTTTGATCGTGAAATTTCATTTTCACTACCTATTTTTTATGCAATTTTATCCAGTTCCTGGCATTCACAAAGGCTTCAATCCAAGGGGTAACTTCATCGGATTTGCGCTCGCCGGGATAATGGGCCCATTGCCAAGGCATGACTGATCGTTCGAGGTGTGGCATCATGGCCAGATGGCGGCCGTCGTTTGAGCAGATTGCTGCAGCAGACCAGTCGCTGCCATTGGGATTGCCCGGATATTCATCATAGCCGTATGTCATCACCAGGTTGTAATTGTCTTTGTAGCAAGGAAAACTGAACTTTCCTTCGCCGTGTGCCACCCAGATTCCCAGGCGTTTGCCGGCCATTGAGCTCAGCATAACACTGTTGTTCCCGGGAATATCCACTGCCAGGAAAGCGGACTCGAACTTATGCGAATCATTGACCTTCATCAGTGGTTTTTCAGGATGTTCGGGATAGATCAGGTTAAGTTCGACCATCAGCTGGCAGCCATTGCACACGCCCAGCGACAAGGTATCGTGGCGGGCATAAAAGGCATCAAGCGCCGATTTGGCCTTTTCGTTATAGAGGAAGGCGCCTGCCCAGCCCTTGGCCGATCCAAGCACGTCGGAATTGGAAAACCCTCCGACAAACACGATCATGTTAACATCCGAAAGGTCGTCACGCCCGCTGATCAGGTCAGTCATATGCACGTCTTTCACATCAAAACCTGCCAGATACAGTGAATAGGCCATCTCACGGTCGCCATTGACTCCCTTTTCGCGGATGATGGCCACCCTGATCCCACTAGGCTGACGCCTGTTGTGAGCGATGTCATACTGCGACAATTTGCCCGTGAATTGTTTGTTGAAGCTAAACTCCAGGTCCTGCTTTTTGTAATGCCGGAAGCGTTCCATGGCCTTCCGCTCGCCACTTTGTTTGCGATCGAGCTGATAGGACGATTTGTACCACACATCACGCAAAGTATTGATATCGAGTTTGATGATCTCTTTTTTGTGGCTGATTGTCAACATGCGTTCTTTGCAGGGTTTACCGAGGACGCTGTATCGCACCGAGGCTTTGCCAAGCATAACCTTCACCGTTTCCAGGTCGGTGACCTGAATCAGGATGGCTGGTTTTTCGCTGAACAGCAGGCTGACCAGGTCTGCTCTGCCAAGCCCATCGAGTTGAACATTAAGTCCGTGCTCGCTATTGGCAAAATTCATTTCGAGCAAGGCAGTGACCAATCCACCGGCAGAGATATCGTGTCCTGAAAGTACCAGGCCCTGACCGATCATTTGCTGGACCACGCTGAACGCATCTGCAAAATAAGCTGCATCGCGCACATCGGGGGCCTTATCGCCGATCATATTGATCGATTGGGCAAAGCTGCTGCCACCAAGGTAAAATTCGTCACCCGAAAAGTCGATATACACCAGGTGACTATCCATTTGATGCTGCAGCACCGGTGAAATTGCTTTTCTGACATCGGTAACTTCGGCAGCGGCGGTGACAATAACTGTACCCGGAGCAAGCACCTTGTGGCCGTCAGGGTATTTTTGCGTCATTGAGAGTGAATCCTTGCCTGTTGGCACATTGATTCCCAGATCGATACAAAAATCACTCAGGGCCTTAACTGCCTTATAAAGCCTGGCGTTTTCACCTTCATTTTTAGCAGGCCACATCCAGTTGGCGCTGAGGGAAATGCCTAACAGGCCATCCTGAATCGGTGCCCAAAGAATATTTGTTAGTGCTTCGGCAACCGACAAGCGCGATCCGATTCGTGGATCGATCAGGCCGGCAACAGGTGCATGTCCGAGTGCTGTTGCGATACCGCTGATGCCCTGATAATCGATGGTGGTGATGCCCAGGTTATTCAGCGGAAGCTGAATCTCGCCGGCACATTGCTGCATGGCAATACGGCCGGTAACCGAACGGTCGACCTTGTTGGTCAGCCAGTCCTTACAGGCAACGGCTTCGAGCTGCAACACCTGGTTGATATGGAAATGTATGTTGTCGTTATTGTACTTCAAGGGTTCAAACCGGTAGGGTTTGTTGGTGTCGGTGAGCACGGTTTTTGGCGGTTTACCAAACAGGTCTTCGAGTCGCATATCAATGGGGCAGATGTTTTCGCTACGCGAAAACTTTAGCTGCTGATCGCCGGTGACTTTTCCTGCCTGATACATTGGTGAGCGTTCACGCTGAGCTGTCCGGCTGAGCAAATCAAGGTCCTTTTCGCGGATGACAAGCCCCATGCGTTCCTGCGATTCGTTGCCTATAATTTCCTTGTCCGACAAGGTCGGATCGCCCACAGGTAACTGATTGATATCAATGATGCCACCGGTCTTTTCGACGAGTTCGGATAAGCTGTTCAGGTGTCCACCTGCTCCGTGATCGTGTACGGTGCGCACCGGATTGATGGCTGTTTCGGTCATGGCCCTGATAACATTGGATACACGCTTTTGCATTTCGGGATTTGCCCGTTGAACAGCATTCAGTTCAATGGCATTGCTGAATTCACCTGTGTCGACACTGGAAACAGCGCCGCCGCCCATGCCAATGCGGTAATTATCGCCGCCTAGAACGATGATCAGGTCTCCTGGTTCCGGTATTTCTTTTTGGTTGTCCTCGTAACGTGCATAGCCAACACCGCCAGCCTGCATGATCACCTTGTCGTAGCCAAAATGCTGGGCTTCATTATGCTCAAAGGTCAGCAGACTGCCATTGATCAGTGGCTGGCCAAATTTGTTTCCAAAATCAGAAGCCCCGTTCGAAGCTTTGATGAGGATTTCAGAAGGGTTGTGATACAACCACTCTCTTGGTTCACAGGATTGCTCCCAACTTCTGTTGGCTTCAGACCGAGCATAGGAGGTCATATAAACAGCTGTTCCTGCCAGTGGCAGACTGCCTTTTCCTCCTGCAAGCCTGTCGCGGATTTCGCCACCACTACCTGTCGATGCACCGTTAAATGGTTCTACAGTGGTCGGGAAATTATGTGTTTCGGCCTTGATCGAGATTACAGTTGAGATATCGGTCAGGGTGAAATAACTCGATGTATCGGGCGACTCAGGAGCAAATTGCACAGCCGGAGGTCCAAGCACAAAGGCAACATTGTCTTTATAGGCCGAAACAAGCTTGTTTGGGTTTGCCTGAGCGGTTTTTTTTATCAGGGCAAAAAGGGTATCGGGCATGGTTTTGCCATCGATGATAAAGGTTCCGTTGAAAATCTTGTGCCTGCAATGTTCCGAATTAACCTGAGCAAAACCATACACTTCGCTGTCCGATAATTTACGCCCGATCTTGCGGCTGACTTCATACAAATAAGCAACTTCATCTTCGCTTAAAGCCAGTCCTTCGGCATTGTTATAGGCCTCAATGTCATCAATAAACTTAACTGCTTCGGGTTTATGACTGATATCGAATAAATCCTGACCCGGATTCAGGTATAGGGCCTGAAGCATGGGATCGAATCGGGCATTTTCTTTGGTTGTCTTTGTCAACTCTTCAATGCGGCTAATGCCTTTAACACCCATGTTCTGTGTAATTTCTACAGCATTGGTGCTCCAGGGTGTTACCATTTCCTTCCGTGGTCCGATATAATATCCCTGCACGTTTTCGCCCACTATCAGGTTTGCCTGACCAAAAAGCCAAAGTAGTTTTTCGAGTTCAGCAGGTGTAGGCTTGGCGTTGGTTTCAGTTACAATGAGCTTGTCGGGGGAGGGTTGGAAAAACAGTATCATGTTGCTTGTTTTTATGGGAATTTCGACAAAAAGAACCCGCTGCAAAGATATAAAAAAGCGGCTTGCCAGCACGGGTTTTCAGGCTTTGTTTACACTTTGACAGCAACCAAAGCGACCAATCAGTCAGTCAGATAGTTAAAAAAAGCAAGGATGCATAAACGCATATAAATTCAAACGAAGTTTTCGGAGCTGCCAGACTTACAGGTCGTTCACAGAAATACCGAACACTTCGTTGGAAGGATCATCGCCAATGGGTTCAAGGTGAATGAGGATATCATACACATTGGGGAGGGCTGCTCTGATGCTGTTTTCGACCATGTGTGAGATGCGGTGCGCTTCATCGAGCGATTTGCGTCCATCGATTTCGATATCCAGGGCCACCAGGTAATAGTGCGCCATTTTGCGCACGCGGATGCGGTGCGGATTCCCGGCTTCTTCGATCAGTCCCACCGCATCAGTGATTGTCTTATACACCGTTGGGTCATCAACGCCATCCATCAGCTCAAGGCTGGTTTTTATGATGATCCGGACAGCTATAAACATGATCCAGACGCTCACCAACAGTGCGGTTATTGCATCAAGCACAGGCATTTTAAAAACATGGGTAAAGATGAGTCCCAGCAAAACAGATACCGAAATTACCACATCATTCTGCATGTTTTTTCCGTTGGCACGCAACATACTCGAGTCAATCTTTTTGCCTATACGGTTCAGGTACATGGCCAGGAACTGTTTGCCAATGATGGAAATAACCACAACAATCACTGCAATGATGGAAGGCAATCCCCTCTCTTCGCCCTCCATAAGCCGGTGAACGGTTGAAATGGCCAGCTGAGCCCCGGCAAAAAAGATTACAAATGCAAGCAGTTTTGTGGCAACAGTGTCGGCCTTATCGTAACCGTAGGCATGCCGGATGTTTGGCGGGCGCGAAATGATGCGGGCCGTAACAAGTGTGATGAGCGAAGTCAGGATGTCGCCTGCCGAATCGATGCCATCGGCAACAACAGCGAGACTTCCGGCCAGCAACCCAACAACAATTTTAAGGACAGAAAGCAAAGCATTGAACGTGATGCTGAACCAGGAAGCTCTGATGATCTGATGTTCTCTTGTGCCGGATTGGGCCATCCTGTTTGTTTTTGCGCAAAAATAACACCTTTATCTCTGGGTTGCACCTCACAAGCTAAATAAGTCAGAAGAGGAATTATGTCCTAAAACAATCCGGACAGTAACCTACTTCCGGCTATCATCTTTAGCATTGCTGATGATTACAGGAGAAATTACTGTCCGAACTAGTAATCAGAACAGCGACTCTGTCGCTTCTGAAATAAAATTAATCGTTCACAGCAGCCAGAAAGCGCTCAGCTTCCAGGGCTGCCATGCAGCCGGTACCGGCTGCCGTCACTGCCTGTCTGAAGGCCTTATCCTGCACATCGCCACAGGCGAAAATTCCCGGAATATTGGTAGCCGTTGAGTCGGGTTTGGTGATGATGTATCCGGTTTCGTCCATATCAATCACCCCTTCAAACATTTCGCTGTTTGGCTTATGTCCGATGGCCACAAAGAATCCATCAATATTGATGGTGCGTTCCTGATGGGTTTTGTTATTGATCAGCACGGCTCCTTTTAACGACTTCACGAAGCCTGATTCCTCACCAAACAATTCTTTAGTCTGGTGGTTCCACAACACCTCGATATTGGGTGTGGCCAACACGCGGTTCTGCATGGCTTTTGAGGCCCTTAGCTCGTCGCGGCGAACGATTAGGTATACCTTACGGCACAGTTTGGCCAGGTAAGATGCTTCTTCAGCAGCGGTGTCGCCTCCGCCAACCACGGCCACGTCTTTTCCTTTGTAGAAGAAACCGTCGCAGGTGGCACAGGCCGAAACCCCTCCCCCTTTGAACTTTTCTTCCGATGCGAGGCCAAGGTATTTGGCGGTTGCGCCTGTGGCAATGATTACTGTTTCGGCAAGGAGTTCTTTGCCATCATCAGCCTTTACTTTAAAAGGCCTGGAGGTTGTGTCCACTTCGGTCACAATTCCCCAACGGGTATCTGTCCCAAAGCGTTCTGCCTGTTTTTTCAGTTCCTCCATCATTTCTGGTCCGGTGATTCCCTCGGGGTAGCCAGGGAAATTCTCCACTTCTGTAGTGGTTGTTAACTGACCACCAGGCTGCATGCCCTGATACATCACAGGTTTGAGGTCGGCGCGTGCAGCATAGATGGCTGCTGTGTAACCTGCCGGTCCCGATCCGATGATCAGGCACTCGACATGTTCGGTATTGTTGCTCATATTGCTTTAATTAGGTGAGTATTTATTTTTTGATTTGATTGTATCGAAAATGATGCCATTTTGCTTCACGACATGATTAAAGCGAAATTACATATAATCCTGCTTCGATAAACTGCCAGAATGACGTTTATCTGATTAGTGATACCAATGCGATTTACTTTTTGTCATTAGTTTTGGTGTGTAGGACCATTTGGTGATGAATTGAGCTCATATCACCTTTAACCTTAAAGTCTATGATTTTTTCATTGATTCTTATCATTTTTTCAATTTTTATTGAGGATGATGCAATTTTGATGTATTCCTTTTTGCCAATGTGAAAGCCGATAATGGCTAAGTTTGCCAGGTCAAAACAAAACACTTGTTGCGTGTATTGAGCAAATCGCAAATAACATTATCAGCATGAGATTAAGCATTTTATTATCCCTATTTGTATTGTTGTTCAGTGGAACCCGGACAAACATCATGGGTCAGGGATACCTGCATGTAAGTGGCAAATACATTAAAAACGGTAACGGCGAAGAAGTGATCCTGAGGGGCATTGGAACAGGGAATTGGATGCTGCAGGAAGGCTATATGATGAAAACTGCTGATTTTGCGGGGACCCAGCATGAGCTCAGGCAGAAAATGGTTGAAACCTTTGGTGAAGCCAACACCAACACCTTCTATCAAACCTGGCTCGACAATCATTTTACCCGACGCGATGCCGATTCGCTCAGCGCCTGGGGTTTTAACAGCCTGCGCGTAGCCCTGCATTATAAGTGGTTCACACTACCCATTGAAGAGGAGCCAGTTGAAGGACAGGATACCTGGCTGGAATCGGGATTTGTCCGCATCGACAGCCTCCTTGACTGGTGTGGCGATAACCAAATGTACCTTATTCTTGACCTGCATGGAGCACCTGGTGGACAGGGCCACGATGCCAACATCTCTGATTATGATGACACCAAACTTTCTTTATGGGAAAGTGCCGAAAACAGGCGTAAAACGGTTGCACTTTGGGCCCGGTTTGCCCAACGTTATGCCAACGAACCCTGGCTGGGGGGCTACGACCTGATCAACGAACCGAACTGGGATTTGCCCAATGGCGTGATGCTCAAAAACCTCTATCTCGACATTACCAATGCCATCAGGGCTGTCGATCATAATCACATCATATTCATTGAGGGCAATTGGTTCGCCAATGATTTCACCGGACTTACCCCGCCCTGGGACAACAATATGGTATATAGTTTTCACAAATACTGGACCTACAACACCCTGGAGTCGATCAACTGGATGATCAATATGCGGAACACTTACAATGTTCCCATATGGCTGGGCGAATCGGGCGAGAACTCAAATTCGTGGTTCACCAGTCTCATTGCCTTGTGTGAACAACAAAAGATTGGCTGGTCGTGGTGGCCGGTTAAAAAAGCAGGAATCAACAATGTGTTGCTGGTGCATGAAAGTGCGGCCTATAACAATTTGCTGAATTACTGGAAAAACGGAAGTCCGGCCATAACGCCTTCTGAAGCCTTTGCAGCTGTAATGGACTGGGCCGATAAGCACCGCATCGAAAATTGTACCGTGCAGCGCGATGTGATTGACGCGATGATCAGACAACCTTTTTCTGATGAGGCACTCCCGTTCAGGGTATATAAACCAGGCGAAGCGATTCATGCAGTGAATTACGACCTTGGTAAATGCTCTTCGGCCTACTGGGATACCGACACTGCCAATTATCATTTGAGCAGCAACACCTATACAGCATGGAATGCAGGATGGCAATACCGTAACGATGGCGTCGACATTGAGACCTGCAGCGATAACCATCCGGCAAATATTGGTTATGATGTTGGCTGGGTAAATGATAACGAATGGTTGCAATACACCATCGAAGCTGATTCTACTGCGGCTTACACCCTTATGTACCGTTCGGCATCCAATGCCACACCAGCCATCGTTCACCTTGCAGTCGACGCAACCGACATCAGCAGCAGCTTTACCCTGCCGCAAACAGGCGGCTGGCAAACCTGGATGAGCGCAACCACCAGCGGGGTTATCCTCCCTGCAGGCACACATAAAGTCAGGCTTGTTTTTGACCGTGGTGGTTCAAACTTCCACCTGTTTTCGTTTCTCAATCCGGTACCGGTGAGTTCCGTGCCATTTCAGTTTATTTCAGCTGCAACTTCCACTACCGGCGATCAAATCATGGTAACCCTGAACAAAGACATCAGCACACTGGGTAATGCCATCAGCGATTTCACTGTGACAATTGCTGGTAGCCAGGCCAATATCACAGCCGCTGCCATCCACGAAGCAAATCCCAAAATACTGGTATTAAACATTTCGCAAACAATCAATTACGGGCAGGTTGTGAAATTATCCTATAACGGAAACACGATACTATCTGATGAAGTGCCCTTAAGCGCCTTTAACCAGAAAACGGTAAAAAACAACCTCCCAAAGCGATTCATGATTCCTGCCCGGATACAGGCCGAAGATTTTGACTACAACAATGGCTTTCAGCTCGAAGACTGCAGCGATGTGAATGGGGGCAAGAACGTTGGCTATGCCAACAATGGTGATTACCTCGATTACAATATTTATGTGGCCGAAGGTGGTGAATATACCATTACGTTCAGGGTGGCTTCACAGTATGACAATGGACGTGTTACAGTAAAAGTTGCCGCTGCCAATGTGTTTACCACCCTGAAAACCATTAGCTTCACAGGCACCGGGGGCTGGCAACAATGGGAAAACCAAAGCACCCAGATCAGCTTGCAAAGCGGCAATTACCGCTTGCGTTTGTATTCTGCTGCCGGCGAATACAACCTCAACTGGTTTGAAATAAGCAAAGCATCGGCCATTGTTGATCAGGTGCTGCAAAACACCCTCCAACTTTATCCAAATCCAGGAAATGGCAGGTTCACACTGGAAGCAGAAATAGAACCAAACGCATCAGTGCAGCTTGCGGTGTGCGATGTGCAGGGTCGCATTGTGTGGTCGAAAAACGTCACAGCTTCCGGTCACCTGAATGAGATTATTGATCTAAGTAGCTACAGCAGCGGGCTTTATATTTTGCAGGTTGTTACGCCAAATGGTGTTGCCAGCACGAAATTATTGATTGAGTAATCCTTTAGCAAAGCCCAATCAGTTTCTTTTTTTCATCAGGCAGCGCCATATTTTTGCCGGACTGGCCTGGTCGCTACCGAAAATGCTGACCTCAAGCGAAAGAATTTCGAAATAAGGGTCGACTGCAAGCACGATGTCGCTTGCAGTCCTTAGCGGTGGGCCGGTGCGCACGGCAACGCCGTCTTTGTTGCCGATCAGCGAAAGCCAGAGACCGTTCTCATGCATGGATGCGGCAAGCTTACGCGCCACCAGGCTGCGTTCCTCATCACTGTCAAAGGTGTGAAAAAAGCCCCGGTCGAAAATAAAATCATAGGTCGATAAGGGCAGGTCGTCAGTCATGATGTCCATCACCATCCAACGAATCTCATTACCCAGCTCCCCGGCAGCGGCATTGGCTTTGTCGAGTGCAAGAGGTGAAATATCCATGGCGGTTACCTTGAAGCCTTTGCTTGCAAGCCAGATGGCTTCAACACCCAGGCCGCAACCAGGATCGAGGGCCATACAAGGCTTGATTTGACGCTTTTCTATTACTTCGATCAGGTTAAAATCAACTTGCTGATGCGCCCAGGGCGTTGTCCCTGTGCGGTATCTGTCAAGAAAACGGTTCTCTTCGGTCATGGCTCAAATTTTGACACAAAATAACCACCAATTTTAGATTCTGGCTATAAAAGTTAATATTTTGGAGCAATTGTTGAGAAAGACTAATTCAGCGCGTATTTCCTGAAAAAATTCCAGATCTCATATTCCGCAACAATGTCTCTGTTCGCGCCTGAATCATTGGTTGCTCCGGGCCATCCGTGCCCTCCGCCATTGATTTTATACAAGACCACATCCTTGTGCGTGTATGGACCAGTGTAGTTGTACACGGCGATGGTCGATCCATCGGTAGTGTTTATATCGGGCAGCTGGCTGACCTCCGGCACCTGATTACAATGGTTGTTCCGGACAAACCAGGATATGGCTGAATCAACAGAAAGCGACTGATATCCACCCTGGTAAGAAACTATTGCATCCATAGTGCCGTGCATATGCAACAGTGGAAGTTCACATCCGATGGTTCCATTGTGCACGGTATACTCCACTGGCAAACCGGAAACAGGTGCTATGGCAGCAAACTTTTCGCCCATCTTAAAGGCCAGGTAATAGGTCATATACCCGCCACTCGACATGCCGGTGATATACACGCGTTTTTCATCAATCGGATAGTCATTAATCAATTGTTTCAGCATCTCTCTGATAAATCCCAGGTCGTCAACAGCATTAAAATCGTTGATGTTCCAGCTTGGAATGTCAGGCTGGTCCCAGATACTCGCTTGAGGATATACCAGCAAAAAGTTGTTTTCATCGGCTACGTCCCTGAATCTGGCGTTTTGCATCTCTGGCCAGGCATGGCCACCGGCTCCATGAAAATAAATCAGTAGTGGCATGGTGTTGCCCGAAGGATTGGGCCTGTATACGGCATACGAACGCTTAAGTCCGTCCCAGGCCAACTGCTTTTGAACCATCAGGGCGACAGGGTTTTTCAATGTTTTGATCACACAAGATGCAGAAGTTGTTTGCTGCTGATCGTCGGTTGCCACAACGCGGATGGCATAGGAGTGTTGAGGAGACAAATCCTGAAGCCTGTAATGGTTTCCGGCAAATTGGGCTGTTACCAACTGATTATTGACAAAAAGCGTATAAGATAATGGCCGGTTTTCAGGGTCGGTTGATTGCTCCCAGTACAACGAAACTGCCGTGCCTGTAATTGAGTCGGTCTCGATATCAAATTCAGCCGGCGGATAGTTTTCGAAAGTAGTGAACGCGAGAAGGGCCTTATCAAGACTTTCGGTGCCGACCAGGGCTACAAGCCTGCACTGATAAGTGGTTTTACCCTTAAGTTGTTGAAAAGTGTAGGTTTTATTCTCGATGTCAGCGGCCACCAACGTCTCGTTAAGGTAAAGCTCATAATGGCATGAGTCTCCTGAAACCTGCGCCATATCAGTCCATCCGATGGTGGCCGAATGATCTGACCGGTCCATCAGAAAAACTTCAAACAGCCTATCGGGCTTACTTTCCTTCCGGCAAGCGGGAAGTAACAGCAGGATTACCAACAACAGCGACACCCCCGGTATCCTCCTGGTCACATACTCAATAGATTTGCCCATAAACTCAGTCCAACATAGTAAAAACCCTAATACCCGACTATTGCAAGGCTGTCAACATTATCCGGCTTACTACTCAAAGGTCAGGAAATTGTAACCGAAGTGATTTGTTACAATAAATGACTTCTGTCGTTTTTGTCTTTGCGCTTGGCTTCTTTGGCTGCCCTTTTCTCTTTGAGGCTTTTCAAAGGCTGTTTTTTTACCGATTTTTCTTTGCCTTCTTTTTCTTTCGACATGGTGTTTTTGGTGTTAAATTCAGCTCAAAGTTAGCCTGTTTACGCTCGCTAATCAATGTTTCCTGATAAAAGCAGGAATAATATTGTGCTCCAGGAGCAATAGTTTCATATCCAACAGCATAACTTATGATGCATGATTGCTTAAGGAGGCTTATTGTATGGTAAAAGTGACGGATGCCACTGTTTTGCTGCTGGCTACCAGGATGCCTGTCACGGTGTAGGTTCCTGCCTCGGATAGGGTAAATGAAGAAAGGAAAATATGACCGTAACTCTGTGGATTGTTGAAGTCCCAGTTTTCGTCATAGGCCACACCGCTGCCAACAATGTGCAGGCGGACCATTGATCCGGCCATGTCATCCTTGCTCTCGAGCCGGAAATACACAGGAGTCGATTTTGTGAAACTCGTTCCCTCTCCGGCTAGCTGAAACAGGTTTGATGGGTTTAGCCCGGTACCCAGTTTGAGGGAGTTTGAAAATTCATCTGATGCATCCTTTTTTTGACAGCTGACGGCAACGAGCAGGACCAGCAATAACAGACCGATAAACTTTTTCATTGTGCATTGGTTTTATGTTCATTAACGAAATTTGTTGTTGAAAGCAGGTAGAATCCCAACACAAAATTAGCAAGCGGATTGTTGTTAAACAATCGGCTGAACCAGCAAGCGGGAATTTTTATTATGTGAAGTTATTGTTGATTACAATGAACTGTTATACAGACTAATAACCGGAATGCCCTGTAAATTCCTGAGTGAACGCATAAAGCGCATAATAAAGGTTAGTTTATTGAGGAACCGTGATAAATGGCATGCCCAGGCTCCCCAAGTCTGGCTGTGGACAATTGCATCATCATGATTGGTGAGACAGAAATTAATCGACAATCATTCTGGGAATACTCATCGGAAGCCGGGTAAGTGTTTCATAATTCACCTGTGCACTGAGCTCACTGAAAGAGGCAACAGAAATTTCGAGTTCACCCTGTTCGCCAATGATCACGACCTCATCGCCTTTGTTCACTCCTTCGATGGTGGTAACATCAATCATCATGATGTTCATGTTTACAAGGCCGATAACGGCCACCCTCTTGCCATGCAGCAGCACACGGCCAACGTTGCTCAGGCTTCGCGAAAATCCTTGAGCATAACCAATTGGAACCGTTGCGATTACCTTGTCAGTCTGTGCAAGAAAGGTAGTGCCATAGCCAATAAATTCCCCGGTTTTGATTGCCTTGACATTCATTATTTTCGATTTCCACGACAGTATCCGTTTGAGCTGTTCACCGGGCATGCCATTTTTGTGCACATACTGCACAAATGTTTCGCGTGTTGGCCAGAAGCCATATTGCAAAATGCCCACCCTCACCATGTCCATCTGTGTTTTCGGATACGTTATTGCTGCTGCCGAACAAGCTGTATGGTAGCGTTTTGGCCGCATGCCAGCTGTCTCAATTGTGCGTCGGAGCCGGTTAAATTTTTTAATCTGGTTTTGCACCCGCACATAATTGGCGATACTTTCTGCGCCGGCAAAATGTGTGCAAAGACCCTCAAAAGAAATAAATTCCTCATTTTCCTTCAAGTATTTCATGGCTTCTTTTAGGCCCGAAGCATCGAATCCGGTCCGGTTCATGCCGGTTTCAACCTCGATATGTATTCTGGCCTTTTTGTGTTTCTTTTTTGCAGCCACCACCGCGGCTTCAAGGCGGTCTTTTTCAAACACATAAAATTCAACATCATTTTCTACTGCCCAATCCAGTTCCGGATTATCAATATATCCCATGATCATCACACTGGTCGAAGGATGGCAGATGCGCTTAACCCTTAGGGCTTCATCGGCACTGAATACCGAAAAATGCTCAATACCTGCTTCCTCAGCAATGGGAACATATTCCTCAATGCCATGTCCGTATGCGTTTCCTTTTACCACACTCGAAAGCTTCACACCATCATTCAGGTAATTTTTAATGAAATGAATATTTTGTTTTAGGGCGGATCGGCTTATTTCGATGGATGAAGACTGAAACATGGATTATGATAGGATTTTTAGGATGATGGAATAAAACATTTTTGTGCCGTCGATGATGATTTCATCAGGGAAATCATAATCAGGATGATGCAGTTGTGGGTGGTTTTTGCCCGATCCAAGGCCAAACATGGCGCCTTTGAACTGATGTGTGAAATGTCCAAAGTCTTCAGACCAACGAAATGGCTGCGCCATCTGCTGCAGTTCCAGGCTATTTTCCTTAGCAGCCGACACAATCAGACTGACGCACTCAGGGTGGTTCACTGTTGCCGGAAATTCTTCGACCCACTCAACCATTACTTTCAGCTTGTGGCGTGTTGCAACATTGTTTACCATTTCTGTTGCCCTGTCAGTCATCACTGCCATGTCACTATCATTTGCAGCACGAAGGGTAGCCATTAAGCGCGCGTGGCCGGGGCTGGTGCCAAAAGCCCTTTCGCCAATTAGCGCATGCACGATGGTGACAAGGGTAAAGTCGCTGAACACTGCGCTCTGAGGCAGTTTTGTCAAGGCCGGAATAAGTTCAGCAACTGCCAGCGCAGGACTGATCCCGTATTCAGGTTCGGCGGCATGAGAAGTCTTTCCATTCAATGTGATAATCATGCCTTTGGATGCTGAGGCAAAGGCATCGTTTTTAACCACAACCGCTCCCTTTTCGAAACCAGGCAGGTTATGCAGGGCAAACACCATATCAGGCGAAATATCCCTGAAATTCAGGTCGTTGATCACTTTCAATGCTCCTGAACCCGTTTCTTCAGCCGGCTGAAAAAGCAATACCACCTTCCCTTTTTGAGGCCTTTGCCGGCCCAGGAGCGGCATTAAGCCGGAAACGATGGCCATATGGCCATCATGACCACATTTGTGTGAGACCTGAGCGCTTACCGATCTGTGTGGGAAATCGTTGATCTCGGCAATCGGCAAGGCATCCAGATCGCATCGGATCAAAACAGCAGGTCCTGTTGATGTGCCATTGAAAACAATAGCCACACCTTCGCCTCCAAGGGGATAATGAATCCTGTCAGGATGAAAGCTTTCAGCGAATGCAATTATTGCCGCTGCTGTTTTCTTTTCCTGTCCCGATAGCTCGGGATGTTGATGCAGTTTCCTGCGAAAGTCCCTTAAGGATAATGCTAACTTTTCCCAGTCCATGATGAAAGATTTCGCGTGATTTTCAGGTAAAGACAGGCCACAGATTCGTTATCATTGCATATCTATAATTAATGCCATAATGCTTCCTTCACGTGATATCAGCTTTTATACGATTGATTTGTTCATATAGCGCGAATTGGTGAGCCTGGCAACAGCCATATAGTTCGGACTGAAGTGAAGCTGATCACCGACCTTGTATTTTTGGCTCACCTGGCCCAGGTCGTATACAGTCATATCCGAAGTTGTTCCTACAAAGTTGATTTTATCATCCTTGGCGGCAAGGTTATGGTAATCAACATCGAGTTCTCCGAAGTCGACAATTCCCCGGTATGATTCAGTGTATTGCATCTTGTTGAAATCGGCAGTTTCGCCAATAGCCGCATCACCGATAACACCATCCGGGACCACTTCCTTTTTTTCAATCTCAACGATTTCGGCAGCAAAGTTGAATGCACTTGTTGAGAGGTTTCTGAATTTCTTATTGTCGTAAGGAGAACTTCCCAGAAAGGCAGCCTCGCCGATCCGGAAGTGGGTAACGCCTCTGGGAATTTTATTCATCGATACCAGTGGCAGGGTGATTGAACTGCCGCTCGAAACCATTTCAAGGTTGACATTAAAGGTGGTTTCGATCAATTGTTTGTACAAACTCAACTGAATAAGTTTATCATAGGTTGGCTCGACGCCGTACATGCAGCCCAGGTTTGTTCCAATGCCGATGACCGAAATATGCTCCAGTTTAAACACCTTTTCGTAAAACCCGAGGATGTTGTCGCGTACAATGCCTTCGCGCAGTTCCCCCATTTCGATCATCACAATAATCTTGTGGATCTTTTGCTGCAAGGCTGCCTGGGCATCCAGTGCTTTAATGGTTTCGAACGAGGAATTGAGCGAAATATCGGCATAACGCACGACGGTTTTTGCCAGGTTTATGGCCGGTGGCTTAATGTACATCGTCAGGATGTCGGGCCTGATTTCCTTGATCAGTTTCAGGTTCGACATCCTTGAATCACCAATTGAATGTACTCCTTCGATTGACGGATCGTTGAGGATCTTTTCAAGCACAGCCCGGCTGCCGTTCAGGATTTTCGTTACCAGGGTCCAATGGATTCCCTTTGGCGTCAGATACTCATTCAGCTTTTTTATGTTTCCGATAATTCGCTCAGAATGGATATGTAAGGTGGCCATTGCTATGATTGTTTAATAAAACGCATTTCAGCGTATTTGGTATGAAACCCAATGCGCTCGTAAAGTCGTTTTGCAGGGTTGTCATATTCTACATGCAGCTTCAGGTCGCCTTCGCATTCAGCTATCGCCTTTTCAACAAGGCTGCGGCCAATTCCCTTTCCCCTGAGGGATGGGTCAACAGCCACATAAACAAGAATATGCTCAGGGATGTAGCCCGACATGCCGGTATTGTTAATAACGAGTGTGCCAGCCAATTTCTCTGTATAGTATACTGCCAACAGAAATCCGCCCAATCCGCCATTCTTACAGAATGCAAAGTCAATCGACTTGTTAATGGCAGGGATTGAATCACCAAATTGCTCCAGATGAGCATGCAAAAAGTCCACAAATGCTGTCCTGCTTAATGCCGTGTCAAAATCATTTTCGTTGTTGATTTTCTTAAAAGTAATCATAAATTTTGTGTTCTCAATTTTAGTTGATTTCAAAATGTAATACATTTTACTAATTATCAATCAACTTTTTACATTATTACTATTTATAACTAAATCACTAAATATTTTAGTATATAATTTATTTTGCAAAGGTACACAAATATTCCGAAATAAATATTCAGCTCAACAATTCATCTGATTTGGCAATTGCAATAATCCACCATACTCTTACGAATATATATTTTGTTTTAGTTTGGAACAGGAATAAATGAGCCAGGCAGAAATACTATACGAACAATATTTGGCACCAATAGTGTCAATCGAAAAGGTATAATACGTTTTTAATTCCCTGTTTTTCTGGACTTTTTATTGGTAATCAGACCAACCATCATCATGAGCGAAGTTATAATAATAACCTGAATGATTAGTGATTTATTCACGATGGCGATTTTATCAGTCGGAATTATTGTAATAAATAATAAAATAGTAACAAGCCCCCTTGGAGCAATTAAAAGGAGTGGGCGAAGTGGCATTTTAATCAGCCTCAATTGTAGAAATCGAAACACAACAATCAGTGTAACAATAACAAGCGCCCATGAAAGCGAGGCTGTATTTAATATTTCTTTGGAATCGATGAGATAGCCAAAAAGTAAAAAAAACAGGGTTCGAATAAGAAATGTCCCTTCGATAACGATTTCCTTAAATTTTTGAATATCCTTATTGAATTCAACAGGTTTAAGCTTGCTGATCCAGCTGATATCCTTCAGTTCATCGAGGTTGGCCAGGAATAGTCCAAGGAAAAGAATAAATACAAGGGCCGGCAGGTTTAACATTTTCGCAAGCTCATATATAAATATAATCAGGATGATGATCGGCACAAAACGGATGTGATGTGAGATTCGGCTCAACAGGAATGCAAGGCCTAATGTTGCAATAAATGAAACAAGGCAAATGACCAGAAATTGAATACCAAAATGGGCAAATGAAGTAAAATTAATGGTTTCGTTAAGGGCAAAAAAGTTGAAAAATATGACCCCGAAAATGTCAGAAAGGCTACTTTCATAAATCACGAACTCCTTGTCGCGCCGGCTGATGTTCTTTACGCTGGGGATGGCGATGGCGCTGCTGATGATGCATAGGGGAATGGCATTTACCAGGCTATCTTTGAAGTTGTAATGGCCAAAATGCTGAAAGATGATTGCGAGTAAAAAACCCAGGCCAACCATGGGTATGAGGGCTGCGATCACTGACTTTTTTACCAGTGAAATTTTTGATGCATTAAACTCCAGGTCAAGCGCTCCTTCAAGCACAATCAGCACCAGACCAACCGTTCCAAACACAGGAAGCAGCTTACTCAGCTCAGGAACCTGAATTTCGAACAAAGTTGAAATTTC
Source organism: Bacteroidota bacterium (assembly GCA_018816765.1). Taxonomy (GTDB): domain Bacteria; phylum Bacteroidota; class Bacteroidia; order Bacteroidales; family F082; genus UBA6192. The sequence goes on from JAHIUX010000009.1 coordinate 96,536, forward strand.
TTTGGCTGCCCAGCCAAGAAAGAACAGCAGTATTACTGAGGGTATTTTTGTTTTTGCAGAGGTAAGATCAAAAATATAGGCCAGTAAAAACAAGCTGCATAAGGTCAGTATGATGGCAGTCGTCATGCGGTATATTTAGCAAAATCACGGTTTAAGAAACCAATCGAGTTGGTTTCACAAGTTACTTGGACAAATATAATCAAAAAAAAACAATGGCCCAGACGGGCAGAAACATGGCCTCAGGCTTCAATGCGCATAGGCAAGATAGATTACTTCCAGAAGAAAATCTCAAACAAGGAAATGTCATTCAAAAATTACCTGTGGAGGAACAAGCTCAGGAAGGGTACAAATGCTTGTTCACTACCGAAAGGATCATCGACTGTTTAAATGGCTTGCTGATGAAGTCGTTGCAGCCGCTGCTCATGGCCTTGGCCTTGTCGGCATCTGTAGTGTATGCCGTTTGCGCAATGATGGGTAAAAACGGCTTTAACACCCTGATTTGCCTGGTCGCCTCATATCCATCCATGCCTGGCATTTTAATATCCATCAATACCATGTCGATTTGTTGCGACCTGATGGCGTCAACCGCTTCGAAACCATTGTTGGCCCTGATAAACTTCAACTTCAGGCTTTTCAACAAGATGGTGAGCAACATAAAATTGGCGTCTTCATCCTCTGCAATCAGTACGGTCTTGTGACCATTGATGATGTTGATTTGTGTTGTATTCATTTCTGTATTGGGCACAGTTTTCGCCCCAGCCGTTTTTAATGGAACGTTAAAGTAGAAAGTTGACCCTTCACCCAAAGATGAAGTAAGCCACATCTTGCCTCCAAGCAATTCGACGTAGGCTTTGGAAATGGATAGGCCCAGGCCTGACCCTCCATATAACCTGGTTGCATTTGTTTCAACCTGTCTGAAACGCTTGAATATCTCTTCCTGGAACTCAGCAGGAATACCAATTCCAGTGTCTTTCACAAAAAATTCAACAACATTGTGATCTATATGATAGCCAAAATCAATTTGGCCTTTTTGGGTGAATTTAAATGCATTGCTTACCAGGTTCGACAATATTTGCCGAAGCTTGATTTCATCACTGACAATGCTATCCGAACCAGGGGTATCGGGTGTGACGATATTCAGCTGAAGCTGCTTTTCCTGTGCTTTGAGCTGAAACTGGTGATAAATGAACTGCATGACAACATTGAGGCTTAGGGGATGCTCCAGCACCTTTTCCTGTCCGGATTCAATGGTGGCTATGCTGACAAGGTCATTGATAATACCCAGTAACTGATTGCTGTTGCGGATAATGACTTCTGCAAAGTGCCTTCTTTTTTCAGGTGAAAACTCCGGCTCGTTCAGAAACTCTGCAAAACCAACAATGGCATTAATGGGTGTGCGGATTTCGTGGGAAATATTGTGCAGAAATGCCGTTTTCAGGCGGTCACTTTCCTCTGCTTTTTCCTTCGCCTTTATCAATTCATCTGTCAGCCGCTTACGCTCAGAAACATCCTCCATGGTCATCAGATAATTCGTCACTTTGCCTTGTTCGTTGTGGATGGCTGAAATTGTTGCTGATTCCCAATACAATTCACCGTTTTTCTTTTTGCTGAGGACCTCGCCTTTCCACTCTTTTCCCGACAGGACCTGCGGCCAAAGGCTGCTAAAAGTGAAATTGCCGGTTCCGGCAGCAATGAACAAGTCAGGGCTTTGGCCAATAAGCTCGTCCTGGCGATAACCTGAAAGCTGGACGGTTTTTGGATTCACATACATCATTTTGCCATCAGTATCAGTGATGACCACTGAACCTGTACTTTGATTCACTGCCTGCGACAATTTGAGCAGTTCGCTTTCAGCCCTGCCTCTTGCTATCTGCTGTTGTGCCTCTCTATAGGCCCGGTAAACAGCTGGTACCAGCCGTTCCAACTTGTTTTTAAGCACATAGTCAGTGGCCCCTTCAAGCAATGATTCGATGGCTGCATCTTCACCCATAGTCCCACTCACAAACACAAAAGGAATTTCGGGATACAGGTTTCGGGTGATATGCAGGGCTTCTGACCCACTGAAACCAGGCAGGTGATAGTCGGATAAGATCAGGTCGATTGGATGGCGCTTCAGGATGTCAGTAAAAACCACCTCGGTGTCGGCCAGAAAATACTCAAAATCAACATTTGCGTGTTTCAATAAAGATTGTACAAGCATCGCATCGGTCTTGTTGTCTTCGATGTGTAAAATTTTCATTGAAAATGTATTAATGAGATTGAGCTGTTTAAACTGAATTGATACTATACCATATGCTTTACATAATTGTATTACACAGGTTTAAACTGATTTCACATTTACAAACCAGTGAAATTCAGTTTTCAGTGAACTTCGGAGCGTCCTTTCTTATTAGAAGGATTTTCCTGTATACCTGACCTCCAATAAATAGGATAACACAATGCCTTCTCAAATAAATTCATCCCAGTAAAAACCAAAAGTACGACAATATGAGCTTATTACAAAAATTCTTTTTCTTAAACCATTCAAATTTAGGCCTAATGACCCGCCACACGTGAAATCTTTAGCATTGATTATGCGCTTTACCGGTTTAACTGCTATTGCATTACAAAGTGAAAACGCAGTCATTCTGAGGCATGGCCATTTCATTTTACCATATCGGAAATTTTCAACTCAGTTAATGCGAATCTCCGTTTCAAACTTCTCACATATTTCAAAATAAAGTCTTTATCAGTAAATGACTTAACTTTGATTTTTTTCTGCTATTCAACTTTGTGTTAAGGTAAGCGGGCTAGATAATGTACTGTATGTTCAACCAAAGTGCAATGACGCATCTTCCTGCTTAGGTTAAGGTATTAAGCTCACACAATTTATTAACCCATGGAAGAAACATTATCAAAGCTGTTATTCGATCCCATCACAGGCAAAATCGTTACCGTTATTGCCGGAACCATGCTCATCTGGATTCTCATACAAGTTGTTCAGCGAAACCTCATCACCCGACTGAAAGACAACAATAACCGGTACCGAACCAAGAAGTTTTCACACATTATCGGGTATGTGCTGACCATATTGCTGATTACCATTGTTTACAGCAATAAATTAGGCGGACTAACGATTGCACTTGGTGTTGCCGGGGCCGGCATTGCCTTTGCCCTGCAGGAAGTGATTGCCTCTTTTGCCGGATGGCTGGCCATTATGTTTGGTGGCTTTTATAAAACCGGCGACAGGGTACAACTGGGTGGCATAAAAGGAGATGTGATGGACATTGGCGTGCTGCGCACCACGATTATGGAAATCGGGCAATGGGTTGATGGAGACCTGTACAATGGCCGTATTGTGCTGATTGCAAACAGTTTTGTGTTTAAGGAACCCGTGTTTAATTATTCAGGTGATTTCCCGTTTTTATGGGATGAAATAAAAATTCCGGTACAATACGGAAGCAATTACACCCTGGCAACGACATTGTTTCAAGAGGTGGCGAAAGAGGTCGCGGGCGACCTCACGAAGCAATCGCAGGAAAAATGGGAAGCACTCCAGCAAAAGTTTCTGCTCGAAAACGCACAGACCGAGCCGATGGTTTCGCTGATTGCAAATGACAATTGGGTAGAGTACACCCTCAGGTATGTAGTCAATTTTAAAAAACGCAGGCTGACGAAAACGGCCTTGTTTACGAAGATTCTGCAGGCCGTTGAAAAAACCAATGGCGAAGTCAGTTTTGCTTCTGCCACTTTCCAACTTGTTGAAACACCAACGTTTAAAGTGAAAATCGATCAGGAATAAGCAGTGTCCTCGCCAGTAGGTGTGATCATTCAGTTTTATGCACCTTTTCTGCTACTCATCTGTGAACTCCGTCCCCAGTATTTTTGACGTCCGGGGATATGCTGAGTGGAATCCGTCTTGCCTTGTTTTGGCCTTGACGACTGATGGCGAGGTGCTTGTACTGTTTTCACCGGATCATGGTCCATTAAAGGATACGGGTGATTGCTGACTTCTGGGATGCGTTTGCCAATTAGTTTTTCGATGTCGCGCAGATAGGCCTTTTCTTCTGCATCGCAGAATGAGTAAGCAGTTCCTTTTGCTCCTGCCCTTCCGGTGCGGCCAATGCGGTGCACATAGGTCTCCGAAATGTTCGAAATTTCATAGTTGATCACAAATTCAAGTTCATCCACATCAATTCCCCTTGCAGCGATATCGGTGGCGACAAGCACACGGGTTGTCTGTGCCTTGAAATTGGCCAGTGCACGCTGACGCGCATTCTGGGCCTTGTTTCCGTGAATAGCTTCGGCGCTGATGTCGTTCTTTTTCAACATCTTGACCACATGGTCAGCACCGTGTTTAGTGCGTGTAAACACAAGGGCTGTTTTAATGCCTGGATCTTTCAGCACATCGATCAGCAAAGCGGCCTTGTTTTTCTTATCAACAAAGAAAACCCGTTGTTTGATGATATCCACTGTTGATGCCGATGGTGTTACTTCAACCTTAGCAGGGTGATTCAAAATCGATTGTGATAGCTTGACAATCTCAGGCGGCATGGTTGCTGAGAAAAAAAGCGATTGTCGCTTAGAAGGCAAGGCCGCAATGATTTTTTTCACATCATGAATGAAACCCATGTCGAGCATGCGGTCGGCTTCATCAAGAACAAATATTTCGATGTTGCGCAATGAAATGAAACCCTGGCTCATCAGGTCAAGTAACCTTCCGGGCGTAGCCACAAGGATATCAACCCCTTGTTTGAGCACCGCTGTTTGCGGATTCTGGTTGACCCCACCAAAGATGACAGTGCTGTTGATTCCGGTGAAGCGACCATAAGCCTGTATGCTTTCGTTGATCTGTATGGCCAGTTCGCGCGTTGGTGTCACCACCAGGCTGCGGATAATCCGTTTTTGATCAGGCCGCTTTGTCGCGTAGAGCAACTGAAGTATCGGTATAGTAAATGCTGCTGTTTTTCCGGTTCCTGTCTGGGCACAGCCCAGCAAATCGGATCCGCGCAAGACGATGGGAATTGATTCTTTCTGTATGGGTGTGGGTATTTTGTAACCTTCCTGTATTAATGATTTAAGAATAGGTTCAATGATGTTGAGTGACTGAAAAGGCATAAAATGTTTTAGGGAATAATTTTTTTGAGAACCAAAACCTGACTATCGTAGGGAGGGAAATGTCCGTATGTAAATTTTTTGCAAATGTACACCTTATTGTTTGATTTAACACCATGGCCTTTATTTAGCGCTAAGCAATTGTTTGTCAATGGTTGTTGTCACGTCTGGTTTCAGCGGCAGGCAACAATGGTTCAACTGGTCAATTTCATGTAATTTTGTAAAAATTGAATATATGCTGAGGATCAGAAAAATATCCAACCCGCTGCTCGAAGTCAATAAACAGTCAATGCAGCACATCAGGGAGATTACCTCCCTGCAGTTTCCCGACATAAAAACTGAAAAAATTGACGAAATTGCCGCGCAACTCATTGATCCGTTGAAGTATAAATACAAAGCCAATATTTTTGTGGCCGAAGACGGTAAGAGCAATTTGAAAGGCTTTGCGCTTTTCCTGCACATGCCCGACATCCAGTTTTGTTACCTCGATTATATTGCAGTCACGCCTGGCAAGACTTCTGGTGGTGTGGGTGGCGCCTTGTATGAGCGTGTACGCGAAGAAGCCCTGGCGCTCAATGCTGTTGGTGTGTTTTTCGAATGCCTCCCCGATGACCCGTTGCTTTGTCCAAACCCCGGTTTCCTTGCGCAAAACAAAAAAAGGCTGGCGTTTTATGAGCGCTATGGCGCCCGGCCCATCATAAACACACGCTACGAAACGACAGTGAACCCTGACGATGACTCTCCGCCGTACCTGGTTTTTGACGGGCTTGGACTGCGCGAAACCCTTGAAAACGCGCTCACAAAGCGCGTGATCCGTGCGGTACTTGAACGCAAATATGGCGATTATTGTCCGACAGATTACATCAATCTGGTAGTGGATAGCGTTAAAGATCAGCCGGTTCAACTGCGCGCTTACCGGTATAAAAAACCTTCATCAGGCCTGGCCACACGTCTGGTAACTCCCGAAAGGCATCAGATTTTCTGGGTAGTCAACGACCGGCATTCCATTCACCATATACGTGAAATTGGTTATGTTGAGTCCCCGGTCAGGATTGAAAGCATCCGCGCTGAGCTCGAAAAAACAGGCCTGTTTAAATCAGGCATTGTAAAAGAATTTGGCGAAAAACCCATCTTGAAGGTACATGACGCAGGATATGTGAATTATTTCAAAAAAGTCTGCGAAAACCTGCCTCCGGGCAAGTCCGTCTATCCTTACGTATTTCCCATCCGCAACGCTGCACGCCCCCCGAAGGACTTGTCGGTTAGGGCCGGTTATTATTGCATCGACACCTTCACCCCCTTGAACAAAAACGCTTATCTGGCTGCTCGATGGGGTGTTAACAGTTCGCTGACAGCTGCAGAAGAAATCCTGAAGGGAACTCAGTTGGCATACGTCCTTACCCGTCCACCCGGGCATCATGCTGAACGCTTTGTTTTTGGCGGATTCTGCTATTTCAACAACAACGCCATCGCCGCCAATCACCTTAGCGGATTTGGCAAGGTCGCTATTCTCGACATCGACTATCACCATGGCAACGGGCAGCAACAAATCTTTTACAACAGAAAGGATGTGTTTACAGTTTCCATTCATGGCCATCCTTCCTTTGCCTACCCTTATTTCAGTGGTTTTAAGGAAGAAATTGGCGAAGACGATGGCAAGGGATTTAACCTGAATTTTCCGCTTGGCGAAACGCTCGATGGCGCCGGTTATCGCCTGACGCTCGAGAAAGCCCTGACCGCCATTGCAAGGTTCAGGCCCGATTACCTCGTTGTTGCGCTTGGACTCGACACCGCCAAAGATGACCCAACGGGTACCTGGACGCTTACTGCCAAAGACTTTGAAGCTAACGGCCGGATGATCGGTGCGCTGAAAATGTCTACGCTGGTGATTCAGGAAGGCGGTTATAAAAACCGCAGCCTGGGTGCAAATGCAAAAGCATTTTTTACAGGATTGTATGCAAGTCACTATCCGGCCCATTAAGGCTGGTTACCGTAGCAAACATACATTCCATCGCTGATTTTACCTGAACCGAAACCCTGCCACCAACACATTTCGTGTGGTGGCTGAGCTTAGGCCTACCGATGACGACATGCCGTTTCCACGCTCGAGCCGGTACTCTACTGACCAGTTTTTGTACCTCGAACCTAAGCCAAATACCAGGCTTTGTTCATGCTTCCGGCTTTTTTCAACAGCCTTCCCATGGTCGATGGTTTCGGTTCCATAAAACATGGAAACGGTCGTTTTTTCATTGGTTGCCTGAATTGCTATGCTGTTTGAAAAACCAGCATTTACGAAAATGCTTGCCTTGCCCACGGGAAATGTATAGCGTAGCAAATCGGTTAATTTCAAGCTGTTATACCCAATGGTAGTAGCTGTTGTTATGTATCTCTGTGGATTTGTATATTCAACAACCTGTCCGCTGACCTCGAAAGCCACATACGACAAGTCGTTAAAGACTGACCAACGCTGCTGGTTTCTGGGTAAAACCAGATTCAGTGATATGCCTGCTACAAAATTTACCGATTGTGTATAATCCGTTCCAGGTAAATAATCAGGATCTCCCTTGAATTTGAGATTGGTAAATGACACGCCCGCCACCAGACCGAATTCGACACCTAATTTATCGGCTTTTTTCTCATAGCCGGCTTGCTGGTCGACACATGCATAGTAGTCGGTAAAAACCTGGGTTAGGTTTTTTTCATTGTAAGCCAGGTCGTCAGGCAATGTTTTCATACCAGGGCAATCCTGAAAATAAAGCGCCAGCTGTGCGATATATTTCCTGTTGACCTGAATAGAGGTGCTTTCGTCCTGGCGCAACAGGTAACGCTTGTATACCAGCAACTCATATGCACCATTTTGCCAGATATAATACTGGGCTTTATCGGCCAGGTTTTTGTAGAAGAAAAGACTTTTGGGGCCAAGTACCAGTGCTTGCAGAAAGCCACGTTCAGTGCGCAGCTTAACCGGAGCAAATTCTTCAAGGTCGGCAGTAATGTCGCGGGATATTTCAATTTCCACTTCCGCGCTGATGTATATTTCATTGTGCACTCCGAATTGCCTGATGTTTACCGGAGAATAATAATTTTTATCCCCTCCCGGCATCAGGACAAAGCCAATTTTTTCGGGGCTTGCCTCCCAGTTGCGGTAATCGATATAGCCAAAGAGGGTATCACCCGATTGTGAAATGACATAGCCTGGTTCATAATTTTCCTGGGCATTGACCGAAAATCCGATCATCATGAATAAGATCATTAGCCAGCATGTGGGACTTGTGTTTGCTTGTGTTTTCATAGCAGGATTAATTTGATTTGCATGACCGTGTCTTAACAACAACAATCATATTTTGTGATGATTAATAAGGCATTTTAAGGAGATGGTGAAACAAAACAGGGTTTGTTCATCCCGAAGTTTGCTTCACATGAATGTCCATTTGCGGGAATGGGATGGTAATGTTGTTTTCGTTGAATTTGCGGTTAATGATCCTGCGGACTTCAGCCTTAACCTTCTCAATGCGGAAGATGTTTTTACTGAAAAACAACAGCTGAAAATCCAGTGAAGAATTGCCAAAGTCGATCAGGCGGGCTTCGATCAGGTTTTCATCAGTGATGTCAGGATGCTCCATAGCGCTTTCTTCGAGCACCTTGAGCACAAGGTCAACATTGCTGCCGTAAGCCACACCCACATTGATGCGGAAGCGGGTTTTCATTGACTGGTGACTCCAGTTGATGACTTTGTTGGTTGTTATTAATGAGTTGGGTATGATAATTGAAATCTCATCTCTGTTAAGTCCCATTGAAGTACGCAAACCGATTTCCTGGATCTTAACGATATCGCCGTCAATTTCGAGGATATCGCCAATGCGGATGGATCGCTCCCACAGCAGAATGATTCCCGAAACGACATCATTGAATGTTTGTTGCAGCCCAAGTCCCAGACCTACCAGCAATGCGGCCGAACCGGCCAGCAACATGGTCACCTTGATGCCAACGGTTTCCAACAGCATTCCTGTGGCAATCACCCAGATCACGTATTTGAGAATCAGGTAAAGCGCGTGTGTATTGCCGATGTCTTCCTTGTCGTGTTTATGTTTCCTGAACATGGCTGTTTTGATCAGCCATAAAATCAGTTTGGTAAGAACAAAGATGAACAAGATAATAATCAGGGTGTACACCTTTATTTTGTACTCGCCAATGCTGAGCAATTCGAATTTAAGGAATAAGTTGATTGTATTCATGTTTTGTCGTTATTTCGATTGCTTAGTGAAGTCTCACGCATTCAGCCCGTCTTTCTGGCATCGGCAAGTGTCGCTTCGAGTCCGGTTTTATAGGTTGTTGGTTTCACCTTGAAATGTGTTTCGAACTTGCTGCTGTCGAACACATAATCCCTGTCGTATTGATAGGTCATTTCAACCATTTCTTTCATGATGGGAACAAACAAACCGATGATTAGCACCATCCATTTGGGCGCCAGCTGGAAGGCTGGTTTTGTGTCTAAAATTTTTGCAACAGCTTCAATCCATTCTTTTCCGGTCAGTGGATCCTTTGCTGTAGGCAAGTGCCAGACCTGTCCGTAAGCATCGGCCGAATTTCCAAGTAGGGCAGTAGCTTTTCCGGCATCGGGCGTATAGGTGAAGGAATGTTTGAAATTCGCCCCGCCAACCCAATTTGCCTTTTTACCAGCGATTAACGGCTTGACCACTGTTTCGTTAAGCATGCTTGAATTGGCTATGCCAGGGCCGTAAAAATCGGCCGAACGCGCAATGAGCGCCTGCAGTTGACCCCTGGAAACCTCCTGCATAATCATGTCTGCTATCTGCGCCCTTACCCGGCCTTTTTTGCTGGGTGGATGAATGGGTGTTTCTTCGGTCATGCCATCGAGGTAGTTTTTATCGTACATATACACATTGTCAAAAAAAACCAGTTTGGCCTTGTGCACTTTGCAGGCTTCAATCGCATGGGTGATAAATACCGGCCAGTTTTCTTTCCATATTTTGTAGCTGTATGGGAAGCCCACAGTAACATAAACAATTTCAGAGCCTTCCACAGCCCTGAACACCTCTTCCTTTTTAAGCAAGTCGGCCTGCACAAGCTGGTCTGATTCATTCACTTTTTTTGGGTTACGGCTCACCAGCCTGATGTTCGTTGTGTAGGCAGTAAGCGCCTGTGCCAGTTCGTTTCCGATCACGCCGCCTGAACCAAGGATTGTTTGTATCATGGATGTTTAATTTTGAGGTGATTGTATTGCCTACTTATTCCGTCAAAAAAACAAGTTTATCACAAACGGAAAATTTATTGTTGATCCTTAGTGATACGCTTTGTAAAAATAGGAAAATTTTTAAGCTGTAAAAACCTATTCTGAATTCAACATCCATTCTGATCAAGACAAGCGCTAATGTTCAGCTGACCTTGATTAACCAAATGAAGATCGTAATAATTCAGCTGATAAACCTCATTCCGCCATTTTTTGACAGAACGAGGCTTTGATTCAGTATAGATTCTATGCAAAAGTCGAAAAATGTTGGTGTTATAGCCAGCCAAGATTCTCGTCAAACTCGTTGTCGATCAGTTTGTTCATTACATCACATCCGTGGTCAAACAAGCGGTTTGCATTGTCCTTGTCTTTGAACACAAACTGCAGTTCCTTGTATTCGCCACGCTTTGGCAGCATGCTGAGTGCCTCATCGAGTGCCTGTCCGGGAGTTGTAGCGCCCCGAACACCCAATTTCCCACAAATCTTTACCAATTGTGAAAAGGCATCTTCGTTCACTGGTCCTGGCAACTGCTTGTCAATGCGCTGAATGCGCCTTTGCGAGTTGGTGAAACTTCCACCCATTTCCCAGGGGAAACTGGCTGGCAACACCAGGTTGGCACGCTCGGCAGTAGCAGTCATGATATAGTCTTGAACCACAACAAATCCAAGGCGGTCGAACCATTGGCCGACTTCCTGTTTGTTCAGCGCACAGCCCACAGGGTCCTCACCGAAAATGAGGACGTTGTCGACCCTTCCACCTGAAATAAGCTTATAAACACTGTTTACAGTAAACGGAAGGTCTTCAACACCCCAGCGGTGTGCCATGCGGTATTGCATGTCCTCATCGAGAATCGGCTCAGCGCCAACACCAATTTTATGACACATACCCATATCGATGATGCCATGTGCATTGCTTATCTCCTTTAGTGAAATCAATCCGTTGGCTGTTTTGCCAAGCTTTCCGGTGATCATGGCCAAGTTGTGCATGGCCAGACTGGCATTTGCCGAAACCGCCTTTTCCTGATACACCATAATGGCGTTCAGCTCCTGGTCGTAATCACGCGCAAATGCAGCTACAGTGGCAGCATCGGTTCCAGCCCATTCGAGCAGCTTGCTGAAGTCCTGTTGAAGCATCTCATCCCTGAAGGCATCAAATCCCTGTGTGCGGTCACCTATAAACAGGTCGTTCTCGAGGCTGTTTTTCAGGACGTAGTGGCACACTGCCTGGACAAAATAGAAATGATTTTTTATGCGGATCACCTGGTCGCATTTTTTACTGAATCGGCTGTCGGCCAGTGTGGTTATGTGTACAACCTCAACTTTTTCCTTGAATTTCGAATTAAAAATCAGGTGATTGATCACTGGATGGTCGAAGTGCAGCTCATCACCGGCTACGAAAATCTTCGAGGCACCACGTAAATCGCAGAAGAAGGTATTTTCGTTTGAATTGTGGAAATAGCCATCGCCGCGACCCAAATAGTGAAAACTGCTGACATTGTTGGTTTTAACGCCAGCCCTGGCCAGTTTCTGAATCATATATTGCTCTTCGTTGGTGAGCCTTGCGCCACCAAAGAACGCATTTTGATCGGGATTTGCCTTGCGGATTTTTGCTGCAATCAGTTCATATGCTTCATCAAACCCAATTTGCACAAACGAATTGCCTTTTTTCAGCAAGGGCATTGTGATCCTGTCTGGTCGGTTAAATAGTTTATATCCAAAGAATTGCTTCCTGTTGATCAGGCCAATTTTATTGATTTCAGCCTGACGTGATTCAGCTTTGTAGAACTGACCGCGGTGGTGCAAAAGGTTGGTTTCATATCCTTCTGAGCCGAACATGTCGATGGCTGTAATGGGCTCGAGTTTCAACGGGCCTGGTTTGAAGGCAACATTTTCGGTGATGGCACCTGTTGGACAGGTGGTAATGCACAGTCCACAGCTCTCGCAGCTGGTTTCCTGCAAGGGCAGCCCCATGCTGGGAGCAACATAGCTTTTGAATCCCCTGTTTACGAGTCCCAAAGCACCAGCTCCGACGACCTCGCGGCAGATGCGGATACACCGTGAACACAAAATGCATTTGTTGTTGTCGATTTCGATGAAAGGATGCCGGTGATCAATTTCTGTTACCAGAAAATCGCCTTCAAAGGCTTTTTGTTCAGCCTGATAGGTGGTCGAGTGTTTTTTCAGGTCGCAGGTGAAATATTCGGTACATCCGCACTCTAGGCAGCGGCTGGCTTCCATCAGGGCGGTCATTTCATCGTGGTAGCCGAGTTCAACTTCCTTGAAATTGTTGCGGGCCGAAGCCGGCATCACCGGCATTTCCTGCCTTTTCTGGTGCTGGTATTTTTGCTTGTATTCGGCAGGCTCTTGTTCTTTGAAGTTATCCTTTTTACTCAGAAATTCTTTGGCAACAGGCCTTACTTCTACTCCGCTAAGGAATTGATGGCACGAACGGGCGGCAATTCTTGCCTGCGCGATGGCTTCAATAATTGTTGCAGGACCGGTTACACCGTCACCGGCAGCAAATACCGAAGGGATGCCTGTTTGCAAGGTGTGTTTGTTGGCCTCAATATCGCCCCAGCGATTGATGTTAAACTTGCCTTCTTTCGCATAGGCATTGATGTTCTCAATGAAATCAACGTCGGTTTTCTGTCCGATGGCGGCCAGGATAAAATCGGCCTGCAGGTCGAATTCTGAGCCCTCAACAACCACTGGACGTCGCCGGCCTGAAGCATCAGGTTCGCCTAAGGCCATGCGTGTCAACCTGACTGATTTCAGTTTTCCTTCTTCGTCCTTCTTTATTTCTACCGGATTGGTCAGAAACAGGTATTCAACGCCTTCGAGTTTCGATTCATGTATTTCGATCGGATTGGCCGGCATTTCTTTTTCGGTGCGGCGATAAACCACGTACACCTTATCAGCGCCACAACGGATAGAGGTGCGGCAACAGTCCATTGCAGTGTTTCCACCACCAACTACAACCACGGTTTTTCCCTTGAAGTCGTAGCGCTGGCCTGTCATTTCCATATTGCGAAGGAAATCGATTCCTGAAAAAACGTTTTCAGCATCGTCGCCCGGACAGCCAACTGATGTTCCCTTTTGAGAACCAATGGTCAGAATGGTGGCCTGAAAATTCTTGCTAACATCCTTGTAATTCAGGTTTTTGCCCAGGCGTTTGTTATAATGGATTTTCACTCCCAGGTCGGTGATGTTTTTCACTTCTTTATCAAGCAGGTCGTTGGGTAAGCGGTATTCCGGAATGCCGTATCGCAACCATCCGCCAGGGTTTGGGGCTGCCTCGAAAATTTCGACAGCATGGCCTTCAAGCCGCAGGTAATACGCTGTCGACAGTCCGCCCGGGCCTGCGCCAATGACAGCGACTTTTTTGCCTGTTTCCGGTTTCAGTTTTGGTACAAAATGGTTTGGTGAGGCAAGGTCATAGTCTGCCGCAAAGCGCTTAAGGTAATCAATGCCAACAGCAGCGCCTTCTTCCATAAGGTTGCGGCGGCATGCCACCTCGCATGGTCTCACACAAACCCGGCCGCAGATGGCCGGCAATGGATTGACCTCTTTGATCAGCGCAACAGCATCGGAATACCGTCCTTTGTCAATGAGGGAAATGTATCCCTGCACATCAACGCCAGCCGGACAAGTCTGCTTGCAGGGTGCCATACAATCGGCATAGTGGTTGCTCAGCAGCAGGTCAAGTGCTGTCTTTCTCGACAGTTTCAAGGCTTCTGTTTCTGTCTCAATTTCCATTCCTGGAGCAATCATCGTTGAACACGATGGCTGATGGCCCCGCATGCCTTTCACCTCAACAACGCATACATAGCAGGACGAAAAGGGCTCGATACGGGGATCATGGCATAATGTGGGAATGTCGAGACCGTGTCGTGTGGCGCATTCATAAATGGTTTCTCCCTGAATGCCCTGAACAACTTCACCGTTCAGCAGTATATTGATATATTGGTTCATCGTTTCTATTTTTTCTATCGTTAACATTAATCCACCATCACGGCATCGAATTTGCAAACCGTGTAACACTCACCGCAGCGGATGCAGGCTTCGGTGCGAATGAAATGGACCTCTTTGCGTGTTCCGTCGATGGCATTTGTCGGACATTTCTTTGCACACACGGTACAACCCGTGCATTTATCCGCATCGATGGTGTAGGTAAGCAATGGCTTGCAGGCCTTGGCCGGACATTTCTTGTCGTGAATATGGGCTTCATATTCATGCCTGAAGTACTTCAGCGTAGTGAGTACAGGATTTGGCGCTGTTTGCCCGAGTCCGCACAATGAATTATCCTTGATCTGGTAGGCCAGCAACTCCAATGTTGCAATATCTTCCTGCTTTCCTTTGCCTTCCGTTATTCTTTCGAGTATTTCGAGCATGCGCTTTGTTCCAATGCGGCAGAAAGTGCATTTCCCGCACGACTCTTCCTGTGTAAAGTGCAGGAAGAATTTCGCCAGGTCGATCATGCAGGTTGTCTCATCCATAACCACCATCCCGCCTGAGCCCATAATGGCTCCTGTGGCTGTAACAGAGTCGTAATCGACGATGGTGTGCCCGAGTTCGGCAGGAATACAACCGCCTGATGGCCCTCCTAGCTGAACTGCCTTGAATTTTTTGCCTTTTTGTATGCCACCACCAAGCTTAAAGATGATGTCGTTGATGGAAATGCCCATCGGCACTTCTACAAGGCCGCCATTGTTGATTTTTCCGGTGAGGGCAAAAACCTTGGTTCCCTTGCTTTTTTCTGTTCCATAGGCCGCGTAGGCTTCGGCGCCTTTGTTGATGATCCAGGGAATGTTGGCCCAGGTTTCAACGTTATTGATGTTGGTGGGTTTTTTCCAGAGTCCTGATACGGCAGGAAAAGGCGGCCTTTTACGCGGCATACCCCGCTGACCTTCGATGGAAGCAATGAGGGCTGTTTCTTCGCCACAAACAAAAGCGCCGGCACCTTCTTTCACATAAATATCAAAATTGAATCCCTCCTTGCCCATGGCATTTTTTCCGAGGTAGCCTTTTTCCCTGGCTTGCCCAATGGCGATGTTCAATCGCTTGATTGCCAGCGGATATTCGGCCCTGCAATAGATGACACCTGTTTGTGCACCAATGGCATAGCCACCAATCATCATGCCTTCGAGCACAGCATGCGGATCGCCTTCGAGCAAAGACCTGTCCATAAATGCACCCGGATCACCTTCGTCGGCATTGCAGATAATGTATTTTTCAGGGTTTTCGCTCTGGTAGGCAAATTTCCACTTAAGTCCGGTTGGAAATCCTCCACCTCCCCTGCCCCTTAGGCCGGAGTCGAGTACATTCTTTATTACTGCTTCCTGGCTCAGGCCTTGTCCGATGATCTTCCGGATGGCATGATAGGCTTCGCGCTGCTCTGCTTCTTCAAGCGATTCAGGGTCCATATAGCCGCAATTGCGCAGGGCAATTTTTACCTGTCCATCGAAAAAGCGGTGCTCGCTGCCCTCAAACTGGTCTGACTGAACAGCCATTGTTTCGTCAACAACCCCCTCTTTCAGGTGTTTTAAGATGACAGCGGATACCTTATCATCCGTCATATCGCCATATATCACGCTTCCTTTTGCATCCTGCACTTCAACGAGCGGTTCTTTATAGCACATTCCGATACAGCTGGTCCTGGCCAGGTCGAAGGTGACCTCGCCCTGAAGCTGCAATTCCTTCAGCTTATTGTATGTTTTTGTGGCACCTGCAGCGATTCCGCAGCTTCCGAGACCAACAATTACCTTCGCTGTTTTATTGTTTTTCATACCGTTGCCTCCTTCTTAGGACAAGGATTGTTTTTCATTTCCCGCAGAGTCTTTACCGCTGACTTACCGGTTAACTTGCCGTAAGTATCATCACCAATCATCATTACCGGTGCCAGAGAACAGCAACCCAGACAAGCCACCGACTCAAGTGTAAACATTCCATCGGGGGTGGTTTCTCCGTCGAGTACATTCAACTCTTCTTTCAATGCATCGGTGATGGCATTGGCATTTTGCACATGACAGGCAGTACCATGACAAACCTTGATGATGTTTTTCCCAACCGGGCTTAACCTGAACTGTGCATAAAATGTGGCAACGCCGTAAATATCAGCGATCTCAATTCCTGTTTCCTGCGAAATCCGGCTAAAGGCTTCTCTTGGTATATAGCCAAAAGCATGCTGTGTGCCCTGCAGCAGTGGGATGAGGCTGCCGTGTTTTCCCCGGAATGATGCAAACAAGCTGTCAAGTGAACTCAAGTCCACTTTATCCTGCTCTTTTACAGGCTTTTCCGATATTATTCGTGTGATACGCATAGGATTCTGTTTTTGTCAACAATAGGTTGCTATTGGTGACTAAATTAGATATTCTGTTCCTGATAAAGGGGGTTAATTGCTGATCTGCAACAATTTAAATTCAGTCTAAATAATTATTAAATCTAATTGACTGATAGTGTATGGGTAATGATTAAACAGATTATGGCTTTCTGTTTTAAGGCTGAATAAATACCGAAAACAACAGCTTTTGATGCCTACGTAAAACACGCAAGAAAACTGCTAGAAATGCGCAATGATGTCCATTAACCGGACATGGCAAACACTGGAGGAAGGTACAATCAGAATACCCGGCGTGAAGCTACAAAACGCTTCCGGAAATAAGGTTCTTCCGTCAGCCAGTCGATTTTCAGTCCGTGCCTTGTGCTGTGAATGATTTGCACATCTTTTTTGCTTTCCGACACTTCAATGACCAAGGCTACATGGCCAATTGAACTGCTTTTGATGTTGCGTCCCTTAAAAAACAACAAATCCCCTTTACGGACTGAGTCGATGGCAACCGGGGCTCCCAAATTGACCTGGTTGCGGCTCGAAGAGGGCAACTCCATGCCATATTGCCTGAAAATATAATACATGAATCCCGAGCAGTCGAATCCTTTTTCGGTCCGGCCCCCGTAACGATAAGGTGTACCCACAAATTTTTTCGAAAATGCAATCAGGCTGTCAACAGGAAATACAGCCGGCATCATGACAACCTGCACCGTATCTTGGCAAGATGAGGCACTGTCTACCAATGCCTGAAGCATCGAACCATTTGAAAACGGAATCTGATCAGCAATGGAATCAACCGATTGGGCATAGGCCACAAACGGCAAAAGCATTGCCAGCAAGAAAAACAGTTTATAATACATGCGCTGATTTTTCGGCCAGCGAAAATAATGCGAAACTTTTATGTGTAGCGTTAAAATTCATTAAAAAATTGCCTCACATCCAAATTAACCTCGTGCTAGCGTATTGAGCTTCCATTAAGCGATCATTCCTTTCATTCAATTCAAGGATTATTCCTAATTTTACCCTTCAATCGTGGTTATTGTTCGTCATTTTTGCTAAGTGCCTTTTCAGGTATGCGTGAGCTGGTAATGTGTAGATCCCTTCTTTTCTTTTTAACACTGTCGATGGTGTTGCCAGCTATTCATTTGTCGCTCAATGCCCAAAACTATTTTAAGGTAGTTAACTTCACTAAAGACGATTATCAGGGCGGCAATCAGAATTGGGACATCAGCATAAATGGTGCCGGGCAGGTTTTCGTGGCGAACAATGCAGGCCTTCTTTCGATGGATGGGGCTGGCATCAGGCTCCATCAGCTTGCTTCCAAAACAATCATTCGTTCGGTTGCCTGTATTGGCGATAAGGTATATACGGGATCGTTTGAGGAATTTGGTTATTGGAAACCAAACGGGCAACAAACCTTGGAATACCAGTCATTGGTCACAGCTACTGTTGCAAGCCAGCTCAAAAATGACGAAATCTGGAAAATTGTAAACCATGACAAAGCCGTTTATTTTCAAAGTTTTGGCAGTATTTTCTGTTACCGTAACGACACCATTACCAGGCTGAAAGTGCCAGGGCCGGTTTTGTTTTTGCTGGAGGCCAGTCAACGCCTGTTTATTCAGCAAATCAATGGGGCATTGTTTGAAATCATCGGCGATGTGCTTGTGCACCTTGATGGCAGCGACATTTTCAGTGACACCGAAATTAAGGCGATACTACCCTTTGGCCAGGATAAATTCCTGATCGGAACCAGTTCGAAGGGACTTTATTTATACAGCAACGGTCATTTTGAAGCCTGGAACAATACGCTGAATGATGTGTTTAAAACAATGAAAATCAATCATGGTGAGCAGATTTCCAATGCCTACGCATTTGGCACCTTGCTCAATGGCGTTTACCTCATCGATCAAAACGGAACGCTTGTTCAGCATATTCACACGGGTAATGGCCTGCAGAACAACACCATACTGGCTCTGAAAGCAGATATGGATGGCAACTTATGGATCGGCATGGACAAGGGATTTGGGTACCTTTGGTTCGATTCACCTGTTGAAATTTACCGTGACAATGCCATGAGTCATGGCACTGTTTACACGGCGAGCCTCTTCAGGAATGAATTGTATATTGGCACCAACCAGGGCATCTTTTATTACCAATTCAACGAAAAGGGCGGGTTTACCGATAAAAAGCTTTTGCCTGAATCACAGGGACAGGTTTGGTTCATTCAGGAAATTGACGGACAGCTATATTGTGGACTCAACAATGGCACTTTCATTATTGATCAACATATGCTCAAAAAGGTGTGCGATGTTTCCGGAGGTTACAACCTCAAAAAAATTGCTGCAAACGATGGAGAACACATGATTCAGAGTACCTACAGTGCGCTTGCTCTGTTTAGAAAAGATAATCAGATTTGGGTTAAGGATCACGAAATGGGAGGATTCATGGCACCTGCGCGTTTTCTCGAGTCCGATTTTCTGGGAAACCTGTTGCTGGGCCATTCCATTTCCGGTCTATACCTGGCTCAGCCCTCACCTGATTTCGATTCCCTGCTGAAGGTCATCAAACTTGGACCAGAACAGGGGCTTGATTTTGCCACAAACAAGGTATATAAAGTAGATAACCGCCTGATCGTTCCCAGCGGGAAACAACTGTTTCAGTGGGATGCCATCAACAACACATTTGTTGAATATCAAGAACTTGAACAACAACTTGAAGGCTTTGCCTCGGCTACCTCTATCATTCAGGTTACTCCCGACAAATATTGGCTTGTGAAAGACAACGAACTTGGGATGTTCGAAATCCGGTTTGGTACAGCCAAATTGCTTTACAGGCTGATACCTGAAATGTATGACCTGAATCTCGTTGAGAATTATGAGAACATCACAGCACTCAATGATAGCCTGCAACTGATATGCCTCGATGAAGGTTTTGCGGTTCTGAACCTTTACAGGCTGCACCGCATCCCTGAAGTCAATAAAGCCCCTTCGATCACACGTGCCTATGTGTGGAACAATCCCGAAAAGCATCAGTCTGTGACCCCCGAAAGCAAAAGTTTCAGTCATCAAAACAACAACTTTAATGTTTCATTCTCAACAGAAGAGCCCGTAGGCCGCAAAAAATATTTCCAGTTCATGCTGAAAGGCATTGACCAAAACTGGAACAATTGGTCGTCGAAGACAGAAACGTCCTATAACCGCTTGCCACCAGGCAATTACAGTTTTCTTGTTCGGGCGCTCACTGTAAAAGGCATGACAACCAAAGCCAGCCAGGTCGACTTCAGGATCCGCATGCCCTGGTACCTGAGCGTTTATGCGATCATGATTGAATTTATTTTATTGGTTTCATTACTTATCTTGTTGAATATTAACTATAAGCGCCGCAGATGGCGCCTCAGCGAAAAACTGCTTAAGCAGGAAAACGAGCGGATAAACCACTTAAAAGAACAGGCAGAAGGCGAAATTATTAAGTTATCGAACGAAAAACTGCAGTCGGAAATAGCCCAAAAAAACCTGGAACTCGCCAAAAACACCATGGCCATACTCAGAAAGAACGAGCTGCTGATCAACATTAAAACGGAGCTCGATAGCCAAAAGGAAGAATTGGGTTACAGGTTGCCGGCGCGTTTTTACGACAGCCTGAGTAAACTCATTGACCATGGCATTACCAGTGAACATGAGTGGGAAATGTTCGATCATTTGTTTGATCAGGCCCATGAAAATTTCTTTAAACGGCTAAAAGCTGAATTCCCTGACCTCACGGCAAGTGAATTACGGCTCTGTGCCTACCTTAAACTAAACCTGGCCTCCAAAGAAATCGCCCCTTTAATGAATATCACCATTCGCGGAGTTGAGGAAAAACGCTACCGCCTCCGCAAAAAACTAAACCTTCCAAGCGAACAAAGCCTGAACGATTTTATCGTGGGGTTTTAACATTTTTCACCTTCAATTGCACTGCTTATCCGGTGTCAACCCATCAAACTGCCCTGAAAATCATTTTCACATTGCAGCATATTCGCATTACAAAAGCATTATGCTGTTTGAATGTTCAACAAACATGTTTTACTTAATCAATTTACATTCATTCATTTATCAGCCTGGATTTTTAAGTGAACGTAGCAATGATGAGGTGGCCAGTCATCAAAATAATTGCTGAAGTATTTATTATGATGTATAAAATTGGATTCAGCCTCTCTGGTGTTGTAATTTTATTCAGTGTTTCAGTATAACGCTGGTGCAACCGATTTCGACCAACACAACAGGAATTATGAAAATGCAAGTGCAACCATCCACCGTCAGTCATCATCTGCTAATTTGTTCAATTTGCCTGCTGTTATCAGTGGTTTCTTGCCAGTCACATGTTCCTGTTCAGGATAAGCCATTTGACAAAACTCCCTTCCAGCCGTTTCTGAACGATTTAAAATTCAGGACTTTTAATTTTTTCTGGGAAATTGTCGACACCAACACCTGGCAAAATGACGACCGTTACCCAACACAAAACTTCACCAGCATTGCTGCCACCGGTTTTGCCCTTCCTTCCTATATTATTGGTATTGAAAACAAATACATCAGCCGGAGTCAGGGAGCCACAAGGGTGTTGAATGCCTTACAGTGGCTATGGGCTTCGAAACAGGCAGGTGACACCAGCGGCGCAACGGGTTATCGTGGACTGTATTATCACTTTTTGAATTATCAGCGTGGCGACAGGTTTAAGGATGTTGAGTTGTCGACCATCGACACCGGTTTGTTGTTTGGCGGAATCCTATGCTGCCAGTCTTATTTTGACGGGGAAAATGAAACCGAACAACAGATCCGGCAACTGGCTGATTCGTTATACCTGAGGGTGGAATGGGATTGGGCAATGAACAATCAGCAAACCATGTCGATGGGATGGAAACCCGAATCAGGATTTCTTTCGTCAAGCTGGACAGGTTACAACGAAGCCATGCTGCTTGTGGTTTTGGGACTTGGATCGCCAACCCATCCGATACCGGATAATGCCTGGGAAAATTGGTGCAAGACCTATGACTGGGCCGATTTCTATGGTTTTAGCCATGTAAATTTCGGCCCATTGTTTGGCCATCAGTATTCGCAGATGTTTATCGATTTTAAGGGCATTGTCGATCCATATATGCAGGCCAAAGGCTTCGATTATTTCGAAAACTCGCGCAGAGCCACCCTGAGCAACAGGGCATATTGCATCGACAACCCATTGCATTTCAATGGTTACAACGAAAACATCTGGGGACTTACTGCCTGTGATGGACCTGCTTTCAAAACCATCAATCATAATGGCATTGAATGGAATTTTAAAGAGTACAATGCACGGGGTGCTGCCCATAACTATATCGAGGACGACGGCACCATCGCACCGACAGCAGCCGGAGGTTCAATTCCTTTTGCGCCCGAATACTGTATCCCTGCTTTAACCGCCATGAGGGACAAATATGGCGACAAGCTCTATCAGCAATATGGTTTTAAGGACGCTTTCAATGTCTCCATTGGCGAGAAGGGCTGGTTTGCAGCGGATTACCTCGGTATAGATCAGGGAGCCATACTGATTCAACTCGAAAACTATGAAACCGGACTAATCTGGAAGCAACTCAGGAATAACAAATACATCATCAACGGCTTGCTAAGAGCAGGTTTTACAGGCGGTTGGCTCGATGCGGTCAACAAAGAACAAACGAATCAAACGAAAGGTTAATATCAATCACCAATATGTTCATCCTATGCACAAACGTATACCCAATCACAACATCCTGAAGCTGGTTATTGTCTGTAGCCTTGTGCTGCTGGCATCCGGTGGTTTTGCCCAAAGGTTGATTAAGGGCAATGTGTCGGCAGCTGAAAACAAGGAAACCCTGCCCGGGGTAAACATCATCATCAAGGGAACAACCCGTGGAGCAGTCACTGACCTTGATGGCAATTTCACATTAGAAGTGAGCGCCACGGACAAAACGCTGAGGTTCTCATTTACAGGATACGAAGACCAGGAAGTTGAGATCGGAAATGCTTCTTTTCTGACAATCCTGATGAAAGAAAAAAGCACCCTCCTGAATGAGGTTGTTGTAATCGGGTATGGCACAGTGCGAAAAAGTGACCTTACCGGATCTGTCAGTTCGCTGAAATCAGAAGACCTGCTGAAAACCACCGCTTCAAACCCCATGCAGTCGCTGCAGGGAAAAGCAGCGGGGGTTCATGTGACCACCACTTCAGGGGCACCTGGCGCCGGACTTTCAGTAAGAATCAGGGGTGTTGGCACCCTGAACGATTCGGAACCGATTTATGTGGTTGATGGTGTCATTTTAAATGATATTTCATTTTTATCGACAAATGACATTGCCTCCATGGAAGTGTTGAAAGATGCTTCAGCTACAGCTATTTATGGTTCAAGGGGCGCCAATGGCGTTGTGATGATTCAAACCAACAGGGGGAAAATTGGTCAGGAGAAAACAGTGGTCAGCTTCTCGAGCGAATACGGGATGCAACGGCTTGCAAAAAAAATTGATTTGCTTTCAGGACGCGAGTTTGCTATCATTTCAAATGAAATTAAACCCGGTTCATACAACAATGTCGATGCAGTGCCAAATACCGACTGGCAGGACCAGGTTTTCAGGACAGCTCCTGTGCAAAACCACCAGCTTTCCGTCACAGGTGCTTCAAAAAACATGGAATATTATTTTGGCATTGGTTTGTTCAGGCAGGATGGTATAGTACCAAAATCGAATTACCAGCGCATTTCGGTCAAGTTTAACAACACCTATTATGTAAACGATTATGTAAAATTCGGGAGTAACCTTACCTTATCGCCCTACGAACAGCGCAATGCGCCAAATGTGACTTACTCGGTATACAGGGCACAGCCATTGCTTAATCCATACTATGCTGACGGAAGTTTTGGGGTGGTGTATAATGTGGGCAACCCGCTGGCCGACCTCGCCTATTCGAACAGCTTTAACCGGGGAATCCGAGGTGTGGGCAACCTGTTCACCGAAATAAAGCTATCAAAACACTTCACCTTTAAGTCGAGTTACGGGCTCGATGCCGGGCTGAACAAAGCTGAAAACTTTACTCCCGCCTATACCATCTACAATCCTGATGGTACTGCCTCGCAGCAATTCAACGAATTCAGCGATTTGTCGAAGTCGTCATCCGATAACTATTCATGGCTTTGGGAAAACACCCTGACCTATGAGCAGCGTTTCGACAAGCACCGGATCTCAGCAGTTGGTGGTTATACCATGCAGAAAACCAGGTCGGAAGCCATCGGCCTGGCCGGACAAAACATCATCCGTAACGAAAGCGATTTCTGGTATCTTGAACCACCCTATATCCTTGATGAAGCAAACAACATCAATATGCTCGGGGGCATATACAACAATGTTGATGCGAATCAGTTCTACAATATGATCTCTTACCTTTTCAGGGCAAACTACACCTATAATGACAGGTACATCTTAACGGCAACATTCAGGCGTGATGGCTCATCAAAATTCAGTGAACAAAACAGGTATGGCAACTTTCCTTCTTTTGCCATTGGCTGGAATGCCGGAAACGAATCATTTATCCGCGATATTGACCTCATATCCACCCTGAAAATCAGGGCAAGCTGGGGTAAAATTGGAAACGAAAAGATTACCTATTTTGATCGGTTTGCTCGTGTGAACTCAAACCTCATGGCCATCTTTTCCAATCCTGATGCTGCCTATCCGGGTGCATCCTATGGCAAATCGGGCAATCCTGACCTCAAATGGGAAACAACAACCCAAACCGATATTGGCATCGAAGCCGGGATATTACAAGACAAACTCACCCTCGAAGCAGACTACTATTACAAGGTCACCGACGACATCCTTGTTGAGCTCTCCACTCCCGGACACCTGGGCAACGGGCAAGGCCAGAAAGTGCGCTATAATGCAGCATCGGTGATGAACCGTGGACTTGAAGTGAACCTGGGCTGGCGCGAGAAAATCCGTGAATTCAGTTATCATATCGGCTTGATCGGCACAACGATATACAATGAGGTGCAAAGCATCGGCGGCAACAGCGGCATCGATTCAGTCCTGATCGACGGTTACCTTGGCAATGGCATTCCGGTGACCCTCAGCCGTGTTGGCCTGCCAATTGGTGCATTCTACGGGTATCAGACCGATGGCATTTTCCAGACACAGGCCGAACTGGATGCCTATCCTCACGCTTCACTGGCCGAGGTTGGCGACCTCCGGTTCTTGGACGTGAATAAAGACGGCAAAATCAATGGTTTCGACAGAACCTATCTGGGATCGCCGATACCCAAATTCACTTTTGGGTTAAACATTGATTTACAGTACAAAGCCTTTGACCTTACCCTCGACTTACAAGGGCAGTCAGGCAATAAAATCTTCAATGGCAAAGATGCTGTCCGGCCTGATCCCTACAATTTCGAACACAATGTGTGGGACAGATGGACAGGAGCCGGAACCAGCACATCAGAGCCCAAACCTTCGTTTGGCGGATACAACTACACGCCTTCCAGCAGGTTTGTTCAGGATGGTTCATTCGTACGTTTGCGCAATGTGATCATTGGTTATTCACTGCCAAAAACCATCACATCGAAAATGTTGATGCAGTCTGCCAGGGTGTTTATCAAAGGATCGAATATCCTGACGCTGACAAAATTCACCGGTTACACCCCCGAAATTGGCAGCTACAGCGTGCTTGCAAATGGCATTGATAATGGAATTTATCCCATCGCAGCCGTTTATTCAATTGGACTTAATGTAACATTTTAAACCAGGCATCCATGAAAAAGATTCACTATAGCACCCTTTTAGCCGCCCTGATGTTATTTTCGGGCTGTAAAGACTTCCTTGATGTGAAACCACAGGGACAGCTCACCCAGGAAGCGTTTCCTACCACACCTGCTGATGCGCTGCTTGCAACAAATGGCATTTATGCAAGTCTGCGTTCATGGCATTATCACTCAGGCGGATATCCTATATTGGATATCATGTCGGACGATACCCGCAAAGGAAGCAATCCTAACGACCAGTTGAGCAATCTTGAGCCCTACGACAACTTTACCTTTACTACCACACAGGATGGTCTTGACCGCTGGTGGGCAACACTTTACGAAGGCATCAAAAGGGCCAACGTGGTCATCGAAAAAGTACCGCTCATCACCATGGACACCAACCTGCGCAACAGGTATATTGGTGAGGCCAGGTTTCTGAGGGGTTTGTTTTATTTTGACCTGGTGCGTGCCTGGGGTGGGGTTCCAAAAGTAACCACAACGACGCCACCACTAAAGCTGGAAAGGTCCACAGCAGCTGAGATTTACGCTCTCATCGAGTCGGATTTGCAGTTTGCAGGTGGCCATCTTCCTGAGAAAAGCGCCTACAACAGCGAAGATTTAGGCAGGGCATCTAAGGGTGCAGCGAATGCCTTACTCGCAAAAATGTATTTGTTCGAAAAAGACTTCATGCAGGCTGAACAATATGCGCTTTCAGTCGTCAACTCAACAGAGTTCTATGGCCTGGAACCCTTTTTTAAAGATGCCAACTCAAAACTGGGCGAACACGGCATTGAGTCAGTCTTCGAAATCGGCGCCATGGAAACTGAAGGTGATGTCGGCAACCAGTATGCCAATACACAGGGCGTGAGGGGAACACCGAACAGGGGCTGGGGATTTAACAGGCCTACACAGGATCTCAGGTACTCATTCGAAGATGGAGATCCAAGGCTTGACGCCACCATCATCGACCTCGGCGAAGTAATTGATGGCATCGAAATTTTGGGTGATGGCACCACACCAGACATTACGGAAGACGAAGACGGCAATATCATCGAAGTGGAATGCTATAACCAGAAGGTGTGGATTCCGGGCACCTCAACAAACACACAGTTTGGCCACAACCGCAGGTTGATCAGGTTTGCCGACGTTTTGCTCATGGCTGCCGAAGCCCTGAACGAAAACAATAAACCATCCGAAGCACTCGTTTACCTGAATAGGGTTCGCGAACGTGCACGTGAAGGCAATACCCAGATTTTACCTGAAATCACAACCACATCGAAGGATGAGCTGCGCAACATAATCCTCGAAGAACGCAGGCATGAACTTGCCCTCGAAGGACATCGTTTCTGGGATCTGTTGCGCACAGGAAAGGCCGCTGAAGTGCTGGGCCCCTTGGGATTCGTGAGCGGTAAGCATGATTTGTTGCCCATTCCTCAGAATGAAATTGATATATCACAAGGATCTTTAACCCAAAATCCAAATTGGTAGTTTTAATTAATGTTTAATCTAAAATTAAAGTCATGAAAAAAAAGTTTGTATTGTTTAGTTTAATGACCGCTTTGGCGGTCGGATCAATCGCGCTGAACGGTTGTAAAAAAGATGATCCCAAAGACCTCACCTTGAAGACACTTGTTGCAGGAGACATCGACCTCAATGGAGCCACCTCGCCAACAACAGTGCCTATTGAACCGGTAATTGTTGCTACTTTCAGCACCGATATTGATCCATTGACAGCCACAGCCGATAACATCACACTTACACAGGATTATGACAATGCCAATATTGAACTGACCTTTGTTGTAAGTAAAAACACCCTTACCATCACACCAGCTGCTTCACTCGGAAATGGTGCCCTCTACAAACTCATCATGAAAGGTGGTTTGAAATCGACAGAAGGCAAATTCCTCACCGAATTGTCGCGCACATTTACCACCATCGGCACATTTGTTCCTGCAGGCGCCATTGCTTACTGGCCTTTTGAGGACAACAGCAATGATGTGGTAGGCGATTTCAGTCCAGCTGCTAATGGCATTGTGGCCATCACTTACACCGCTTCGAGGAATGCCAATGCCGGCAAGGCCGCCACATTCAACGGCACCACAAGTATCATCGAAATTCCTGACGGCGATCAGCTGATGAACACCCCCGACTTTACGCTGTCGTTCTGGGTTAAAACAAACTCAACAGGCATCGACCACGGCCATTTTGTAATGGGATTAGGTGCATATTACGGATTCCAGTTCGAAATCTTCGGCGCCTATGATGGTGCTAAATTTGCCATCCAGTATGGCTACGAAGATGGCACATCAGGTGCTGAAGATATGTGGTTCCCAGCCCTCGCTACCGACAACACCAACGGTGGTTGGCAAGGATGGGATTTCGCAAAGAGCCTGACAGCCGAAGAAATGACCGCACTGCTGAAAGACACCTGGTTGCATGTAACCTACACCTACAATGGCACCGCCAAAAAAGGCACTTTGTACTACAATGGCGAAAAAATGAAAAGCTTCGATTTCAACCTATGGCCTGATGGCGATGCAAAAAGGACAGTTACCGGTATGAAATATGCCGGCATTGAGCCTGATGTAGTCAACGAACTCGCCTTTGGTTTCATTCAGTCACGTGCAGGTACCCTTTGGGATACCGAACCATGGGGAGGCTATGATATGCCCGGTGCAAACCACTTCAAAGGTCAGCTCGATGATATCAGGATTTTCCATAAAGTGCTGACTTCTACTGAAATTCAACTGATGTACGATTCAGAAAAATAGTTTTTTGTTAAGTTAGTGATTTGAAAGGGGGAAAGGAGCACTCCTTCCCCCCTTTTTTAACTCCAATTCCAATGAAACGAATTCCGCTTGTCGTCGCGCTGATGATTTTTTCGATGCTGTTTACCCTAGCCTGCAAGAAAGACAAGGGCAATAACCCTACTGATATCATCCAGCTTGTTTATGCGAAGGCAGGAACAACAAGCCTGAGTATTAACGGGCAAGCGCCTTCAATTAGCGTGCAGGCCGCATTTAGCCTGAAATGGGCTTCTGCCTTCGACGCATCGAAAATGAAAGCAGCAGTTGCAATCATTGACGAATCAACACAACAGGAAATTATCGCCGAAAAGACTGTTGACGAAAATAACCTGCTAATCCAAATCACCCCATCCCAGCCATTAACCTGGGAAACAGCATACAAACTTATCGTTACGGAAGGAACACTGGGGAAATCCGGTGAAACCTTTCCCGGGGCGCAATTCAGGTTCATAACCGAAAAAGGCAGCCTGCTGATGAACAACATCACCTTGAATGGCACAGTTTTGAGCGGGCAAACGGCACCACGTGATGTAACTTACGATCATGTTCAGTTCGACATCACTTTTTCCGAGGCCTTGACTGACAATGACCTAAGCGCCTATTTTACAATGATTCCAGGCAACAACCTGAACATCACCACCTCTGCAGATAAAAAAAAGATAACCGTTAGCAGCGCAGCACCACTCGCTTACTACCGGAAACATACATTGATAATTTCGAATCAGTTGACTGCTGCAAACGGCTTCAATTTTGCCGGCTTCCGGCAGGATTTTTATACCGGACTCGATTCAACTGACAAATTTCCATTGATCAGCGATGAACAATTGCTCGACCTCGTTCAACATCAAACCTTTGGCTTTTTCTGGGACCATGCACATCCGGTAAGCGGGCTTATCCGTGACCGAAAAGGTGGTGGCGACGTAGTCACTTCGGGTGGCAGCGGATTTGGATTGATGGCCCTCATCATCGGCATCGAGCGCGGCTTCATTACCCGCGATCAGGGTGTTGAACGGTTTACAAAAATCGTCAATTTTCTGGCCCTGGCCGAGAGATTTCATGGTGCCTGGCCCCACTGGCTGAACGGCTCAACCGGTAAAGTGATTCCCTTCAGTCAAAATGACAATGGCGCCGACCTTGTTGAAACCTCGTATCTTGCAGCAGGGCTCGTGACTTTGCGGCAATACCTCAATCCATCAGTATCGGCAGAAATCCAATTAATTGACAAAATCAACCTGATGCTTAACGACATTGAATGGAGCTGGTTTACACGTGGAGGACAAAATGTGCTTTACTGGCACTGGTCGCCTTCAGCAGGCTGGACCATGAATATGCCGGTTAAGGGTTATAATGAGGCGCTCATCACTTATTTTATGGCAGCCACATCCACCACTTTTCCTGTTGATGCAGCTGTTTACCACAGTGGTTGGGCCGGGTCGTCCTATTTCATCAATGGTAAAAGCTTTTACGGCTACACCCTCCCCCTTGGATTTGACTATGGCGGTCCGCTGTTTTTTGCACATTATTCCTTTCTGGGACTTAACCCAACCAACCTCACCGATCAGTATGCCAATTACTGGGAGCAAAACACCAGTCACAGCCTGATTAACTGGAAACACAGTGTGGTAAACCCTTACAATAACATCGGCTATAGTGCGGCAATGTGGGGACTCACTGCCAGTGACGACCCTGATGGCTATGCCGTTCATGAACCTGTAGGAGGTGCCGATAATGGCACAATCAGTCCAACAGCAGCCCTTTCGTCAATGCCCTACACACCAGAGCACTCAATGAATGCCATGCGTTTCTTTTATTATAAACTGGGCGACAGGATATGGGGCGAATATGGCTTTTATGACGCATTCAACCCGAAAAAAGACTGGTGGGCTGATTCTTACCTGGCCATCGACCAGGGTCCAATCATCATAATGATCGAAAATTACCGTACACAGCTTTGCTGGAACCTGTTTATGTCGGCGCCTGAAACGCAGGCGGCCATGGAAAAACTGGGCTTTAGCATGGGTAAAAAATAATGCAAATATAAACATATCAAATCGTTAACTATATATTTTACGCACAATGAGATCCTTTATCTTCCACAACAGATTTCTGGCAGCCCTGCTACTGCCACTCAGCACCCTTATTTTTTCATGCACCGGGCCGGTGCCCATGGTTGTCAACAACCTCGACCGACAGGTTGATTCAGTTCTATCGCTGATGACCCTTGACGAGAAAATTGGTCAGATGACCCTCTATACGAGCGACATGGATCAGACAGGTGCATTTGTGCGTAAAGAATATGAAGAAGACATCAAATATGGCAGGGTGGGTTCTATTTTCAACGCTTATGGTGCTGATTATACGCGCAAACTGCAGGACCTGGCCATTAAAAATACGCGCTTACGTATCCCATTGTTGTTTGGCTATGATGTCATCCACGGGCACCGCACCATTTTCCCTGTTCCGCTGGCTGAAGCTTCGAGCTGGGACATGAAATCCATTGAACATGCGGCCCGCATTGCTGCTATTGAAGCCAGTGCCGAAGGCTTGCACTGGACCTTCGCTCCTATGTGCGACATTGCCCGCGATCCGCGCTGGGGCCGCATTGTTGAAGGATCAGGGGAAGATCCGTATCTGGGTTCCGAAATAGCCAGGGCCAGGGTTAGGGGCTTTCAGGGAAACAGCCTGGGCGAGGTCAACACCGTTGTGGCCTGTGTTAAACACTATGCCGCATATGGCGCTGCACAGGCAGGAAGGGATTATCACACTACCGATATGTCGCAGCGGCTGCTGCGTGAAGTGTATTTGCCGCCATACAAGGCCGCCATTGACGAAGGTGCGTTGACAGTGATGTCGTCCTTTAACGACCTCGACGGTATCCCGGCCACAGCTAACAAGTTTTTACTTTCTGATGTGCTTCGTGGTGAATGGGGCTTTGATGGATTTGTGGTTACCGACTATAATTCGATCGGAGAGCTGATCAACCATGGTGTTGCTGCCGATCAGGCCGAAGCTGCTGCGATTTCTTTGGAAGCCGGCATTGATATGGATATGCAGGCAGGCATCTACCCCGCAACATTATCCAATCTGGTCGACAAACAATTGGTCAGTGAAGAATTGATCAACATTGCAGTGCGAAGAATACTGAAGGTTAAGTTCCAGCTTGGTCTTTTCGAAGATCCTTACAAATACTGCTCAACTGAAAGGGAAAAAACCCTGCTGATGACACCCGGGCACCAGGAAGCTGCCAGGGACATGGCCCGCAAATCGTTTGTGCTGCTGAAAAACGAAAATCAATTGCTTCCGCTCAGTAAAAACCTTAAACGAATTGCTGTTGTAGGCCCGCTTGCTGATAGTCGCCAGGATTTAATAGGCAGCTGGTCGGCTGCCGGTGACTGGTCGAAGGCAGTAACACTGCTCGAAGGCGTCCGCGCTGCTGTGCCTCAAGCGCAGGTACAGTATGTCAAGGGATGCGAAATCACCGGAACCTCAACAGACAATATCAAACAAGCCGTTGAGGTGGCCAAATCAGCCGACGTGGTCATCCTTGCCGTTGGTGAAGCCGCCTGGATGTCGGGAGAAGCCGCAAGCCGTTCTGACATTGGGCTTCCAGGCGTTCAGCAGACACTGGTTGAAGCAGTTTATAAAACCGGAAAACCCGTTGTTGTTGTGTTGATGAATGGCAGACCACTTACCATCAAATGGATCGACAGTCACATTCCGGCAATACTGGAAACATGGTTCGCAGGTACACAGGCAGGAAATGCCATCGCCGATGTGCTCTTTGGCGACTATAACCCATCCGGAAAGCTACCGGTCACATTTCCTGATAACCTCGGACAAGTTCCGGTTTATTACAGCATGCGCAACACAGGCAGGCCCTTTGAAGCCGCCAACAAATACACTTCGAAATACCTCGACGGGCCCAATGAGCCGCTGTATGTATTTGGCTATGGACTAAGCTATACCAAATTTGAATATAGCCCGCTTGTGCTTGATAAAAACATCCTCACTGAAAATGACACCATCAGCATCAGTGTAACAGTGAAGAACACTGGTGAACTTGCCGGCGAGGAAGTTGTGCAGTTATATGTTCATGATAAAGTAGCCTCGGTGGCACCTCCCGTAAAAACACTCAAAGGTTTCAAAAAAATCAGGATTGATGCCGGTGAAGAAAAGATAGTGCAGTTTGTGCTTACGCCAGCCGACCTCGCGTTTTACCGTGCCGACATGACTTATGGTTGGGAAAAAGGCGCCTTCAGGATTGATGTGGGTACCAATTCGCGCGACGTGGTCTCAGCTGAGTTTAACCTTCAGTAAATTGTGTGCATAAAAATCCCATTTACACCCTTAGGAAAATGACTTTATCAAGGTATTTTGCACTGGTCTTCATGTTTACGGCTGTTCTGATGTCACATCGTCCGGCAAAGGCACAAAATGAACTGTATCAGGCCAGGCTGTTTACGCATGAAGCCGACACAATGCCGTACAGGATGTTGCTACCTGATGGCTTTGATGTACAAACAAAATATCCGCTTATCATCTTTTTACATGGATCGGGCGAACGCGGGATTGATAACCAGGCACAACTGGTGCATGGCGCATCCCTGTTTTCACGTCCGGATGTCAGGGCAAAATACCCGGCACTGGTCATCTTCCCTCAATGTGCCACTGACGATTACTGGGCAAATATGGTTGATTCCCTTGATGCTGACAGCAGCCGTCAGTTTGCATTTTACCCTGACCGCGAAGCAGGAAAAGGAATGCATATGGTCATGCAGCTGATCACACAACTTGCTTCAGAGAAATGGGTTGACCAATCGCGCATCTATATCGGCGGCTTGTCGATGGGAGGAATGGGAACCTTTGAATTGCTTTACCGCATGCCCGACACCTTTGCTGCAGCTTTTCCAATGTGTGGTGGTGGCAATCCGGAAACTACCCAGCATTTTGCACAGAAAGTCCCTTTGTGGATTTTTCACGGACAAGATGATCCAGTGGTAAAATCCGAATATTCAATTGCAATGGCTAAGGCGATCAAAGCAAATGGAGGAACGGTAAAACTCAGCCTTTACCCCGGTGTTGGACATGATGTGTGGACTCCGGCTTTTCAGGAAGCTGAATTGCTGCCATGGTTGTTTTCGCATCATAGGTAATTGAGATTCTCTCATCAATCACGCAGGCATTTCTGAACAGAAAACGAGTGGGTTATGGTTCCAATCAGGACCAATTAAACCCAATTCATTCGAATTTTGAAAAATTAAATTCTGTTTTATTTGATTGATATTCTGCTCTTTATAGGAAGCGGTACATGCATTATTGCTTTTATTATTTATAATCTGTCTAAATAGCCGCAGTGTAACTTACCTTTAGCATCTATTTTTTAACTCAAAAAACAAAAACAACGATGAAAAGAACAATGATGACCATGATTTTGACCCTATGCACCCTTGGGTTTGCCATAGCTCAAAAAGAATACCGGATGTTTGAACTCATTTACCTGACGCCAAAGGCGGGAATGACCAAAGTGCTCGAAGAAAACCTGAAAGCACACAACAAAAAGTTCCACACTGCAGCACCTTACGAAGCCTTTATAAAAACGGTGGTCGTTGGTGAGCACGAAGGAGATTTTGTGTGGCTTATGGGGCCAACAACCTTCACATCACTTGATGGCCGGCCCGACGATGACGCCCATAAAGCTGATTGGGCAACCACAGTGGAACCTTTTGTGGAAAAGGCGGGTAATGTTGAGTATTGGAAAATGAAAGAGGGTTCAAATTACGATCCTGAAGGTGGCATGGAAAATTACAATATGCAGCATATCAGGTTCTGGGAAATCAAACCCGGTAAATACGAAGCCTTTATGAATGCGCTGATGAAGGTGACCAAGGTGTTTAAAGACAACAGCTACAAAGAATCATGGAGTGTTTACATCAACCAGTTTTCGACAAATAGC
Organism: Bacteroidota bacterium; assembly: GCA_018816765.1. Classification (GTDB taxonomy): domain Bacteria; phylum Bacteroidota; class Bacteroidia; order Bacteroidales; family F082; genus UBA6192. The sequence goes on from JAHIUX010000009.1 coordinate 130,744, forward strand.
GGCAGGGACATTGCAGCAGTATCCAACATGAAAAACTGGGCAACATTCGATCAGGATGACACCTTTGTAGCCGATTATGAAAAAATTTACGGCAAGGATTCGTGGAAAGCAGCCATGGCAGTGTTTAATGACTGTACGGCCAGCTACACCGAAGAAATCGGTAAATTCAACTAAGCGCCGATTGACTTCAATGCGAATGGAGACAAGCACACCAGAAAAGGGCCCTAATAAGCCCTTTTTTCATGGCCTCACTGCAGCAAAAGGCATTAATACTGAGATTCTCCCTTATCGTTAAGTGTAATCACAGAGATCCGCTTCTTTCCGTCCATCCTGACCATCAGGGGCTCTTTGAAGCGAACATGCTTGTACCAGTTGGTCTCATTGATCAGTTCCTGGGAGGAGAGAAGTTCCCAGTTCACAAAACTCTTCGACAACTCAGGCTGCACTGTGAAATAACCCACATTCATAGAGGTTACATTATGGAAAAAGTGCGACCCGGATGAGGCGTCAAGCGGAAAATCTTCGAGGCTGGTTTCAACAATCACCTTGGCATTTGAAATCTGAGGCCAGTTTACGGGTACCCCAATCCACTTGTCACGTGTGCCCCACCTTCCGGGCCCAATCAGCAGGTATGGTCTGTTTGCCTGGACCATTTCGTCGTTAAGCTGACTGATTTCGCGGGCCATATCTTCGGTAAACCGTTTGTCGAATTTGTCCTTGTCGATGTAAATCACATCGGCAATGGTGCTGATAAGGCCATTTCCCATGCCCTTTTCAGAGAAAAGCAGGATATCATCGGGCTTAATCTTATCCATGTCAACCACATAGTCTTCCGAACTCCCGATCAAGGGCTTAATCTGTAACAGGTAAAATGAACAGCGGCCGTGTTCATCGCGTTCGAGGTCGAGCGCAAACTCAATTTCAATGGCTGTCCCAAGTGCCTCTTTCACCACATCAAGCACCACTTCAAGGGTTTGCGCCAAGGGGGTGTAGTTATACTTGAGCACATTGGCAAAGTTGATGATACGGGGACCTTGCTTGCTGATGCCGGGGTAAATTGTATTGTTGTCGGGATTATACACCGAGGCACAATGCCTGAGTGTGCCGTGTTTCTCGGCAACGCTGATGTCGAGTTCTGACAAACCCGCCATATCGCCTTCGAGCAGGTTTGGCTCAGTCCGCTCGAGGTCTACTGCCAGAAAAGTCACCTGAGAGTTCTTATACTGATCTTTGGGCGAGTTGATGTCGAGGCCGGGATATTTGGGTGAATAACGGTAGGCTTTATGTCCTTCAACAACATACTTACCCAGGCCGAGAGCCGAAATTGCAAAGCCCTCCTCAGGCTTCATATGGGCGAAAGGATAATAGTTGTAGGATTGCGCCACCCCGCTCATATGAGGGTAATAATATTTGTCATATTGACGGCCAACAAGTTCCTGTATCACAACGGCCATGCGTTCTTCCTCAATTTTATAGTGGATGGCATGAACGTAACCGCGTGCAACATCGGAATATACCGAGGCAAAAACAAGCTTAATCGCATCGGTGAGTTGCTGTAGCCTGACCTCAATATCTGGGTGGGAGTTTGGCAGGATGTAGGTTTCAAAAATACCTGCAAAAGGCTGTGAGAGGCTGTCTTCAAACAAGCCGGACGACCTGATGGCCAACGGTTTTGTTATCTGTGCCAGCAGAGCCTTCAGTCGCTTTACAAGGGTGGGCGTTAGTTTTCCCTGGACAAAAGCACGTTTTATGGTTTCGTAATCCGTTTCCTTCACTGCCAGTTCGTGCAGGTTATTCCGCTCGAGAAACAACTGAAATTCCTCAGTGCCCACAAGCGAGGTTTTTGGTGTCCGGATGTTAATATCGGGCACATGCTGCGAAAAATCGTAGTTATGAATCAAGGTGTTGATGAAAGCAAGGCCCCTGCCCTTTCCACCAAGCGAACCATCAGCCAGGCTGACGATGTTCTTTTCGTCGTTGATAGCCGATTCATCAAATGGAATGATTTTACCCACATTTTGTTCATTCCTGAACTGCTGAATCATCATGATCAGTTCCTCCCTGAGGTCGTCGGGGCTCTCATAATCAGATACTTTTTTGGGATTGATGATCTTAGCCACCCTGATTTCACCCCGCGCCATGAGCCACAGCGAAAAATGGTCGCGGCGTGCGTGATAAAGCAAGGATTCAGCCGGTATGGTGCGCAAATTGGCTTCGAACTCTTTCAGCGTGCGGGCCTGGGCAATCTGACGGCCAAACCTGTCGCGGTAAATAAAATTACCAAATCCGAGGTAGTGTGTGATAAAGCTCTGGAAATCCTGCGAAAGGGTTTCACTGTTTTTATCGATGAAGGTCGATTTGTACCGATAGGCAATTTCTGCATTTTCCGGATCAGACGATTGTATAATTGTTGGCAATTCGCTGATCATGCCCTTGGCAAACCGCACCAGTTCCACCCCGGCGTTTTCGTCCTGCACCTCGTTACGGTCAAATTTCATATCGGTAATCAGGCACAGCATATATTCCTTATAGTCTTTCAGTATCTGGCAGGCTTCCTCGAAGGTGCTGGCCAGCAATATCTTTGGTCGTGCACGCATGCGCAACACCTTGTAGAGCTCATCGGTGCTTACGTCATCAATGATGCGTCGTGTCTGCTCCATCACAATCTTATACAGCATGGGCAGGTAACGCGAATAATATTTGGGCGAATCTTCAACAAGCAAAATCACCCTGACCAATCCCACCTTGGTATCGTTAACCACATTGATGCGGTCTTCAACCATTTTAATCATCGAAAAAAACACATTCGAATCGCCGTTCCAGCTAAAGATACGGTCGATAGAAAGCGTGTTTTTACTCACGTTCTGAAAGTATGCAATTTCGGCGTTGCTGTTGAGCAGGAAATAAATCGGGATGTAAGGAAACTCCTTTTTGATGCGCTTGCTGATGTCGACGGGTGTTTTCCTGTCAACACTGACCATGAAAATAATCAGGTCGAAATGTTTTGCCCTCAGCACCTCAAAGGTTTCCGAAACAGTAGTCACTCCGGTGATGCGGGGAACAGAGGTAAGGTTGAGCTGATGGTAATGGCCGAGCACATGTTCCGAAAAACGTCCTTCGCGTTCAATTGAATAGGCATCGTAAAGATTTGACACCAGCAAAATTTCCTTGACCTTAAATGTCATCAGGTCATGGTAAATATCACGGTCAGAGTTGTTTTTGTTCAGAAATTTCTGCAACAACTGCCGGCTATAACCCTGCACAGGTTGGTCCATCGACAGGTCTTGCCGCTTGCTTTTGCTTTCGCCAATATAGCTTTTTCCTTTCAGTGAGTTTAGGTAGCCGGTAATCATACTGGCCAGGTTCAGAAGCAGATCACGTTCTTCTTCTAGAAAAGGTCCTTCATCGCAGGTCGGAAATTCTTTGGAATAGCAGATTTCGATCACCCCTTTTTTTCCATCGATGGTTTCAAATTCCTGTACCTGCCTCCAGCGTGTAAGTTCAAAATTGGGCGAGAGAAAAACGACTTCATCATACATGATACGGGCCCCGGTAAACTCAGGATACTGCCAGCCATCGGGCAATATCATAGAGATGTGCTTCAGAGTTTCGTCGGGTGATTTGTTTTCGCGGATAATTTGTGTTGTCCGGTTCAGGGTAGCCAGTTCCTTTAGTCGCTCAAGGTTTTCGGCCCTGAGTTGTTCAAATCTCCCGCCCAGATCGTTTGGTGAAGTCATAACGGATTCATTTTGCTGCTACGCAAAGGTAATGAGATCGTGTGAATGTTTATGTTCCGGGCCAAATAGTTTACATTAAAACCAGGCTAAAGCGGCGTTTTTAATGCAGCTGCATCCGTGTCCTTTTCTGAGTTGCCAAAAGCAGGCTCTGTCCCATGACAAACCAACCAGAAGCCAGCGATTTAAGCCTAATTTATGGATTATCCTGTCAGGTATTCGCCAAAGTTTGTAAATTCGCATACATTTTTCACGAATCAATTGGATGGATAAAATAAAGGTAGCCCTTGTTGATGAGCACCCGATCATGTGCGATGGCATACAGAGCCTCCTGTCCGATGCCAACGACATCCAGGTTGTACACAGTTGTCGTACCACCACCGAGCTGATTCAACTGCTCTATCACGAGCCGGTGCATGTTGTCATCACCATTTTCTACACCCCCGACCCTGAAAACGTTGAACAGATCAGGCATTTATGCAACAAGCATTCGAAGGCAAAGGTGTTGGTTTTGTCGATGTACCGGATTGAGAATTTTATCTTCAAGATGATCAAGGCAGGTGCCAAGGGGCATCTGACCAGTGACACAAACCGCAACGAGATGGTTGAGGCCATTTACACCCTGCGCAATGGCTATGATTTTTACGCAAAAACCATCACCAACCTGATTCTGCGGAATTACCTGAACGACGACAAAGAAATCGAAGCAAGGCAGGAAAGGGAAAAAAGCCTTTCGGCCCGGGAAATAGAAGTACTGAAGCTCTTTGCCCGCAGCTATACCAACAAGGAAATTGCTGACAGGCTGTTCATCAGCGTGAGAACCGTTGAATCGCACAAAAACAACATCATGCGTAAAATTAACCTGAAAACGACCGTTGACATGGTTAAATTTGCCATAAAAAATAATATTGTGGAGCTTGATTATTAACCCCTTAATTCGAATGAAATGGACAATAACCAGGGTTCATTCAAATTAAAGGTTTATCGCGTCATCAGTGGGCTTGAAGGTAGCAGGATCAAGGTAAACCTTTTCGATCATTTTATTTCAACGCTTATCCTGTTGAATATTTTCGCGATCATCATGTCAACCTACCAGGCGTTCGCCTTAAAATATGAGGAAGCCCTGCACATCTTCGAAGTCGTTTCAGTTATCATCTTTAGTGTGGAGTATTTGTTGCGTCTGTGGACGGCTGACCTGCTATTTCCCAGCGCTACTCCCATTGGATCAAGATTCAGGTTTGCTTTCTCCACCCTTGGTCTTGTCGACTTGCTGGCCATACTTCCGTTCTACATTCCACTGTTTGCAAAACTTGACCTGAGATTTCTCAGGATCGTCAGGCTGATGCGCTTGTTTCGCCTGTTCAAACTCCGCAGGCATTCAGCTTCCCTGAAGCTCATCATGACGGTGTTGCGCGACGTGAAAGACGAGTTGGTTGTGACGGTGATGATGATCCTGATATTGATCATTACAACTTCTATCCTGATGTTTTATGTTGAGCACGAAGCCCAACCTGTGATGTTCGGCGACATCGGCGATTCGATCTGGTGGGCGGTAGCCACCCTCACAACCGTTGGCTATGGCGATGTGTATCCGATCACTGGCTTAGGACGTCTGCTTGGGGGAATCATAACCATCCTCGGTGTTGGCATTGTGGCCCTTCCGGCAGGGATGATCAGCTCTTCGTTCACCCGAATTATCCAGGAAAAAAAGGCCGCTGAGAAAGATTGCCCGAAAGAAAAAAAGGGAAATTATTGCCCGCATTGCGGAGAAAAATTGTAGCATTCACATGACGCTTAATGGCTGCTGCGCATAATGCTTACATATTTTTGCGTGAATTACTGAAAAGCCTGCGCATATCCCTCAAACTGGCTTCAAATCCGGTATTGCTGTTATTTTAATGCCTAAGTTTGATGCATGATTCGTGGTTAAAACAGTACATTTTTAGTTCTTAACGCAATAAATCAAATTATTATGGCAAACATTTTTGAAAAAAAACTGAACGATTTCATGGCAAAAGTTATTGCCAAAAATCCTAGTGAAATCGAATTTCACCAGGCAGTACACGAAGTGGTTGAATCCTTGATCCCTTTCATCGAAGAACATCCACATTACAGTGATGCAAAAATTCTCGAACGCATGGTTGAACCCGAACGCGTGATTCTTTTCAGGGTTCCTTGGTTGGATGACAAAGGTGAAGTCCAGATCAACAAAGGATTCAGAATTGAGATGAACAGCGCCATCGGACCTTACAAAGGTGGTTTGCGTTTTCACCCAACCGTTAACCTCGGTATCCTGAAATTCCTTGCCTTCGAACAGGTATTCAAAAATTCACTCACCACATTGCCTATGGGCGGTGGAAAAGGTGGTTCTGATTTCGATCCTAAAGGCAAATCAGACAACGAAGTAATGCGTTTCTGCCAGAGTTTCATGACCGAATTGTTCCGTCATATCGGACCAAATACCGACGTTCCTGCTGGTGACATCGGTGTTGGTGGCCGTGAAATCGGATTCATGTTCGGACAATATAAAAGGCTGCGCAATGAATTTACCGGCGTGTTGACCGGAAAAGGCATTGAGTGGGGTGGATCACTCATTCGTCCGGAAGCTACCGGTTATGGTGCAACCTATTTCGCTGAAGAAATGCTGAAAACCAGGGGCGAAAGCTTCAAAGGCAAAATCGTTGCCATTTCAGGTTCAGGCAACGTTGCACAATATGCAACCGAAAAAGTTACACAACTGGGTGGCAAGGTTGTAACCTTAAGCGATTCAAACGGATACATTTATGACCCAGCAGGCATCACAGCTGAAAAACTGGCCTGGATCATGGATCTGAAGAACGTACGCCGCGGCCGTATCTCCGAATACGTCGACAAGTTCAAGGGATCAAGCTATGTTGAAGGTGAACGCCCATGGGGTGTTAAATGTGATGTAGCTATGCCTTGCGCAACACAAAATGAGGTGAACGAAGAAGAAGCCAAGACATTGGTTAAAAACGGTTGCTACGTGGTTTCTGAAGGTGCCAACATGCCTTCGACTCCTGAAGCCGTTGAAGTTTACCTGCAAAACAAGATTCTCTACGGTCCTGGAAAAGCTGCCAACGCCGGTGGTGTTGCCACTTCAGGTCTCGAAATGAGCCAGAACTCACTGCGCTTGTCATGGACACGCGAAGAAGTTGACGCCCGCCTGCACCAGATCATGATCGACATTCATGAAACAGCACGCAAATACGGCACACAGAAAGATGGCTTTATCAATTATGTAAACGGCGCCAATATTGGTGGTTTTGTTAAGGTTGCCGATGCCATGCTGGCACAAGGCCTCGTATAAACATTGTTTTATTTCACAGTTAAGACTGCCCTTCATCGCGGGCAGTCTTTTTTTTTGTCCTGTCAGGCGCCATCACACTTAGCCAGAAGCTATTTTCTGTTATGTTTGCAACCAATTCTTTCAAAGTACACTCTTTATTGCAACAAGATCAAATTTAGCGCATGAAAACAAAGCAATACCTGAGCATACTGACCAGCTTCGGCCTTTTGTCCGGCCTCATCCTTTTGCTCAATTCCTGCCATCAAAAAGACCCCCTGGCATTTAACGAAGAATACCTCATTCATGTTGATAGCATAGCGATGCCGGCCCAGCTTGTGAGCGGACAAACGCTTAGCGTAGCTTTCTATGGCATGATAGGACCTGACGGCTGCAGTGCTTTCAGCCGGTTTATTGTTGAGCAAAAACCTATGGGTTTCAGGCTTAAACTTGTCGGTAAACGCCGTGTCGGTCCTGAGGTGGTCTGCCCGATGAACGTTCCCATGCTCGATGGAAAAACACTCGACCTGATGGTAAGTGATACCGGTAAAATAACCGTTGAAGTCATCAACCCGGGAATTGATCAGGTGTTGACTGGCATTACTGAAATAGTCACACCATAAGGAGGCAGGTCTAGTTGCCTTCGAGGAACGAAATCGGCCTCAACACCTTATCAAACGAATAATACTGCAGCAATACAAAGTCTTTGTTGTTATTCACCAAACCGTAGAGCCTGTCGAGATCAACAGGAACAAACTTGTAGTCAACATCGAGGTGATCATGATACTGCCTTTTTTCGAAGGTGGTAACCATGTCTTGCATGCCCTGTATGCTTGTCAGTGTGATCCTGTGAAGGAAGGGTGAGGCAATAATAGAGTCTCTGCGGCCTGCAGGGATATCCTGATTGAGCAAGGCTTCGAAGCGAACATCCGAAAACGAGGTCAGGTAATTGAGCAAACGCAAGGTGTCGTATCTTACAAGCAATTGATTATCGATCAAACGGGTAACCTGGTAGTTATTGCGGTCAGTTGCTTCGATCAGGAAGCTGTTTTCGGGTTCGCGCCCAAACTCCATTCTGATGGATTTGATGTCGCCAAGCGTGCTTCTGAACACCTTATGATCGCGCCAATCGTCTTCGATGGCAGAATAGCGTGTCGACACAAAGCCCTTAAATTCAGGTAAAAACACAATAAAGGCATCTTCCGCTCCTTCCATCAACATAAAGGTTCCCAGGTTGTCCTTCGTGGCATCGCCAACATAATACACCTTTGATTTAACCTCATGCGTGAAAAGTTTGATCTTACCGAAAAGGTTGATACGCGGAACGACCTGGTATATTTCGACCTTCACAGCGGTGCCGGCCATCCGTTTAATCACGTTGTTATGTCCGGCAGCGGAGACGGGAGCCCTTACCCTGAGTTTCATGATCGTGTTGAGCAGCACGTCCACCTTGCGCACCTGGGCTTCGTAACGTTTGTTGACAACCCAGCCACCATTCGCACGTTCAAGCAACACCTCGCTTGAGTCCATATTGGCGATAAATATCTTCGTGATGCTTGCAGTGTCCTGTACGGCAAAAACTGACTCACTGCGATCAAGGGTCGATTTGCGGTTGTTTACGACAAGAAATACTGCCACCAGGAGCAGCAACAATGTCAATATCAAAGCAAAACGATTTTTTTTCATGGCAATTTGTTGAATGGATGAATTTAACGGGCAAAACGCCTTTTTCGGGCAATAGAAAGCACGATTCCAAAAATCACCACCAGCAAAACCGGCAGAGCCACATTGATCAGTTGCCATTGGAGGCGCGATTCATTGACGCGGGTCATATCGAGCAGGCGGATTTTGAGTTCCCTCGAACGGATGCCCACAAGTCCAGGTCCATCAACAAGGTAGCTCAATGCATTGAGAATAAAATCCTTATTGCCATAGGTTTGGCGGGTATACTGGTCAAAACCCAGCGGAAGCGGATAACCGTTCGGGATATGGAATTGGTTGCGGATGATGTCGCCGTCGCCAACAACGATCATACTCGTAGGTACGCTCTTACCCAAAAATCCGATCTCTTTGCTGTCGGCTATTTCAGGTGCAATCCGGTTTTCGAACAGCGATGGGAAACTACCTTCGAGCAGCCATGCCACATTCAGCCCCGGATTGTTGTACAGCCTTTCGTCGGGTTTCTCGCGCAGCAATGCCAGCGTGATCAGTGCAGGTGTGGTTACCGTGCGTGAGTAGTTCGATGTTTTCAACAAGGGTGTTTTTTTGATTCCTTCAGCCCTAACGGTATCGACCGAACTCACAAATTCCGCCTTCACACTGTTCATATTCCTCACCAGCGGGTGGGTTGAAGCGGCATTGAGCAAAGGGAAATAATGCCAGCGGAAGAAATCGATTTGCGGCTGATTGCCAACCTGTCCGGTGCGCAATGGGATGGCCGCTGAGTTCAGGTCAAGCACCAGGTTGCGGTTCAACCGCAGTCCATATTTGAACAACTGGTCGTCGAGGTTGTGCTTCAGATCAACGCCCACAGTCGATTCCGATTGTAAGCTGTCCATGCTTGTCAGCACGGCATCGATAAGCCACAACACCTTACCGCCCTGCATGATATACTGGTCAATGATGAACTTGTCTTTTTCGCTGTATTCGCCCAGAGGGCGTGCAATGATAATGGCCTCGAAGTTTCTCGTAATGATCACCTTACCATCTTTATCAGGCTCCGAACGCCTGCAGAGTGCATTCAGCTGCCCGTCAAGGGTGATGCGTTCCACTTTGAAGTTATCGCCAAGCTCACGGCTGATATCGAATTCTTCATTTTTATCCAGTTCGCCATGTCCTTCGATAAATGCGATGGATGGTTTTTTCAGGCGCGATGCCTTTTTAATGGATTCAACAAGCTTAAATTCAAGATTTTGAGCCGAGCTGTTCAACACCGTTTCGGGTGGCGCATTTAACTGATTGTCGAGCAAGTCGATGGGAAGTTCGCGGTCGCGGTAATACACAAGTGCCCCCGGAAAGATAATTTGCTGCTGGGTTCCTTCTTTGGTTCGCACCTGCAAATCTGTCGGTGCCAATCCACGTTCAATCAGAATTTTATAGGTCTCATCCCGCTCTTTCTTGTCACTACTGGCCGATGGGTTGATAAATTCATAATCAATAAATTTGCTGTAGGCCCTGAATTCATCGAGCATCTCTTTGGTCTCCCGTCGCAATTTCTTAAAGCCTGCGGGAAAATCTCCTTCAAGGTATACCTTAAAATAAACATGGTCGTCGAGTGAGCGTAACATATCCTTGGTGGTCTCCGACAAGGTATAGCGCTTTTCTGTTGTCAGGTCAATACGGGCATATATATAAGCACTTATTACATTGATGATCAACATAATGACTATGATGTATGCAAACCCGCTGAGGTTGGCTTTTTTAATAGTTTTCTTTTTCGATTCCATGATTGTCACTATTACATTACCATTTCCGACTGGCCAGCGTCAGCCTGGTCATACTGATGAATAAAACAATCAGGCTAAGAAAATACACCACATCACGGGTGTCGACAACGCCCCTGCTGATGGAGGCGTAATGGGCTGAAATTCCGAGTTGCTTGATAAGCAGGTCGGCATTCCCAAACCATGACAGTCCGGTAATGAAATCGAAACCAATATACACAAATCCGCTAAGGAGCACGGCTAGGATGAATGAAAGTATCTGGTTATCAGTTACCGCACTGCTAAAAATACCAATGGCAACAAAGGATGCGCCCAGAAACAACAATCCGATGTAGGACCCCCATACCCCACCGGAATCGATATTGCCAACAGGTAGTCCGAGCTGATACACTGAGATGTAATAAATCAGTGTGAACAAGAGTGAAAACACCACAAGCACAAGCCCTGAAAGGTATTTAGCCATGACAATCTGCAGGTCGGTCAAAGGCTTTGTAAGCAGCAGTTCAATAGTTCCGGTTTTCTGTTCCTCGGAAAAGGACTTCATGGTAATGGCCGGAACCAGAAACAGGAAAACATAGGGAGCAATGATGAATAGACCATCGATATTGGCATAACCAAAATCAAAAACATTGAATTCGGTTGGAAACACCCATAGAAACAAGCCATTTACAAGCAGGAAAACAGCCATCACCAGGTAACCCGTCAATGAACTGAGAAAACTGCTGATTTCTTTTTTAAACAAGGCAAACATCATCCTGTGGAATTAATCAGCCGCAAAAATAAGGATTTCTATCGATTTTCGGGGGCAATTTCCATCCTATGATGAAAGCGGTACAAAGCGATCAGCAAACGGGGATCACAACGGCAATCAGTCAGCCGATTGCATGCAAAATAACTGCACTTCAAACGCATCAACACCAAAGGCAGGCATTGCCCTGGCGTGTAAAAACGGGGACGACAAGGAAATTGCCTTATTGCTTTAAGAGGCGCCTGCTGACCCTGCCTCCGTCCGCTAAGGCAATTTGGAGCATATAGATGCCGGTTTTCCAGGCTGAAACATCAAGCTGGCCATTGCTGAACCGGATATCCATCTGCCTTCCGGTAAGGTCAAACGCTGTCAGCTGCACGATGGCTTGTGTGCCAGATGTGTTGGCAATGCGTACGCTTTCATATGCCGGGTTCGGAAACAGTTGAACAGCGGCATGGTGATTCCACTCGGTCATGCCCAAAGTCAACAAGGTTGAGTCGGCAAAGGTTTGCCAGAAGACCGGAATGGTATCGAGCTGTTCGTTGATATAGGCGTAATTGGGGTCAAAGTCATTTTCTATCAGGTTAGAGGTAAAAGTAACCTCGTCGATATTGGCCAGGTCAGCCCTTTCTAAGTTGCTCGGACTACCAACATCCCACCAGCCTCCTGGGTGCATGCTGGTGAATACACTTCCATTCCGGCAGGTATCTTCAAACAAAACAGCGTCCCAATGGGCAGTAACAGGCCATGCATTTGTCACGATATCAATGGTAATGAGCGAAAAACCAGTGCAGGAATTGTTTGCGATGATTTGCTTCTTGGTTTGCACTTTTGGAACACCGTCATTCCAGAAACCATCCGATATCCTGACATCAAACAAGGGGTTCAAGGGTGTGCCGCTCAAATCAATTTCCCCAAAATCCGGATCGATCCCATCAGTTCCATTCACATCATAACCGAGCACAAGGGTGTCCTTGTTTCCTGCTGCATCTTCAAAATACATCGAAAAACTAAACTCCTGTCCAAGCGACACCTGGCTCATCAGCACAACAACCAACACGAGGTAAATTCTTTTCATTGTTCAACTATTTATTGTAGGATTAATACTATTTCAGGGGGAGAAAAGCGAATTTGAATTATTTGCAAAATTAAGGACAATGCGCCTTGAAATTGCAAAAAATTCTATCATCGCATGAATTTTGCCGCATACCAACAACGGCCTGATTCATCAGTCCATAAAACAAGATGGGCAATTTTGGCAGCACAAACTGGTGCCGCTTTCCCAGCTTAAACCCGAAAAATATATCTGAAGAGGTCTTTAATCCGTTTCAAAGAAACAGCTACCAGCTACTTCACTTGCTTATAGGCTTCCTTTACGGCTTCATCAAGGCGTTCAGAAACTTCTTCCGTTGTTCCAGCCCCATCAACTTCAAAAAACACGCTTTGTTTTTTATAATAGTCGATAACGGGCTTGGTTTTCTTTTCGTATTCTTCGAGCCTGTTCAGGATAAGTTCTGTTGTGGCATCATAAGGCCGGCTTCTTTCCGTTTTTGCCCTGGTATTCAGGCGTTTGATGGCATCCAGAGTAGAAAGCTTGAGGTTAAGCATGCAGCTCACGCGGGTATCGAGGCGGCGCAGCAAGCCATCGAGGATATAGGCCTGAACGATGGTGCGCGGAAATCCTTTGAAAATGAATCCATGCGCTGAGGCGTTTTTCTCTATCTTACGCTCAATGAGTTTGATGGCAATTTCATCAGGCACAATCTCGCCTCTTTCCATATACGGTTTCGCGATGCGGCCAATCTCAGAATCATTGGCGATCTCCTGGCGAAGCATCTTACCGGTTGAAATATACACCAGGTTGTTCTTTCTGGCGAGTATTTCGCCCTGGGTTCCTTTACCCGATCCGGGCCTGCCGAGAACAACGATATTGAAGTAATCCTGCGTAAATGTCTTGTCGATGGTCTGGCAAAGGTTTTTAAAAATGGCGTCTATTCCGCCGACCCCCAAAATGGGGAAATATTTTCCTTTTTCGCGGTAGAAATCAATTACAGGCTTGGTTTTGTTTTCATATTCCTGCAGCCTCACTTTGATTACTTCAAGGGTGTCATCGGCGCGACCACTTGTCTTCGACCGTTCGAGCATACGGTTCATCAGCTCATCGTTAGGCACCTCGAGGCTCAGCATGCAGGTGAGGCTGGTGTTCATCTTCAACAGCAAGCCATCAAGGATGTATGCCTGGACAATGGTTCGCGGAAAGCCATCAAACAAAATTCCCCGGCTTTCGAGGTTCATGGTGACTTTCTTCTCGATGATCTGAACAATGATTTCGTCTGGAACAAGTCCGCCTTTATCGATAATCGCCTTTGCTTCGACGCCCAATTGCGTATTTTGTGCAATTTCTTCACGCAACATATCCCCGGTTGAAATGTAGGTGAGGTTATACTTCTCGAGCAGCAACTTCGATTGTGTTCCCTTTCCTGCGCCGGGAGGGCCAAATAATGCAATGTTAAGCATGAGCTGTTTTGGTTTAGTTAGGAGACAATTTTGTAGATGTCAGGATAATTCCGTGCATGTTCGTTATAATCAAGGCCAAAACCAACGATAAAATCGTTTGGTATTTCCATGCCAATATAGTCGATTGGGAAACTTTCTTTGAAGGCGTTAGGTTTAAATAACATGGTGGCTACACGTACGTTCTTTGCTTCGAGTTTTTTAAGTTTATCGATGGTGTAGCGCATGGTTAGCCCGGTGTCGATGATGTCTTCAACAAGCACGATTTCGCGGTTTGCCACGGAATGATCGAGTCCGATCAGTTCGCGGACAACAGCAGTAGAGCTGGTCCCGGAATAGGATGAGAGCTTTACAAAACTGATTTCACATTCGATGTTGACATGTTTAAACAGCTCGGCGGCAAACATAAAAGCGCCATTGAGTACAATCAGGAACAACGGGTTCTTTCCTGCCATTTCGAAACTGATTTCATCAGCTACTTTTTTTATCGCCCGTTCAATCTGGTCCTGTGGGATATATAATTCAAATTCCTTATCGTGCACTTTAATTCTGCTCATGGTAGGTGTTCCAGTTTAGGGATTCGTTTAATAAACCAACAAAAATAAGGAATCCGTTCTTTATTTAAGCATTGAATGTCTTAATTTTGCCCAAATGTAATAAAATCCAATCCAATGAATCCAAAAGTAAGCATCATCATGGGCAGTGTTTCGGACATGCCAGTGATGGAAAAAGCAGCACAGTTTTTTGATGAAATTGAAATTCCATTCGAAATAAACGCACTAAGCGCACACCGCACACCCGAAATGGTTGAGAAATTTGCCCGCGGAGCCAAGGACAGGGGAATCAAAGTGATCATTGCAGCTGCCGGAATGGCTGCCCATCTGCCCGGTGTTATCGCCGCCATGACTCCGCTTCCGGTGATTGGGGTGCCGGTAAAAGCCGGTCTCGAAGGCCTCGATGCATTGTTGGCCATTGTTCAAATGCCTCCCGGAATTCCCGTAGCCACAGTAGCCATCAACGGATCGCTGAATGCCGGAATCCTTGCCGCTCAGATCATCGCGGCAGGCGACGAAGAAACCATGAAAAAGGTTGAAGCCTATAAGGAGCGCCTGAAGTCGAAGATCGTTAAGGCCAATGAGGAACTGAAGGACATGCGGTTTAAGTTCAAAACAAACTGATCACTTTTTTCTGATCAGTGTGATTCCATCGCGCAAAGGCAATATTAGTTGCTCAACGCGGTCATCGGCTGCTACTTTTTTGTTAAAAGCAACAATGCCAGATGTTTCTGCATCCCGATTTGAAGGATTCAATACCTTTTGGCTCCAAAGCACATTGTCGGCCAGTATGAAACCACCCTTGCACACCTTGTCGAAAACAAGGTCAAAATAAAGGCAGTAGTTTTCCTTGTCGGCATCGATGAAGACCAGGTCGAACACCTTGTTTAACACAGGAATTTCGTGTTCGGCCCGGCCAATAATCAATTCGATTTTATCAGCCATTCCAGCTTTGACGAAGGCTTCCAGTGCAGTTGACCTGAGTTCCCTGTTGGCTTCAATACTAATGAGTTTGCCTTCTGGAACCAATCCCTGAGCCAGACAGATTGCACTATAACCGGTAAATGTTCCGATTTCGAGAATGTATTGAGGTGCGAGCATAAAGCTCAGCATTTCAAGAAATTTCCCCTGGATATGTCCCGATAACATGCGGGGAAACAGGGTACTCAGATAGGTTCTGCGTTCAAGGGCTTTAAGAACATCCGATTGCGGGCTGGAGTATTGTATGATGTAGCGTTCAAGTTCTTCTGAAATCATGGCATGGCGTTGTAAAAATTCATTTCTATATGCTCCGTATCCTTGGGCTTAATCAACTGGATCAGTTTTGGGTCAAATTCAATTTCATGGCGGTTTTCTTCGAGCAATCCGGGATAAATCACAATAAACCCCACTTCATCAACACCCACGCTTTCGCACAAAATATCGATCAGACCCTTCCGTCCGGGCTGAATATTGCTGAAAAATACCGGCTGTTCCCTATAAAGAAACATCCCTCCCCTGTCGAGCAAAGCAATATGGATCCAAAAATTATTCAGCACCCTGTCAGTGGCGTTGGTAAGTTCAAACACCAGCCGGGTGCTTTGCATATACTGGCTGAGGTTCTTCAGTTCGAGCGTATACGGAAAAGTCGGGCTGGTTGCTGGCTTAAGTGTGTCCATCCCAGGAATTTCAACAACAGGAATTGAAACATGCTGGTCGGGATCAGCAATAACGGGATTTAGCTGGGCCGCGATATCAGTGGCGGAAATGGTCAGCAAAATGAACAACACATAAGCGCATAAAACCGAAGCTGATCGCCTTGGTTTCAACTGCATGAAACTGCTTAACCCTCGGGGTAATTTCATGTTTTTGCATTGTTTGATGCAAAAATCAGTTGGCTGATTTGATCCGGTTTGAACACCTGATTCGCCGCATCGAGCAGATCGGTTGCACTGATGCGCTCAATCTTGCGCACCAGTTCCTGCATATCGTCCACTTCATCGAACAGCAAATGGCTGCGCGCAATGGCAAGGGTTTCGGAAAGGCCCGACTCAAAACTGATGGCCAGTTGACCGATGAGTTGCTGTTTTGCCCGGTAAAGCTGCAACCCGCCCAGCGTTACATCAGTAAGTTTTTTCAACTCCTTGTAAACCAGCTGAATGGTTTTGTCAAGCGATTTGGGATCCGTGCCAAGATAAACAACAAACAATCCGGTGTCGGAATAAGCCGAATAGTGTGACTCGATGGTGTAGCAAAAGCCGTATTTTTCGCGGATGTTCAGGTTGAGCCTTGAATTTAGTCCGGGTCCCCCAAGGATGTTGTTTAGCAGAATCATGGCATGCTTTTGAGTGTCAATTTGACTAAAAGCAATATTTCCCAAAGTACAATGGCTCAGGTAGCCCTGTCTTTCAAGCCACCTGTTGCTAACCTGGTATTCGTCGAAGGCGAAACGCCGTGTCACAGGCTGCCATAAGTTTACCACCCCGAAATACTTGTTGGCCAGCCTGATCAGGGCCTGAAAAGGCACATCAGCTACAAGGCTGATTACCATTTCGTTGGTGCTGTAATTTTTGTAGATAAACCTGAAGATATCGGCCCTGCTAAAGTTTTTCACATGTCCGATGGTTCCCAGGATGTTGCGCCCGATGGGGTGCTTATCAAACACTTGTCCTTCAAATTCGTCAAAGATTTCTTCTGCAGGTGTGTCTTTGTATGAATTTATCTCATCAATGATGACATCTTTTTCTTTCTCCAGCTCATTTGCCGGATAGGTTGCGTTGAAAGCGATATCAGCAAAAAGCTCAAGGCAACGTTCCAGGTGATCAGTGAGGAAGGATGCATGAATGCACGTCTCTTCTTTGGTTGTATATGCGTTCAGGTCGCCCCCGACGTTTTCGAGCCGGCTGAGTACATGGTAGGTTTTTCTTTTACCTGTTCCTTTGAAAATCATGTGCTCAATCAGGTGGGCAATCCCATTCTCCCGGGCCTCTTCATCGCGCGAACCGGTATTCACCATCAGGGCACAGTGTGCCACCTTGGTTTGAGACTGCCGGTGAATGAGCCGGATGCCGTTTGGCAAACGGAAATAATTGTAGGTCATGGTAGTTTAGTGAGCCGGCAAAATTACTTAAGTTTTGCCGGATAACGGTCATCGGTGTAAATCCAGTACAAAGGCTGCCACCTTTCAATGCCTTCTGAGTCGTATCGGCGTGCCACAGGAGCAATACCAAGCACTTTTTTTGTCACCTGGAGACTTACCGGATCGATGGTCCATTCCTCCAGAAACCGGATACGCAGAATGTCGGCAGCCTCAATATGCTGAACAACAAGGGTGTCGTAGAGTTCGTAGGGAGGTTCTTTACGCATCATCCTGTAAAGCATGGTATCCTGAATGATATGTGCCACTTGTGTGGCATCGATGGGATTGTTAAAATAATCGTGCACCTTTACTTCGCCGTTGCGGGCCTTATCGATGAGCATTCTGACCAGTTTTTCCCTTGAGGCGCCTTCCAGGTTTTGAATCCACCAATCGTAATCCGGCGAAGGGCTCTTGATGGTGACGTCATATTGTATCCTTTCGGTCAGTATTTCGCTGGCAGGTTTTTGCTGACACGACAGCATAAATGCAGCCATAAACAAGCCCATCAATCCGTTCAAAATAAATGACAATCTTTTCATTTCGTTTTATTTATGTTTCATTTAAGGCAAACCAGATATCACTCAGTCCGACACCAATTTGGGTGTTTCCGAAAATCCGACTGGGAATCAGGATGCAAAGCTAATATTATACCCTCTTTCTGCCTAACTTTGTGTATCAGTTTAACGCACTGAAAGCTGATTTATTACGGTTGATAACTCAGTTCTGGCGGGAAACAGCTTCATAAAAACAAATTGAAATCAGGTCATTAGCTGTGCTAATCCATTATTAACGGTAATTCAAACTTTATGCTCCAAATATCGAAGCCGGTGTTGCTCGTCGATGAAGCCAAATGCAGAAACAACATCAGGCAGATGAAAGCAAAAGCTGATGCTGCCAGTGTGTTGTACAGGCCGCATTTCAAGACACATCAATCAGGCCTTATCGGTGAATGGTTCCGCGAATCCGGAACAACAGCCATCACAGTTTCATCTCTAAGCATGGCAAGGTATTTTGCTGATCACGGATGGAATGACATTACCATTGCCTTTCCGGTGAACCCGCTCGAGCTGGAAGGAATTTGTTCGCTGGCCGAAAAAATCAGCCTGAATATCCTGGTGGAGTCAGTAGATGTAATCGGACAAATAGAACAGCATGTGCATGGCGCCACACAACGTATTGGTGTGTTTATTAAAATAGATGTCGGTGCTGGCCGTACAGGTATCCTGATGTCAGATACAGCCTCAGTGATAGCTTTGGCCAGCGCCATTAATAACAGTCCATCGCTGTTGCTTAAAGGCTTGTTGGCACATGCAGGTCACACTTACAAAGCCAAAGGAAAGCAGGCAATTGAAGAAATCGTTTCACAGGCAACCAAAGGCATGCACGGCTTAAGAAAGGCCATTGGAAATGAAAAACTGATCCTGAGCTGGGGCGACACGCCCTCCTGTTCGATGGCTACAAATCTGGAAGGTTTCGACGAATGGCGACCAGGCAACTTTGTGTTTTACGATGTCATGCAATACCATATAGGCTCATGTTCACTCGACCAGGTGGCAGTTGCCATGGCTTGCCCGGTGGTTGCCGTGCACCCGGCGCGAAACCAGGCGGTGATTTATGGTGGTGCCATTCATTTTTCGAAAGAACTTATCCGTGCCGACAATGCATTTGAACTATTTGGTTACGTTGTCAGAATTAACGACCAGGGCTGGAGCACCCCCTTGTCGGGAGCCTGGCTAGGTTCGCTTTCGCAGGAGCATGGCATTGTAAACCTTCCGGCAGATGTTTGCCACAAGCTCAAGCCCGGCGATATTTTGGGTATTCTGCCAATACATTCCTGCCTCGCCGTGAGCGCAATGAGAAACTTGTCAAGCGTTACCGGACTTGCAATTCCCTGCATGAAATGAAGGCTGTAGCCGTAATATTTAATACGCTCAAGGAAGTATAGATTTTCTTTTTTGATTGAATTCATTACCAATCACTCCAACATAATTCAGCATTAGACGCCACAACAAAATCATAGTATTACCTGTTGACGTCAGAATTACTACACATATGAAAGCAATTTTTAACCGCCGAAGCATTCGAAAATACACCCCTGAACCGGTAAGTCCGGAGGTATTACGGACCATTTTACAGGCAGCCATGGCTGCTCCATCAGCAAATAACACCCGTCCATGGCATTTTGTACTCATCACTGACAGAACGCTTTTAGATCAGATACCTGACTTTCATCCGTATTCACGTATGATAACCCAGGCGCCGCTGGCAGTTGCTGTTTGCGGCGATCTGAACAGACAGCCCAATCAGGCATACCTGGCTCTGGATTGCGCTGCAGCAACACAAAACATATTGATTGCGGCTACAGATTTGAATATTGGAAGTGTGTGGCTAGGCGTTTATCCCAGGGAAGACCGCATGCATGGCCTTTCATCATTGCTCAGGCTGCCTGCACACATCGTGCCGCTGACCATGGTGGTGCTGGGTCATGCCAATGAAGTGAAACCGCCTCACAACGAATGGTTTCCGGATATGCTAAGTGTCAATTACTGGGGCACAAAGCCGGCGCTTTAGCTTATTTTGCCTTGACTGTAATGGTGAGCTTTTCTCCTTCCTTCATAACGACGCCTTTGTTTTTTCTGCCATCGATAAGGATCATCAGTTCCTCTGCGAAACGAATGTGCCTGACGAATTGGTCATCGTAAACAACCTCTTGTTTACCAAGATATTCCAGGTCGTAAAATCCATCGTTTAAAAAGGGGTTAATGGTAAAATAACCCACGCCAAAAGAGGTCAGGTTTTGAAAAAAGTGTGTCCCCTGGCTCGGATCAATGCGGTAATGTTCCAACCCCGACTCTACAATGATTCTGGCGGCTGAAATCTGTGGCCATTTCACAGGGATGCCCAGCCATGGGTCGCTTGATCCCCATCTACCGGGGCCAACAAGGACATAATTTTTATCCTTATCCAGAAATGTTTTGTTAATGCCGCCGACGAGTTCAGCGATTTCGCGGGTGCGGGCCGGATCAAAATGCTCGGGTTTCACGTACACAAAATCGCGGATTCCTTTGATAATTCCATTGCCCAGGGCGTGATCGGTGGTGATGATGGTTTTTTCCTTCTGCACACCTTCAATATCAAAGTCGACGGAATCGGTACTGCTTACAATTGGCCTGATTTGCAACACATAAAACACCTGGTGCACGTCTTTTGGTTTGTTGAGTTCGATCGCAAACTCAATCTCAATGGGTTTACCCATTTCACGCTGTCCAATCTCAAGCACGTCCTCCACAATTTTTGCCAGCGGGAAAGTGTTGTGTTTTAAAATATTTGAAAATGTAACGATTTTCTTTCCATCGGGCTGATACCCATCCCGAAGGATGTCGTTCTGGAAGTCGTAAGTTGAACAAACATATTTGATAGCGCCGTCCTTGTCGGCCTCTGTAAGCCTGAGCTGGAGCAGGTTGGCTGCATCATCAACATTGGGTTGGAAGCTGTTCGGATCGAGGTTCAGGGCATAAAAGTGTTTTTGGGTTTCACGCAGCGCCATTTCAGGCGAACTGACCTGAAGCACTTTTTGAGGGTATTTGGGTGAAAACCGCAGTGATTGTCCCCCGTCGACAATGTACTTTCCCAGGCCGAGTGCAATATTGGCAATGCCGTCTTCAGGCTTTTCGGGAGGAATGGGGTAAAAGTTGATGGAACGTGCAACACCTGAACAAGCCGGGTAATACCTGTGTCCATAGGATTTGCCGCAGACTTCCTGCATCACAATGGCCATTTTCTCCTCATCGATCACGTTCTTTGTGGCCGTCATATAGGCTTTGCTGTCCTTGTAGAATGCAGATGCATAAACGCTTTTAATGGCATTGCTCACCATTTTGATCATCAGGCGCTCGTCGTTTTCAACTACCGGAATCATATAGGTACTGTAAATACCAGCAAATGGCTGATAATGTGAGTCTTCGAGCATACTCGACGACCTAACGGCAAGCGGGTTTTTGATTACAGAAATCAGCGTATATAAATCTTCGTGAATCCTGAAGGGAAGTCTGGCTTCTACAAACTGTTTCAGAATTTCGGCATCGCTCAGGTCATCGGCAAGAGCCACCTGATAAAGGTCGTTCTCTTCCATGAAATCATCAAAAACATCGGTGCACAACACCACCGTGCGCGGGATGGCGATTGTTACTTTCGGGTATTTGTCATGGAGCTTGTTGCGCTTGATCAGTGAGTCGAGAAATGCCAGTCCACGGGCTTTGCCGCCAATTGATCCATCACCGATGCGGGTGAATGAAAGGTATTCATCGAAGCTTTCGCGGTTGAATTCTGCAATGACACCACGGGCTTTGTTCAGCCTGAACTGTGCAATTCCGTCAAAGACAAAGCGTTTTATCTCATCACAATCCTGGAAATCCTCAGGTGAAAACAGCTTGAACATTTCAGCGAGCGGAAACAATGCCCTGGCTCTGAGCCATTTCGAAATGTGATTGCGTTCGATGTGGTATTGAAGCGATTCATTGGGCACCTGGAAAATTTTCTCCTGCAGGGTTTTGAGATCTGTTGCCCGCATCACCTCCTGTCCGCTGGTAGGATCTTTAAACACAAAATCACCGAAAGCGAAGTACTCTTTGATGAAATTCCTCAGTTCGATGGAGAGTGTTTTTGAGTTTTTGTTGATAAAGCCAACCTTGATCTGCTTTGCAATCTCCTCATTTTCTGACTCTGACGATTGCAACAGCATGGGCATATACCTGTCGTTCTTTTTCACAACCTGGCAAAGCCGTACACCAGCCTGTGGATCAATCTTTCCCTCGCGTTCATAGGTGATGTCGGAAATGATGCCGAGGAGGTTTTGCTTGTATTTTTTGTAAAAATCGATGGCCTCTTCGTACGTTGTTGCCAGGAGGATTTTCGGACGGCCGCGCATCCGCAGCATCTTCTGGTGTTCGTTAAGACCCTCGGTCATGAACGACTTCGACTGCTTGAAAATGATCTTGTAAATGTTGGGCAGGTAACTGCTGTAGAAACGAATGGAATCTTCGACCAGGATTATGCACTGCACGCCAATTTCCCTGATGTCGGAATCGGCATTCATCTTGTCCTCAATCAGTTTAATGATGGCAAGCAGGATATCAGCATTGCCAAGCCAGTTGAAGACATAATCAACGGCCTTGAGTTCCTTGCGGTCGATTTTCAGGTTAAGCTCACGCGAAAAGGGTGCCAGAACAACAATTGGTATACTGGGATACCTTGATTTGAATGCTTCGGCCAACACGTAGGTTTCTTTGTCTTCGGCACTGAGCATGATAATGATGAGGTCGATCTTTTCCTCGGCTAAAAAATCATAGGCTTCCTTTTCGGAAGTGGCAAGCAGAAAACTCGGCGGATAACGCAGGTTTAACGAAACATATTCGTTGAATATCTGTTCATCAATCCTGCCATCATCCTCAAGCATGAACGCGTCATATACTGACGACATCAGTAACACATGGTAAATCCTCTTTTTCATCAGGTTGGTAAAAGAGGTATCATTGAAACTAAACTTACGGTTTAGCAGGTCGAAGCGTGTTGGTGCCATAATGCATGAACTAATATTAATCCATCAGCTATACTGATACAAATCTAAGGTTTTTCGCTGTTGATTTCATCCCCGGTCTGGCTTTTCAAAAATTAATGTTTTGGCCGGCAATCCGGCTGCAGGCCATACAAGGAATAAAAAGCCCAACGGGTTTAGTTTACATCCCGGCAATAAAATAAACCCATCGAGTATGCGTTCTTTGGTTGATTGGCAAAGCTTAATTCGAAATGTTATGGTCGTATTGATGGTGATTGTTTCAATCGCGATTTTAGGAATAGCAGTTCTGATACACGCAATACTGCTTGCACCCCTGACCGGGTGGGAAAGTGAATCGCAGTGATGAAACAGGTAAAAACCACTTAAGGCTCAAAAAAAAGACCGGAATGCTGAAGATTCCGGTCTTTTTTTATTATTGACATTGGCAGCTTCCGATGCCCTGCCCCTGTAGTTCAGGCGGATTGCCACACACCTGGCAGTCATCTTCGTCGGTGTGCCCGTGATGATGATCGTGGTGATGTCCATGCTTTCCTCCGCCACCGCAGCAACTGTCGTTTTGCGTTCCGCAGCCACAGCCTGTTGGTGCCGGATTCAGCTCTTCATAAGTGGCTTCGCGCACGTCGAGTACCTCGCCTTTGGTGTATAGCCTTTTACCGGCTAATGGATGATTGAAATCCATGGATACTTTGTTGTTTTCTACAGCGATCACACGGCCATTGAAAGGATTGCCCTCGTTGTCCATCATCGGGATGGTGTTGCCAATGGTAAGTAACCCTTCCTTGATCACGCCATTAACCATGAAGGCAGATGTGGGAATTTCCATGTGCATATCGGGATTGTATTCCCCAAATGATTCTTCCGGGCCAAGGATAAATTCAAACTGATCGCCTTTGCTCAGGCCAATCAGTCGATCTTCGAAGCTTTTAATCAGCCTGCCAGTGCCAAAAACCATTGTGCGTGGATTCACTGCAGTTGCTTGTTCAAGCAGTTCACCCTCAGGGCTATTTACGTGGATGCTGTAAACCAATACACCAACCTTTTGTTCTTCAATTACCATAATATGTTGTGGATTTTGATGCAATACTAAATGCTTTGGACTGCAAAATTACGCATTTTTCTAATTATTTAGAATCAATATAAATAGAAAAAGCAAAAATGCTGAAATTCCTTGCTGGATTTTTGATATGCGCTAAGCTTTTTCGTAGTATGGTTCGATATGGACCCCAACATGGGTTTGGTTTCCAAACCTCAGACGCAACACATTTTCGACATTCGTGGCAATATTGTGAGAGGCTTCAACCGAAAGGTCTTTATTCACCTTAACATGGACCTCGATGGCCATGATGTTCCCCACTTTCCTTGTGCGCAGGTTGTGTTGTTTTTTCACCCCTTCCACATTTTCGATAAGGGCGATAATTTCCTCGCGGGTTTCCTTTGGCAATGCCGCTTCAAGCAGTTCCTTCACACTTGGGGTTCCCAGATCTAAAGCCACTTTGGCAATGAAAAAGCTTACCACAAGTCCGGCCAGTGGGTCAAGAATGCGCCACTGTTCGCCAAGAAATATTGCTCCGCCGATGCCCAGTGCAGTTCCCACCGATGAAAAAGCATCGGAACGGTGGTGCCAGCCATTGGCGATTACGGCCTGGCTTTCGATTTTTTTTCCTACTGCAATGGTGTACCAATAAAGCGCTTCCTTGCTTACAATTGAAACCAGCGCAGCATAAAAGGCAATCATTCCAGGCTTGCTGATGATGTTGCCTTTCAGGGAAGAAATTATGGCCGTGACGCCGTTCCAGCCAATACCGATCGCCACAATGAGCAATGCAAAACTGATCAGCATGGTTGCAAAGGTTTCGTATTTGCCATGGCCATAGTGGTGGGTGCTGTCTTTTTCCTTGTCCGACACCCCGACAAAAACAATGACAATGATATCAGTAACGAGGTCGGACAGTGAATGAACGCCATCGGCAACCATGGCGCCACTTTTACCGCTCAGCCCGGCAAATAGCTTTCCGATTGTTAAAAGAAGGTTGATAAAAAACCCGACCAGGGTAACCTTATTGGCCTGTTGGGCCCTTGCTGAAATTTCCATATGCAAAAATACAATTAACCCTCGAATTATAGCCATGATTACAAATATACTCAACTAAAAGTCTCTCATTTTATGTACATTGAAGTGTGTCATCAAGTCCTTGCCAAATATTGCTACCTTTGCAAAAATTAAGGTGCATGGCCAGTTCGAATTTTGTTGATTATGTAAAAATTTATTGCCGTTCGGGAAAAGGCGGGGCGGGTTCAGCCCATTTCCGCCGCGAGAAATTTGTCCCCAAAGGGGGACCCGATGGTGGTGATGGTGGACGCGGAGGCCATGTGATCATGCGGGGTAACGCACAATTGTGGACCTTGCTTCACCTGCGATACACCAAGCATCTTTTTGCCGAAAATGGTGAATCAGGCGGGAAGCAGGGAAGCAGCGGAGCCGGTGGAAAGGATATCTATGTTGATGTTCCCCTGGGCACCCTTGCCATCAATCCAGAAACCGGAGAAACCATGGGTGAGATTTCGGAAGACGGACAGGAAATCATCCTGATCAAAGGCGGGCGAGGCGGTCTAGGCAATACCCACTTCAAAACTTCCACAAATCAGGCTCCTCGTTATGCCCAGCCGGGCGAAGACAGTCAGGAGTTTTACATCATCCTCGAGCTTAAATTGCTGGCCGATGTGGGTCTGGTTGGTTTCCCGAATGCGGGCAAATCCACCCTGCTGTCAGTTGTTTCAGCAGCCAAGCCGGAAATTGCAGATTATCCGTTTACCACACTTGTTCCGAACCTGGGTATCGTGGAGTATTATGATTATAAATCCTTTGTGATGGCTGACATTCCGGGGATTATCGAAGGTGCCTCCGAAGGAAAAGGTCTTGGTTTGCGATTCCTAAGGCATATTGAACGCAATTCCATTTTACTCTTTATGATTCCTGCCGATGCCGACGACATCAAAAAACAATACAATGTATTACTTGATGAGCTGGAAGCCTACAACCCTGAATTGCTTGATAAAGAACGAGTGCTTGCTGTGAGTAAAAGTGATATGCTCGATGCCGAGCTGAAAAAAGAAATTAAGAAAAGCCTGCCAAAGCTGCCGTTCATCTTCATTAGCTCGTTTACCGGCGAAGGCATCAAGGAACTGAAAGACCTGCTTTGGCTCAAGCTGAACAACGAGCTGTAAGTGGCAAGGTTTTGCAACACCAGGCCAATGTGCTTGTGTTGAGTTTCGGTCAGGCTTGCTATATTTGCTGATCTATAATTCTCTTAAACCATGAAGCCAGGTTTGATTTCCAGTTTATTTTTGATCGCATTATTTTGTGTGCAATCTATTAATGCCCAGGACAATACGCTTAGTCAACAGCTTGCCGAAGGCCGTAACAAAAATATCCGGCAGGTACTCGACTTCCGGTTTAAAGGAGGCAGTGGTGAATTTGAGCGCCTGTTGTTGAAACAGGTAAAGTATACCGAAGAAGCCCGCAACAACTGTGTTATTGGCGTTGTGTTGATGTCTTTTACCGTAAGCTGCGACAACAAGCTGGGTGAGCTGAAGTTAAAAAACCCGCTTCAATTCGGTATGAATGAACAGCTTAACGCCTTTTTTAAATCGACAGAAGGCCTTTGGAACGAATGTTCTGATGAGTTATATACCCGTGTCGAGATTCCGATTCAATTCACCCTTCAGGGAACTGAAACCAATGGGCACGGGTTTATTGTAGTTGAAGGTAAAAACCCGGGATTCCGCTGCAAGGGCGATCAATACTACCTTGAGCAGATGAACAAATACCTTAAAAAAGGCAAAACCAAGCGCACCATCGAAATGCTCGATGTGCTGATCAAAAGAGACCCTTACAACCAGGAATACTACGAACTGAAACGGTCATTGTTGGCAAAACCTGAGTAATGCCATGCTTGAATTCCTGAACCAACTCGATACACAGGCTTTTTTACTAGTTAACGGATGGAACCATCCGCTAATCGACCCATTCATGGTGTTTGTTTCCGGGAAAATTTCGTGGCTTCCCCTTTATTTGGTCCTGCTCTATTTCATTATCAGGCAATACCGCTGGCAATCTGTGATGGTTTTACTGATTATTGGCCTTATGATCACTGCCAGCGATCAACTTTCAGTGAGGGCATTCAAGTATGTTTTTGAACGGCCACGTCCATGCCACGAAAACGACCTTCTACCCCTCATTCACCTTGTCAACGGTAAATGTGGCGGTGCCTATGGCTTTGTTTCCTCGCATGCAGCCAATGCGTTTGCCCTGGCAGGATTCATTATTCTCATGTTCAGAAACCGCCATCGCTTCATCGGTCCAATCATGTTTGCATATGCTTTTCTGGTAGCTTACAGCCGTGTATACCTTGGCGTGCACTATCCGGGCGATGTCATTGTTGGTGGCATGCTGGGGATTGTTGTTGCCATCACCGCATTCAGGGTATTTCGCCTTGCCGAAGAAAAATGGTGTAAAAAAAGCTGCTAAAGGCTAGGTAAAGTTAATGTACACAGGACTGCTTCTAAACATCCCGCACAAGGTGGCTGCATTGCCCTGGTTGATGGCCAATTCAAGATATCCATGTGATCCAAATAGCGCAACAAGCTCAGGAACAGGAACGTCCATATATCCGGTGTGGATTTTTTTCAGTTTATACGTATTGAAATAAACTTCAAACTGGCGGTTGCGCGATACCTTTTTAAACAATTTGTGCGAAATATTGGTGATCAGGTTGCCATAGGCATCAATGTGCATGACAAGACCCTTTATGGCATCATCAGTGACTGTGGGTTGGAAGAGGATTTTCTGGTTCACTTTTTCGCGCCTGTCGCCGAGTGCATCAAGTGGCTCACCATTAAGGATATGCACGGCAACTTTCACAAAGCGATCGCGTGTGCTGAAGGTAAAGAAGTCGCTGTCCTGCGGCACTTCTATTTCCACAATTTCCTCAGGTTCTTCATCAAGCAGCATCGAAAAGAGGCCGTTGTCGCAGCCAATGAAATAATGTCCGTTGGCTTTCAGTGCAATATGTGGATTTTCGATCGACTCTTCCGTGTTCACGCCAACAATATGCAAGCTGCCCTGTGGGAAGTTCCGGTAGCAATTACGCAGGGTAAAAGCTGCCCCGGCAAGATCGAAATGGTGTATATGATGCGAAATATCGACAATGGTTGCATTCGGTAAGCGGCTGAGAATGGCCCCTTTCACGGCCGCCAGATAATAATCTGCAGTTCCCCAATCGCTTGTTAATGTGATTATTGCCATATTATTGCATTCGGCAGCCCAGGCCCCCTAACTGATATTTTTTACTGTATCTTTGCCTTGTCAAAATTAGTAATTCGCTTGGATGAACGGGTAGTTTTGTGAATATTTTTGATAAACACCGCGTGAACAAGTAAAAGACAAAGATTGTTACAGAAGCAATTATGAGTGAACAAATCATACAGATTGAACAGGTAAGTCCGATAGACATCTTCGGTGCCAGCGATGTTCATCTTGAGCACATGAAATCCCTGTTTCCGAAGCTGAAAATCATCGCCAGGGGCAATTTCCTGAAAATTGTAGGAGAACCCGAGGAAGTAGACTTTTTTGTGCAACGTTTCGAACTGATCATGGTGCATTGTGAGCGTTTTGGCAAGATCACCGACACCGTTATTGATCAGGTGATGATAGGCGAATCGGACAGGGAGACACCCCTGCGGAAAGCAGACCAGGATGTGCTTGTTTACGGTCCGGGAGGGTTGCTGGTAAGGGCCATTACGGCCAACCAAAAAGCCATGGTCCGCAGCATCGAAGAGAACGACATGGTGTTTGCCATTGGGCCGGCTGGAACAGGAAAAACCTATACTGCAGTTGCTTTGGCCGTCAGGGCGCTGAAAAACAGGCAGGTAAAACGCATCATCCTGACCCGTCCTGCGGTAGAAGCGGGCGAAAACCTGGGCTTCCTGCCCGGTGATATGAAAGAGAAACTCGATCCTTATCTTCAGCCACTATACGACGCCTTGCGCGACATGCTGCCTACGCAAAAGCTGCTCACCTATCTCGAAGACGGAACAATTGAGGTTGCTCCCCTGGCCTTCATGCGTGGACGCACACTCGACAATGCCTTTGCCATCCTCGACGAGGCCCAGAATGCCACCCGTTCGCAGCTTAAAATGTTTCTTACCCGCATGGGAAAATCGGCCAAATTTATCATCAATGGCGATATTACCCAGATCGACCTGCCAGCCCGTCAGCCTTCAGGACTGCTTCAGGCCATGGATATTTTGCAGCAGGTAGAAGGAATAAATTTCATATTTCTCGACGAAAAAGATGTGGTGCGACACAAACTTGTCACCCGGATCATCACCGCTTATAAGAAAAACCTTGAAAACTCAACTCAATCCCATACAAACGAATCAAACCCCCCCACAGTATGACAGATGCCATCGTAAAAACTGATTTCAACTTTGCCGGACTGAAAAGTGTTTACAAAGGCAAGGTAAGGGATGTGTATAACATCGCCGACAAACTGCTTGTTATGGTTGCCAGCGACCGGATTTCGGCCTTTGATGTGGTTTTGCCAAAAGGCATTCCTTACAAAGGTCAGGTGCTTAACCAGATTGCAGCCAAGTTTCTTGACGCTACCAGCGATATCGTTCCTAACTGGATGATTGCCAGCCCGGACCCTATGGTTACCATCGGTCATTACTGTAAACCTTTCCCGGTGGAGATGATCATCCGTGGCTACCTGACCGGAAGCTCATGGCGAACCTATAAAAAAGGCGCCAGGGCCATTTGTGGTGTGCCGGTTCCTGATGGCATGAAAGAGCATCAGCGATTCCCTCACCCGATCATAACGCCTACGACAAAAGCCACCGAAGGCCACGATGAGGATATTACACGCGAAGAAATTCTGAACTCAGGTCTGATCTCCGCTGAGGATTATCAGTTGCTCGAAAAGTATACCATGCAGATATTTGAGCGCGGAACACAGATTGCTGCCGAGCACGGGCTTATCCTCGTGGATACCAAATATGAGTTTGGCAAATCAGGCGATACCATTTACCTGATCGATGAGATCCATACGCCCGATTCATCGCGCTATTTCATTGCCGACGAATACGAAGAACGCTTCAGCAAAGGTGAACAGCAAAAACAACTTTCGAAGGAGTTTGTGCGCGAATGGCTGATGGAAAATGGATTCCAGGGTCAGCACGGCCAGCAGGTTCCAACCATGACCGATGCCTTTGTTCATAGTGTGTCAGAAAGGTATATCGAGCTTTTCGAAAAAGTGACAGGCGAAACCTTTGTTAAGGCTGACAGTGCCAATGTGCTCAGCCGCATCGAAAAGAACATCAACGACTTTTTGAGCACATACAAGGGCTAATGCCCAAAAGTGTTAGTCAGTCAGGATAAATTTGGTAAAATACCGCTTATCGCTGCTTCTTAACTCGATCACATAATTGCCATTGGATAAAGCCGGGTCTAAAACCAGATTGAACTGGTTTGGCCCGGTTTGTGTTTTTCCATCGTACAGTTCCTGCGCCAGTTTTCCTGTCATGGTGTAAAGCCCGATGGCCAGCAGTTCAGGCTTTATGCTGTTAAAATTCAGCTGTATATGTCTATTTCCGGGATTTGGCACTACCATGATGCTGTCGATAACCGGACTGTTTTCGCCGATGCCTGATAACAGCTGAAAGTTGTAATAATTGATGTTGAAGCCATCGGTGTAGGCAAACACCTTCATCACATAGGTTCCTGATTCGAGGTAAATGTTTGTGCTGAAATCCTGCCAGTTTTGCCAGCCATTGGTTGAAGTGAAGTTGATGTGGGCCGGAATACTGTCGTTAAACTGAAAGAACAGGGTTCCAGCATTAAATCCGGCAATTCTGCCTACCAGTTTGTAGTTGCCTGATACGTTCACCTTGATGAAGTATTTCATATAGTCGCCGTCTTCAATCCAACCCACATTTAGTCCTCCACCGACATCGGTGCAGTTTTCGGTGGCAACACCCGACATATCGAAGTAGTCTTCTGCTTCTACTTTTCCGGGTGTGTTGATCGGCAGCCCGAAATCGAGCATACCGTTGTACACGAAGAAGTTGTCGAACGGACTCAGCACCCGCTCGCCTGCATGAATCCCACTTCCTGAATAACCCAGTGAAATTGATGCACCTGACGCATTCAAGACCTGATTGAGTGTTATTGAGAGCATGCTGGAATCCGTATCTGAAAGGCCTGCTACCGACACAGCCCCGATTTGTGCAATTCCATCCACAAACACCGTAAACTCCTCAGCAGAAGCACTGAATGAGGTGACTTTGTCACTTAAGCCAAGCACAATGGTGTTTCCTTCTTTGTTAAGCGCTGCCCCGTAAGGTATGATTTCGGTGCTTCCCAATGAGGCTGGAAAAGACTGAAGCCCGTGTTTGTAGGCAAACATCGGGTCATAATTGGCATCGCCCACATTCAGGGGCAGCTGGTTCATTGATTTTGGCCAGGAATGGGTGAGCTTTCCTTGTGGCGTATAATCGCCAAACAGCACCTGTGCAATGCCATCACCCTCAGTGCCAGGCAGCCAGGCTGCGATAAATGCATCGGTATAAGGCATGATTTCACCAATTACCATGGGCCTTCCTGAAACCAGGATCGTTACAACGGGTATCCCTTTATCTTTCAGTTTTTTAACGAGATCAACATCTGTACCCTCAATATTTAACGAACTCCTGTCGCCCGCACCTTCGGCATAAGGTTTCTCACCAATGACCACAACGGCCACGTCAACATCCTCAGTTGTTTCACCATTGAGCGAATAAATCACTTGTCCGGGAGCCATATTTTGTATGCCGGTCAAAATTTTTGTGCCTGTGGTGATATCGCCTTCTCCACCTTGCCAGCTGATGGTCCATCCGCCACATTGACCGCCAAGGTTGCTGGCCATGCTGCCTGCAACCAGTATTTTCTGATTTGTTTTGTGCAGCGGAAGCACATCGTTTTTTGCGGCAAGTAGCACCAATGATTCCCTTACAGCCTGGCGCGCGATGTTGCGATGAGCCGCAGATCCCACAGTGGGTAATAAAAGGTTGTCAGAAAAAGGTTTCTCAAAAAGGTTCAACAGGAATTTTTGTTTCAGTATCCGTTTCACGGCATCATCGATACGGCTCATACTCACTTCATTGCTTTCGACAAGGTCTTTCAGTATGCTGATAAAATAAATATACCGATCAGGAACCATCACCATATCGACGCCTGCATTGATGGCTTTTTTGACCGCTGTGCGATAATCGCTGTCGAGCTGGTCGACACCTTTCCAGTCGCTCACCACAAAGCCCCTGAAGCCGAGCTGTGTTTTCAGGATATAGCTAAGCAGGTAGTCATGCCCATGCAGTTTCTGTCCGTTCCAGCTGTTGTAGGAAGCCATTACTGAACCCA
Organism: Bacteroidota bacterium; assembly: GCA_018816765.1. Taxonomy (GTDB): domain Bacteria; phylum Bacteroidota; class Bacteroidia; order Bacteroidales; family F082; genus UBA6192. Next base: position 163,188 of record JAHIUX010000009.1, read on the forward strand.
CTCCGGCATCGATAGCATCAATGTAACCAGCCATATGAATTTCGCGCAGCACTTCTTCCGACACTTCCGTGTTGCCCTGATCGGTCCCATTGGTAGTTCCGCCGTCACCAACATAATGTTTTGCACAGGCAAGAATGCTTTCAGCCCCTCCGGGTGTTGGTCCCTGAAGTCCAAGCACCGAAGCAGTCGCCATGAGTTTTTGTATTTCGGGTGTTTCGCCAAAGCCTTCATAGGTGCGGCCCCAGCGCTCGTTTTGCGGAACTGCAATGCACGGACTAAAGGTCCAGTCGATGCCCGTGGCAGCCACTTCGCGGGCAGTAACCTGGTTGGCCGCCCTCACCAGGTTGGTATCCCAGGTGCAACCCATGCCGATGTTGTGCGGAAAAATCACAGCGCCATACACATTGTTGTGCCCATGCACTGCATCGACACCATAAATGATGGGGATGCCCAGCCGGCTTTGCAAGGCCTGAGCCTGATACTGGTTATACATATTGGCCCAGGCTGTCGCTGTATTCGGTGTTGGTGCTGACCCACCGCCGCTCAAAAGCGAACCAAGGCTGTACACCGCAATATCGCTGATGTTTTCGAGTGCTCCGCGCTCGGCCTGTGTCATTTGCCCGATCTTTTCGTCGAGTGTCATCAGGTTCAGCAGGCTATCGACCTTTTGGTCGATGGTCAGGTTTTGTGCCAATACAGTGCTGGTGAAACCGGCAATCAGTAAAATCAGTAAGGTCCTCTTCATGGGGGTCGGATTAGGCTGTAAAATTAACCCACATTGTGCATCCGGCCTAAATTCAGGTTACATCATTTTTACATCACCCCTTACACAATGCGAATTAATTGTAAAAAAAGATTGATGATCAAAGCGATGTTCCATGTATAAGTAAGGTGAAAAACAATCACACCTCAAAAGAAAAGCTCACAGGAATAGTGACCACCACTTGTGTTCCGGCCGCCCGGCCTGATTCATCTGTTTTATCAGTGATTTCCCATTGTATGTTTTCTTTATTTAATTGGTTGTAATAATCAAAATACCCTTTAAGTATTTGCAGTCCTTTGCCTGTTGAGTGTTGACCAATCTGCCTGGCTTTTTCGCGCCCAATGCCATTGTCCTCAATCTCGATTTGAAGGCTACCGTCCGCTTTCGTGATGCAAATGCTGAGCATGCCTTTTCCTTCGAGGTGCAACAAGCCATGTTTCAAGGCATTTTCAACGAAAGTCTGAATCGTCATCTTGGGCAGTTGGCTTTCCATATCGATTTCAGGGCTGATGTTAATCCCGAAATCGAACCGGTCTTTGTATCTGAAGCGCTGAATTTCGAGGTAATCACTCACAAAAGCTATTTCCTGGTTAAGGCTGCGGGTAAGCTTTTCGCTTGAGTTCATGATGCTGCGCATCAGCTGTGAAAGCTTAACAAAGTAATTGTAAGCGATTGTTTTTTCTTCCTTCAGCACTACCGAAGCAATCGAATTGATGGCGTTATAGGTGAAGTGTGGATCGATTTGGTTTTTGAGGGCAAGCAGCTGAAGCTGCGCCATCTTTTTGTCGGTTTCGAACTGTTTGTGCTGAATGCGCTTTCTCCGGCTGTTGAACAATGTCCCCAGATAAGCAAACAGCAATGCTGAAACCAACACAAGCAAAAGCCAGAACCAGTTGCGTTGCCATATCGCAGGTACTATCCTAAAACGCAGGCTTTCAGGCTCATTGTTCCACACTCCGTCATTGTTGCAGGATTTTAGCAGCAAGGTGTAATTGCCCGGAGGCAGGTTGGTGTAAATGGCATATTTTTCGCTGTTTGGCTCCGACCAGCCCGCATCATAGCCATCGAGTTTATGGGTATAGGTGATTTCTTCAGGATTGGTGGTATTGATGCCAATAAAGTCGAATCGCAGGTTTTTCTGGGTGTTATCGAACAGGTAATTTCCGGTTTCATCCTTTTCCGGATCCGACTTAACCCAATCCATTTGTTTGTTGAGGTAACTCAGCTGGTTGACATAGGTTTTGGGGGCATAGGCATTGCGGCGGTACATTTTAGGATCGAAACGCACCACCCGGTCTGATGCAGCGATCCAATAATAACCTTTCGAGTCCTCGAAAATGCCATGCTGCCCCGGTTCAATGCCATGAAAACCGTCTTCACGTGTAAACACCTTGGTACTTGCTTTTCCCTCATTGTACCACATTTTCACATCGAGGCATACCAAACCTTTAACGGTTCCAATGAGCATTGCAGTGTCGCCCATCATCACAAGGGAAGTAATAAACTGATCGAGTCCGGGGGCTTTTACCTGCCGAAATGTCGTAAAATCATAAAAATACAAGCCTTCTATATTGCCCAGCCAGATATTTTGTTTATGGTCTGAAACCATGGCATTGGCACCTTTTTCATATGGCATTTCATTTGTAGGTAAGTGATACACGCTATCACCTTCCATTATGCTCAATCCCTTGAACCCTCCAAACCAGAGTCGTTTCTGTTTGTCCTTGATGATACACACCGTGCTCCTGCTTCTTCCATTTCCAGGATGAAGATCCAGGTCTTCGACCCGGCCATCAGGTGTTTTCCTCACCAGTCCAATCCCTGCGCCAAAATACAAGTCAAAGTTGTCCGGGTCTTCGAATAAATACAAGGATGATAAAAGGAGATCTCCGTCATAGAGTTTCGAAAATGCCTTTCCATCGTATTTCAGTCCGCCAAAGTCGGTGGTTGTATACAGGATGTTCTTTTCGTGATCGATTGTGCTGCCCATATAAAAATTGAAACGGGCTTTTCCGGTAGCTTTTTTATAGCTTTCCTCAGAAATAATGCGCGTGCCATCCCAATAGCATAAGCCCTGTTCATAGGAAGCAAACCAGATGTTTCCTTTTTTATCTTCGGAAATACTCCAAATAAGCCCATTGATGCCGCAATGCAGCGGAATGAAGTTGGTGAATGCCTTTGATATCAGCCGGAAGAGTCCTTTTTCGGATCCAATCCACAGGTTATCCTGCTGATCAACATATAGGTAGGTGATTCCGTTAAACTCGTAATGATCACGGTGAACCTTTCCGTGCTGATAATAATGAAGCTCTTTCAGTCCAAAGTTGTAGAAATGCACTGTACCATGGGAATCAACTGCAAATTGGTGGCTGATTTCAGTATCAAAAGCAAAGCTATTTGTAAATACTTCATGCAATTTATTGTCGCTGATATAGTATACTTTATTATCAGCCATGAGATACAATCTGTTGTCGCTGCCCATGTGTATTGCCTGATAAACCTTCATTTCACATGGAATTCGCTCAATGTTCAGGTCGGTTATTTTGAACAAGCCATAATAGGCTGATAACATCCAAACCACTTTTTCATTTAAATCATAGGTGTAGGTAAAGCTATATTTATCATTGGGCAAATCTGCTTCAGGAAAATAACTGGCCACCTGTTCAAACTGTCCATCCTTGAAATCGACCACGATTGCCTGATGCCTGCTGTTACCATAAAAGATGCGAATCTCATCGGGTTTCGATTCGTATAACATACCAAGTCCGGTTCCTCCTTTAAAAAGGTCCGTAGGGTATGTAGTTATCTTCTCCTGGTCATAGCAACTGAGTCCTTCAACGGAGAGAAACCAGATCCTTCCCCTATGGTCCTCAATGATGTTTTCAATCAGATTGCCCAACAGTCCTTCCCTGGCAGTAATGTTCACGAATGCACTGCCATCGAAGCGGCTCACTCCCCCTTTTGTCCCTGCCCAAATATATCCCCGGCTATCCTGAAACACAGCCATTACCTGTGACTGAACAAGTCCGTCCTGCACGGTATAATGCTTGTAACTAAATTCCTGTGCCTGCAGACAAAAACCGAAAAGCAATAGTATGCCAATGAAAAGAAGTGAAATTTGCTTCATGCAGTAAATCAGCTAGTAGTTGAAGATTGACATGACACCTTCCGGGAGGTGGCTTCTTAAAACATCAACAATTTCAGTCTGGCATCCTCCCTCACCTGCCACCTGCCATCGGAAAGCTGCACAATTCCCTTCTGAATTACAGTCAAACGGGTTCCTGAATTACGCAGGCTTTGTATGGAGCACACCGGTTTAAGCCAGGTATCAGCGTGGGTGATGATATCACGTATAAATGTTTCGTTTTTTGCAACAAAGGTCAGTGAAGCCAACTCAGGCGCCGAAGGATCCATTTCGATTTTATACAGGCTGGCCTCCGTCTGAATCGCATTTTTTGAGGCATCCTCAAAGAAACCCTGCCCATCGGGGATAGAAAAGTAAAAGACGCCCGGTATTCCCTCTTCAATTGTCTCAGCTGCATCATGATCTGCTGGAGCTTCTGTCGATTCAGGAAGGATTTCGGTGGAGTCTGGTACAGTTTCAGGCATCACCGGCAACACGGCTTCTGTTTCTGCATTGTCAGGTCGGTTGATTTCCGGCTCAATCTCCTGATCAACTTTTGTGGTTTGCTCAATTTCATCGAAATAATTTTCTGCCATTTCTTTTTCAGTGATGGCTTCGAACTGAATTTCGGGTTTAACATCTTCTATTTTAGCATAACCCGGTGAAACTATTTCGGGTGTTTGCACAGCTATCACAGGTCTTTCCACTTCCATTTCAGCTGTTCCATCTTCCGTTTTCTGATCATCCTTCTCCACTGTTATTTCAACAGCGGCAGTTTCATTGGGCTGCGCTGGCGGTTCCGCTTGCATCCCGGGGCTTTTGTATTCAGCAAGGGGCTGCACCGAAGTGTTTGCGTATGGTGTTTGTCTTGGTTTCTCTGCTTTGCTTTCAACCATATTCGCCTTGGCTGTTTCTTCAGTTTGTTCGGGGCTGTCGTCTTCGGTAAGCTCTTCAATGTGATTGATAATCAGATTTAAATGTTCCTCTGTAGCCTTTATTCTCGCGCTGAGTGCGTTCAGGTATTCGTACAACCCCCGTTTAAACACATCCAACTGCTCCAGATACCTGCTTGTGTCAATTTCGCCTGGCTGCACGGCATGTCTGGCAGGAGCCTGGTTCATGGCTTGTTCAGGGAAGCTGAGGTTTTCGAATTTACCCCTGAACTCTTCTTGTAAATTAATTAACTTATTTTCAAGTTGTTTGTGAACATTCTCCGCGTGATCATATATTTTTTGTTCCAATTCAAAAAACTTGCGTTTGTTGTTGCGCCTGTGCACATAGAACAAAAACATCACCAAACCCATCATCAGCAAACATGCAACAATATACCAGTATGTCTCAAGAAAACCAGTAAGTGAATCGAAAAGCAAAAGCATGGCTAACCGTTATTAAGGTTAATAGATGATCAAAGATAATTAATTTGAATTAGAAACAATGCCTGCCAAAAAACGCAATGTTTTGCGATGAGCAGGAAGCTAATTATCTTGATTAGAAATGCACTCCATGCAAATATACATGGATTTTAAATCACAATCAGCTTTTATTTAAAGCCCCGAGCAAATAGCGTAACTCTTCTGCTTTTTGTTTGTTGTCGAGCTGTGTATATGCTTCAATCAGCCCACTGATCATGCGGTGAATCATGGTTGTGTTTGAACAGGGTTTGAAATACGTATCCCTTGATTCAATATTTATTTGTTTGATGTACAATTCGATCTCGTTGCGTGTGAACACTGCACCTTTATTAAACGGGTTAAGGTAGAACATCACCTCTTCATCCAGCTTGAGCTTTTTATCGCCTTCGAAAACTTCATCGGCGTAGGCCAGGATAAAATGCTTCGGAAGGTCAACCCCATAAACAGGTATTTTCAGGCTTTGCGCGATTAACACATAGAACATCCCCAGGGACAAGGGGTTGCCTTTGTGGCTGTCGAGCAGGTTCTTGATATAAAAGTTCTCCGGCGATTGGATGTTGGTTGTGTTGCCACTGAACTTGTTGATGTCGTACAACACATGGTTTATCACCTTGATTTTTTCAAGCGCCGTCAGGTTGTTGTTCAGTTCGAGCCATACTTCCTGAATGATTCTGCCTACCTCACGGGTAACCTGGTCCGTGTCAAGGTCAGGATATTGAAATTTGGTTACCAGAATAAATCCCTTCAGCAGGTCGGTGTACCCAAAGTTTGCCCAGTTGTTCAGTTCGGTGTACAGGTGCTCCTGTTGAATATTATGGATGATGGCAATGATGCGCTGCTGAATATTGTCGTCGAAGGTGTTTTCCCATGCGTCTTCCAGGGCTGGTATAGCTTCCATGCCATAGGCGTGAATCCGCTGGCTAACCTGCTCAAACAGTGTGTTGTCAGGTTCGTCTACCAGGCTGATCAGGGCTTTCAGTTCATTCATGTCTTTCATCGACAATGTCATGCTTTTTTTGATGTACTATCAATTTTCTTGCCTAAACGTAAATTTCACAAGAATCATTCAGCCCCCGGCCTTAATTTTTCTCCAATTTAGTTTCCTCCGTATAAATCCGCATACCCTCTATGACCAATTGATTAATACTGGTATCCATCATGAACATGGAGATATGCCAGTAATTCCCAAAATGGTTGTTAATCTCACTCTCCAGACTTACTGCCGCAAGGCTGTCGAGGCCATAAGCAGTAATTTGTTTATCGGCTTCAATCTCGTTCAGCGGAATGTGTAGCTTCTGATGTATCCATTGTGTCAGCCATTCGCGCAGGTGATCTGGAGTCGGGGTGTGTGGAACAAATGCTGACAAATTGTCGGCAGTGGCGGCTTGCTGCCAGCTTTCAATCACCTGAAGATTGCCGGTCAGATAACCATATTTGGCCACCCTGCGCTGAATTTTACCTGAAGAGGTCAGGGGCAGACTACCTGGTCGGAGCAGCAAGATGGCATAAATTGAAAGTTCAAGCTCTTGAGCGATGACCTGTCTGACAACAGAAAAAATGGCCTCCGAAGGCAGGTTGTGCATGCTGTTGCGCTCAACCTCCTGAACAAGTACGAGACGCTCTTCGCCATCGACCATCACCGAAAAGGCGGCGCCGGCATTCTGTCGGAGTGATGAATGAGCTCGCTGAACAAGAAATTCAACATCAGTTGGATACACATTTACACCCCTGAAAATCATCAGATCCTTGATGCGGCCCGTAATGAAAAGCTCTTCACCAATCATGAAACCAAGGTCACCTGACCTGAAATATTCCCTTTCAGGCTCATCGGCCAACCGATAACCAAAACCCCATTCATTTCCATTGGCACGGCCCCAATAGCCCCTTGACACGCCGCTTCCACTGATCCAGATTTCGCCGACTTCGTTGGCTCCTGAAGGTACGCCTGTTTCTGGGTTTACAATCCTGACGCGGGTATCAAGCCAGCAATGTCCACAACCGGTAAAATGAACATGGTCAGCATGTTGCTCATTAACAACCACTACATTACCCCTGTTCAGCGCTTGCTGGTCGAGTACCACAAATCGCTGTGCACTTCCTTTTATTCCTCCTGTCACAATCAGCACTGTTTCGGCCATGCCATAGCAAGGGTAAATCTGCCCGATATTGACACCATGATTGCTGAATTTTTCTACAAAAGCTTCAAGTGTTTGTCTCCTGACAGGTTCAGCACCACAAAAAAAAGTTTCTATTGATGACAGATCTACTCCATCAAGCTGCGACAGCTCAACCTTGTTTACACAATGGTCGTAGGCAAAATTTGGTCCGCCTGCAATGGTCGCCTTGTGTGCAGAAATTGCTTTTAGCCACTTTGCAGGATCCTGCAGAAACACCATCGGCGGCATTGTGATGCTAAGAAAGCCAAAATAGGGTCCCTGCATAATGGTTCCAATCAGGCCCATATCATGGTAAATGGGGAGCCAGTTCATCCCCACTGAAGCCTTGCTGAAACCAAAGGACCGGCCAATAGTTTCGGAATTGTACAGAATTTGAAAATGGCTGATCATCACACCTTTAGGCTCACCAGTAGAGCCGGAAGTGTATTGTAAAAGTGCCAGGTCGTCTTCGTCCAGATCGGGTGCGATCCAAAGGTTGAAACGCGCAAGGTCAATCTCTTCATAAGTGATCCACCAGATGTGGTGGTTTGCGAAATCGGCTGCGAAATTTCTTTCGATATCCTTTAGGACCTGGGCTGTGGTTAAACAAAGGCTGATGCCGGCATCTTCAATGATCCGAAACACCCTGTTTGATGAGCGGTTTCGCCGCGGCGGATAGGCAGGCACCGCGACCATGCCTGCGTAAAAACACCCAAAAAGCGAAATGATGTAGTCCATTCCCGGTGGGAACAACAGCACAACCCTATCGCCTTTTTGTCCGGTTTGTTGTAGCTTTTCGGCCACTGCTCTTGCTTTCTGATCAAGCAGCTGCATGGTGATGGTTTCGCTCAGCTGCACCCCATCGTCCAAAAACTTAAACACAACAAGATCAGGTTCTTTAGCCGCCCTGTAACGAATCACATCCACCATGGATCGGCTGCCTGCGATGGCAGGATCGGGATGATTTGTTCTGAAATCAGTATCGGGCGACATCATTAGCTTGTCGTATCATTTGTTAAGCAGTTCCTATTTTCCTTTGCAAATATCCTAAAATTCCTGACGCCATTGCTGCGAACTTATTGCTTATGCCGAGTAGCGCATCGACGCCTGTTGCCTGTGTCAATGATTAATAATTGTATTTTCGCAATCAAATTGTTCGCCTGCTCATGAAAATTCCATTCAACAAACCCTGGTTTGCCGGGAATGAAATACAACATATTGTCAATGCGGCTTATTCCGGTCATATATCGGGCAATGGCGCATTTACCAAAAAATGCCATGCCCTTTTCGAAGAAAAGTACGGACTCCTGAAGTGTTTTTTAACCACCTCTTGCACCGATGCCTTTGAAATGGCTGCCATGCTCATCGACCTGAAACCTGAAGATGAAGTCATCATGCCTTCGTTTACCTTTGTTTCAACGGCCAATCCTTTCATCCTGCGCGGTGCGGTCATTCGCTTTGCCGATTCCTCTAACAATCATCCGAATATTGATGTTGATGGGATTGAGGCGCTGATCACTGACAAAACGAGGGTACTTGTTGTTGTTCATTATGCAGGTGTTGCCGTCGATATGGAAAAGGTGATGGCGCTTTCAGCAAAGTACGGTCTTTTCGTCATTGAGGATGTTGCGCATGCCATCGATGCCACTTATAAGGCTAAGGCCCTTGGTAGTTTTGGTCATTTCGGGGCATTTTCGTTTCACGAAACCAAAAACATCAGCACCGGCGAAGGCGGCATGCTTGCCATCAACGATCCACAATTCATTAAACGGGCCGAAATTGTGTGGGAAAAAGGGACAAACAGGGCCGCATTTTTCAGGGGCGAAGTGGACAAGTACAACTGGGTTGATGTCGGATCTTCCTTTTTGCCTTCTGACATTATCGCCGGTGTGCTTTATGGTCAGATGCAACAAATCGAAACCATTCAGGCAAAACGCGTTGAGATTTGGAACAGGTATCATGCTCAATTAAAACCGCTTGCCGATAAAGGGCTGATCTATTTGCCCGAAATTCCCGATTTTGCCACCAACAACGGCCATATGTTCTATTTGCTGTTGAAGGATGAAGAACAGCGCAACGCGCTCATGGATTACCTGAACAACAACAATGTGCATGCAGTATTCCATTACCTGCCTTTGCATAAAAGCCAGTTTTTCCAAGGCAGACATGACGGCCGGCAGCTACCAAATGCCATCAGGTTCTCTGAAACTTTGCTCCGTTTGCCTTTCTTCTATGAGCTGCCAATAGGCTTCGTTGACCTGATTTGCAGCAAGGTATATGCCTATTTCAACATAAAATTCTGATTGGCAACCAACTGATTACGATTCGGTTATTCGTAAAAATGCATCTCTGTGATATAGTCATACACCTTTGGTGGAAGAAAGAACCTGACATCTTTTCCTGAAGCGATGGCCCTTCGGATGAAGCTTGACGAAACTTCAATCTCCGGTGCGTTGATTACCTCAATATGCGGATGGCCTGCATAAGTTCCCGCATCAAAACCTTTACGCGGGTAAACAAGTAAACGGAATTGTTCGAGTAATTGGGTGTGGTTTTTCCATTTATGCAGCGATTGCAGTGAATCGGCCCCAACAATCACAGAAAAAACAGAACCAGGATACCTTTCCTGCAACCGCACCAGGGTATCAATGGTATACGAAGGTTTCGGCATCCTGAATTCAATGTCGACAACGCTGAAGCCCGGGTAGTCGTCGACGGCTTTATACACCAGGTCAAGCCTGTGATAATCGGCCAGGAGTGTTTTCTTTTCTTTCAGTGGATTTTGTGGCGAAACAACGAACCAAACCTCATGCAGGTCGGTGAAGGCCAGCATATAATTTGCCAGCATCATATGTCCGGAGTGGATCGGGTTGAACGATCCAAAAAAAAGTCCGATGCGGTTTTGCCTGATCATTGTACCTTAAAATCTAATGAGCATTTTCCCGGCCGACATGGAAGTTATGTACGTGCGCAACCCTTTGACAACATCTGTAACTGGCACTTCAAGTTGCACCCTTGTATACACTGTTTTTGATCGGATAAGGTCGATCAGCGCTTCTTTTACTTCAACAAATTCTTCGGTGTCAGCTAGCTCAATCCAATCGTTCAGGTTAAATCCGGTGATAATCACATTGTTGAAAATGAGCTGCATAATGCTGATTTCGGCAGCTGCTTTGGCCGATAGTCCTCCGTAAACAACCACTTCAGAATCAGGCGGCAAACAGTTCACCAATTGGCCCGTAGCTTCACCACCAACAGCATCATAAGCTGTTGTTGCTTCCAGTTCCCAGGCAATGGCTTTCAATTGCGCTGCAAAATCTTCTCCGGTGGACACCAATAAGGCATCAAATCCGTGGTTGGCAAGCATTGCAGCAGTTTCAGCCTTCCTGACAATGCCGATGGTTTTAATACCATGTTTGGCAGCGAGGGCTACCATGAACGCTGCTACCTGGCTTCCGGCAGCATTGATGATGATGGCTTTGCTTTCGCGCTCAAGGGCAATATCAAACAAGCCCCAGGCAGTAAATGGGTTGATGAAAAATGTGGCAGCTTGCTGTGCGTCCAGCTGATCGCCAACAACAATTACTTCGTTTTTATCAGCCAAAAAATACTCAGCCCAGGTGCCATCCTTGTCTCTTTGGGTGAAACAGCTTACGCGTTTACCAATCCATTCTTTTGATTTCAGGGTACTGCCACAGGCAACGATGACACCTGCTCCTTCGAAACCCGGAACACAGGGCATTGTTTTCTTCACATTATAAGTGCCCTGTAAAAAGGCAATGTCGGAGGGGTTGCAGCTTGCTGCTTCCATTTTAACGAGCAGTTGTTGTTCGCCAATTTCAGGCAAGGGTTTCTCAACAAGCCTTAGTCCAAGCATTGATTTAATGATATTCGTGTTGATTGCCGGTAGCTCGATGGCCTTATAGGTGTGTTGCATGCTGTATTCTGTTTAAAATAGTAATGTTTGTGTTGATTGGTTCCACCCTCCCTGTATAAAAAGGTCCACCTCGTCGAGCAGCTTTACTTTTGCCTTTTCAAGTTCATCATTTTCGATAATCAGGTCAAAACGGGGAGCGAAGGTCATTTCCCATGCTGCCTTATCGAGCCGCTTCTGCAGGCTTTCTTTGCCATCGGTTCCCCGGGCTAAAAGCCGCTGCGTTAAAATTTCGAGTGAGGGTGTCCGGATAAATATTGCCAGGGCTTTCGCACCATAATGCTTTTTTATGTTCAGGCCACCAACGACATCAACATCAAAAACAACTTGTTTCCCATTGGCAATCAACTTATCCACTTCCGATTTGAGTGTTCCGTAAAACACATCCGGATAAACCTCTTCCCACTCAAGAAAGTCGCCCTGTCTTGTTTTTTCCTTGAATTCACTCACATCCAGAAAGAAATAATCAACTCCATGTACCTCGCCAGCCCGCTTTGAGCGGCTGGTTGCAGACACTGAAAAAGCCAATCCTGGGCGTTGTGTAAGCAGGTGTTTCATCAGGGTCGTTTTGCCCGAACCCGAGGGGGCCGATAAAATAATGAGCTTGCCTTCTCCCATCGTTTAAAGGATATTGAATAGTTGTTCTTTGATTTTTTCAAGCTCATCTTTCATTTGCACAACCAGGCGCTGAATGGTGGCATCATTGGCCTTGGAGCCCAGTGTGTTGATTTCACGGCCGACTTCCTGCGAGATAAATGAGAGTTTTTTTCCTGCTCCTTCCTCATCGAGGGTTTCCAGAAAATACTCACAATGCTGGGTGAGCCTGACTTTCTCTTCTGTAATATCAAGTTTTTCGAGGTAATAGATTAACTCCTGTTCAAACCTGTTTTCATCAATTTTATCTTTTTCAATTTGTTCAAACAGGCTCTTTCCCAGGCGTTGGCGTACCTGAATTTTCCGCTGTGCTTCGAATGGTTCTATCTGAGTAAGCAGGTTCATAATGAGCTGAATACGTCCGATGAGGTCCTGCTGAAGCGCCTGGCCTTCCTTTGCCCTGAACTGGTCAAACTGCAACAATGCTTCATCAAGCACGACAAAAACAGTTTGTTTTTCATCCTCACTCACTTCAGGTTCTTCGCCATTAAGCAATCCGGGAAATTTGAGCAACAGGCCCATCACATCTGCCGGCATGTCGATTCCAAGCCGGTTTGCCAAACCTGCGAGTTGCGCATGATAGGTCATTGCAAGTTCAGTATTCAGAGTAGCTGTCTGACCTGAATGCAATTTTTCGAGTGCAATGCTCACCTCAGTCTTTCCCCTCTGCACGGCATTTGTTACAACCATTCTGGCTTCATGCTCAATCATGCGTAACTCAGCAGGAACCCTCAATGTAAGGTCAAGTTGTTTGCTGTTCAGCGCTTTTATCTCCGCCACTATTTTTCGGCCGTTGAGCATTTGTTCTGCCTTGCCGTAGCCAGTCATTGATCGTATCATACTGTGTTCATTTGTGGCAAAGATAATGATTCTGCATGCGCTGGACAATTTGCCTGCTAATCGGCTGTTTTAGCATTAATTCCGTGAAAATATTTGTAATATTGTAGTACCTATGAAACACCTTCTTGTTGCACTGATAATCATTTTTACAACCCTCCTGCCGGTTGCCATCCATGCTTCCGGTGAGGATGATTTGCGGCAAATCGACAGCATGTACAGGCGCTCTGAAAAACAAGAAGGAATTGAAAAAATCGAAACCCTGTTAAACCTCTCTGAAGCCTATCGGCTGGTTTCATTTGATAAAAGCCTGAAAACAGGTGAACATGCCATGGCCTTTGCTGAGCAAGCCGGATATCAAGGGCTGAAAGGAAAAATCCTGAAATCTCTTGGTGTAAGTGCTTATTATATTGGAGATTATGATCTTGCTCTGCAATACTATGGTCGGGCTATTGCTGCATTTAAGCAGGTAAACGATCAGAAAGGGATTGCCAACTGCCTGCATAATACCGGGTTGGTTTATGAAGTGACTGGTGAAATGGAAAAAGCCGTAAGTTTTTATGAGGAGTCGCTGCAAATCGAAGAACAACTGGGCGATGCAATTGGTCAGGCACAATCCATTATGAACATCGGCAACCTTTATTACCAACAAGATAGCTATGATAAAGCCCTTGATTATTATTTCAGGGCATTGCTGATCACCAGAGACCTGAGCGACACCCTTTTACTTGGACAACTAAACCAAAACATCGGGCTTGTTTACTGGCAATGGGATCAGGTGGACGAAGCATTGAATCAGTTTATTCTGGCACGCGACCTTTTTGAACAATCGGGAGAACTATGGGAACAGGCCAATGCCACCTACCATATCGGGCTGATGTATGCGACTGAGATGAACGAACCCGACAAGGGACTTGATTATTATCTAAGGGCCCTGTCGATGAAAGACATGGTGGGTGATCCTCCCGGCTCGGCCCGCATTTTAAACAGTATTGGTAACCTGCTGGCCGAACAGGGAAAATATGTAGAAGCATTTACGAATTACATGCAATCGCTCGAGTTATATGAAGCCATCAACAACGCAAACGGAATTGTAGAAACTTATTTTTACATCGGTAGAACCCACTACAAGGCAGGCAATTACCTCGCCTCCATTGGATTTCTCGAAAAATGCCTGTCGCTGGCAAGAACATACCAGCTGAGCAGTTTTTACGATGACTGCAACAGCCTGCTGATGCAGAACTATGAAAAAACCGGAAACAAAGCAGCTTTCGCCCACTACTTCAGCCTGTTTAATAAGGCCTACGACTCAACCCTTTCGTCACTCAAAAAAGTGCAAATGACAAGTGCCCGTTTCAGGTATAAGCTCAACGATATTTCGAGTGATTTATCCGCCACTGAAGCGAAAATGGATAAGCTTCAGCGCGAACTGCAGTTTTACCGGTGGGCACTTGCCGCATTGATTCTTTTAGTCTCATCACTTTTTTTGGTTATTTTTTTAATGAGAAAACGGAATATATCCCATAGAAAAGCCGGCCTGCAAACAGATAATCAACAGCAATCAAGCCGTTAAAAGGTTATTAACCACCGTTTTCTTAAAAAAACGCGCACAACGATCTAAAATTATTTATATTTGGCTTTCAATAACCTTCCGGTTTGTTGAGTACAACACCACCCAAATTCAATGCTAAAGACTGTAATCATTGATGATGAGACTAATGCCAGAGAGGTAATTAAACACCTTTTGCTGAATCATTGTCATGATGTAGAGCTTGTAGGTGAGGCAGAAGGTGTTGCATCAGGTATACAACTGATTAATGCACAGAAACCTGATCTTGTATTGCTCGATATTCATTTGAAAGACGGAAGTGGCTTCGACCTGCTTCAGGGTTTTGATATCATTAATTTTCAGATTATTTTCATCACTGCTTATGAAAAGTATGCCCTCAAGGCATTTAAATTCAGTGCGATAGAATATTTATTGAAACCTGTTGACCCAAATGAACTTTGCCGTGCCATCGAAAAGGCTGTTTTGTCTGTTGAAACGCACGACAACAACCTGAGACTTAATGCATTTTTCAATAATTTCAGGCAAATCAACACCGAGGTTAAGAAGATAGTGCTGCATACGAGCGAAAGCGTATATCTTATCAATGTAAACGACATTATACGCTGTCAGTCAGAGCACAATCAAACGCGTTTCTTTCTGCAAAACCAGGAAGACTTCCTTGTTTCGAAACCACTGAAAGAATTTGATGATATGCTGAATGGCTATGAGTTTGCCCGTGTTCACAAATCGCATCTTGTAAACCTGAAATACGCCATCCGCTTCGACAAAGCAGGCAAGAACAACCTGGTTTTGTCCGATAAATCAATGATCCCGGTCGATAGCAGGAGCAAAGATGAACTGATCGAAAGATTTAAGCTTCTCTAATATTCAGCTCCATCATGCCTGTAATTAAAGAACCTTTTCACCTCTTTGCTGATCCAATCAGGTATTATAATGCCATGATAGATGACATTGAGTCAGCCATTGATTATATCTTTATTGAAACATACCGCATTGGCAATGATGTTATTGGCACCAGGTTTAAGGATGCACTCATACGCAAGGCCAGGATGGGAGTCGAGATTAAGCTGCTGATTGATGGATGGGGAAGCAGCGCGGTGAACAATGCGTTTTTCGACGAACTGATTAAACATGGAGGAGAAGTAAGGTTTTTTGAAAAAATAAAATTCAACAGCGATATCTTTACCAGGAGCCACAAACGGAATCACCGTAAACTGATGCTTATAGATGATGAAATTACCTGGGTTGGCTCAACAAACCTCACCGAATACAATTTGAACTGGCGCGAATCGATGCTTCGCATCAAGGATGACCTTACACTTGCATTTAAAAAGGCCTTCCGTCAGGATTGGAAAATTTACAATACTTACGTTTTCGCCAAAGCCAATTACCTGCGTATTATCCGGCACAATACCCTGGAAATTCTGCGCGATATGCCATCGATTACCAAGCAGCGGATCATGCGGCGCTACCAGCAGATGATTTCGCGTGCGCAATCGAGCATCACCATTGTAACTCCCTATTTCTTACCTGGTTATATGCTCAGAAAAGTACTAATGGAGGCCGCTCATCGGGGAGTTGTTGTCCAGGTGATTATCCCCAAGCGCTCCGATGTAGGGCTTGTCGATATTTTGCGCAACAAATATATGGGCATGCTCCACATGAGTGGCATTCGCTTCCTGATGTACCTGCCCCACAACCTGCATGCAAAACTTGTTTTGATTGACGACAAACTGTTCTCGATCGGCTCACCAAATTTCGATTACCGCAGCTTCAGGTATATGTATGAGATTGCATTGATTGGTCAACAGCCCGATATCGCTGAACAGGTGCGCGAGCATATCCGCTTTACCCGCGAGAGCACCGAAGCCTTCGATTATGGATTGTGGCAGCGCAGGCCGCTGATCAACAAGTTCTTCGAATGGCTGCTTTTACCCATCAGGCACCTGCTTTAAACTGGGCATTTAAAAGAAAATCTTTGTCCTTTCATTGCAAAAACCCAAAAAATCAGGGAAGAATTGTATCTTTGCTGGCAAATTGTTAATTTATTCACAATATCACCTTACCTTAATCATTAATCAATAAAGCGCACCTAATCATGGAAAAGATGACCTCGCAACTGGCAATTGAACTTGAAGATAAATATGGAGCACACAACTATCACCCACTCCCGGTAGTACTGGCAAAAGGTGAGGGCGCAAAAGTCTGGGATGTTGAAGGAAAAGAATACTTTGATTTCCTTTCGGCATACTCCGCTGTAAACCAAGGACATTGTCATCCAAAAATTATCAATGCCCTTATTGAGCAGGCCAAAACACTCACACTCACTTCAAGGGCCTTTTACAATGATTCATTGGGTGTGTATGAAAAATTTGCCACTGCGTATTTTGGCTACGACAAGATCCTGCCAATGAACACTGGTGCCGAAGGCGATGAAACAGCCTTGAAACTGTGTCGTAAATGGGCTTATACCAAAAAAGGCATTGCTGAAAACGAAGCCAAGATAATCGTCTGTGAAAACAATTTTCACGGACGCACGATCACAGTAATCAGTATGTCGACCGACCCTGATTCAAGGGGTGGATTTGGTCCGTTCACTCCCGGATTTATCACCATTCCGTACAATGACCTCGACGCCCTTGCCCATGCACTTGAAGATAAAAACGTGGCAGGTTTTCTGGTTGAACCCATCCAGGGTGAAGCAGGTGTATTTGTTCCGGACGAAGGATATCTAAGTAAAGCCTATGACCTTTGCAAGGCAAAAAATGTACTGTTCATTGCCGATGAAGTACAAACCGGTATTGCCCGCACAGGGAAACTGCTAGCTTGTGACCACGAAAACGTAAGGCCCGACATCCTTATCCTGGGCAAGGCGCTTTCGGGTGGCGTGTATCCGGTTTCAGCCGTACTTGCTGACAACGATATCATGTTGTGCATTAAACCCGGTGAACACGGTTCAACTTTCGGTGGAAATCCTGTCGCTGCACGCGTGGCAATGGCCGCCCTTGATGTGATCACTGAAGAAAAACTGGCCGAAAAAGCTGAACAGCTGGGACAGGTATTCCGGAGTGAGATCCGCAAAATCAAAAGCGATATGATTGAGCTTGTTCGCGGAAAAGGTTTGTTAAATGCTATCGTTATCAAGCCAAAAAACGGAAAAACAGCCTGGGATGTTTGTGTAAAAATGGCTGAAAACGGCCTGCTTGCCAAGCCCACTCATGGTCACATCATCAGGTTTGCTCCTCCTTTAGTGATCACTGAAGCCCAATTGCATGATGCCATTAAACTCATCGAAAAGTCTATTCTTGCTTTCGACTGATTACAAGCGGAAAGCCAGTAAAAGTAAACGGGTGAACCTATTCAGGTCCACCCGTTTTTTGTAGTATTCCGCACGAAAAGTCACATAATGCGGAGGCAGTTATATTGGTTCGTTATTGCGCGTTTTTAAAGTTCTTTTCAACTTCAGTCCAATTGACTACATTCCAGAATGCCCCAACATAGTCCGGGCGTTTGTTCTGGTATTTAAGGTAGTATGCATGTTCCCAGACATCGAGGCCCAGTATGGGAGTTCCTTTGCAATCTGCCACATCCATTAATGGATTATCCTGATTCGGAGTTGAACACACGTCGAGACTACCGTCGGCCTTCACACAAAGCCATGCCCAGCCACTGCCGAAGCGGGTCTTTGCTGCTGTTTCAAATTTCTCGCGAAATGCGTTGAATGAGCCAAAATGCTTGTCAATTGCTGCAGCAAGCACGCCATTGGGCTGCCCACCACCATCCGGTGACATCACCTTCCAGAACAAATCGTGGTTGTAGTGTCCGCCACCGTTATTCCTGATTGCTACCGGAAATTTACTGATGTTATTGAGCAAATCAATAAAATCCATGGAAGCCATGGGGCTGTCCTTTACGGCCGCCTGAAGGTTATCAAAATAAGCTTTGTGATGCCGGTCATGGTGGATTTCCATGGTCATTGCATCAATATGTGGTTCCAGAGCCTTGAAATCATAAGGCAGGGCTGGAAAAATCAAGTCACTAACTTTTGTCATTACGTATTGTTTAATGGTACAAATATAATACTATTTAGATTGTTTCTAAATAGTCAGTTTGTATTTAAACAATTTTAACAGAAGAAAGTTCAATGAAATCAGAATTCCGCCACCAGCTTAAGGTTCAACTGTCGTGGCGTAAGATAATTAGGCACAGCGTATTGCCTGTTTTCGATGTCCTTAACCCAGATATACGAAATGGTGTTGTTAATTTGGAGCAGGTTAAACACTTCTAGGCTTACCCACATATTTTTTATGTGCCTCAACGGAGAACCTGGTTTTAGGGATGTTTGTTCGCCTATCAGCTGCTTGCTGAACCCGATATCAACACGCCTGTATGCTGGCATCCGCAAGGTTTGCTGGCTGCGCTGTGTGTTGGGCGGACCAAAGGGAAGGCTGGTTCCAAACAACAGTTTCAGGTGAACCCTGAACGTAGGATAACCGGGTACATAGTCCTGAAAAAACATGCTGAAATTCACCCGTTGATCAGACGGGCGGGGAATCATTCCCGGATAAATTCGCACAGTATCAATGGTTTCTTCAGTATTAAAAACCCTTTTGCCGTTGCTGTCGACATAGATATCATAAAAGTCGCCCTTGACGTCTTCCATCGTTTTCATAACCGACATACTCAACCAGCTTTCAATTCCTTTCACAAACTCACCGTTTACCTTAAGGTCGAGACCAGTTGCATAGCCCCTGGCCTGTTGGTCAGCGTAATACCTAATGCGTACATTATCTACCTCGTAAGGAACCAGGTTGTCGAGGTATTTGTAATAAAACTCACTCGTAAACACAAATGGCCTGTTCCATGCGGTGAAACTCAGGTCGCTTCCCAACACCACCTGAGACGATTTTTGCGAATGGCCATCGGCATAAAGTGATCCATCAAACATCCGCAATTCACGGTAAAACGGTGCCTGATTATACACACCGGTAGCCAAACGGAAAACCATCTTTTTCTTCCAATTCGGCTTATAAGCCAGGCTTGCACGCGGACTAAACAACAATTCGTTGCCATAACCCCAATAATTCGCACGAAGTCCTGCTGTAAGCACATATTCTCCTTCTTTTGAATTGTAAAAAGTCCAGGAGTCTTGCACAAAAGCATTGAAATTACTGATGTTAAGTGTATTGTGTGCTTTCACCACCTGACTGATTGTAAAATCAGGACGGCTCGGATCAGAGGAGCCTGGCACCTCGGGCACAACAGGCAGGCTGTAGCCGGCCGAGTCTATCATCTCCCATTCGTGAATGCGGTCATCGATCAGCTGCAATTGGTAACGTGCTCCCCATTTGAGCACCGATGCCCCTTTGACCCGTGTTCCCTTGTGCTCAAGGTTAAAAACACCCGCATCAAAATAGTTGCGTGCATGCTCAATAAATGTTCCCACACCCTGTGCCTGAACGACATTTCCAAACTGCTCACTGCCTAAGGAAGTTTCCAGTTTGCCGATCCAGTATTGCCCCTGCACATCATAGGTTTCGGATTCAACGGTGCTGAATGCCGAACCAATCAGTTTCAACTCAACATTATTTGAAGGGTGGTGTGTTAATGTTATTGCTCCCATGCCGGTACGGTACTGATCCACCTCCTGTCCATCGAAATATATGTTAAGCCTGTAGGCCTCCTGAATGGTGCCAAAGTCAGTTTGCCGGCTTTCAGGAACAAGCTTGTATTTGTTCCGTGAGTAATAGCCCAGGGCCGACAACTCCCATTTCGGATCGAGTTCCCAGGTCAATAGCGCCTGAACATCAGTAAAATTGGGCTGATAGGCACCCTTTGTTTCAAGGGCGTTCAGCACATATGAGGTGGTTTTGTAACGGGCACCAAACAGATAAGAAAAATTCTTTCCGCTGCGTCCTTCAACGTGTATATCGGTGCCCAGTAAGCTAAGGGATAGCGAACCTGCTGTTTCAACCGGCCGCTTGTAGGTTATGTCGAGTACAGATGATAATTTGTCACCATATTCTGCGGCAAATCCGCCGGCTGAAAACTGAATCGATGAAACAAGGGATGAGTTAAGAAAACTCAGGCCTTCCTGCTGTCCGGAGCGGATAAGAAAAGGCCGGTAAATTTCAATGTCGTTGACATACACAAGGTTTTCGTCGAAATTACCACCACGGACGGTATATTGTGAACTTAGTTCATTGTTGGATGAAACGCCTGGCAAGGTCTTAATAAGGTCCTCAATTCCCCCGCCAACAGTTGGCAGCAGCATGGCCTGCCGGGGATTGAGCCGGGTGAGGCTGGTTGATTTAATTCTGTTATCGCGGACTTCGAGCCCGGGTAGTGTGGTGGAACTAATCTGCAGGATAACATCGAGCTGATAGCGTTGGTTTTTGCTTAAGGTTAACCGTTGTTGATGGGGTCGGTAGCCAACAAAGGTGAATGCCAGCGTAAACTCCTTGTCGGCAGGAACCTGGCACTCAAAACGGCCATCAGCCATCGAACTGACACCTTCAAAGGATCCGAGAACAGCCACATTGGCCAATTCTACCGGGTTTCCGCGCTCGTCGGTGATCTTGCCAAAGACAAATGCTGTTTGTCCCTTAACGAGCCATGGCAGCATAAGTAATACAAAAACGCAAAAACGTTTACACATTAATCTCATCAAGACCTTCATTTGATCATTAACTCCCTTGATCCGTATTTATTTTGGGCATCCGGCCACAAATGAACAAAAAAAAAGCTGCTGTTTTACACCAGCAGCTCTTCTTCTAATATTTTCAGGCCTTATTGCTTGTAAAGGAATCCCTGGTCAGCAGCTTTCTGCAAAGCAGCGTAAATACCAATTTTATTGATGGTACGTAAGCCTGCGGCTGATACCTTTAAGGTTACCCATTGGTCCATTTCAGGAATAAAAAAACGCTTAACCTGCAAATTTGGTTCAAAGGTCCTTCTTGTTTTGTGGTTCGAGTGAGAAACACTATTTCCTGTAATCACTTTCTTTCCTGTAATCTGGCAAATCTTTGACATCGTTCTATATTTTTAAAGGTATCTCCTCCGAAAAGGGAGTGCAAAATAACTGCTTTTTTTTTATATGTGCAAATAGTTCTCCAAAAAACTTTTCCTTTTTCAGGATTTGCACTAATCACAGGCTTTTCACCGACTTGCAACAATCCGTTTTATCTGTCTTTGTACATCTTGTCATAGTATTGCTGGTAGGCGCCGGAGGTTACCTCATCGAGCCAGGTTTGATTAGCCAGATACCAGTCAACCGTTTTGCTGATGCCCTCTTCGAACTGCAGTGATGGGGCCCAGTTAAGCTCCTGCTGCAGTTTAGTCGAATCGATGGCATACCTCAGGTCGTGCCCTGCCCTGTCCTTAACATAAGTAATCAGGTTATCCGATGTGCCCGGAGGATGGCCGAGTTTTTCATCCATCACCTTGATCATCACCTTGATCAGGTCGATGTTTTTCCATTCGTTATGGCCGCCGATGTTATAGGTTTCGCCATCGTCGCCTTTATGGAAGATCACATCGATTGCCCTGGCATGGTCAACCACGTACAGCCAGTCGCGTACATTTTCGCCCTTGCCATACACAGGTAGCGGTTTCTTGTGTCGTATATTATTGATAAATAAGGGTATCAACTTTTCAGGAAACTGGTTAGGCCCATAGTTATTTGAGCAATTTGAGATAACCACCGGAAGTTTATAGGTGTCGTGATACGCCCTTACAAGGTGGTCGCTGCTGGCTTTTGAGGCCGAATAGGGGCTATGCGGGTCATAGGCTGTTTCTTCGGTAAAAAACCCTTCTTCACCAAGTGATCCGTACACCTCATCTGTCGAAATATGATAAAACCGTTTGCCTTCAAAATCCTGATGCCATTGGTGTTTGGCCGCATTCAGGAGGTTTACTGTACCAACGATATTTGTCATGATAAATTCCATCGGATTGGCAATCGACCGGTCGACATGCGACTCAGCTGCAAGGTGGATAACGCCGTCGAACTGATATTTTTCGAACAGTTGAAGCATATGTTCGCCATCACAGATATCTGCCTTGATAAAATGGTAATTCGGTTTGTGGTCAATGTCTTTCAAATTGGCCAGGTTTCCGGCATAGGTAAGTTTATCGAGGTTGTAAATGTCGTGTTGCGGGTATTTATTCACAAAAAGTCGTACCACATGTGAACCAATAAAGCCAGCGCCTCCGGTGATTAAAATTTTTCTCATGGATGTGTATTTTTTATCATGCATAATTTTAAAGGGCTAATCCACTTTTATATATCGCTTTGTGCTTCCACAAAACGCAATTTAAGATCTTGAACGATAAGCCTTTTCCCATTTCCATGCGGAAGCAGTCATCTCATCGAGGCTTTTCTCAGCTTTCCAGCCAAGTTCTTTATTCGAAAAATCGGCGTTTGCCCAGACCTTTTCCACATCACCAGCCCGACGCCCTACAATTTTATAGTTGAGTTTTGTTGCAGAAACACGTTCAAAGGAATTAATTACTTCGAGCACCGAGTTGCCATTACCTGTACCCAGGTTAAACACTTCGAATGGTTGTTTCATCTTTTTGTTAATCATTCTGCTTACAGCAATCACATGCGCTTTTGCCAGGTCAACCACATGAATGTAATCGCGGATTGCTGTTCCGTCCGGTGTGTTGTAATCTTCACCAAATACGCTCAGTTGTTGTCGGATGCCAATGGCAGTCTGGGTGATAAATGGCACCAGGTTGTTGGGTACACCCAGGGGCAACTCACCGATAAGCGCCGAATCGTGCGCCCCAATGGGATTAAAATAGCGCAGGGCGATCACATTGATTTTTGACGATTTGATGGTGTCCTGCAACACTTCTTCTGATATCTGTTTGGTGTTTCCATAAGGCGATTCGGCCTTTTTAATGGGGGCTGTTTCAGCAACAGGCAGCTCATCGGGCTGGCCATACACCGTGCACGAAGAGGAGAATACCAGGTTTGGAATGTTGTTTGCGATCATCCCTTCAAGGATATTCATGAGCGATACAAGGTTGTTGCGGTAATACATCAGTGGCTTATCCACCGACTCCCCTACCGCTTTATACGCTGCAAAGTGAATTATTCCGTTCAGGTCGTTGTGCCGGCGAAAGAAATCGGCTGTCATTTCCCTGTCGACCAGGTCGAATTTTTCAAAAACAGGCCTGATGCCGGTGATTTGCGCAATGGCATCCACAACGCCTGCCTGAGAATTCGAAAGGTTATCGACAATTATAACTTCAAAGCCCTGTTGTTGCAATTCAACAACAGTGTGCGAACCGATATAGCCTGTTCCGCCGGTAACTAATATTTTCATCTTTTCCGATTTATTGTTCAAAGTTAATCATACTTTGGATAACCTCATATTTTATTCACCCTGCCATTTTCGAGGCGGTATTTTTCATGACTTTCCGGGCATTCGGCAATGTTGTTTTCATCGAATTTCAAGCGATGCCCAAACTCACTCATCCAGCCGATATGCCTGGCAGGATTACCCACAACAAGGGCATAAGGCAGCACCTCTTTGGTGACAACGGCGCCAGCTCCAATAAAGGCGTATTCGCCGATATCATGTCCACAGACAATGGTTGCATTGGCACCAATGCTGGCTCCTTTCTTCACCAATGTCCGCATGTATTCTCCCCTGCGGTTAACACCGCTTCGTGGATTTACGACATTCGTAAACACCATCGAGGGTCCCAGGAACACGTCATCCTCACAAATGACGCCGGTGTAGATGGAAACATTGTTCTGTATCTTACAGTTGCTTCCTAGAACCACGCCAGGAGATACCACGACATTCTGGCCAATATTGCATTTTGAGCCGATCTTACATTCAGACATGATATGCGAAAAATGCCAGATTCTTGTTCCTTCACCGATGACACAACCCTCATCGATTACTGCTGTTTCGTGTGCAAAATATTGTTTATCTTGTTGCATAATGTGCGTTATGGTCGAATTAATTCTGGTAAAATTAACTGCAATTTAAGTGAATTATTTGAGCGGCTGAATGCGAAAATTCGGCCTGGAGCCGAATGAATCCAAATACAAGACTTTTATTTATACGCAACACATTGACAGTGTATGTTTTAGGTGATTGGAATAAAAAAAACGCCCCGGCGAAGATGCCAAGGCGTTTTTTTGATCATTATTTCTAAAACCCACTATTGAAGGAATTCAAGCACCGAACTGGTTACGTACTCGAGGGTTTCATCATCAAATTCGGTATGTATCGGCAGCGAGAAAACTGTTTTGCATAGTTTTTCAGTTACCGGGAAATCGCCTTTTTTGTACCGTGGGTCAATGTATGCTTTCTGCATGTGCAGGGCAACCGGGTAATAGATGGCACTTGAAATGCCTTTCGCCTGTAAGTGATCCATGAGCTTTTGCCTGTCGACACAATGTGTGACAAGGGTATACTGGTGAAATACATGGTCGGTAAAACCAGCAGTGACAGGTGTTTTCAATTTGTCGCAAGTTGCAAACGCCTTATTATAGTAATTGGCGGCATACCTGCGGGCATCAGCATATTCGTCGAGGTGTTTCAACTTAATGTCAAGTATGGCAGCCTGCATGCTATCCAAACGTGAGTTAACGCCCACATAGTCGTGATAATAACGAACAACCATTCCATGATTTACAACCACCCTTATTTGTGCAGCCAAGGCATCATTGTTTGTAAAGATAGCCCCGCCATCACCATAACAGCCAAGGTTTTTTGATGGGAAAAAGGAAGTGCAACCAATATGGCCAATGGTGCCGGCTTTGCGTGAGTGACCATCTTTTCCAGTGTAATTGGCGCCGATTGCCTGGGCATTGTCTTCGATAACATACAACTTATGTTTTTCAGCAATTTCCATGATGGCATCCATGTCGGCGCACTGGCCAAACAAGTGCACAGGAACAATGGCTTTGGTTTTGGGAGTAATTGCCTTTTCAATGGCAATCGGATCAATATTAAACGTTTCAGGATCAACATCAACCAATACCGGAGTCAGTTTCAGCAACGCAATCACTTCAGCAGTGGCGATAAAGGTAAACGAGGTAGTAATCACCTCGTCGCCAGGCTGAAGATTCAATGCCATCATGGCCACCTGCAGGGCATCGGTTCCGTTTGCACACGGAATAACGTGTTTGATACCAAGGTATTTTTCAAGGTTTGCCTGAAACTGCTTTACGGCTGGTCCATTGATAAAACTGGCATTCGAAAGGATTTCTGCAAGTGCTGCATCCACTTCGGGTTTGATTTTCTTATACTGACCCACGAGGTCAACCATTGGGACTTGCTTCATAAAAAATTGAGTTTGAAAATTTGCAGCAAAAGTATTGATAAAAAATTAACAATAGGGATTGGGGTTGTCAAAATGAGAAAAGTTTCGGCCTTCGGGCAAAAAAAGAACCGCTCAAACAACAAGGATCGGCAACAACACGTTACTTTTGCAACAAATCCGAATGATATGCCCAAAAAATACCTTGTGCTGGTTGTTTGTTGCTTAATGGCATTTCATGTTACCCAAGCCCAGCGACGCGTTTCTGACTCCACAATTTCCAGTTTCCTGTTTCATGGGTCGTATGCCCTTCAAATTCCGTCGGGTGACCTGACGACCTATTTTGGTGTAAACTCAACCATTGGAGGCGGGGCAAGCTACAAAAGCGACCGCAACTGGTTGACCGGTTTTTCAGTCGATTTCATTTTCGGGGATAAGGTGAAAAACAGGGCGCAACTGCTGAGCATGATCACGACAAAAGATGGTGAAATCATTGATGGAGACGGAATTTACACCAGCCTTGCCTTGTTCGAAAGAGGCTATCAGCTGAGGTTTCACACAGGAAAAATAATACCGGTATTGTCACCAAATCCCAATTCAGGTATTTTGGTTTTGGCTAATATCGGATACGTTTCGCATCATATCCGCATCGAGTCACAGTATGGCACCGCCCCACAGATAAAGGGTGACTATGCCAAAGGCTATGATAAACTGCGGGGCGGTTTTTCGGCCGGTGGTGAAGTAGGCTATTTTCTGATGGGCAATACACGGGTTTTAAACTTCATCGCTACCTTGCAATTTCTGCATGGCTGGACCAGGAGTCAGCGCGATTACAGCTTCGACCTGATGGCAAAAGACAACAAGTCGTACAACGATAACTACTATGGCTTCCGCCTGACCTGGATGATCCCCACTTACCAGCGGGCTCCTCAGCAGTATTATTATTATTAAAGCCAGGCCCATGCGGTACTTTTACACTTGCTTTGTTCAGTTGTATCGCTTCTCAGCATTTCTTGCGGCACCCTTCAATTCCAAAGCTAAAAAATGGGTGAGTGGGCGCAAAAATATCTTTATCACGCTTTCCACCGCTGCTCAAAAACACGAGCATTGGATCTGGTTTCATGCCGCTTCACTGGGTGAATTTGAACAGGGACGCCCGCTTATTGAGTCCATTAAAAGTCAGCATCCTCAATACCATATTTTACTCACTTTCTTTTCTCCTTCAGGATATGAAATCAGGAAAGATTATCCCCTGGCCGATTGTGTTGCCTATCTGCCTGCTGATACGGCAAAGAACGCGGAACGTCTTTTAACCATGTTTAAACCAGAAGCGGCATTCTTTATTAAGTATGAATTCTGGTTCAATTACATAGAAGCATTACACAGGCATCAGATACCTCTGTTTTACATTTCGGCCAAGTTTCGGGCCGGACAGCATTTCTTTCGCTGGTATGGCGCCTGGTTCAGGAAACAACTCAGTTATATCACCCATTTATTCCTTCAGGACGAAAACTCAGCCAGGCTACTCCAGGCAATTGGAATTAAAAACTTTACGGTTACAGGAGATACCCGTTTCGACCGGGTGGTGTCACTGGCCCGGCAGGTCAACCGATTCCCTCAGATAGAACAGTTTAAGCATGACCACCCGCTGCTGATTGCCGGTAGCACATGGCCACCCGATGAGGCATTGCTACTCAAACTCATCGGGAAGCTGCCCGAGCACTATCGGCTAATCATTGCACCTCATGATGTGGCAGAATCACATATTAAACAACTGACCAGCCAGTTGCCCGTCAGTTATCAGCGCTACAGCAGTTTCGATGCCTCGAAAGCATGCAGAATATTGATAATCGATAGCATAGGCATCCTATCACAGCTTTATCAATACGCTGATTTTGTGTACATTGGAGGTGGTTTCGGCGTCTCCATCCACAACATTCAGGAACCCATCACCTTTGGCTGTCCGGTGATTTTCGGACCAAAATACCAGCGCTTCTCCGAAGCTGTCGACCTCGTCCAGTCAGGTGGTGCATTTCGGGTGAGGTCAGCCAATGAACTGGTTGATATCGCTCTGCGGTTCGTCTCCGATCCCGGTTTCAGGCAGCAGGCATCAGTAATCTGTAAATCATATGTGGGTCAGCAGCAAGGTGCCACAGACCGGATCATACAGGCACTGAGTCAGCAGTTTTTCACTCCTTGACCGTCTTCTGCTTTCATTGAAATGTGATTGGCCCTTTTTGATGTTCCTGCTTCAGTACTTCATACAGTAGATTAAGGGAGGTGTACAAATCTGAGTCTTTTAATGGATATTGCATATATTTGTTTCCTGATTAAGAGAAATAACAAATCAAGTTCATGCAAACCAATATACAACTCAGCCCGAACTATGCGCAATGCAATTGTCGGGTTTATTTGCACGGGTCAATTGAAGATGGAGCAATACCCGAAACAACAGCTTCAGAAAATGACTTTATTCAACGGCAGCGAAGCCTAAAGAAAGACCTGATCACCTTAAACAGGTACGATACAGTCATTTTTCATTATTTTATTAAAACGGAAGAGCCTGCTTCCAAAAAACTTGAACTTTGTCGCAAAGCGGGTTCTCTGATCACCGGCGAGGCCAACAGCCTTGCAATCACCGATATTGCCCTGATTTGCAGTATGCAATTTCGTGACGAGGTGATGGCGCTCGCTGAAGGCATGGCGCTGGGCAATTACCAGTTTTTGAAATACAGAAAAGACGCAGCTGAAAAGAAAAACAGCCTGAACAATATTTTCATCTGCTGCGATGGGGTTGCACAAGCTGAAGTGAATCAACTCAAGGCAGTTGTTGATGCAACACTATGGGCGCGCGACCTGGTTAACGAACCCGTTAATAAACTGAATGCTGAGCAACTGGCCGAAAGCATCAGCGAAAGGATGCGCGAAGCAGGTGGAAAAGCAGAAGTGCTGAACAAAAACAAAATTGAAGCACTGAAAATGGGTGGGTTACTCTCTGTAAACCTGGGTAGCATTGATCCGCCAACATTTACCATACTTGAGTGGAAGCCTGAAAATGCGGTAAACACCCAGCCCTATATTCTTGTTGGAAAAGGTGTTGTTTACGACACTGGCGGGATGAGCCTGAAACCAAGCGCAAGCATGGATACCATGAAATGCGATATGGCAGGAGGCGCACTAGTTTCAGCAGCTATTTCGGCCATCGCAACAGCCCGTTTGCCAATCTATGTAATGGCGCTGATACCCGCGACGGACAACAGGCCAGATGGCAATGCCTATGTACCTGGCGACATCATCAGTATGTTTGATGGCACAACCGTGGAGGTATTGAATACAGATGCCGAAGGCAGGCTTATCCTGGCTGATGCCCTGGCCTATGCCAAAAAATTCAACCCTAAGCTGGTTATCAACTTTGCAACGCTTACAGGATCTGCTTCAAGGGCAATCGGACCGCAGGGCATCGTTGCCATGCAGGTAAATGCCACCGAAGAATTTGCCAGCCTGAACCAATCAGGCGATAATGTTTATGAGCGTCTGGTACAGTTTCCCATGTGGGATGAATATAAAGAACAGCTGAAATCGGAGATCGCCGACCTGAAAAACATCGGTGGTCCGGAAGGTGGCGCCATTACTGCCGGGAAATTCCTTGAGCATTTTACCGACTATCCATTTATTCACCTCGATATTGCCGGTCCGGCATTTATTGAAAGGCGTGATAGCTACAGAGGCCAGGGAGGAACAGGAATAGGTGTGCGGCTACTATTTGATTTCTTCAATAAACTATCCCGATGACGGGAAAATCTGGTAATCTTTCTATCAGATTCAAAACCACCCTGAATTGATGTGCTTCATCGTACGCTTCAGGTCATATTGATGAGGCCGATCATATCCAGATAATGCTGGGCATCATTGCCAAAAAACTCAAATGTGTTGCCCATGATTTTATAGGTGCATTTCTGTCCGGCTATCCGCGAGAAATGCAATTCGTACGATTTGCCAGCTTCGTCGGTCATTTTAACCATTACCAGGTTTTCATGAAGCTCTGATGTGAGCGTTTCGTGACAAACCGGACAATAGAAATCGTAACGCTCTCCTAACCTCACCTGCATGTTTGGGTGGTAAACGGCCTGGGTGTTTCCAAGTTCAGGGTTCATAAACAACAGCATCGCAGGATCACCGTTGTGCCTTGCTGATAATACCAGGTATTTCTTCAGCAGCAAATAGGCATTGCAATAAGGACAGTTGTATTCAGCTTTCATGTTGGGCCTCCTTTCCCTTGAATTGATGCCTTAAATATACGCAATAAAACCAAAAATATCAATTGCTTTATGCATTATTATTCCGTATTTTTATGCTGATCAAAAACTTACCGCTATGGAATCAGAATTTATCCGGTATTTTGAGCAACGATTCTCCTCTTCTCCTCCCTCAAAAAAAGTTAGTGGCGCGCCTTTTGTTACCATATCAAGGGAAACAGGGTGCAACAGCATTGCCATTGCCGAGAAACTTGTGGCCCGGCTTAATGCATATGCCGAACAGCATAAATGGCGGGTGTTCAGCAAAGAGATCCTTTCAGCTGCCGCTGAAAAGCTACAGCTACATCCCAATCAGCTGGAATATATATTTACCGAAGAAAAACGGAGTCAGCTGGACGAAATCATGCAGGCTTTCTCTAAAAAATATTATAAAAGCGATAAAACTGTCCGTAAAACCATCTGTGAAATCATCCATGAAGTGGCCACTGAAGGACATGCCGTTATTGTTGGCAGGGCGGGTATTGCCATCACAAAAGACCTGCCCAACAGCCTGCATTGCAGGCTTCATGCACCATTAAGCTGGCGTGTCAAAAACCTTGCCGGCCAGCGGCAAATGAGTGAAAAAGACACCCTTGCATTTATTGCTGACACCGACGGCAAACGCGAGCAGCTTATCTAGGATTTCAGCGGACACCATTTCCGCGACATTAATTTTGACATTACCCTAAACAATGAACGGCTCACCGACGATGAAATCGCAGTATTGCTTTTCGAGCTAATGAAATTGAAGCATATGCTCCATTAGCGTCATCCATTATCAGGTATGCTGCAGTGCAACTTCTCCCCTGTGTTTTGGTTCTGGCATGAGCAAAAAAAATCACCGGAACTTCGCCATGATGAACCGGTGATTTGAGGTTAACTATTTCTATTGTTATTCAAACAAAAGCCTTTGATGATATGCTCCCTCTGGCGTGCTGATTCTGAGCAAATATGCGCCTCTGAGCTCTCCGCGATAGGTGAAGCCTATGGTGTTTTCACCACCAACCATATTAAATGCCTGTTCGACCATCAGTTTACCGGTCAGATCGAACAGCTGCATTGATCCTGTACCTGCTTTGGGTGCCGAAAAAGATAAGTTAAACACGCTGTTGCTTGCCGGATTGGGGTAAACAACAAGGCGATAAAGACCAGCGATTTCATCGAGTCCGTCAGGACTGCCAACTTTAACATAAATTTTAGCAGTGGCAAATAAATCCGGTGAGGCAGTATAGGCAATCCGATAGGTGAATTCATCATTTCCTTTATAGCCTGAATTGGGCTGGTAACTGATTGCATTTGGGTTGCTGAATGGAATAAATGCACTTCCATTCGTGGGCTGTGTTTCAATACTTACAGTGACAGGTGCCTGCTGAATGTCGTTTGCGAGCACGTTAACAGTAACGATAACATCCATCGGGGTTGTGGCCGAGTCGTTCACGGCGGTTGGAGGCTCAGTCAATTCAGTTAGCACACCATTGTTATCCACAAAGCGTTTTACGAAATTCTGATAATAGATATTGGCAATGGTCGCATCATGCACCACGAGTGTGTTTTCATCATTGTCGTTATCAGCTGCTGCGCTCCAGTTGTGTGATCCGGTCCATACGATCGGATCTGAGGCAGCTGCACCCTGGTCAACAATCATGTATTTGTGATGAAGAATGCCGTTCGACACATTATCATAGGTGTTATGGGTTCCAAGGGCTCCTTGCAAAATCGTGTTAACCGTTGCGCCATTATTTCCTTCGGCATTGGTGATCACATTGACGTCGTCGCCATCATTTTTCTGATCAGCAATGGCGTTGGCCATTTCATTCCTGGTAATCAGCATGGTAGCAATGCTAAGGTCATTATTGGTGGTGTTGATGGTTTCAACGATGTGGCCATTAACGCCGTCAGTAGGGCTGAAATAGCATTCAACCTTTTTATTGTTAATCCTGAACTGGTGAGGCGTGTTGTTCCTTTTGGTGAAGCCAAAACGGCTCAGACTAGCATTAGGTGTAGGTGTTGATGAGCCCCACATCTCTTCGAATTCAATTTTATAGGCACGGGCAAGACTCTGATCCTGAACAATGATAACGTTGTTGGCATCGAGGTTTACCTGATCATCAGTGAGGTTGGTCGATCCCGTCCATACAATCGGGTCGTTCGGATCCGCTGATTCAGTGTCGAAAAGGAGGAATTTATTGTGCATAATGCCTGTACGGTTTGAACTTGAAGGTCCGATAAGTACATGCACTGCTGAACCTGTAAGCTCATCAATACCCAGGTTAGCTGTTGTTCCGCACCCGATCACGCGTACGGTAACTCCCCTGTTGGCAGCTGCTTTCAAGGCTGTGCTTACATTACTAATGCCCTGGTTGTTGAAATTATACATGGTGAAGTCAATGGAATATTTTGCCCTGTTGATGTAGTTGATCAGGGTGTCATCAAGTGTATTTGGCAAGGTGATGGCATCAACGCCATTTGAATATGAATGATCCACAGCTGTGTTGAAATACACCTTAATGTCGCCGGTTGAATTTGAAATGGTTGCAAAAGGCATTACACCCGAAAAGGCAGTATCGGTTCCACTGACAGAAAATGCTTGTGTCCAAACGACTTGTCCGGCAGAGAGTCCGGATAATGAAAGGTTATGTGTGGCTGATCCTCCGGTTCCTGCGATATGATTTGCGGTTACCGTTGTTTCTGTGGTTCCGTAAAACATTTCAGTGCTACCGGCAATATTGGTGCTCCAGTCGAAATCGAGTGATGTTTTGGTAAACGAACTGTTATTTAACACACTTGTCAGATAGATAGAGCCACTCAGCTGTATGTCGCTGATGGTCCGTGGAAGCAATTGATAACCATCATTTGGATTCGAATAGTGAAACTGTGAGCATTCTGCCACAATACTAACCAACCCACTCGGAACAGGCTGTCCAACGATATCTGTCTGACTTGTTTTCACATAGATATATCCACTCTGGCCGTTGGCAGTAAATTCGTACTTTTTGTTTCCAGTAAATATGGTACCAGCGTCGGTAAATGTGACATTTTCAACCTTCACCAGCATGCCTTCATACTCTTCACCAATTTGTGGAATGCCAAGTACGATGGGTGCAGGAACGGGGTTGCCACTCGACCTGATGGTTACATCAGATAAAGGATCCAACTCGAGCAGCTGGTTGTATATTTTCAAGGTTCCGGTGATGGTAACCGAATCGCCCAAAGCTACTGAGCTTACAAGGCTTCCGTAAGCAGCGATGCCGGCGGTGTTATCCTGAAAATAGCGGATAATTCCCAGTTCACTGCCATTGGTTACAATTCCTTTGACGGTAACTACTGTGCCAACAGCCATTGCCCTGGCTTCGGCAATTGAATTTTGTGCCCGCATCATCACCGGCAAGGTAATGATTGCAATGGCCAGAATGATTAACTTTTTCATGCGTAAAATTTTAGCGTAATTCTCTGATTTTATGTTATTTATTGTGAAGATTTTTGATGTGATTTATTCAAATGAAATTTTCAGGGATGTGGTCATCTGCGTGCCGGCGCCCATAAAAACTGAAGCCGATCGGGCATCGAAGGTCTTGTATGAGTTCTGGATGTATGTGTCATTGTTTTTTGAGTCAGAGATATACACGCTGTTGAGCATATTCAACACATTGAACCTGATGGTGAAATTCACTTTTTTTAATGATTGAATTTTAAAGCGGTAACCGGCATGCAAATCAACAAGGGTATAGGCAGGCATCATCCATGAATCAACTGCATTGCCGTCGGCATCGGTTGATTCTTCGGGGTTGAAATCGGCATAATACCTGTCGAAGAAGGTTGCGCCTCCTTCGAAATACAATCCTTTGATTGGTTCATACCTCAGGCTGCCGCCAAGCTGCGATTGTGCAGCGTCGCCCACATGAATGCCGCGGGCATCAAAGCTAAAGGTATATGCCTGCTGGTTGTTGTCGGTGAAGTACATTTGCACATTGTCGACTTTCTTGTCCCAAATCCAGTTACCTATGGATACCAATCCCTGGAAATCGAGTGTTGGCAACACCTTGTAAATAAAATCAAGCTCAATTCCAGTATGCAAGGCATCCATGCCTGGGATATCACCATAGGTGTATTTTTCATTGCCCGTGATCGGGTCAGTGAATTTGCCCTGAATCTGGTTGGTGGGTTTGTTGTTCCATTTTGTTACATAAGCGTTGATGTTTGCAGTAAATCTGCGGCTATTGTAACTATATCCCAGTTCAAAAGCCTTCACAGTTTCGTTTTTGCTGAGTGAATCAGGTTGGAAAGTCGCTGTAAATCCCTTGAAATAGTATTTAAAGTCTTTTGTTTTGGACAAATATCCCAGGTTAAAAAACACATTGCTGTGCTCACTCAGGTTGTAGTTGGCACCGGTTTTAAAGGTAAAACCCGGCTTATATTTCCAATCTGATTCCCTGTTGCCGAAGTAATCAACTTTTTTATACCCGCTCAAATTGGTTGTCAGGTTGACAAAGGTCGATATCTTGCCTACTTTGTATTCGAGCAATCCGAACACACCTCCCCAGTTTACCAACCCATCGTAATAGTAATTCACCTTATCGCCAACCCTTTTCATAGCCAATGAGCTGTCAGCATCATAGTTGTTGCGCAAATCAGCTTTGTCGATGGCATAATCGCCGCCTATCAGGTCAACGATTTCGCTATAGTGTTCAGCTTTGTAAGAGCGCAGGTCGACCCCTCCTGATAAGGTAAATTCATTGTTTAGCTTGTAGTTGAATGTTGAAAGCAAGCCATACCAAAAATGGTTGTTGTTATTCTGAACCAGGTAGTTTTTTGAGTTGCACAATGTCCAGCTGTAGGCTGAATCCACCGGCGGAATTGGTTTTCCAAACCCTGTATTGATCAGTTTGGTGTTTTGATTGTAGATGCTTTGCCAGTTAATCTGTCCGATCTCATCTTCGGTATAAAGACCAGGATTGTTTTCATAATCGGAAGGTGAAATAAGGTTGGTTGGTTTAAGGCTTGTACGGGGCTGAATACCGCCACCAGTTCCGATCGACAGGTAAGCGATATTGGTTATCATCAGTCGGTTATTCACGTTCCAGATATCGCGCAGGCTAAACTGTGGTTTAAAATAGGTGTTCACCATTTCGTTCAATGCCTTTCGTTCGGCATTTGGGTCGATCACCCTGGCCGTACCTTCGGCATTCCATTCTTCTGCATCGCGTTTGATGTAGCCCCAATGTGCGTTATATCCAATGCCTTTATTGATGATTTTCGGAAAATCTTCCGGTTTTACCCCAAGTTCTTTGGCGTATGCAGTGTCATAATCCGCAATTGATTTTTTGTAGCTGCGCATTTTGTGTGTCTGAGGAGCGCCGAAAGCCGTGAGGCTTGTGATGTGGTTTTTCCAGGATTTGTCGATTTTCGTATAGAAAAACCAGGCCTTCACACTGGTTTGATCAACCCATCCGTTGCCTTGCTTCATGGCACCTGCCAGGGTAACACCCCAGCCGTTTTTAAGTTTACCGGAAGTATAGCCCAGATTTGTAGTGAGTTTCCCTTCAAGGTCAACTCCCTGTTCGACACTGATCTGCCGTTTTGTTTCGATGCCTTTGGTGGTGATGTTCATTGTTCCGCCAACAGAAGGCAAAGCAAGTTTTGAAGCGCCAAGTCCACGCTGAACCTGAATGCTCCGGGTAACAGCATCAAGCCCGAACCAGTTTGACCAATACACCCAACCGTTTTCCATATCGTTGACAGGCACACCATCAAGCATCACAGCCACGTTGCGCTGGCTGAATCCACGGATAGTCACCCTTGCATCTCCATCACCGCCGCCCTGCTGGGTTGCGTAAACGCCAGGGGTTTTGTTGAGGATCATGGGAATATCCTGCCCTGAAAGACGTTCTTCTATCCTGGCTGGCAGTATGGTGGTAAACGCTACCGGTGTTTCACGGATTTTAGCAATGTCTCCGACAACTTCAACTTCCTCGAGTTGCAGGTCTGATTTCAGATTTATGTTCACCTTCAACGGCTTGTCGCCTACGACAATGCTTTTATTGGTCGTATTATAACCCACAAAAGAAATCTGCAAGGTGTAGGCACCTTTATCAAGCGACAGGCTGTAATTGCCATTAATATCACTTACTGCCCCATAGGTAGTCCCCTTGACAAACACATTGGCCCCCACAATGGTTTCACTATTGGCTGAATCCCTTACTACGCCACTAACCACTTGTTTCTGAGCAAATACCGACACTGAAAACATGCACATAAGTGCGATAAAAATAAGTTCCCGTTTCATGCGATGATGGTTAATAAAATTAAAACAGGTATCTGATTCCAGTTGCTGGCATCTTCAGATACCTGTTTATTTCCCGTTGACTAAACTGACCTGTAAAAGACTAATTAATCACGATCTTTCTGGCAATGGTGACATTGTTGGTCGACGTAACTTTCACCATGTAAATTCCTTTAATCAAACCAGTTGTTCCCAGTGTAATCACTTTTTGTCCTGAGTTAAAGGCTTGTTTGTATACAACTTGTCCGATAAGCGAATACACCTCAATTGTATTAACAGGGAATTGTGTGGCTACAGTAAAGTTGTCGCCCACTACGGGGTTCGGATAAATTTGCATCCAGTTTGAAGCAGGGTTTTCACCTAGACCGTGGGTTGGATCAGCAACACAAACGTGTCTTCCCAACTCTGTCCAGATATCCTTGTAAACCTGATGTCCGGCGGTGTCGGTAATGGCAGGAACAGTATCCCATTCCAGTTTTACCACAAATGGACTTGGGTTGATAACAACGCCTTTGATGATGTTTGGTTTGCGAATTAAAGAATGATCAGAAGTCCATGACATCCAGAAAGGACCAAAGGTAGTTCCGTCAGTAGCTTTTGATTTCACAATGTAGTTTACAACTTTACCTGTAACCGGGTCTCCGTTGCTGTTATTGTAGGTAAGGGTGGAATCCTGTACATACGACCAGCCGGTTTCGGCCGAAATGGCACTGCCAAGCCCAATTTGTCCTAAAAGGTCAACAGAGGTAACGTTCGACATATCCGCATTTGGCGGAACACCTCCCGGTGTTTTTACCAGGGCGATGGCATCGTTGCCATTCATATAAGTCGGTGCAGGATACACCCCGTCGAGCTGATTTGCCATGGCCTGAAGCACTGGGCTGCAAGCGGGTGATGTGGGAGTTGATGTGGTTTGCCCGTTAACAAGCACAAAGGTGCTGTAAGGCGCGATGGTTCCGGTAAGGCGGGTGGCCCCTCCTTCGGCAAATGTAGAACTGCCATTACTAAAACGCAACACATAATACACACTCAGGTCAATGGCCTGATTGGTAGGGTTGTAAATTTCAAGGGCCTTGTTGTTTCCACTGCCTTCCACATACTCCGAAAAGAACAGATCAGTGGGCGTTTGTGCCATAAGCAGGGTTGTGGTCAACAGTAACATTGTCAGTGCGGAAAAAAATCTCATAAGCGTAAGTATTTATTGATTTGTTGATGTGTCAATAGTAGCAGGAAGACAATACTTTCAAGCTACAAAAGTACAAGTAATTCTTCAAGTTGTCCATTTTTTTATTGCTGTTATCTGACAGTTTAATCCAGTTTTCAACACATTTTAGTCTGCCTGAAAAACAAGCAATTAAACTCAATTTTCATGCCATAATCATCGCTTTTTACTGAAGAAAAAACGCTTTCATGCCGCAACCTGCATCATTGGCGTCCGGTTCTTTGCCAAAATGAACCATTTGGGTCGTAGGTTTAAGCTTGATGCAGACTATTTTCTCGGCATTTCTTTCCCGGTACTGACATTTTTTGCACCTTTGTAACGTTTGAATATTGAGCACATAACCTAAATTTCGCATTCAAGAATATGTCTGACAGCCTAGTAATCATACCAACGTATAACGAGATTGAAAACATCGAAAACATCATCAGGACTGTTTTTAATCTCGAAAAACAATTTCATGTGCTCATTATCGAAGACAACAGTCCCGACGGGACAGCTGATGTTGTAAAAAAGCTGATGAAAGAGTTTCCTGGTAAGCTCTTCATCGAAGAGCGCAAGGGCAAACTTGGATTGGGAACAGCCTATATTCACGGATTCAGGTGGTCGATTCAGCGGCAGTATGAATATGTGATTGAGATGGATGCCGATTTTTCGCACAACCCGCACGATCTGGTGCGCCTGTACCATTCATGTCATAACGATGGTGCTGATGTGGCCATTGGATCACGGTATATCACTGGTGTTAACGTTGTTAACTGGCCCATGGGCAGGGTGTTGATGTCATATTATGCCTCCGCCTACGTGCGCTTTATCACCAGGCTCAAGGTGCGCGATACCACCGCAGGTTTTGTTTGCTGGAAAAGAAAAGTGCTCGAAACAATTAACCTTGACCGGATCAGGTTTGTGGGCTATGCGTTCCAGATCGAGATGAAATATACCGCCTGGAAGCTTGGATTTCAGGTGAAGGAAGTCCCTATTATCTTTACTGACCGTACCGAGGGAGTATCAAAGATGAACAATAAGATTTTCAAAGAAGCTGTTTTTGGCGTCATCGCTCTTCGGTTCAGGGGTATGTTAGGACGCATCAAACCGATTATAAAGGCCTAAAATAATTTAAATTCAACGCCATGCCGACCAGTTATTACATCAGAAATGCCGCTGTTGTAAACGAGGGCAGGATCATGAAAGCCAATATTGCCGTGAGCAATGGGCTTATTGAATCCATTATTCCTTGCGGCGAAGCCGATGATACCCGCTTTGCCGGCTACACCATCATCGAAGCAGATGGCTTGCATTTGTTGCCCGGAATCATCGATGATCAGGTTCATTTCAGGGAACCCGGTCTCACCCACAAGGGCAGTATTTATACAGAAAGCAGGGCTGCTGTGGCTGGTGGAATCACCAGTTTTATGGAAATGCCAAATACGATCCCCAATACCCTGACACTGGAATTACTTGAGGAAAAATATGCTATCGGGGCAAAATCCTCGCTTGCTAACTACTCATTTTATATGGGGGCGTCCAACGATAACCTTGACGAGGTGATCAGGACTGATCCTCGGATGGTGTGTGGAATTAAGGTGTTTATGGGATCCAGCACAGGTAATATGCTCGTTGACAAGCCCGAGACATTGAAAGGAATTTTTAGTCTGGCTCCCTGTCTGGTGGCCGTTCATTGTGAGCATGAACCCACAGTGCATGCCAACTTCATTCGCTTTCGGAAGCAATATACGGATGATGCTCCTGCCAGCATCCATCCACAGATTCGCTCTGCTGAAGCCTGTTACCGCTCCTCTTCAGAAGCTGTCGCACTGGCCGTAAAGCACAATACCCGCTTGCATATACTTCATTTGTCAACTGCAATGGAAATGGACCTTTTCTCCAATGCCATCCCGCTTGATAAAAAAAGGATTACCGCTGAAGTTTGCCTGCATCACCTGTGGTTTAGCGATGCCGATTACCAGCACAAGGGCAATATGATCAAATGGAATCCAGCCATCAAAAGCAACGCCGACCGCGAAGCGTTGATGGAAAGCCTGTTATCGGGAAAAATTGATGTTGTGGCAACCGACCATGCACCCCATACCCTTGACGAAAAAACACGGCCCTATTTTCACTCTCCTTCGGGTGGCCCAATGGTGCAACATTTGTTACCAGCTATGTTAAGCCTTCACCGAAAAGGCAAAATCAGCCTCGAAGAAATGGTTGAGAAAATGTGTCATAATCCCGCAATCTGCTTTCAGGTGAACAAAAGGGGCTTTATCCGCGAAGGCTATTTTGCAGACCTTGTGCTGGTCGACCTGAACAAACAATGGGTGGTCGATAGAAACAATATCTTGTACAAATCAGGCTGGTCACCTCTCGAAGGGATCACCCTCGAGGCTACTGTGAGCCACACCTTTGTGAATGGAAACCTTGTTTATGAAAACGGAACGCTGCATGATGAAATTTTGGGCCAACGCCTCACCTTTGACCGCTAAACATCAATTATTCAGCATATTGCTTTCCGCATTGCTAATGATCATTTCCTGTACTCCCAAGCAGCAAACCGAGGAGATCATTGCCCGTCATGCGAATGGGAAGCCCAAAATTACCCATCAGCTATCGAAGGCGACTGGTGGCACACTACAGCTTATTGAATCGCATTTTTTCGAAAGCGGTATACTGAGCATGCAGGGACCTCTTATTGATGGAAAAAGAAATGGTTACTGGAAGTCATGGTATGAAGACGGCATGCTTTGGAGCGAAGGTGGTTTCGAAAATGGTGAAAGACAAGGCATTGGCATCGTGTACCACGCAAATGGCCGGAAATACCTTGAAGGCACTTATGCAAAAGGCGTAAAAACCGGAGTCTGGAAATCGTGGAATGAAACCGGAAGCCTGATTTCATCTGTTGACCTGACACCCCGGTAATCTATCTTTAGCCTGTTTATTTAGCTTTCCTGACAAGCTTCACCATTACCGGCAAATGGTCGCTGAAACCACCAAAATACTTAGTTCCTGACATGGTTCGGTTTGGTTTGGCAATGCCATTCGATCCCTTGAAGAGCATCCAATCCTTTTTTACCATGAGCTGATCGCCCGCCTTGATATTCCCTTTTTCAGGCTTGATCAGGTTAGCCGATACGATGATCTGATCAAACATATCCCAGTTTTGGTAAAACAGGGTTCCTTCGCCTGCGGCGTAAGGCTTCAGCGATAAATTATACAGCCCGTTGTCATTGATGCCATTTGCGGGATTTTTCGCCTGTAGGAATACCACCAGACTTGAATCAGTTGGGTTATCGTTCAGGTCGCCCATGATCAGGATATTGCTGTTGGGTTGCTTGCCCAGGATTGAGTCGGTCACCGACTTCAGGGTAGTCGCTACAAAACGTCGGGCGTCTTCTGTCTCTTCTCTGCCGCCATAGCGCGATGGCCAGTGGTTTACAAACAGGTTCAGGGTATCGCCTGTTGCCACGACGCCCTTCACATAAAGGATGTGACGGTACGACTTTCCGGTCGTAGCCTCACTGACCATCACCGGACCCGCATACAACGGCTTGAAATAAACCGGACGATACATCATGGCTACCTCGATGCCGCGTGGATCGTTTCCCTCGAAATGAATGACATTATATCCTGCCTTTTTGATGGCTTCCTCGCTTGAGAGCGCATTGACCACCGTGCCATTCTCCATTTCTGCTAAGCCAATGATATGCGGAAAATCAAGGGTGTCCATAGCTGCAA
This sequence comes from Bacteroidota bacterium, assembly GCA_018816765.1. Lineage (GTDB taxonomy): Bacteria > Bacteroidota > Bacteroidia > Bacteroidales > F082 > UBA6192. Next base: position 204,453 of record JAHIUX010000009.1, read on the forward strand.
TCACCCTGGCAGTTTGGTGCAGTTTATGGGTGTATTTCTCCGAATTCCAGCCCACCTTGCTTTCGGGCAGAAATTCTTCATCATTAATTGTCGGATCATTTATAGTATCAAACAGGTTTTCAACATTGTAGAAAGCAACCGTCAAGCCCTTTTCGGGGTACAACAGCTTTCCCATCTTTGGCTGACAAGCCTGCAATAAGCTGCCAACAATCAATGCTGCAACAAAGAATTTGACTAAGCCATTAAATTTCTGGTATTGATATGCTGAATCACCACTACGATCAAACATCCGTTTTATCTCCTTTAAGTTTTACAATTGATCTTCTTTCTTTTTTTGTTGGCCTGCCCACACCCCTGTCGCGGCGTTCATAGTTGAACTCCCTCATCAGTTGCATATGTTCATATTCTTCAGCAGGCGTCAGGTCTTTATAGACCTCATCAAGCTGCTTTGCAGAAACCCTGTTTTTGAGTAGCTGTTTAACCTGAATCGTTTTGGTGTATTGTTGAAAATGCACAGCAATGATGTCGCCAATTTTCAACTCTCGTGAAGGCTTAACCGCCTGGCCGTCAATCTTTACTTTGCCACCCCTACAAGCATCACCCGCGAGGGTGCGTGTCTTGTAAATCCTCGCCGACCACAACCATTTATCAAGCCGTTTACTGCTCTCGTCGATCATTTTTGTCTGAAATACAGCTGAACAGGCACTCCCCTGAACTGGAAATTTTCGCGCAGTTTGTTTTCAAGGAATCGCTTGTAGTTCTCTTTTACTTCGCGCGGATAATTGCAGAAAAATACGAATTGTGGCGAAGATGTTTTTAACTGAGTAACATACTTTATCTTGACATATTGTCCACGGGTTGTTGCCGGGGGAGGTGAATTCTGGATAATGGGCAACAGCAGTTCGTTCAGTTGTGAGGTAGGAATTTGCCTGCGCTTGTTTTGGCAGACTTCGTTGGCCAGCTCAAGTGCCTTAAAGATGCGTTGTTTCGATACTACCGAGGTAAATACAATTGGCACATCGGTAAAAGGCGCAATGCGTTCAAGGATCAGTTTTTCAAATTCGAGGTGAGTATTCGTCTGTTTTTCAACAAGGTCCCATTTATTGACCACAATCACAACACCTTTTCTGTTCTTTTCGGCAAGGTGCAGGATATTGAGGTCCTGGGCCTCCATGCCTCCCTGTGCATCAATCATCAGCAGGACCACATCACATTCTTCAATGGAACGGATCGAGCGAAGCACAGAATAAAACTCAATGTTTTCGTAAATTTTGCCTTTTTTGCGCAATCCGGCAGTGTCAATCAGAATAAAGTCCATCCCAAATGCATTGTAGCGGCTGTGGATGGAATCACGGGTAGTGCCAGCGACATCGGTAACGATGTTGCGTTCATGGCCCAACAAGGCATTGATCAGCGAGGATTTTCCAACATTTGGCCGGCCAACAACAGCAAATTTTGGAATATCTGTTTCTTCTTCGTCCTCGGCTTCAAGTGGGAAATTTTTTACCAGTTCATCCAGCATATCCCCTGTTCCACTACCGTTGATGGCCGAAATGGTATACACTTCACCAAGTCCGAGTGAGTAAAATTCATGCGATTGCACAATCCACTCTGTGTGATCAACCTTGTTGGCAACAAGGATCACATTTTTTTTCGACTGCCTGAGCAAAACGGCCACTTCCTGGTCGAGCGGATGGAGTCCTTCTCGGGCATCGACGAGAAAAATAATGGCATCAGCCTCGTCGATAGCCAATGCGACCTGTTTGCGGATTTCATCCTCAAACACATCATCACTTCCGAGGACATATCCGCCGGTATCGATCAGCGAAAAATGCTTTCCATTCCAGTCGCTGGCACCATAATGCCGATCCCTGGTAACGCCAGCAGTTTCTTCAACAATTGCCTGCCGTGATTTCACCATCCTGTTAAACAGGGTTGATTTGCCTACGTTTGGCCGCCCAACAATGGCCACTATATTTCCCATAACTATTTTTTTTGATTGCCTGTTTTACGCCTCGTAACCAAACCTTTTCAGCACATTTTCATCATCGCGCCAGTCTTTATTGACTTTGACGGCCATTTCCAGATATACTTTTTTCCCTATAAATTCCTCAATATCAATCCTGGCCATGGTACCTGTCTTTTTAATGGCGGCACCCTGTTTCCCGATCACGATGGCTTTTTGCGATTCGCGGGCTGTAAAAATAATTGCCCTGATGCGTACTAGATCTTTCCCTTCCTCGTATGATTCCACTGCTACTTCGACCGAATAAGGTATTTCCTGCTTGTAATTCAACAGGATTTTCTCCCTGATGATTTCGGTGACAAAAAACCGCATCGACTTATCTGTCAGCTCATCCTTTGGAAAATAGGCCGGACATTCGGGCAGCAACTCAAGAATGCTGTCAAACACATACTTCACATTGAATCCTTCGGCTGCCGAAATCGGAATGACCTTAGCCGTGGGCAGTTGTTCCTGCCAGAAACTGATCAACACTTCCACCTCGGCTTGTGTTGAAAGGTCGATTTTGTTCAGCAGCACAAAAACAGGCGCTTCTGTGCGCAGGAGTTTTGTCAAAACCGTTTCATAGCTGGCCTTTTCCTTCACATCCACCACAAAGAGCATAACATCCGCATCAAGCATCGCTGTATCAATGAATTTATTCATGATTTCATGCATCTTATAGGCAGGCTTATCGATGATACCTGGTGTGTCGGAAAAAACCATTTGAAAATCATCGCCATTCACAATTCCCAGAATTCTGTGGCGTGTTGTCTGTGCTTTGGAGGTAATAATGGAAATCTTTTCGCCAACAAGGGCATTCATCAAGGTAGACTTTCCTGCATTAGGGTTTCCTATTATATTGATATAGCCTGATTTATGTGTCATGGAAACTTTTTTTACAGAAAGTTCTTGCTTTGCAAAGAAACAAAAATTATCTTTGCACTCCCAAATTAATTGGGAATAACCACATTGCGGGGTGGAGCAGAGGTAGCTCGTTGGGCTCATAACCCAAAGGCCGGAGGTTCGAATCCTTCCCCCGCTACAAGAAAGCCTGGAATGTAAATTCCGGGCTTTTTCATTTGATGCAGGCGACAGGCTTGCC
>JAHIUX010000074.1 GCA_018816765.1 Bacteroidota bacterium
CCGAACCAATATTTTTATGAACTTCTGTCAGGATTCGAACCCGTCTCGCCTCAGGGCGAGATGACAGGCACGTATTCTAACCAACTGAACTACCGAACCAATATTTTTATGAACTTCTGTCAGGATTCGAACCCGTCTCGGTTTTGACGCGAATACAAGATACGTGTATTACCTAATAAAAGCCCTTTTCAACGAACGCCTTGCTGTTGTCAGCAAATCTGCGGCAAAGATAAATCAATTTTCAAAAACTACAACAATAATTTACTTTCCTGATTTTTTTTGTGGAGCGTTCATATCCAGCACAAAAGCTCCTTGTTGCAACACATCGTGAAAGGTTATCCCTGCTTTTACAGCTGAATCCTGCCACTTTTTCCGATGCCAGGGTGGAATATTACCGTCAAGAACCAATGTTTTGAGTTGAAAGCGTTGTTGTAGTTTTCCTAAGTTTTCAGGTACATTTCCTGACACAATAACCACCTCAGGTGTAACTCCTGAGTGCTCTGCTAAAAAACCGTCATTCAAAAAACTTTCTTTCTGACACAAAGCAACAAGTTTACCACAAAACCACATCAAATCACCCTGTTTACGTAAAAAAGCATGACTCGCCAGGGAATCTGAGCCATTAAGCAGGGTATTTGGATTTACCAGGCCATTGTTTGTCCAGAACGAAGCCACATTATATCCTATAACAGATTCATCAGCCATAACCAATGAATCTGCCAATACCACATGCTCTCGTCCATGAATGAAATCGATTAAACTCTTTCCTTTTAAGCTGAATACAACAAGCTTCAACTGTCGTTCGTGTTGAACAGATCGCAATGCAAATGATGAGAATAGCAGCACAAAAACAACAGTCAATGGCAGCAGTGTTTTTCTCTGCCCTGGCTGAAGCATGAAAAGCAATATTAGCACAATGGAATAAATCAGCATTACCTCGGTCAGACCCAATGTTAAGTGCTGTAAAGTTGATCCGGGGAGACGCTCTACCCATAATACTGTTGAATTCAATATGTAAAGCATGCCTGAAGTCAGCACTCCGGCCAACTTGGCAAGAAAAGGAATAAACGACAAACCAAGCACTGCCATACCAAAAACAATGACCAGGAATGACAAAGGCACAAGGACCAGATTGCTTAACCAGAAATAGACCGGAAACTGATTAAAATAAAAAACCGCTAATGGGGCTGTGCCGATTTGTGCAGCAATCGATACTGCGGTAATTTCCCAGAAATAGCGCAGGATTTTTTGCTTGATATACCACAGGTCAGCAATAGGTTTATAGAACAAAACGATACCCAGAACAGCGCTGTAAGAAAGTTGAAATCCAAGATGAAACAGGTTCATTGGCTGAATGAGCAACAACACAAAAGCAGAAGCAGCCAGGGAGTTAATTACATTCCCTTTACGCCGGATCAACCTTCCAATGAGCACAAATGATATCATTAATGCTGCGCGCATAACTGAAGGTGCAAGACCGGTTATCAGCGCGTAACCCCAAACTGCGGACAGCAACAACAAGGTTTTTGCTGTTTTTCCAATAATGCCTCGCTTAAGAAATCCAAGCAGAAAATCGAAAATCAGGAAAACAATCCCTACGTGCAGCCCTGAAACACACAAAATATGCATCGCACCGGCAGCGACATAACCTTTTCGCAGGTCTTTTGGCAGGTTATCATCATAACCCAACAATATCGCTGATGCTACGGCATGCTCATCGCCATGAAGGCCATTTTCGCTAAGAACCTGCAAGAGCTTGCTTCGCAACCGATAGGCAAACAAATAAATGAAATTCGTTTTATTGTCACCCGTTTTAATCCAATCATTTTCGCGTAGCAGCATTTGATGGTATATTCCTTTACGTTTCAAATAGTTGTGGTAATTGAACTGATCTGGATTTGGCGGAAGCGGAACTGGCTCGGGCAACTTTCCGATCAGAATTATGTCGCCATACTGCAAACCTGAACTCCGCAGTGAGTTTTCGGTATAAGCCAGCACTTTACCTGAGACCTGATAGGCGCCAGCTTCATCACTGCCAGCCATTAACTCAAGCAATAATCTGGTAGTCGCCACTTTTATCTCAGGTGGTTCAATTAACCTTGCAAGTGAATAATTCCCTGTCCGGTAGATGATGTTATCAGTTTTGCTGTCTGCCCTACGCTGATGGGTGTATGATATACCATAAATAAACATGAAAAGGCTGATAACAGAACCAAACATCCAACGCCAGGAATATGTCGTTTTAATTGTTGTCAGGAGGAATATGAAGGCACACAACACAACAACCAGCAGCCATTGCCAGGTAACAGAAAGCCACTCATTAGCCATTTCTTCGAAGGCAATACCAACACAGAGGGGAATGAGTAACCGCAAAAATGGATATTTCTGCAGGTTGATCAGCATGAAGCCAGAAATTGAATGGTAAATATACGCTGCTATTACAAAAATTCCAAGCAAATAGCCCGAAATCTGGCAATTACAAAAATATGACCGTTATTTTCTTAAAAAAATGGCCAGTTAACTGAGCATCCTGAAGATTTCAGCGGCTGCATTGGCTGAAGCACCAACCCCACCCAACTTCAATGTTAACTCCTGATAATCTGCTTTAAGGCGGGCCAGTTTATTGTCATCAGTCAGTAATGAAGCAAGTTCTTTTTGCAAATTACCAACTGCCAATTCATCCTGAATCAACTCTTTTACAACTTCCCTGTCCATGATCAGGTTGACCAGCGAAATGTATTTCACATGAACAAGGCGCCTGGCAATTTCATAGCTAATCATGTTGCCTTTGTAGCAAACAACCTCAGGTGTGCCCAGCAAGGCTGTTTCAAGGGTTGCAGTCCCTGAAGTCACCATGGCTGCTTTCGCATGGTGCAAAAGGTCATAGGTTTGTCCATAAACAACCGCTGCCTGATGCTTTCCTACGAGGCCTTCATATATTTCGTGGTTGATGGAAGGAGCTCCCGCAACAACAAACTGATAGGATGGAAAATGCGCGATCATCTTCAGCATCTCGCTGAGCATAAGTTTCAATTCCTGTTTACGGCTTCCGGGAAGCATGGCAATAATGGGTTTGTCCGATAGCTTATTTATTTGTCTGAATGCCTGTTCATCAATATTTGTCCGTAAAGCAAGTGCATCCAGCAAAGGGTGGCCCACAAATACCACTTCGAGGCCATTTTGTCTGTAAAATTCCTTTTCGAAAGGAAGGATAACCAACATCTTGTCAACCACTTTGCGGATCGTTTTCACCCGGCCTTTCTTCCATGCCCAAACCTGTGGCGATATATAGTAAACAACCTTAATGCCTTGTGTGTGTGCATATTCGGCTATCCTTAGGTTGAAGCCAGGGTAGTCAATAAGGATGAGCACGTCCGGACGAAAGGCCATCAGGTCTTTTTTGCAAAAGGCCATGTTTTTCACGATGGTATTGAGGTTGAGTATTACTTCAGCAAAACCCATAAAAGCCAAATCGCGGTAATGCTTAACGATCACGGCACCTTGCTCCTGCATCAGGTCGCCTCCCCAGGCCCTGATATTGGCCTGTTGGTCAAGCATTTTAATTTCCCTGATCAGGTTTGATGCGTGCAGGTCACCGGAGGCCTCTCCGGCTATGATGTAATATTTCATGCGATAAAGATAGTCAGAAAGACAAATTCGGCATCGGATTCACAAATACAAATATTATCTGCGGTTAAGCGTGCATATTGCTGCATCATCGGGTTACAACAATTGTTGGATGTCCTGGGGCTTGCTTCTTGAGGAATTAATTGTCCTGCAATTACTTATTAAGTACAAAAACCAACAAAACAGCTAAAAAGGTAAACAACAATATACCCTGTCCTGTTTTATCAAGCTTCCACTTGACCAGGTACAACCTCATAAACACAAGGTTAGGGATACAGGCAAGCAGGTATATGGTGCGCGGATTTGCAAAATAAGGCTGCGATGATGGAATGACAATACTTATCAGTAATAACAAGCCATAAGTAATCAGGGCAAAAACAGCCCCAAGTAGCAAGCCAAATAACAGGTGATCGCGCTTTAACATATTGTTATCAGTTGTTTTATAAAACCTAGTATTCTTTCTGTAAACACCCCAATATCTGATAGATTTAAATCATTACAGTCCCCATTTCGACACTGACTCCATGGCTTTGTAGGCTGTCAGGTCAAAGTGAACAGGAACGAGCGAAGCGTAATTATGGTCCAGTGCCCATTGGTCAGTATCTTCTGCAAGGTCGCTATTCTCAAATTTTCCCGTTAACCAATGATAATCAACACCGCGCGGATCCTGACGCGAATCAAACTCTTCAACCCAGCGCGCGTTGGCCTGGCGGCATACCTTTATTCCTTTCACCGGCTCCGTGCTGTAGGCCGGGATATTTACATTCAGGCAAACACCTTGTTCCAGTCCATGCTGAAGCACTTTCGACACAACGGCTTCGATCCAGGCATCAACATGACTAAAATCCGCGTTGTGGCTATAGTCGCACAAGCTGAAGCCAATGGCCGGAATCCCGTCAATGCAGGCTTCTATTACAGCTGCCATGGTCCCGGAATAGATCACATTGACAGAGGCATTTGACCCATGATTTATCCCTGAAACCAGCAAATCAGGCTTGCCACCGATGACAACCTGTTCGCCCAGTTTAACACAGTCGACAGGGGTTCCGTTGCAAACGTATTCCTCGTAATCTGCTTCTTTATAAAGTGTTTTAACACGCAATGGCGTCTTTATTGTGATGGCATGTCCCATGCCCGACATGGATTGCTCGCCGGCCACCACAATAACTTTTCCAAACTTACGCATCAGGCTGATGAGCTTACGCAGACCAGCTGCATGAAAACCATCGTCGTTGGTAATGAGTATGGTGGGTTTTTTCTCTGTTTTAGTCATTGTGTTGTTCAAGGTTAGTCACTCCGGCCGAGATGATAAATTTCATCACGTCCGTTGCGGAAGCGTCAAGGGGCTTGACATTTTCAACAGGGACGATAAACAAATTACCTGACCAGGCGTAAGAATGTGGCAAATATACGGCAACCTTCGATTCGGGTATGCCTAAAAATGAAAGGTCTTTGTTGGTGATGAACCCAATTTTTTCCAAATCAGCACCTTTGCCCACTTTAACCAATACCGGCTCATTAAAGCGTTTTTTCTGACCAACGAAGGCCGAAACAAGGTCTTTAACCGAGGTATAGATGATTTTTATTAGCGGGGCCTTAACTAAAAGGCTGTCGAGATAAAGCAACAGAGGTTTAAACACCAGGGTAGATCCCAAAACACCAATGCTGGTGATTGTCGTGAGCAATACCACCAGCCCGAGCCCCGGAATATGCCGCCCAAGCAGCTTGTCAATCAGGTCGATAAGGAGCCCGTCGATATAGTTAAACGTAACAAATATTGCCCAGAAAGTGATGGTTACTGGTGCGATAAACAACAAACCCTGAAAAAAGTAGGTCAGGATGCGTTTAATTAATTTATTGAAAGTGATTTTTTTCATTGCGCTTTGTTTTTTTCAAACATTTTCAATTCCTCATACAGCCGATGTGTAGGAAGTCCCATCACATTAAAAAATGAACCGGTAACCGAAGCGATTCCAACATAACCAATCCATTCCTGTATGCCATATGCCCCGGCTTTGTCCAAAGGTGCATACTTTTCAACGTACCATGCAATTTCACACTCACTCAATGACGCAAACATCACGTCTGAGTATTCAAAAAAGCTTTTTATCTGCCATTGAGTCCTTAAACACACTGCTGTGATAACCCGGTGTTGTCGTCCCGAAAGCTTACAGATCATGTCAATGGCTTCAGGTTTACCGGCAGGCTTGTTCAGTATTTCCCCATCAACAACAACAATAGTATCTGCCGTGATCAACAGAAAATTTTCAGGCAGCTCTTTCGCAGAAAAAGCCCGGGCTTTGCGTTCGGCCAGCATCAGTGCGATTTGTTCAGGACTTAAGCCATGGCTCAGTTCGAACGATTCGTCAACGTCCTTGGTCATCACTTCAAATGCGATATCCATTCCCTGAAGCAGTTGCTGCCGTCTGGGCGATTTCGAGGCGAGTATGACCTGATAATCACTGATGTTGAGCATTCTTATTTCGATTGAAGGAATACAATGGATACCAAGCCAGCCAGCATCAACAATTTGATTAATGATGAAACCTGCTTGTAATGTGCGGGTGTTGAAGAAAGAGCCAGGCGTATCAATGCTGCAATGCCCAAGGCATCTGCAATCAGCAGCACACAGGTTGCTGTGTGCATCTGGCGGATGAAAAGCACATATTGCCAAAACCCGATCATGACAACAAGTATTGCCAGCAAGCCAATACCAAAGTTCCGGGAAGCCGTTTCGCCATAAACCACAGGCAGGGTGCGACAACCGAAACGGGCATCACCCGGCATATCCTGAAGGTCCTTTACAACTTCCCTGGCAAAGGTGCTCAGAAAGGCAAACAGGGCATAGGCAAACACTAGGCCCGACATCAATGGCATGACTCCGGCCACCTCGACGAAGGTTGTCGTTTCCGAGCGCAGGTAGAAAAACTCAAGTAACCACACAATAATGATTCCGGCAGCAGCAATGAACGCCACGACCAGATTCCCTACCAACACCTGGCGCTTATACCGTTCCGAATAAAACCACAAAAGACCAGCGACCATGGCCAGTATGATGGTAAATTGCCAGTTGTGTACCAGGTAACCCAGGTAAGCCCCGATAATCATAGCCAGCCCATTAAATATCCAATACATGTTTTTAGCGGCTTTCACCGATACACTTACACCCACTGTTTGCCCTCCTGCTTTATTAAGGCTGTCGATGTCCATATCAAAAACATCATTGATTACATAACCTGCTGCACCGATGAGCAGCATGGCCATGACGAGCATTCCGAAATTGAGTGGTGAAACAACCAGGTCAGCGCCGGCTAGCAGCAATGGCTGTCGGATCAAATAATAGCGTACAAGGAACATGGTCGCTCCCATAATGAGCAAATTCTGCCAGCGGATAAGTTTAAGGTATGCCTTCATGTTGTGCTGTGTTTACCAGTGATGTGCGAGGTCGTTCATCCATTTTCCCTGCACCTTGAGCACCTGTTCAATGATGTCGCGCACACAACCTTCACCTCCTCCCAGGTGTGAAATATACACACTGATTGATTTGATTTCCTCGGTAGCATCGGCTGGGCAAACAGGTACGCCTACCTGCAGCATGGCTTTATAATCAGGAATGTCGTCACCCATATAGACGATCTGCCTTGCTTCAATCTGTTTTTCATTCATATAATTGGTCAAAACCTGAAGCTTGTCTGACACACCAAGATAAACATCCTTGATATTCAATGCCTCGAAGCGCGATTTCATGCTGGGCGAATAGCCACCCGAGATGATAGCCACATTGTAGCCAAGCTTCATCAGCAACTGCAGTGCATAGCCATCCTTAACATTGGCGGTGCGCAATGGCTCACCATCGTTGTTTAGCACAATTACGCCATTTGTCATAACGCCATCATAGTCGAAAATAAACGTGTTCACTGCCGTCAGCAGTGCCTTGTAGTTACTCATGGTTCTTTTTTGTGTGAAATTGATGGATTAACTGAGAAAGTTGCCGATACAAATCCTGGTAAGATGGATTCATATTCAGCATATGCAGGTGGGCACTCATCGTCTGTTTGTCGTTTCGTTTTGCCGGACCTGTTTGCGCATCCTTTGGCTTCATATCGGTGGCTTTGGCGGCAGTTTCAATAATCAGGGGCTTCAGCAGTTCGAACGACAAGCCCGCATCGCTGAGCAGCTCTTCGGCTATGCTAAACATATGGTTACTGAAGTTGCAGGCAAACACTGCCGCAAGGTGATACTTACGGCGCATGTTGACATCGGCCGGGATAACCACATCAGAAAGACAGGAAGCGAGTGCTGCCAGCACTTCGCGCTGTTCGGCTGAACTGCCTTCAATAAAGAAAGGAATTCGTCTGTAGTCGAGCTGTCGGCTTTCAGAAAATGTCTGCAAGGGATAAATAACGCCTTTCTGGCCGAACTTATCCAGCACCTTCATCTCAGCAAAGGCACTTGTGTGTGCAACAAGCCCTCGCAGATAAGGCAGCTGCTCAACAACCCCGCTGATGGCATCATCGGCAACAGCAATGAGGTAAACATCGGCATCAATTGCATCAATGTGTGTGAAATCAGTGCATACAGCTGCTTCGGTCAACTTCGCCAATTGCTCAGCTTTTGGGCGGTTCCGCCCACACACCGCAACGATGTGCTGTCCGGCATTGTACCAGGCTGTTGCCAGATGATTAGCAACCTGGCCTGTTCCAATAACTGCAATCCGAAAGGTTGAAGGTTGATGCAATTGATTATTTTTGCACGAAAATACTACATTTAGGGAAGATCGGTCCAGTGGAGTTTTTGGTTTATCAAACAATTTCGACAATGAGTTGTTTCTATGGTAGATAAATGATCAAGCTGTTTTATGTCCTCATACTCCATTAAAGACCTCGAAAGGCTCACCGGCATTAAGGCCCATACCCTCCGGATATGGGAAAAGCGCTATAATATTGTTGATCCCTGTCGGTCAGACTCTAACATCCGTTCTTATTGCGACGAAGACTTAAAAAAACTGTTGAATATTTCAATTCTCAACAGGCACGGCATGAAAATTTCGCTGATCGCTGACCTGAGCCTGAAACAGCTCAATCAGAAGATCATGGATGTTGTACGGCCCGAGTCGGACTATCAAAGTCAGATCGAAAGCCTTGTTGTGGCCATGATTGAACTGAATGAGGAACGATTTGATAAAATCCTGAACAACCTCATCATTAAAATTGGCTTCGAAGACACCCTGTATTATGCCATTTACCCTTTCTTCGAAAAAATAGGCATTCTTTGGCAAACAGGATCCATCAACCCGGCCCAGGAACATTTCATTTCGAACCTGATCCGCATGAAACTGTGTGTGGCTGTTGACAGCCTGCCGGCAGTGACCGATCCAAATGCCAAAAAGATCATGCTGTTTTTGCCTGAATGGGAATTACATGAAATTGGCCTACTCACCTATTATTATATTGGTAAAAAACATGGCTTCAAGGTGTACTACCTCGGACAAAATGTGCCGATAAACGATTTGTTCTCTGTTGCCGAAACTGTTAAGCCCGATATGTTTGCAACTTATTTCATCTCTGCAATAGCGCAACCCGAGATGAAGGCCTATATTGATCAGCTTGCAGCGCATTTCAGCGCGCAGCAGATTTATGTCTCCGGCATGCAGGCAGCAACACTGAAATGCAGCTTACCGGCGAATGTTACGCTGACTGCCTCAGCAAAGGTTTTCAAGCAGTCAATACTGAATTTTTAAACTCCTGTTTTTCAACTTCTTATCATTTTCAGTACTATTACCTCCGTTGAAGAAAATTCCGTTAACAATAAATTAACGTGCTTGCATTGATTTGAATATGAATTAATTAAAAACTTTATTTTTAATTAATCTAAATAAAGTCTTGACAAAGTTTGCAAATTGTTTAACTTTGTCGAAAATTACTTAAACAACCTAGATTCAAATCATGACAGCCATAGAATTCAATTACCAGCTCACCAGCCTGCAGAAATACATGGAGGTTTTTGCAAGGCAGCTCACAGGCAACGAAGACGATGCCAAGGACCTTACACAGGAAACCTATGTGAAAGCACTGATTTACCGTGATAAATTTGTGAATAACAGCAACCTGAAAGCCTGGGTTTACACCATCATGAAGAACATCTTCATCAACAACTACCGCCGCAACAAAAAGGCAAAAACGATCATTGATCAGACTGACAACCTGTATTTCCTGAACAGCTATGTTGAAGAAAGGCATTTTAGCCCGGAGTCGATGATGGCGGCAAAAGAGCTACAGGCTGGCATCGACGCACTTGACAAAGATTTTCGCCGTGCATTTGATATGTACAACGATGGTTACAAGTACAAAGAAATTGCTGACGACTTAGGACTTACCATCGGAACCGTGAAAAGCCGTATTTTCTATAGCCGCAAAAAGCTGATGGAAAGCCTGAAAGAATATGATCCGGCTTAAAAAAATTTCACGAATTTGCTTTTGTTTAACATTTGTTAACATTAATTAAACGTAGCAAGTTCAAACACATGATGGCCGGCAAATGCAATGAAATTCAAGCGCCAGCCGGATTTCGGCCCTGTGTGCAGTGAATTGAATCTGTGCAAAAACAAAAGCCGTCTCGTTCACAACGGGACGGCTTTTGTTTTTAGATCCGTTCAGGCAAATTCCCCTATCTCTTCCTTTAGCCGGGCGATGGCTTCGTCGATCATTTTTACCCGTGTTGTGATAATCAGCTGGGCCAATGCCGCGGCATTTGCGTTATTGTCGAGTCCTGAACCGGCCAGGTTCACAGCCTGCACCACTTCTTCACGGGCAGCCTTCACCAGTTGCCAGGCCACAGGTGAAATATACAACTGCTGCGACAGGTTATGTTCAAACTCTTCGCGTACCGTTCGAATGAGCAAAGCCTGAAACTGCCGGGCACTCAGCGAAACATCCATGAGCCTGGTCACCAAACCCGAAGGCTGTATGCGCTCGAGAAACAACACCAGTCTTTCGTAGGCCTGCAATTTCACCGGCAAAATCATCTTCTGGGCATTGAGTTTCTTTTCGTGGGCAAACTTCTGCTGCTCATGTTTAATCTGTTCAAGAAAAAGGGCAAGGTGATCGCGGTTCGATTTGAGGAGTGACCGGATCATAAAAAATGCCAGCAGCAGGACAAGCAGCGCCGGTACTGTGAGTTTGATAAATTCGCTGATTATTTCCATTGGTTCAATTTCATTTTTGCAAAGATACGGGTTATGGCATTATCGTGAAAGCCTGCGCCCGCTTATACGAAAAGCACTGATACCAACGGCTCAAGCTTATAATCATTCTAAAATGTCCTGTCCTGTTTATTCATTCACAACATTATCCTTACATTTGCTAGCTAAAAAAATAAACCGTCGTGAACGAAGACCAAATTTTATCTGCCCGCGTCAGGGCGATGAGCGAATCGGCCACCCTGGAAATGACACGCAAGAGTCGTGAGTTGAAAGAAAAGGGTATTGATGTGATCACATTGAGCATTGGTGAACCTGACTTTAATACACCCGAAGCAGTGAAAAATGCTGCACGTAAGGCCATCGACAATAACCTTACGCATTATCCGCCTGTCCCGGGAATTCCCGAATTACGGAAAGCAATTTCCGAGAAATTGCTGCGCGACAACCAGCTTAGCTACAAAGCCTCGCAAATCATCGTTTCCAATGGGGCCAAGCAGTCGATTGCCAACGCGTTTTTCTGCCTGCTGAACGACGGCGACGAAGTGGTTATTCCTGCTCCTTTCTGGGTATCCTATCCTGAAATGGTTAAAATGGCCGGTGGTGTGCCACGCTTCATCTCAACCACGGTTGACCAGGACTTTAAAATCAGTGCCGCTCAGCTGGAGGATGCCATTACAAGCAAAACCAAGGCATTCATATTCAGTTCGCCCTGTAATCCCAGTGGTTCGGTTTACAACAAAGCTGAATTGCAAGCACTTGCCAGTGTGTTTGCCAGGCATCCGCATGTTTACATCATCTCCGACGAGATTTACGAGTTTATCCGCTTCGACGGCAAGCACGAAAGCATCGCTCAGTTTCCCGAGGTCTTTGAGCGGGTTATTCTGATCAACGGGCTTTCGAAAGGCTTTGCGATGACTGGTTGGCGCGTGGGCTATATGGCTGCTCCACAGTTTATTGCCGACGCATGTAACACCTTTCAGGGACAATATACTTCAGGAAGCTGCACCATTTCACAGGCTGCAGCCCTGGAAGCCATCAAGACGGATCCCGGAAACTGTCACGAACTGAATGACATGATCAATCAGTTCAGAAAAAGGCGCGACCTGTTGTTTACTGCACTCAGCCAAATCGAAGGGTTCATCCCAAACAAACCCGACGGCGCATTTTATATGTTCCCCGATGTGAGCTTCTTCTATGGCAAAAGCAATGGCGTTTGCACCGTAAAAAACAGCTACGATCTGTGCCTCTATCTGCTCGACAAAGCCCATGTGGCCCTGGTTAGCGGTGATGCCTTTGGCAGCGACAACTGCATACGATTCTCTTATGCAACAAGCGAAGACCAGATTTTAGAAGCCGCTGAACGGATTAAGCTGGCCCTCGCACAGTTACATTAGTTTTCATTTTCAGGAATATCCTGAAACCTCTATTGGCCGACACTTCCCGAAAAGCGATAGCGTGGAAGCCGGTGTTCATAAATTTCTTTCATTGCGCCTTTATTGTTATTTTTGTACCAACAAAAAACACTCCAGCATGCTGACAGCAGAAAGCGCCCTGAAAACATTTGAAGATTTCAGCAAATTAAGGGTTTTGATTATCGGCGACGTCATGGTCGATGCCTACCTGTTTGGCAAAGTCGATCGCATTTCGCCCGAAGCACCGGTGCCTGTTGTTGCTGTTCAGGACAGGGTCAATCGCCTTGGAGGCGCGGCCAATGTGGCGCTCAACATCAAATCGCTTGGCGCTGAGGCCATCCTGTGTGCTGCTATCGGCCCTGATCAGAAAGGGAAAGAGTTTTTCGAAATCCTCGATCAGCATCAGCTTCCAAAACATGGGATACTGCAATGCAGCGACAGGCCTACGACCACAAAGTACCGCATCATCGGCAATAAGACTCAGATGCTGCGTGTTGATGAAGAAGTGACCAACGACCTGAGCACAAAAGACCAGAAGCGGCTTTGGAAACTGATTGAAGGCATCCTTCATGGAGAAAAAATTGATGTGATTATTTTTCAGGATTACAACAAAGGCGTCATTACCAAGTGGTTAATCACTAACACTATCAGGTTGGCCCGTGAAAAAAACATCCCCCTGGTGGTTGATCCAAAGAAGAAAAACTTCCTGGCCTATAAACATTGCACCTTGTTCAAACCTAACCTGAAAGAACTCAAAGAAGGGCTCGACATCCAGTTTGATGCCGGATCCGAAGTGCAAACAGCACATGCCATGGCGGTGCTTCAGGAAAAACTGCATGCCGACATGATCCTGCTGACGCTTTCGGAACGTGGTGTATTTATGCGCACCAATGTGGCCAACAGCAATCAACTTCATCATGTTCCTGCATTTATGCGCAATATCGCTGATGTTTCAGGTGCGGGCGACACAGTCATCAGTGTGGCATCGCTGTGCCTGGCACTCGGACAGCAACCCAAATATATAGCTGCAATTTCGAATCTTGCCGGCGGTCTGGTGTGCGAAGAAGTGGGTGTTGTGCCGGTTGATAAAAACAAATTGCTTCAGGAAGTGTTAAAGCTATTGGTAAACACACACGCTTAAGCTATCGCATGACTAACAAACAGGGTAAAAAAGAAAATGTCAGGACAATGTTTAACAACATTGCCGGCAAATACGATTTTCTGAATCACTTTCTTTCGGCAGGCATTGATTACCTGTGGCGGAGGCGGGTGGCCCGGATCATCAGGCGCGAAAACCCAAAAACGATTCTTGATGTGGCCACAGGCACCGGCGACCTGGCCATTGAACTCGCAAAAAAAAGCAAAGCCCGCATCACTGGCATCGACATCGCCCAGGGCATGCTCGACATCGGTCAACAAAAACTCAAAGCCAAAGGCCTGGAAAACCAGATCAGTCTCCGGCTTGCCGACTCAGAAAAGCTGCCTTTTTCCGACAACAGTTTCGATGTGGCCATGGTGGCTTTCGGTGTGCGGAATTTCGAAGACCTCGACAGGGGACTTTCAGAGATGCTCCGTGTCATCAGGCTTGGCGGCATGATCGTGGTGCTGGAGTTTTCGAAACCTACTGCTTTCCCGGTAAAACAGCTCTATAGCTTCTATTTTCGGTTTATTCTGCCCAGGCTGGGGAAAATAATCTCGCAGGACGACAGTGCTTACACCTACCTCCCTGAGTCGGTCGGGCAGTTTCCCGATGGGAAGTTGTTCCTCGACAGGCTTGAAAAAGCCGGATTTATCCAAACAAGACAGGATCGGCGCAGCTTTGGCGTAGCTACCATTTATGTTGCACACAAAAGGTAGTCGGTTCTTACCCTGACTTTCTATCAATTTTTTCACGCTTCGGCAGTAAAAAAAGCCCGGTCAGGAAAACATCCCAACCAGGCTGAATCGTACATTTTGACAATTAATGTTGATGCGGTGGTTCCACTTTCTTCACTTCCTGCACCTCCTTGCGGTCGTAATGGCAGCAATCTGGTAATGCATCATAGGTCTTTGCATCAGCCTCAAAACCTTCGGTGTCGTGGCCGGCTTTGGCAATGGCCTGCTGAATCTTGTCAAGGTCAGTTTTGGTCTCATCAAATGTAACCTCCATCATTTTCGTGCCCTTGTTCCAGTCGGCTGAGGCGACGCCATCAATGGCTTTTGCTGCCTTTTCGATGCGCTTTTCACACATGCCGCAATTGCCATACACCTTGAATTTTTCGGTTTTGTTGCCTGCAAAAACACCCATGGTTCCCAGGACGAAAATGCTCAGCAAACAGATCATTTTTAGTTTCATGATTTTTATATTTTATCGTTAACAAAATTAAACATTATTTTACAACATTCATACATTCAGTGGTTTATTATCTCTGGCCGTGAAACACAATGGTCTCATCGGGGCTACTGACCACATGTTCGAAGCGGTAATCAAAGGTATTGTGTACCATATCAATGCTTCCAAAGTGCCGGTCTGTGGTCTGGTGTTCATCCATCATATGGCGCATCCATTCGTTGCTGGTTCCACGATAGTGATTGCTGTGGTGCATACCGTACTGATGCCCATATGTATGGTTAAAGTCATTGCCAATATTGCACAGCATTATGCTGTCATTATCTAAATACACCTGCATTGCAAAGGTTGTATCCAGCACCCTGCCATAGCAATGGATGCTTATTAATCCGCCTCCCTCAGAACCGATCTCACCATAAGCAGTATACTGTGTTGATTGACCTTCAAGTGTATAGCTACCCTTATATTTTCCGATAATCTGGTCAATATATTGAGAAGCCATTGGGAAAGGATCCTGGTTTTTCCGACATGATGCCGGGGCGATCAGTACTGTCGAAAAAACGAGCAAAATTTTTAGTGTTTTCATTGTATGAAATTAACAATTTATCGCGTCAAGGTTATTTTTGTCGGCGATCATACTGGCAGCATTCGGGCAAACCAGCATAGGTACTATCCTTAGCTGTGTAATGTTCCGTATCGTGGCCGACAGCAGCAATGGCCCTTTCAACAGCGTCAGTACTTGTTTTCTCAGGCATATAGTTGAGGTGCAGCATTTTGCTATTCTCATCCCAGTTTGCCGTCATCACACCAACGAGTTTCCTGACAGCGCCTTCAATTCTGTCTTTGCATTGTTCACAGTTTCCATATACCCTGATCATGGCATGTACCGCTGTATCTTTCACCGGCTGCTGTGCATATTGCAATTCCTGTGATTCTCCCATGTCCATTCCCGCCATACTGCCAGACGACACCTTTTTTCCTTCAGGGTTCATCATACTTGTTTTACCAGCCAGTTGTGCAGCGGCATCAACACTGAAGGTCCCATGTTGAACGATTTCATCACCTTCGTTCAGGCCGTTCAGCACGACAAATGCGTCACCCATGGATGCACCCAGCACGATTTCACGCATTTTAAAGGTTGGTTTTACCGTATTGGGAAGGCGAACATACACCACTGAGCGCGTACCTGTCCATAATACAGCCGAGCGCGGAATCAGCAGTTTATCGCTACTTTTTGTGGTGGATTGAACAATGCCATCGGCAAACATCCCTGGCTTAAGTATTAATCCCTGATTTTCCACCTCTACCCTTACTGCGGCCGTGCGGTTTATTGGGTCGATAACCGGGTCAATGAAACTTACATTCCCTGTAAACTCAGTGCCCGGCACGGCCTGGATAGAAAACCTGAGAAGCTGCCCGGTGCTGATCCATGGAAGGTCAGTTTCATAGGCATCGAAAACTGCCCATATACGCGATAACTCCGCCACTTCGAACAACACACTGCCTTTGTTGATATAATCGCCAACATTCACTTTGAGTGATACGACAACCCCTGAAGTGTTGGCGTAAATGTCGAACAATTGAATAACTTTGGCTGTCTGTTCAATTGTTCGTATTTGCTCTTCACTGACTTTCATGTTCCTGAGTTTTTCACGTGCAGCTTCAACAATCATGGGATATTCCGATGCCATAGCGCCCGCTTCAATGAGCTCTTTTTGTGCATTAATGAGTTCGGGCGAATAGACCTTGGCAATGAGCTGACCCTTTTTAACCGACTCGCCGGTTATGTTGATCAATAGTTGTTCAATCCTGCCCGATACATGAGCAGTCTGTGTTTGGAGCAGGTTTTCACTCACCTGAATTTTACCATACAACCGAAGTTCTTTTGTGGCATTCGCCTTTTTTACCACCACGGTCTTAACCTCGGCAAGTTTGATGGCTGACTCGCTTAGCTGTATGGCCTGTTCGTCGATCTCAGTATCTGATTTTTGCAATGGAATCAGCTCCATGCCACAAATGGGGCATTGACCGGGTTTATCCATTTTAATCTGGGGATGCATGGCACAGGTCCATATTTCGACAGCCGATTCGCCCTCATGTTGATGAACCTCTGCGACTGACTCCGGGGCAGTGATCTCTTTTCGGGCAGTTTGGTTTGAATTACCAATCCAATAGCCTGCGAGTATCCCTCCGGCTATCAGAACAACAAGCACGAGGCTTTTCCTTAAATTCGTTATCTTCTTCATTTTCTTGTGTTTTATAATTTTTTCTTTCATTTACCAACTGACCATTCCCATCAGTTTCTCGCCCAGAGCAACTGATGTATTGTAGTCGGAAATGGCTTCGACGTGCTTAAACCCATACTCAAGTACCTTTAACTGCATCCTGAGAACCTCCTCATAGCCATTACCATTTGTGGTGAAACCTGATAACAAGAGTTCAGTTGTTTTGCGGGCAAGGGCTTCCTGTTCTTTGTATAATGCAATTCTACGTTCAGCATCATTCAGGTTTTCAATCATTTGCCTGTACGACAAGAGCAATTGATTCCTGGTATCATCTAACTGATATGAACTGCTGAGCTGCATCAGCCGGGCCTCATTGACCATCGCCTGATTTTTATTGCGGTAAACAGGTATGCTCACAGATAGCATTGGCATAAACATATCATTGCCATTCATCATAGACAAATTTCCTTCCCGTTTCTGAATGAGCATATAATTAAGCCCAACACCCAGCATAGGAAGACCCATTTTTCTGGCCTTTTGCTCCATCATGGCATATGATTGCCGCTCGTTTTCGAGCATTGATAGCATGGGACTATTCGCCATGATACTGTCTGACACAGCATTCACCTCAAAAGGCACTTTCATCAGTGAATCGGTTATTACAACCGGAAGATCTGATGACCTGTTCAACAATAGGTTGAAAGCTGCTTCTGATGTTTTGCGTTCGTCGATGAGCAGTGCCAGCCGGTTTTGTTGCTCAAGCAGTTCCATCTTCACCCGCAACACATTTTGAAGTCCCGGGGATGGAGTGCTCATCCCCAACGACATTCCGCTGCCAGCGCTACTCCCGCTCAAGGTGGACCCTGTGCCTGGCCCGGCTCCGTTCATGCCCGGCATTCCCGCGTTTGTTTTGCCAGCTGATGGCATTCCGCTGTTCATTGGGGCATTATTTAGGTCCTTGCCTGGCATATTTCCATTGTCTTCAGATGGTGCCTGAAATTTCGTCAGTGTTAGTTTTTCAAGAGAGATTAACCACCTGATATTTTCCTCAACCAGCTTGATTTCAAGGTCAGTCTTCATTAAGTTATACCAGTTCGATTTCACCTGAAAATCAAGGTCAGCCTTCATGGCATAAAACACATTGTATCTGGCCTTTGCCATCAGGCTGGCTTCGTCTTTTGCAGCACGCAGGCTACCAAACCAGGGCAACATCTGCATCAGTCCAATATTGGCCAGCTGATTGCCGCCAAGCAACTCCATTGGTTGCAGGAAAAATCCCAAAGAGGCTTGTGGGTCGGGCAGGCCACCAACCTGAGGAACCTTCTCGAGCGCAGCCAGGTATTGGTTGTAGGCTGACATCAGGGCAGGGTTTTGATGTGAAGCCACTTTCAGGCTGGAATCCAACTGAAGGCTAACTGGCTGAGCGATGCCTGTGCGACTGGCAATTATCAGACTGATAATCAGCAATATCTTTTGAGTTGTTTTCATGGGCTTATACAATAACTATAGGGTTATTTTTTTGTTCCTTCTTTACTGCTCCTTCGCGCCAGAAACATTGTAGTATTGGCACAACAAACATTGTCATGATTTGAATGATCATGCCACCAAAGGTGGGGATGGCCATTGGGACCATGATATCAGAGCCTTTTCCAGTAGATGAGAGGACAGGCAGCAAGGCGATGATGGCAACAGCAGCTGTCATCATGGCGGGGCGAACACGTTTGTGTCCGGCTGTAATGACGGCTTCCCTTACCTCATGCACTGTTGATGGTTTCTGTTCCTCAAAAACCTGGTGGATGTATGTCCCCATGATCACACCATCGTCGGTGGCAATACCAAACAAGGCAATAAAGCCCACCCAGACTGCTACACTCAGGTTAATGGTATGAATTTGAAACAGGTGGCGCATACCGACACCTGCAACCGAGAAATTCAAAAACCAGGGCTGGCTGTAAAGCCACAGCATGATAAATCCACCCGCGAAAGCAACAAACACACCTGAAAAATGAATTGAAGAAGCGGTAATGGTTTTAAACTGAAAATACAACAACAGAAAAACGAGGATAAGGCTGATGGGGATCACAATGGCCAGGCGTTTTGTAGCCCTGATCTGTTGTTCATAATTGCCAGCAAATATGTAACTTACGCCTGCAGGCAGTATGAGTTCACGGGCATCTGTTTTTGCCTGCAGGTATTTTTGTGCTTCTTCCACCACATCAACTTCCGCTTTTCCCGGCACCTTATCGAAAATGACATAACCATTCAGGAAGGTGTTTTCGCTTCGGATCATTTGAGGGCCGCGGGTATAACTAATTGTAGCCAGTTCGCCAAGAGGCACCTGGGTGCCGGTCATCGTTGGCACCAGGATATGATTCAGCTCTTCGGGCGAGCTCCGCAGTTCACGGGCGTATCGCACCCGGATAGGAAATCGTTCACGCCCTTCCACGGTACTCGACAGGCTCATCCCTCCGACGGCAACCTGCAGGATGTCCTGAACCTCTTCAATGGTCATTCCGTAACGGGCCAAAGCTTCCCTATTCAACTTTATCTCAATATATGGTGCGCCAACAGCCCTGTCATAAAACACCGATGAGGATTGGATGGATGGTATTTCTTTTAACACCGATTCCAGCTCGATCCCAGCCTTTTCGATGGTTTCAAGGTCGGGACCAAACACCTTAAGGCCCATGGGCGCCCTCATGCCGGTAGAAAGCATCACCAGGCGTGTTTGAATAGGCTGTAGCTTGGGTGCCGAAGTCAAGCCGGGAATGTTGGTCACTTTCACAATTTCATTCCAGATGTCATCAGGTGATTTGATATGTGGTCTCCACTGCCTGAAATATTCACCATCTTCGTCTACGATCAACGCTTCCTTTTGGATTTTGCGTAACGCATCGGTGCCCTGAGCGTAGGTCGTGCCATCATTCAGCATAAAGCGGCCCTCCTCATCCACCCTGAATGTCATTCGGTGGCCGTTTTCATCGAGCATATATTCAGAACTGTAATTGATTGTGTTTTCGAACATCTGCACCGGTGCCGGGTCGAGAGCCGAATTGATACGGCCCCATTTGCCAACGGCCAGTTCAACCTCGGGTATTGTCGACAAGCGCTTGTCAAGCAACTCGACATATTCCTGGTTTTTTTCAATGCCACTGTGCGGCATACTTGTGGGCATCAGCAGGAATGAACCCTCATCGAGGGCCGGCATGAACTCCTTGCCCGTACCTGGGAAAATCCGGTCAAAAGACTTCCAACTTTCAGTTAATTGCACTGATTCAGGCACGAAGGCGAAAATTCGGTGCGCCCCCTGCCAGGCAAGCAAACCAAAAAAGATGGTGAACAGTGGCAGGGCCATGAATTTCCATTTGTTCTCAAGTGCCCACCTTAAAATGGGTACATAAAAATGAACGATCAACAGCAAGACTATCAGTACAAAACCAATGAGCAAGGCTACAAAGACATAGTTCATGAAATTGCTGTTTGAAGCCCCCAGCGGAAGCCACTCGATGGTCAGGTACCAGACGGCTATCAGGATAGTGATGCCAATATTGATGTAATTGGGCATTTCGTGACGCCATGCTGACCAGCGGTAAGCCAGTAAATTATTAAGTCCGATTAACACAAGTGCCAGGGCCGGGACCTGTCGCCAGGCAATTGCAAATATCAGGCCGGCAGCAATCAGGATGACGTTAAATATGCGGTGAACCCGCTTTTTATCGAAGCTCACCGAGAAGAAAATATTGGCCAGTGTAGGCAGAACAATAATTCCCAGGACAAAGGAAGCCAGCAGGGCGAAGGTCTTGGTATAGGCCAAGGGTCTGAATAGTTTACCTTCAGCAGCCTGCATGGCAAATACAGGTAGAAAACTCACAATGGTCGTGCTCAGTGCTGTTGTTATCGCTGATGACACTTCCACGGTCGCGGTGTAAATAACCTGGATCAGGCTCTTCCCTTTGGCATCATGGTTCTCAGGCAATTCGAGATGTCTGATGATATTTTCAACAAAAACGATTCCAACATCAACCATAACCCCAATGGCAATGGCGATCCCCGACAGGGCAACGATATTTGCCTCAACTCCGATTAGTTTCATTAGTATAAATGTCATCAGCACTGCAATGGGCAATAAGCTTGATATCAGCAGCGATGCCCTAAGGTTGAGCACCAAAATAATGATTACGATGATCGAAATCAGTATTTCATGTGTTAAGGCAGACTCCAATGTACCAATAGTTTCCTTTATCAGGCTGGTGCGGTCGTAAAAAGGCACAATGGTGACCTTTGAAACTGTGCCATCGGCAAGCACACGTGAGGGAAGTCCGGGGGCAAGTTCTTCAATCTTTTTCTTTACGTTCCGGATAACATCCATAGGATTTGAGCCATAACGAGCCACTACGGCAGCGCCAACAGCCTCAACACCATCTTTATCGAGCCCTCCCCTGCGGGTGGCCGGGCCAAAATTTACCCTGGCAACATCTGAAACCCTGACAGGCACATTGTTTCGTACTTTGACCACAGCTTGTTCAATATCAGCCAGCTGTTTTACGTAGCCCAGGCCTCGGATCACATATTCGACCTGATTAAGTTCAATGGTTTCAGCTCCAATATCAAGGTTGCTTTGTTTCACCGCGCGCATGATATCCATCACCGTAACCCCATATGCTTTCATGGCATTGGGGTCGATATCAACCTGATATTCTTTCACAAAGCCACCAATTGTTGCCACCTCTGAAACACCGCGTGCTGCGGCAAGGCCATATTTTACATAATAATCCTGGATAGTACGGAGTTCCTGAGGATCCCAGCCCCCGGCAGGTTGCCCGGTTTTAGGGTTTCTTCCTTCCAGGGTGTACCAGTATATTTGTCCGAGTGCAGTGGCATCGGGTCCCAGAGAAGGCTGCACACCAACAGGCAAGGTGCCAGAAGGTAAGGAACTTAACTTTTCGAGTATGCGAGAACGACTCCAGTAAAAGTCGACCTTGTCCTCGAAAATGACATAAATAAACGACATCCCAAACATTGAAGTACTGCGGATGGTTTTCACACCGGGCACTCCTAGTAACGAAGCTGTCAGGGGATATGTGATCTGATCTTCAATGTCTTTAGGTGACCGTCCCATCCATTCAGTGGCCACAATCTGCTGGTTGTCCCCAATGTCGGGAATGGCATCGACAGGGACCGGATCGCGTGGCAAAAGTCCGGTATGCCAGTTGAACGGAGCGTAAACAGTCCCCATTGCGATGAAAACGACCAACAGCAATAAAGTGATGACCCTGTTTTCAAGAAAAAACCTGATAATTTTATGCATGAACGTGTTGAATTTTGTTCGACAATATAAGACTTAATCAGGTGATTGTCAATAATTTTTATTCAATCACCGAAATCATAAACGTCAACAAAAATCTAACACAGATAGGCTTGTAATAAAGCCAGGGTGGTATGCAATTCTGGCGGAGGAGGTGACTTTGGAATAATCACCAACAAGTTTGTCAAGGCAATCGATTCAATTGTTACACTGACAGACACCGCATCAAATAAAAGATCCAATCCAAGCACCTGTTGCCCTTCTGGCGATGCCGGTGCAACAAAATCTTCCTCAAGGTGGATAAAGGTGGCCTCGTTGTGGCAGCAGTTACCGGCTTCACAGCATGCTTTTGGCACGGAGTCGACCGCCATACTGACCAGTTCGCTGCTGCAGTAGTGCCTGGTAAGTGTAAAACCAGTACTGAGCACAAACATGAAAAGGCTAAGAAGTATGTAAAAAACCTTTTTCATTTCTCTTCCCAATGGATTACAAATATACCCCTTGATGCTTCGGCTTGGTGTTAACCATTTGTTAATTAAGAAATATTAAGACTCCTTTCCCAGACAATTGGTCCTTTTTTACAGTATGTTTCGTTGAATAAACTGACTGAAATACACCAAGTTCTATTTACTAATTAGATCAGATTACCAGGTATCGGGCAACAGCATTATGCGCAATGCCGAACATTAAGGTCATGCCTTGGGGTATAAATTGGAAAAACACTAAATTTGCCGCTGTGATCAATTAACATGACACGGTGTTTATTGCCCTTAAAAAATAAAAACAGCGGATGGCCGTTGTTGTATAACAATCGCGTAAAACCTGAACCCTTGAAACAAATCACCAGAGCGCTGCTCATACTATTGTCCGCATTCTTCGTTTCGGAGGCAGCCATAGCCCAACGACAAAAAGTAGTGAATTTGCAGAAGTATGACCTCGAAGCCTATCATTTTGGCTTTATCCTTGCTGCCAATCAAATGCTTTTCAGCGTTAAACCCATCAACAACCATCAGCTGAAGGTGTGGCCTGCCACTGCCGGACCTGATTTTGCCAGCGACTCACTGAGTCTGTACAATGTCACTTCGACCCCAACACCGGGATTCACCATCGGTATTGTGGGCAACCTGCGGCTGAACAACAATGCCGACCTGCGTTTCATCCCGTCGCTGGCTTTTGGCGAAAGGTACCTCGATTACACCATTCTGACCTATCGCGGCGGGCAGGAAGAGCTGATCAACATCCGCAAAAGTGTGGCATCCACTTACGTCGATTTCCCGCTCGAAGTGAAATACCGCTCAAAACGCCTGAACAATTTTGCCGCTTATGTGCTGGGCGGTGTTAAATACAGCATCGATCTCGCTTCGAACAAGAAGAACAACAAGGACAACAACAACGTTGCCATCAAGCTCAATAAGAACGACTTTTCTGCCGAACTGGGCACTGGCGTTGATTTCTACACCAATTATTTCAAATTTGGCATCGAAGCAAAGATGAGTTACGGATTGACCAATATCCTGGTGAGTGACGGCACCGTTTACAGCGACGGCATTGCCCGTTTGGGCAGCAAGGTATTCCAGCTTTCGTTCACCTTCGAATAATACGATCCACCATGGAAAATGATTCATCACGCGACAAGCTTTTCAGGGCTCTGATTTCAAAGTCGACCCTCAAGCAGGACATCTATGCGAACACCTTTGGCACCCTGCGCTTGTTTAAGCGTGTGATCGAAGACCTCACCAAAGACTACCTCGTGAAGGCCGAAGAGATTAAAAGCCACCGCAATGTGGCCTTCGACAACCGCTACCGGGGCGATTTCGAAATCGAGCTTAAGTTCGGAGGTGATATCCTGCTGCTGCTGATGCATACCAATATTTTTGAGTTTTCGCGCGACCATGCCGTCATGCGTACGCCTTATGTCAAAGAAGACATCACCCGCTCGTATTGCGGCATCATCAATATTTACAACTTCCTGTCCGACAGTTTTAAATACAACCGTTACAACGACATCGGCTACCTCATTGGCCGGGTGTTCATCAACAAGGAAAACCATTATTTCATTGAAGGAAAGAATGAACTTGGATTCATCTACAACGACTTTGGCAAACATGAGATGACCCACGAAAGCGCTGAGCAGATCATTGAAGCCGCCATCATGTATACCATCAACTTCGACCTGCTGACCCCACCTTACGAAACAGTAAAAATGGTAACAGTGAACGAAATGAAAAACACACTCGATGCCATCTCGATGAAAACCGGCAAACGCTTAGGGTTTCATTTTCAGGAAGATAATATCAATGATAAAGAATAAGCATTTTTTTTAGGAAAGCGTCTTGCAGATTTCAGAAAAAGGTGTAATTTTGCCACCTCAAACGAAACTTGGAGCCGCTCCCATCGTCTAGTCAGGCCCAGGACGCCAGGTTTTCATCCTGGTAACAGGGGTTCGAATCCCCTTGGGAGTACCAACAAACCCTGTAAATCAATGATTTACAGGGTTTTTCATTTTTGGACATTTGGTATTGGCTGGCTGACAATTTCCCGCGATGACCTTGGTATTAAGCCCAAAAGAAAAAGGGCTTATAACTTGAGCCTCTTTCCGGGAAGACCCTTCGGTGAAGATTCAGCAGTCGCCTGGCTGTTGTCGGCAAGCATGTTCACCAGATTACCTGAAGCCTTAATTACGTTACAAACCGAAATACTGGTCTGTTGAGCAAGAAAAAGTACTTGCCGGCATACACAGAAAATGCGGTCAGACCGTAAAAAGCTCAGATGTGTAATACGCAGCAGAATCGCCGGTAAAAAATGTTTTCACCTTTCACAACAAAAAAAATATTGTGTACCTTTCGGAGGCCAAAAGCTGCACAATACATGCCATTTTGGGTGGATATGTGCACCTTTTCGGGTAAAAAGGTGCACATATAAACAAGTTGGCAACAAGCCTAAGAAAACTGCACAGACAACTTACCACCCAATAGAAAAGAAAAGTAACAAAAAGACACCCTGACGCGCAAAAGCAACAGTTTGGCTGCCCTTCCCTTTAAGCCTCTCTTCGCTGCCAAACACTTGCTTTTCTCCCACCGCACTCACTTCGAGGATAATTTCTACTAATTGAATAGTTTTGAGACTTTACCTTAAATTTATTTTTTACAAATATTTTTACAACATTTCTTGATATTGTTCGTTAATAAATTTAATGAAGAAAATATTTTCCATATTAGTTATATTTCTCATTCTAGTTTCTGGAATGCATTTTACAGTTGCCACTCACATTTGTGGTGGTGAGGTAGCTGCACGCAAATGGTCATTTACGGGTAAAACAGCAACTTGTGGAATGGAAAGCCCTGAAGAATCATGTCCAATGCATGGTGGCATTGATTCAAACTGCTGCCAAAATAAAATAACTACTTTTGTTGTTGATAATAATTACAACAAATCTGTTTCCCAAAATTTAGAAGTACACGAAAAGGTTAAATTGGTATTTGCCATACCTATCTCGCTTTTTACAAATACAGCAAAATTAAATTTTACAACTTATTTCAATATCAAGCCGCCCGACGATTTGATTGTCAGCAATGTTATCTTGTCAAAAATTTGTGTATTCCGCATTTGAGTTTACTCCCTTTTTTCTTCTGTTAAAATAGGATACTATTTGATTTAGTATGTCCCGAAAGTATTAGTATTATATCCCTAATACCAATGGGTGTATTGCAATCGAACTGTTACTAACAAACCTTTAGGGCAGATAGACCATTATTTTACATAAAAATCTTAATACTAATTTTAATTAATACTTTTTAGATATGAAAAATATTCAAATTGCAGTACTCTTAATTGTACTTTTATATAGCACAGCTTGTCAAAAAAATGACATGATGAATGAACCCTTCAATGTTGATACTGAAAGCTACGAAACAAAGCTGAACAGCGACTATACCAATGCCCTACAATATCATAATTCGTTGAATGTGGCAGATGCTGATACCACTTTTTATAATAAAATGTTCAACAAAAGCGACAGCTTATTTTCAGAGCATTTTTATGAGTTTTGTATCGATATGATGCAAAACAGTGGTATGATGAGCACCACCAATGGCATGATGGGTAATAATTCAGGCATGATGGACGGAAATGGCGGAATGATGGGCGGTAACAGTGGTATGATGAACGGTACCACTATGGGAAGCATGGAAGATATGAATGAAATGATGCACTTAATGGACAGTTTACACCATTCCGCACAAACCATGCCCCACGCCGATTATATGAACACCGATAGTTTAATGCATAACCAAATGAGTATGTGCAACATGATGACTTCTGAAACGGATAGCATTGAAATTATCTATGGTAATATGCATACCGTAAGGACGAACCATAAAAAGATGCATGGAAATTAGATTAAAAAAATTATTTAAAACTTTAAAATAAATTATCATGAAAACATTTAAATTAATAGCAATCGCTTTATTTACAGTAACTTTAAGTGTAAATTCTTTCGCACAAACACACGACCACTCTAAAATGATTACAACTAAAACCGACTCTATTAAGGTGTCTGGTAATTGCGACATGTGTAAAGCCCGTATTGAAAAAGCCGCTAAAATTGACGGTGTAAGCAAAGCGGAGTGGAACGATGAAACCAAGATGATTACTTTAGTGTATGACCCCGCGAAAGTGAAAACCGATGATATTTTGAAGAAGATTGCCGCAGCTGGACACGATACCGAAAAGTTTAAAGCAGACGACAAGGTTTATGCAAAACTTCCGGGTTGTTGCCAGTATGATAGAAGTAAATAATCATAAAACTAAATCAAAATATCATGAAAAAGTATATGTATCTATCAGTCTTGTCTTTAAGTGCAGCGTTTTTTACTTCATCATGCAAAGAAGATGATAGTATAGGCAAAATTGATGCTGTCCCAGTAAATTATGATGCAGGTTATATTGTTAACGGAGAAAGTAATTCAATTTCGGTAATTAACCTTGAAACTAACAAGGTGGAAAAAACCATTGACCTTGCTAATTTAGAAAGCATGGGAAATGGCACGATGAATATGAATATGGACAATATATGGCCACATCATATTTACCTCTCTCCTGACAAGAGCAAAATTGCCATTGCCGCTCCGGGAATGGATTTTAGTAGTGGTCATAATATGATGGCAGATACCGCTACTACTACCGATGAGCATAGCAGTCACCATGGAGGTAGCAGTTCTGGAAGCTCAACAACAAGTATGCAAATGCAGGGTAAAATCCTTATTTTAGATGCAGTCACAGGTAAATTATTAAGGGAACTTACGTTGGATGGTATGACCCATAATGCAGTTTTTTCACCCGATGGAAAGGAACTATGGGCAGCTTTAATGATGCCCGAAGGTAAAGTCATAGTATATGATGCTAATAGTTATACCTTGCTTAACTCCATAACTGTAGGACAAATGCCAGCCGAAGTAACATTTTCAGACGATGGTAAAAAGGTTTTCGTTGCAAATGGAATGTCCAATTCAGTTACAGTTATTGATGCCATTACCAAACAGGTTATTGACACTATTATTACTGGTGAAGAACCTGTTGGAGCATGGCCTGGCATGAATGGTATGATGTACGTTGACAATGAAGAAGGCCAAAGTATTAATATTATTAACAGCATGACCAATATGATGACCGATACCATTTATCTGGGTTTTATGCCTGGTATGGCTGTACGAAATTCTGTGATGAACCAAATGTGGGTATCTGACCCCGACAATAGCAAGATTCATGTCTGGACAAAATCCGATAACGGGTTTGCTCATGGTGGTGAAGTAAATGTGGGATATGGAGCACATGCCATAGCATTTACCAAAGACGGCAAATTTTGCTATGTTACCAACCAGTTTGAAGGCACAGTTTCGGTTGTTGATGTTTCAGCTAAGTCAGAGTTACTCAAAATTACTGTTGGGGTAAAACCCAATGGGATAGTTATAAGATATAAATAACAAACGAATTATTTAACAGGCATTTTTTAATTTTTATAGTTAAATTTGAAATAGTTCATATAAATTAATTTTAAATAGAAATATCATGAAAACAATTGTAAAATATTTAGCGATAGTAGCTGGTTTGGCTTTAATCAGCTCAGGTTCTTTATTTGCTCAAAAGAGTGGAGTTTTTAAGACCTACGCCGATTATTCGGCAGGTAAAATGGAGTACGGCATTGATTGTGCGAAAGAAACCCATAAAATTAAGCTAAACGATTTCTGGGGCAAAGATTATATTACCGTTGTTCACGAGGGCAAACCTTACGACCTCAAAAAAGCTGAAACTTGGGGCTTTCAACTTTGTGAAGAAAAATTAGTGAGGTTTCAAGGTAAAGAGGATTATTCGGTAAGTGATAAAAGCATATTGTGGATTTATAGCGAAAAATCGACAGAAGCCGGAAACCCAAAAACCGGTGGTTCAAAAACCATAACAACTTTTTATTTTAGCAAAGGTGGCAATAGTGATATAAAGGAATTGACCTTGCTAAACCTTAAAGCAACTTTCCCTGACGACCACAAACTGCATGATGCTATTGACGGTCAGTTCAAGTCTGATGCATCATTGGGTGAATTTGACCAATTCCATAAGCATTACAAAATCAATCATTTTCTGGAAAGCCAAGGTGTAAAATAATTCATTTTGAAAATAACAAAAATCTGTAATCAACTGCCAATAGGATAGTGAAAAGTGTTGTTGAAAATGGCAGTTGCTTACTTAAAAAAAATGATACTTATGAACGAACTTTCAAAATTGTTACTTATCACATTTTTTTTATTATTGGGTTTCATTGCTGTCCCATTAAAACCTGTTAAAGTTCTTTGAAATTATTGAAATTTAGTTAGTTGCAGAGGTTTTTCGATTAAACGGATTTCAATTTGCATTTTCGCTATTCCTAAAAAGATTAGCAA
>JAHIUX010000075.1 GCA_018816765.1 Bacteroidota bacterium
GTATTTCTTTAACAGATAAGACTCATCTTCGAGACCTATTTGAGAGAACTAAATTTCAAAATGACAAAGAACGTTTTAGGCTTAATGAGCCTAATTTGTTTAATTTTTAATAACGTCCCGATTTTAATGGGACACTAGTGAGACCGGGTATTAAATAAAGCCGGTATTCTGCCCGATAATGCCTAATTTTGCAGGCCAAATAACGACACATGATAAAGTTTAAACCAGGCGATAAGGTCAAGTTTCTGAACGAAAAAGGAGGCGGGATCGTTCGCCGGATCATTGATAGCCGGATGATACTGGTAGCCATTGAAGATGGCTTTGAAATACCGGTGTTGGTGAATGATTTGCTTCTTGCTGATGGTCCGCAGGAGCCGGAAAAACGAAACCAGGTTGCAGAGTCTGTTCGCCAGGAGATGGCGCACCAGGCTGAAGAAGAGGACACTGCACGCAGGGGTAGCCTGAGGCGATTTGCCAAAAGCCCGGAGCAGGAAGGTATTTACCTTGCCTTTGTGCCACACGATCAGCAATGGATCCTGACAGGTTTAATGGATGTGGTGCTAGTAAATCACAGCCCGGCTGAGTTGCTTTATTCCATGAGTCTGCAGGAAGATCGGGAGTTGGCGAATGCTGACTATGGACAACTGGCCCCTTACAGCAAGGTAAACATCGAAACCATATCGCGCGACGACATCAACTATTGGTGCAAAGGAATCATTCAGGCATTACTGGTGATTGAGAAAAGCCGTGAAGCTTACCTGCCTTTGCACGCACCCTTCGATATCAAACCCAGTAGATTTTATAAAGAAGGAAGCTATGTGATGTCGGGTGTGCTTGGTGATAAGGCCTTAATGGTAAACCTGAGCAGCCTTGTGGCACTTTTGGCCAGCGAAACACAAAGTCAGATGCAGAAATTTGACTTGCGTGTTGATGAACCCACGAGGAAAATAGTGAAAGAAACCGCGATGATCGATAAACACCGACAGTCGCAAGGCGTGGCAGTTGTTGACCTGCATATCGGTGAGCTGGTCGATAACATTCTGGGAATGAGTAGCAAAGATATGTTTGCGCTGCAGATCAACTATTTCCACAAGGCCCTCGAAAGCGCCATTAAAAACGATTACGAAAAGGTTACCTTCATTCATGGTGTCGGCAATGGCGTGCTGAAAGAAGCCATCGCCAATGCGCTAAAAGACTATGAAGGAACAGAAAACCGCATGGCTTCAATGAGTAAGTTTGGTGTTGGCGCCATTGAAGTCATCATCAGGGATAAGTCCTGATAATTTTATCTATTTGGTAACGAATTGCTTAAATTATTTTAACCAGAATTTAACTTTTTAAACCTGGTTTGATGGTTACATTTTGCCCTATGGCTGTGTGATTTTGCTTATTTTTGGCTGATAAATAATTACTATTTACTCAATACGATAACAACAATATGCTAAAGAAAATCCTGAACTTCTTATTTTCAATGGAAATTATGGGAATAATGGTCATTGCCTTTGCTGTTTCCATCGCTGTGGCCACCTTCATTGAAAACGACTTTGGCACGGCAGCCGCCAAGGCGGTTGTGTATAAAGCCACATGGTTCGAGCTGCTGCTATTGCTGCTTGGTGTAAACCTGATCGCCAATGTGTTTCGCTATAAAATGTACCGGCCGCAAAAACTGACCATTTTTGTCTTTCATATTGCATTTATACTCATCCTGCTTGGAGCCGGTATTACCCGATTCATTGGTACTGAAGGCGTAATGAATATCCGTGAGGGAGCCAGCGCCAACACCATGATGTCGGATGTTCCGCACGTGATGATCGAAGCCTATGCAGGCAATCAGAAGCTTACCACAGATAAGCCGGTTTTGCTATCGGTACTCAACCAGGGTGCCTACAGCACAAGCTTTGAGGTCGACGGAAAGAAAGTCAGCCTGCATTCTACCCGTTTTGTGCCAAATGCCCAGGAAGTAATGACAAAGGGCGAAGGCGGAGAACCCTATGTTTCCATGGTCGTTTCAAGTGGAATGGGCGGCAGAACAAACCTTACCCTGAAAAAGGGTGAACAAAACTCCTTCAATGGCCTTAACTTCGTCTTTGACCAGGAGTTCGACAATGAAGCCATAAATTTAAGTTATGCCGACGGAAAACTGAGCATCAATGCACCGGCTGTAATCACAGCTATGGCCATGGTGGGTGGATCGGTGGATACCCTGATGCCCGGAACCTGGAATGCCTTTGAAACCAGGAAATTATACAGTTTAGGCGACCTGAAAATTGTGCTCACTGATATTGGCGAAAATGGCAAAATTGATTACCAATCCTATTCCGGAAAAGACATGACGTTCATGGGTGCACTCATGATCGAGCTAAGTTCAGGAGACGAAAAAAAGGAAGTTGTGCTCAGGGGCGGACAGAATTATACGGGTGAAATCACCAAAACTGAGATCAATGGAATAAAACTCAGGATGGCCTATGGTGCAAAAATAGTGCCGCTTCCTTTTTCGATCCAGCTGACAGATTTTCAGCTCGAACGCTATCCGGGTTCTAACAGTCCGGCTTCCTATGCCTCTGAAGTCATGCTGATCGACAAGGAAAAAAATGTGACCATGCCGTATCGGATTTTCATGAACAATGTGTTGCAATACCGTGGATATCGTTTCTTCCAGTCATCATACGACAAGGACGAAATGGGAACTGTATTGTCTGTTAATCACGATGCTTATGGAACGATTGTTACCTACCTGGGATATTTTCTGATGGCACTTGGTATGGCGCTTTCGCTCTTCAATAGCAAGAGTCGGTTTGCAGCCCTCGGCCAGCTCATTGGCAAAGCTAAGCCCGCCGGGAAGTCGCTTGCTGTTATTGTGTTAATGATTGCACTTTCAGGACCGGCAATGGCACAACATGGGCACACCAAAACCATTTCCGACACAAAAATTATCGACAAGCAACACGCAGATAAGTTTGGCCAGTTGCTCGTTCAGGATCATGATGGACGCTTGAAACCAGTCAGCACCCTGGCAGGTGAGCTGCTGCGCAAAGTGTCGAGGAAAAACACCTTTGATGGACTAACGCCTGAGCAGGTTTTGCTGGGAATGTTGGCCCAACCTGATGTTTGGCAAATGATTCCGACAATCAAGGTAACCCACCCGCAGCTTCGTGATTTTGTGGGCATGCAAGTCAAACTTGCTGCATTTTCTGATTTTCT
Source organism: Bacteroidota bacterium (assembly GCA_018816765.1). Lineage (GTDB taxonomy): Bacteria > Bacteroidota > Bacteroidia > Bacteroidales > F082 > UBA6192. The sequence goes on from JAHIUX010000075.1 coordinate 3,202, forward strand.
CGACATGAAAAACGGCGGTGGATATAAGCTCAAAGAACTGGTTAGCCAGGCTTATGGCAAAAAACCATCGGAGCGAAGTAAATTTGATAATGATGTTATTGCAGTTGACGAAAGGCTCAACATCAGTTATATGGCCTATACCGGCGACCTGTTGAAGATCCTACCTGATCCACGTGATTCGCATAATCCCTGGTTAACTCCGGGTACAAAAACTTCAGGCCTTAATGCAGAGGACTCCACCTTCCTTGCCGAAGTAATGCCTTACTATTTCAGCTCACTTGCATCGGGCGATATGAAACAGGCCAATATGCTGCTTGACGGCATTATCTCTTATCAAAAGAAGTTTGGTGCGGACATCTTACCAAGCCCTACAAAGGTTCACTTCGAAATTCTGTACAATAAATTGCAGATTTTCGACCGGCTTGGCAACTATTTCGGCCTTGTTGGTATGATCATGCTGGTGCTGCTGTTCATGCAGATTTTCCGTGAACGGAAGTGGATCAATAAGGTGGTGCTGGTGTGTTATGGCATTGTCCTAGTGTTCTTTGCATTGCAAACGGCTGGGCTTGGAATGCGCTGGTATATCGCCGGAAGGGCGCCTTGGAGCAATGGCTACGAATCGATGATTTATATCGGATGGGTAACGGTTTTAGCAGGGATAATCTTCTCACGAAAATCACAAATGACCATCGCTGCCACATCCATTTTGGCTTCTATCATTCTCATGGTGGCTCACCTGAGCTGGATGGACCCCGAAATCACTAACCTGGTACCTGTTCTGAAATCATACTGGCTGACCATACACGTTTCGATCATTACAGCGAGTTATGGATTCCTTGCACTGGGTGCATTGCTTGGTTTCATCAGCCTTGTGCTGATGATTATGAAAACCAACAGCAACCACGAAACCCTGAAATTGAAGATCAGGGAACTGAGCTATATCAATGAACGCACCATCATCATTGGACTGTACCTGCTTACCATCGGAACCTTCCTTGGCGGTGTGTGGGCTAATGAATCATGGGGCCGTTACTGGGGCTGGGATGCCAAAGAAACCTGGGCCTTGGTCACCGTACTGGTGTATACCTTCATTGCCCATATGGGTTACACTCCCGGGCTCAAAACAGATTATACGTTTAGCCTGATGACATTGATTGGCTATAGTGCTGTGATTATGACCTATTTTGGGGTAAACTACTACCTGTCAGGGCTACACTCCTATGCTGCCGGTGATCCCATGCCAGTTCCCACATTTGTGTATTACACAGTCGCTATCATTTTCACTGTTGCCATCTGGGCTTTTGTGAAGGAGCGAAAGTTTCAAAAAGATTAAATACTGCCATAGTTCATTAGTATGAACACGCTCTACAAAGAAGCGCGAAGCCGGATCAGTTTCCTGATCCGGCTTCGCGCTTAATGCATTGAACGCCGTTGTTATTTGGTGTCTCCGCTATTGAAAAACTCAGGCTTTACAGTGAGCTGAAGCCAGGCCCATGATGAAAATTTGCTTTCACCAACAGGGATGTTTTGCAGTTTCTCAAGCGACTTACCGGGAAGCATGAAGGAGTAACCACCCGACAAACCAACCACTTTGTTGAATTTCAGGTTAAACCACAAATCGACTTCATTGCCCAACTGCGACTTCAGGAAATCTGTTACAGGCGCTGTGGTGGCGTCAGGAACCTGCCTGTTGAGTGAAAAGTTATGGTATTCAGCTGTCAGGTGTAAGCGAGGGGTGACAGCATAGTCAACAACAGCAAAGACATCATTCAGGCCACCGTTAGCGGTCGACTTCGGAACATTGTTAAAGTAGTCCATATAGCCCAAGAACTTGTGTCTAGTGCCATACAACAGATCAAACAGATTGTCGGAAGACTGATTGGATTGATCATCACCTGATAATGCCGTGAAACCAGCGCCCAGACTAAGTTTATCGAAACGATAATCGGCCCGGTAGTTAAAATTCCAGGCACTGACCTTGATGCCTTTCACATTTCGGCCGAACTGGTAATAAAAGCTTCCCCAGGTATTCAGGTGATGGCTGTTGTAAGTAAGGTAAGTGCCAAGCGATTGCCGCAGGTAAAGCACTTCACTGCTGTCGTTTTTATGAAAACCAGACGATACAGTTATCAGGGAGGCAGTAAACTGCTTGTTGATCGCATAGGCTGCCCGTGCAAAATTCAGGGTTTTCATTTTGCTTGCGATATACGGGTTTCCAAACAGATTATCAGTCTGGTTGTTATAGGATATCGCAAGGTCAAAGCTGATTTGAGATACTTCATACTGGAAAAGGCAGGCATCGTAGCTGAGTGTGTTGTTGCTCCAGTTTCTTATCGATAACAGCCGTGAATCATCATACTCAAAATACTGCCGGCCGATTTTAAGATTTGCATGCTTCCGGAACATGAACTGAACCCAGGCTTCGTTGAGTTCGACACTGCCGTTATCGCCAAAGACACCGGTAGAGTTGAACACGGTTTCATCTCCCCAAAGTCTGATATCCTGGAAACTCAGGCCGGTTTTCAGCCAGTCTTTCTGATAATATAATTGTGCCCTGCTTCGCTGGCTGATGAGGTAGGCGGTGTTTTTATCCTCTGAGGATAAATTGCGGTAACCATTCCTTGCTTCTGCCCTCGTTCTGAATTCGCCGCTGATGCTGAACTGTGCCTGTGTATTCACTGCCATCATAAAAAGGATGGCTGTAATACTGTAATAATGAAAGTGTTTAATCATAAAAGCTAAAATCAAGTGGATTAATAAAACATGCCCCGAAGGTATAACTTTGTTTTTTCCAGCTTAGGGTTTTCGAAAAATGCATCTGCAGGTCCTTGTTCAATGACTTCGCCCATATACATGAATATGACATGGTCGGCAAGGCGCCTTGCCTGACGAAGGATATGGGTAACAATGACGATGGAATAATTCTCTTTCAGCTCGTTGAACTTCTCTTCAATGGCCTGACTTGACAAGGGGTCGAGTGCCGAGGTTGGCTCATCAGCGAGGATGATTTGCGGGTCGACAGCCAGTCCCCTCGCAAGACACAACCTTTGCTGCTGTCCGATTGACAGGGCCACTGCCGGATCACGCAGGCGGTCTTTTACCTCATCCCATAAACTCACCTGCCGCAGGTAGTGTTCGACCCGTTTATTCAGCATGCGCTTGTTCATCCGCCCGCTTATTCGGAGTCCATAGGCAATATTGTTGTAGATATTCATGGGCAGTGGATAGGGCCTTTGCGCAAGGAGACCCATCATTTTTCGGATGCTGGTAATGTCATCAGTCGTGTTCAGGATGTCTTTTCCGTTGATCAGGATATTTCCGGTAAGTCGGGCTTGTGGGTGCAGGTCGGTGAGCCTGTTCATACAACGCAACAGCGATGTTTTTCCGCATCCCGATGGACCCAGAATTACCGTGATTTTTTTCTCAGGGATACCGGCATTGATGTCCTTTAATATCTGTTGCCTGCCATAATAAAGGTTTAGCTTTGAAATATTGATTTTTGTGTGATCCATAAGGCTAAAAGTTGATCCTGTTTTTTTTGTACTTGCCCGATATGATCCTTGTGAGCAGACTGATGACCAGTATAATACCGAATAGCACCACGGCTGCAGCATAGGCCCTGTGCCTGACTTCGCTTATCGGCGAACTGAGCTGAAAAAAGATCGCCAGGGGTAGGGTGGCAGCCGGCTGGTTTATTGAGGTCGGGATGGCATCGGTGAAACCTGCTGTAAACAGCACAGAAGCCACATCGCCTGCAGCCCTGCCAAACGACAACAATATGGCGGTAACCATTCCCGGAATACACTGTTTGAAAAACACCCTGTACGATATTTCTGACCTTGTTGAGCCAAGCGATAATGCGGCTTCAAGTAATCCGCGGGGAGCGGTTTTCAATGCTTCATCCATCGCCCTGATCATGATCGGGATGATGAAGATGGTGACAGTGATGATGCCCGCCAGCAAGGATGCCCTGATGCCGAGGTATACCATTAAAGTAAAGCCAAAAGCGCCATACACAATGGATGGTATTCCCCAGAGTAAATCGAGGATAAGCCTGATGCCATTGACAAACCGCTGATACCTGACCAGGTGCACATTCATCATCAGCGCCACGGGCAATCCAACGAAGAATGCGAGCAAGGTTGACCCAAGCGACAAATACACCGTACCCACTATGGCATTCAGTATGCCGCCTTCCTTACCGAAATAATACCCTCCCGATGGAACCTCACTGATCATTTCCCAACTCAGGTAGGGCAATCCGTTTTTTATCACACTGAAAACGATCAGAAACAGCACTGTACCGATAAGGGTTGTTGAAAGAAACATCAACACCCTGAAAAATATTTCTTCGGCTTTGAGGAACTTTTTCATGGCTTAACAGCGTTTATCGCAGGCAGCGATGATATACCTTGAAACAAAGTTGAACCCGAGGACCACCACAAATAGAATGAGTGCCGAGAGCATCAAGGCTGAATCATACAGCGGAATCGAGAGCATTTCGCCATAATTGTTGGCGATGAGGGCTGGCAGGGGATAACCGGGTTGAAACAGCCCCGATGGAATACGGCTAACATTTCCAACAACCATCAGCACGGCAATGGTTTCGCCAAAAGCGCGCGACATGCCAAGGCCGAAAGCAGCCACAATGCCCGGAAGACCTTTTTTTACCAATACGAATTTGATGGTCTGCCAGCGTGTGGCTCCAAGCGAGAGCGAAGCTTCACTAAGCTCCGTCGGGATGTTGTTGAACACATCAATCAGGATGTTCAATACAAATGGTATCACCATGATCGCCAGCACAATGCCTCCTGCAAGAATCGAATAACCTGAGACGCTCTTGCCCAGCCATGTCCCAAGGTGGTTTCCGATGAAAGGAACAACAACCAAAATGCCCCAGACGCCATAAATCACCGAGGGAATACCAGCAAGAATATCAATGACCGGATGCATGATTTTTAACACCCACCGCTTTGCATACTGTGTCAGATGAATGGCCGTAAGCAAACAAATGGGCGCTGCCAAAATCAATGCCGTCATGGTGACCCAGATGGAGCTGATGATGAACGGGTAAAACCCAAACTGCCCCGAGAGCGGTTTCCATTCTTTCGAAAAGATGAGCGAAAAAACACCATGATCATGAAGCAGAACCGATGATTTCCAGTAAAGTCCCCCTGCAATGATCACAGGCATGCTGATGACAAAAACCAAACAAACGGTCATCCAGCTGCCATGAACCTTGTTTCGGAGGCTTCGGCTGAGTTTTATCCTGAAACCGCTCATCGAACCTTACGCAACTCTGTCTCAATGCGATCGGCCGGCAACATCACATATCCTGCCTGACCAACATATTGCTGACCTTCGGTAAGTATCCATTGCAGAAACACTTTCACGATATGTTCCGATGGGGCACCTTTCGATATGAAATAGAGTTCACGGGCTGGTGGCGAAGGGTATTTTCCGGTTCCAATGGCATTCATCACTTCGTCGAGGCTGTGATAAAAATCTTCGTCCGGGTCAACCTGATGGTTGTCATTCAGGTCGATGGGGATGATATTGAGTCCATCATATATTTTACGGGACTGTATATCAAATGCGTAGATTACATTGTTATATCCTATTCCCAGACGGTCGTTTTTGACGGCATCGGCAATGCCCGGATCTCCAAAAACGCCCAGGCCATCGAGGCTTTCCTGGTTGCTGCCCAGGAATTGTGCCCACATCTCGGCTGCCCCACAGGCATCAGAGCGGGTGTAGATATTCATTTTTGAGGGCTCACCGGCAATACCCGGACACCTGTCCCAATATGCAATTGATTTGGTCAGGTATATCTGTGAAAATGTTTCCCGCGAAATTCCCGTGCGTTTGATTTGTTCAGCAAACGGATTGGCGGCATTCATCACCGGAAGCACCGCATCCTTGGCAACTGCTATTTTCCAGGCTCCCTTGTCCTCCTCCGACTTGCTCACTCCCCGCGAAAACATGGCCAGATCAACCATGCCCGATAACACATCGGCCATGCCTTTTCCTGCTCCGCCGGCACTGATGTCGATGCGCACATCAGGATGAATTTGCCGGAATGCCTCAGCCCATTTGACCGCGAGCGGATATAGGGCAAATGCACCGGATATTGAAATTTCTCCTGTTAACTTCTGTTCAACCGTTGAAGTTTTCGCCGGCTGATTATTGCAACTGGGAAAAAGTACCGATATCAGTATCCCTAAAGAAATAGCGATTCTATTAATCTGGTTTGTCTTTGCTGGTTTCATATGGGTTGGCTTCAAAAGTTCTGGCTGCTGATGAAAACTGATCATTTTGATGCAAAATTATTTTATTGCAAACTCCTTGATGCTATAATAAATACCTAAAATGTAGGGAGTTATTACCCAATTAAGCTTGGGTATTTATACCCATTTTGATGACAAATTGACGCATTGAATATCGAAGAATGAGCAGGTAGAAACGCGGCAAAGAATGATGCCGCGGGCATTGCTGCCGGACAAACCATGACCTTAACCGGTGAACTATGGTTATCGCAGCATTTTTGTGGATTTTGTATTTTGGTTAACCCAGGGAAAATTGGTCGAAAATCCCTAATTTTGCCATAATTAAACCAAATTAAATGATATGTTAAGAAGAATTACGTGTATGCTACTCCTAACAGCCGCCGTTTCATGCAGTACTCCGGAAAAAAAGACAGCTGACCGGACGAATCCTTTTTTTGAGGCATATAACACCCCCTTTGACCTGCCGCCATTTGACAGGTTCATGGATGGTGATTATATTCCGGCCTTTGAAAAGGGCATTGCTGAGCAGAAATCAGAAATTGATGCCATTGTTGCCAATCCTGATGCGCCTGATTTCAAAAACACCATTGAAGCAATGGAACGCAGCGGTGTCCTGCTGAATAAGGTAAGTGATGTGTTTTTTAACATCAATTCCTCGCTGACCAGCGATACAATTCAGAAAATCGCACGCGAGCTTTCTCCGCTCTTGTCGAAACACGGCGATGATATCATATTAAATGCCGGGTTGTTTAAACGGATCGAAGCTGTTTACAACAAGAGAGACTCCCTTGGCTTGAATGGTGAGCAATATATGCTGCTCGAAAAAACCTATAAGAATTTTGTAAGGGGAGGTGCACGCCTTGATGCTGCCGGACAGGAAAAACTCCGTAAAATCAATGAAGAACTTTCAATTGTTTCGCTGATGTTTGGCGAAAACGTACTTGCCGAAACGAATAAGTACAAATTTGTTGTTGAGAATGAGGCTGATCTGGCAGGACTTCCTGCCGGTTTCAGGGATGCTGCTGCCGAAGCTGCATCGAAGGCCGGCATGGAAGGCAAATGGATGTTCACCCTGCAGAAGCCAAGCCTGATTCCAGTGTTACAGTATGTTGAAAACAGGAACATCCGCGAACAGATGTTTAAGGCTTATAACATGCGTGGTGACCACAATGACGAACTGGACAACAAAAAAATTGCCAGCCGCACCGCTGCCTTAAGGGCCGAGCGCGCGATGTTGTTGGGATATCCTACCCACGCTGATTTCGTTCTTGAACAGAACATGGCCAAGACACCGGCAAAGGTAATTGCCTTTCTCGATGAGCTCCTGGGAGCAGCCATGCCAATGGCCGCAAAAGAGGCTGCCAACCTACAAAAGATGATTGATGCAAAGGGTGACAATATTACCCTTGAACCCTGGGATTGGTGGTTCTACGCAGAAATGTTGCGGAAAGAAAAATATGACCTTGATGAAGAAGAAATGCGGCCATATTTTGAACTTGGACATGTGAGAGACGGTGTTTTTGCCGTTGCCAACAAACTCTTCGGGATTCAGTTTATCAAAAAAGACGACCTCCCAAAATACCATCCTGATGTGGAAGTGTACGAAGTTACCGATGCTGATAGCTCACATCTTGGTATTCTGTATATGGATTTCTATCCCCGCGATTCGAAAAGAGGAGGAGCCTGGATGGATAGCTTCCGCAAGCAATCACGTATGGACGGTGTCGAAATCAGCCCAGTGATTACCACTAACTTCAACTTCACAGCACCATCAGGGGATGTGCCAGCTTTGCTTAACTGGGACGAGGTGAGCACGCTGTTCCACGAAATGGGCCACGCTTTGCACGGCCTGCTTGCAAACTCCACCTACAATTCGCTCAGTGGTACTGCCGTGCCACGCGATTTTGTTGAGCTGCCTTCGCAGATTATGGAAAACTGGGCGCCGGAGCCAGAGGTGCTTGCCCTGTATGCGAAACACTATAAAACGGGAGAAGTAATCCCTGAGACATTGGTGAAGAAAATGCAAAACAGCAGCACATTCAACCAGGGTTTTGCCATGGCTGAATTTTTATCGGCTGCCCGCCTCGACATGGATTGGCATACAATCACCGACACCATTGAACGGGAATCGAACACATTTGAACAGCATTCGCTTACACGGATGGGCCTGATTCCACAGATCGTTGTTCGTTACCGGAGTCCTTATTTCAGCCACATCTTTTCCGGAGGATATTCAGCAGGATACTATAGCTATATCTGGTCTGAGGTGCTCGATTCTGATGCGTTTGAAGCCTTCAAGGAAAAAAACAATGTGTTTGACAAGGAAACGGCTACAAGCTTTAGAAAGCATATCCTGGAAAAAGGAGGTACTGAAGACCCGATGAAGTTATATGTTGATTTCAGGGGCAGAGAACCCAAAAAAGATGCCCTCTTGCGTAAAAGAGGCCTTAAATAACATGGATTTATTTTCCATCAAAAACGGCTGCATTTCACTGAAATGCAGCCGTTTTTGCTCACTGGGTAATGAAACGATCAATAATCATCTTCTTCACCATCACCGCTGTCCACATCATCGTTCAGGATGTCATCGAATGACTCGAATTCTCCTTCCTCGTCGAGTGGGTCATATATGGATAATTTGCGGTCGCGTTTGGCCAATGGCTTTTTAATTGGCTTTCTTACGAATTCCTCATTTAACTTTTCATGATGATGGGTCTTTTTCTTAACCGGTTTCATGTCGGATGTTGTTTGCTTAATATTAATGATTAATTATTTGATCTGAAGATGAACATCATTCTGATTGGTTTTGGCCTGCATTCACTGCCATGCATGGTTACTTGTTTCATAGCCTTAATATCTTCCTAAACAGCTGTCCGAAAAGGATTTCGATGTGAGTGAAAATGGGTTATAGCCGTGAATGTTAACTTGGCGATCATGGCGATCTGAGGTAGTGTATTGGGCTTTAGGTTAACTATCTGATATTAGATTGGTTAAATAATAGGATGCAATTTTACTATTTTTCAGTATTCGAATGCAAGGAAATTGTGGAATATTTTCAAATTATTTCTTGGTTATTCATCTAAATACCAGATAATCAAATATTAATACTTTCAGAAATTTTTATTGATGTGTGAATTATTTTCTTTTTTTATCATCGGAAATGGTCCAATCCTGGCAATAGTATCCGGACAAAAAAAAGAGGCTGCCTGTGCAACCTCTTGAAACGCTGTGACTCCGAAGGGACTCGAACCCCCAACCCTCAGAACCGGAATCTGATATTCTATCCATTGAACTACGGAGCCGTTTCGGTGGGCAAAGTTACGCAATTAATCCAATATTGCATTCAACACAAGCCGTCCAAAAGACTACAATTATTTGCCACAAACGAATCCTGATTGCGTTTGAATTGTTCGCAAATTAAGGCCTGCCGATCAGCATCAATTGCTTATAAATCCTTTTGTCAGTTGCAACAATTAGCACATAAACACCTGCTGGTAAATCATCGGCCAGTACGATCGGTTGTGCAGCACTGATCCACTGATGAATGACACGCCCATACGTTGAAGTTAATATCACAGCAGCGCCCGGAGGAATGCTTGCTTCCGGTTGAATTTGCTTGTTGTCGTCCAGGTAAAAGATGGGTTTTAACTCGTTTTCACCCTGACCGGCTATGTTTGAAAGACATTCAGTTTCGATTTCTGACCTGCTGTTGCACCCGCTTGCATTTCCAGCAATTTCCGATAATCCGCCGCCTTCGAGAAAGGTACATATGCTGTTTATGGCGCAATGAGTCAAAAGGATATTTGATTTCAGTTTCAGCTGCAAAATGCTTCTTCCGTCAAGCTGATCGAGGCCCGTTAGGGTAGTAATTGCTTGATTGTTATCAATGATGAGGAAACCCCCGATCGTTTTTAATGCGCTCAATGCGTTAAGATTGGAGAGTTTTTGGTTGTTGAAGATGATCAAAAAATCACCGATTGAATCCAAAGAGTTCAATCCGGTTAACTCGCTTAGCTCAGGGTTGCCAGCAATTGACACCACGCCATCAACCTTTGCCAGCCGCTGCAAACCATCTAAGTTTATCAGAGATTGATTGTCAGAAATATATAAACCGTACAGCGGTGCATCGCTCTGGCCGATATGTGCCAGGTTGTTTAGCCCCTGAAGTCCGGTCAGCAAAGGACATTGTGTTATTTGCAATTCCGTGCCAACCGATTCAATCTGGTGCAATCCTCCCAGGTTATTAATGTCGGCGCCCTGAATGAAAACACCGCCCAGGATGTGTTTACAGCCCGGGAATTCCTGGGTGAAACTGTCGATCTGGGCCTGTGTTTCAAAGAATATCCCTTCGGGCAAACAGCTTAAGGTATCCTGCGTGTAAGTTCTGGCTGAAACAAATAGCAAAAGCAGCAGGAACCATGGCCTGATAACTGGGCTTGCCGGCTGCATTTTGCCAATGTGCATCACTATTTGGTGTTACAATTTGGGATTAACATCCACATTCAACATCCATTGGATGCCAAACTTGTCGGTCAGCATTCCAAAATATGCGCCCCAGAAGGTCTGGTTCATGGGCATGGTAATAATGCCGCCCTGGACTAAGCCGCTGAATAAGCGATCTGCTTCTTCGACCGTGGATGTGTTGATTGAAATGGAAAAATTATTTCCTATCACGGTGGCATGGCCAAAGGCATCGGATGCATCGCTTCCCATGAGGATGGTTTCAGTACTGATTGGTAAGGAGATGTGCATGATTTTCTCTTTCATTTCATCAGGGATTGGTGCCTCAGATGGCATGTCTTTAAACCTGCCAACATAAGGGAATTCACCACCAAAGACCGATTTGTAGAAGTTAAAGGCTTCGAAACAGTTGCCATTAAAGGTAAGATAAACGTTAATTGTTGTCATTTCTGTTTAGGGTTAATGTGTAAATGGAACAAGCGGTAAAAGTACACATTACAATTGTTTTATAAACCCGCTTATCCTATTTGTAAAAATGAGGTCGCGTTTTAATATAAGCGGTGCGGGATTATGCGGAAAGTGTGATAAATGGGACAAAAAAATTGCTTTTTCCCATTGCAGTGTTATATTTGAGGACACAATATTGTTGAATTTTTAATCATTCTTCGGAACAATAGCCAGTAGTATGCTGGCAGTGTGAGATTTGTGTCAGATTATTAACCAGATTAATTGTTTATATTATGAAAAAAGTTATTTGGATTTTACTGATTATTCTTGGAATCATCCTGATCGTGCCTGCTTTTCTACCAAAGGATTTTGCCCTTGAACGGCAGGTTGAAATTAATAAGCCTCTGGCAGAGGTATACGCTTATGTTTCCTCGCTCGAAAAGCAAAATGACTGGAGTGTCTGGGGCAAGCTTGATCCGAACATGAAGAAGGAATTCAGGGGCGTTGAAGGCACTGTGGGCAGCGTATCTGCATGGGACGGAAACGACGATGTTGGTAAAGGGGAGCAGGAAATTGTCAGCATGACCCCAAATGAAAGGATCGATTTTGAACTGCGGTTTATGAAACCTTTTAAGGCAGTAAACAAAGCCTATATCATCACCAAAGCTGATAATGACAATGTGACAACCGTAGTTTGGGGATTTTCCGGAAGAATGCCTTATCCCATGAACGCCATGATGCTGTTTTACAGCATGGAAAAAGGGATTGGGGCGGATTATGAACAGGGACTTGCAAACCTGAAGGAGTTGCTGGAAAGCACAACCACTGACTATCCTGAGCTGCAATGATTTGCCTAAAACAGAAATACGGTTTGCCGCCTGTGAAACCTGCCATTGAAAAACATGCTGCCTTATGCTGGCTTTACAGAAGCATTGATGGTATTCATGTTTTGCCACTTATCAGGAATGATTATAAATAAGAAGCTGCCTATGAATCTTAGGTTCAGTTTATTCGCTAATTTTTACCTTTGCCCGTTCAACAACAGCACATGTTAAACCAATTAATAAATATCTGATTATGAGTACAATTTTCTGGATTATTCCTATCGCAGCCATCACTGCCTTAGGATTTGCCTACTATTTTTTCAAAGCAATGATGAAAGAAGATGAAGGAACCGACCTCATGAAGTCGATTGCCTTGCATGTTCGGACCGGAGCGATGGCTTACCTGAAACAACAATACAGGGTAGTTACCATTGTGTTTCTTGTCCTATCAGTTTTCTTCGCTATCCTGGCCTATGGATTTAATGTCCAGAATGTTTGGGTTCCGTTTGCCTTTTTAACCGGAGGTTTCTTTTCGGGTCTTGCCGGCTTCTTCGGAATGAAAACAGCCACCTATGCTTCGGCCCGTACCGCAAATGCAGCACGTCACTCGCTGAACAAAGGGCTGAAAGTTGCATTCAGGTCAGGCGCAGTAATGGGTTTGACCGTAGTTGGTCTTGGCTTGCTCGATATTTCATTGTGGTACCTTGTACTGGATCATTTTATTCAGGAAGCTGACACAGCCCACAAAATGATAGTAATCACAACGACCATGCTGACCTTCGGAATGGGTGCTTCAACCCAGGCATTGTTTGCCCGTGTTGGCGGTGGTATTTTCACCAAAGCAGCTGATGTGGGAGCTGACCTTGTTGGAAAAGTAGAAGCCGGTATCCCGGAAGACGATCCGCGCAATCCAGCCACTATCGCTGATAACGTTGGTGATAATGTAGGTGATGTTGCCGGAATGGGTGCTGACCTGTATGAATCATACTGCGGTGCAATCCTGGCTACCGCTGCCCTTGGTGCATCAGCATTTATGATGAACGAAGAAGCACAGTTTAAAGCAGTTATTGCACCAATGCTCATTGCAGCAGTTGGTATTTTTCTTTCAATCTTCGGTATCTTCCTGGTTAAAACCAAAGAAGGTGCAAATATGAAAGACCTGCTGAGGTCACTTGGTTTTGGCGTAAACGTTAGTTCAATCCTTATCGCAATCGCCTCATTTGGTATCCTTTACGGATTAGGAATGACAAATTGGGTGGGAATTTCTTTCTCAGTGGTTGTTGGTTTGGTTGCCGGTATCATTATCGGTCAGTCGACAGAGTATTACACCTCACAATCATACAAACCAACCATTAATGTAGCAAAGGCGTCAGAAACAGGACCTGCAACAGTTATTATTTCAGGAATTGGTTTAGGAATGCTTTCAACGGCCATTCCGGTAGTTACGATCGCAATTGCAATTGCCTTGTCTTTCCTCTCCGCCATCAATTTCGATGTTCACAATATGATTGAACCCCAAAACCTGAGCCTTGGACTATACGGTATTGGTATTGCTGCAGTAGGTATGCTTTCGACTCTTGGCATTACCCTCGCCACTGATGCTTATGGCCCAATTGCTGACAATGCCGGTGGCAATGCCGAAATGAGTAAGCTCGACCCTGAAGTTCGCAGGCGCACAGATGCACTCGATGCACTTGGAAACACAACTGCAGCCACGGGCAAAGGTTTTGCAATTGGCTCAGCAGCCTTAACTGCACTCGCTCTGCTCGCATCATATATCGAAGAAATTAAGATCGGCATGATGCGTATTGGTCAGACGGTAATGGAAATGAGCGATGGTGTTAAGGTAGAGACAGCCAAAGCCAATATTGTTGATTTCATGAACTACTATCAGGTCACCCTGATGAACCCAAAAGTATTGGTAGGCATGTTCCTCGGCTCGATGATGGCCTTCCTTTTCTGCGGATTGACAATGAATGCTGTCGGTCGTGCTGCCCAAAAAATGGTTGAAGAGGTACGCCGCCAGTTCCGCGAAATTGCCGGAATCCTCGAAGGAACAGGAACACCTGACTACGCCCGTTGTGTTGAAATTTCAACCAAAGGCGCTCAGCGCGAAATGATGATTCCATCAATGCTTGCGATTATTGTACCTATCTTAACCGGTGTCATCTTTGGTGTATCAGGTGTCATGGGTCTGCTTGCCGGTGGTTTAAGTTCTGGATTTGTACTGGCCGTATTTATGGCCAATTCAGGTGGTGCCTGGGACAATGCCAAAAAATATATTGAAGAAGGAAACCTGGGTGGAAAAGGTTCTTCGAACCACAAGGCCGCCGTTGTTGGCGACACTGTTGGCGATCCTTTCAAAGACACTTCAGGCCCCAGCCTCAATATCCTTATTAAACTGATGAGCATGGTTTCTATCGTTATGGCTGGACTAACCGTCGCTTTCAGCTTGTTTTAACGGATTAACGTCCTACAGATAACAGAAAAGCTGCCTGATCTAGGGCAGCTTTTTTATTTTTCACACACCTTTGCTGATTGTCAAAAGCCTGTTTGTTTCATTGCTATAATCATCAATGATAGTGTCCCTATCTGCTGAATTTGGTCGCTGTTCATGAATAAGCCTTATTTTTGCGACACAAAGCACATTTTCCAGCATACGCTAACATACACCATGAAACGTAATAAAATCTTCCTGATCCTCCTGCTTTTGGCTATTGCACTGAACACACGGGCAGCTTTTCTGCTGATTCCGATGGACCAAACCCAAACCAATCACCTCAAGGCATACGGGTTTGCCTTCTGGGTATTGCAGCATGAAATAGAGATCAGCTGGCTGTTGAATTACAGGGGAGGGAGCTACCTTATGCCATATGCCGATTCGTTCGAGAAGGAATGCAGGATCAGGAATGTAAGCTACCAGGTGATTGCTGATGTGCAGGCAAAAGCGATCATGAATGAAATTGCTGATCCCGGAGTGAATATGGATGAAATGAAGCTGCACAAGGTGCCAAGAATTGCTGTGTATGCTCCCAAAAACAACCTACCATGGGATGATGCAGTTACCCTTGTATTGACCTATGCCGAAATTCCTTACGATGTGGTTTATGACGATGAAATCCTTAATGGGGCCTTGCCAATGTATGACTGGCTCCACCTGCACCATGAAGATTTTACGGGTCAGTATGGAAAATTCTGGGCGCGCTATCGCCATTTTCCATGGTATCAGGAAGACGTCAGGCTTCAGGAAGAAACTGCTGCAAAGTATGGTTTCGCCAAGGTTTCGCAGCTAAAACTGGAAGTGGCTAAAAAAATCAGGGAATTCGTCGCAGGTGGCGGGTATTTGTTTGCGATGTGCTCGGCAACAGATAGTTATGATGTAGCACTCGCAGCCGACGGGCTCGATATCTGTGACGTGATGTTTGATGGTGATCCCATTGCCGGCGGTGATTCGCAACGCCTGAACTACAATAATTGTTTTGCCTTTACCAATTTCAAGGTATCAGAAAATGCTCAGGAATATGAGATTTCCGATATCGATGTAACCAATTACCGTTCACGCTCAGTGAACCAAACAAATGATTTTTTTACCCTGTTCGAATTTTCAGCCAAATGGGACCCCATACCAAGCATGCTCACCCAAAACCACGAGCAACTCATCAAGGGGTTTATGGGACAAACAACGGCTTTTAACGAAGACCTGGTCAAAAAACAGACCGTGGTCCTGGGAGATAATAAGTCGATTAATGAGGCCAGGTATATCCATGGAACCTTCGGAAATGGCTTCTGGACGTTTTACGGAGGTCACGATCCTGAAGACTACCAGCACCTTGTAGGGGACCCGCCAACAGAACTCGATATGTATCCCAACTCACCCGGATATCGCCTGATTCTGAACAACATCCTTTTTCCGGCTGCACGCAAGAAAAAACAAAAAACCTGATCAGGGAATTACAGGTATGTCGATATAAAAATCCATGTCATTAGTAAATGGCATCTCATCGAACTCCATATAAATCTGGTTAGTACATTCTGATGGTGCGTTGAAAAAGTACATTCCGGTATCAGGTACCAGGTTGTTGAAGCGGACATCAACCTTACCAGCCTGAAAATAAGGACAATCAGTCTTGAACACGAGGTCTTGGGCTACGCTTGCTTTAATATCAAAAAAATAGGCCGTCATCGCTTCTGAAGTCCCTTTCACATAAAATAAATCGCCGGGTTTATAAAATGGGCCTGATCCGCTGCCCTGCCATGTGATGTCGAATGCAGCCTGTGCGGTTAAATGTTTTGTTGCGTCAAGCGAAAGCAAAACAAGGTCGCTGATCTCACAATGATAGGTGCCGCTTCCAGCCAGCGAACTCGTTTTAGTGATGACAAAGGAACCACAACTGAAGGCCTGATCGTCAAAATAAAACTGATCGAATGTACAGGTGGCTTTTGATGACAAGGTATTCAACAGTCCATCGACCTGAATGCTCATAGTGCCTTTGCGGTAGCGCAGGTAGGTGTCAGGAACGCCCCAATCACCATATTTAACTTCAATAAATGCGCCATCTGCATCCTCTGTAAGGTATACATTTCCCTCATCAATGGGGCCGAAATGATCGGTTAACAGGCTTGAGTCATTAATGGCCTTAACGTAAGTTCCGGCGAGTTGTACAATGGTATGCTGAGCCAATACCATTTCATCAACAGCTGAAATATTAAACCGGTAACTTTTCTCACCGTTCGACTTTTTGCAGGAACTAAACATGGCCGAAAAGGCCAAAACCAGGACCAGGACCAGATGTATTTTATTTACCTTCATGAATGCTGTTTCTTTTTGAATAGGTTTCAAACCTGTAAGAGAAATCATTTTGCGGATCATTTTCGATTCGCTCTTTTTCGATCAGTTGATACTGACCAAAAGGAATATCCGGAAAAAATGTGTCTGCTTCAAAGTCCTTTTCAACGATGGTCAGGTAGAGTTTATCAGCAAGGGGCAGGAACTGCTGGTAGACTGATCCACCGCCAATGACAAACACCTCATTCTCATTGCTTACCATCTGAATTGCTTCAGGGATGGAAAACGCCACTTCACAGCCCGGAAAACTGTCGGACTGCTGGTCAGTAAGGATGATGTTTCTGCGTTTTGGCAGGGGTCCGCCGGGCAGTGAGGCAAGTGTGCGCTTACCCATGATTACGGTGTGGCCGGCAGTGATTTTCTTAAAGCGTTTCAGATCGGCTGAGATGTGCCAGAGCAACTGGTTGTCCTTTCCAATGGCATTGTTGCTTGCGATGGCAACGATGATCGATAGGATGGGGCGTTTTTCTGTCATTTGTAGTGGGTGTTTTAGATGGCAATATCGCCTTTGATATGCGGATGGTATTCATAGCCGGTCAGGGTAAAATCCTCATATTGAAAATCGAAGATGTTGCTGACCTTTGGATTAAGGATCATTTTTGGTAGTTTTTTTGGCTCACGGCTCATTTGGAGCTTCACCTGATCGAGGTGATTCATGTAAATGTGTGCATCACCCAAGGTGAGAATGAAGTCGCCCGGTTCGAGGCCGGTCACCTGGGCAATCATCATGGTCAACAATGAATAAGAGGCAATGTTAAACGGTACGCCAAGAAAAATATCGGCACTGCGCTGGTACATCTGGCATGATAGCCGGCCATTGGCAACATAGAATTGGAACCACGCATGACAGGGAGGAAGCGCAGCTTTTCCGCAGGCAACATTCTCTGCAAAAGATTTTCGTGTATCGGGAAGTACCGATGGATTCCATGCAGCCACAATCAACCTCCGGCTGTCGGGGTTTGTGCGGATGGTTTCGATCACCTCGCTGATCTGATCGATGCCTTCGTTGTTCCAGTTCCGCCATTGGGCACCATACACAGGCCCCAGATCCCCCTTGGCATCTGCCCATTCGTTCCAGATACTTACCTTGTTTGCTGTAAGGTAACCGATATTTGTTTCGCCTTGCAGAAACCACAGCAATTCATAGATAATTGACCTGAGGTGTAGTTTCTTGGTAGTAACCACCGGAAATCCCTCGCTGAGGTCAAAGCGCATCTGGTGTCCAAACAGGCTTTTTGTACCCGTTCCTGTTCGGTCATTTTTTTCAATTCCATCATTCAAGACCTTGTTGATCAGGTCGATATATTGTTTCATGTGTGAAGTTCAATTAATACAAGTTACAACTGGCTAGCCAATCAGCATCCCAACAATTGTAGCCGACATCAGTGAAGCCAGGGTTCCGCCAAGCAATGCCTTGAGTCCGAATTTTGAAAGGAGCACACGTTGGTTGGGAGCAAGTGATCCAATGCCACCAATCTGAATGCCAATTGAAGCGAAATTGGCAAACCCGCACAACATATAGGTAGCCATAATGATTGACTTCGAATCTGTCAAAATGCCGGATGATTTCATGTCGGACAGACTCACATATCCGATAAATTCAGTCATGATAATTTTCTCACCCAGAAGCCTCCCGAGCAGGGTAATATCGTGTGTACTTACACCAATGAGCCACATCACAGGCGAAAAGAGGTAGCCAAGCATGAACTGCAACGACAATTGTGAATACATGCCATCAGTGGCGTTACTGATCATTTGGTTGAGGCCAAACCAACTGCCAAGGCTTACTGTGATATAGTTGATCATGGCCAGGAAAGCGATAAACACAAGCAGCATCGCGGCAACATTGGCAGCCAGTTTCAATCCTTCTGTAGTTCCGTTCGAGATGGCGTCGAGTGCATTGCTCCCGATTTGCTCCTTTGTAATTTCCACCGTTTTATCGATGGCTTCGGTCTGAGGATACAGCATTTTCGAAATCACAACGGCTCCCGGCGCTGCCATTACCGAAGCCGTCAGCAGGTGTTTGGCAAACAGCAGGCGCTGTATCGGGTCGTTTCCTCCAAGAAAGCTGATGTATACGGCGAGTACACCGCCAGCCAGGGTAGCCATGCCTCCCATCATCACCAACAGGATTTCCGATTTATTCATTTTCGACAGGTAGGCTTTGATCATCAGTGGCGCTTCCGTTTGCCCCAGAAAAATGTTTCCGGCAACCGACAAGCTTTCGGCACCTGACAGGTTCATGAGCTTTGTCATCACCCAGGCCATGCCTTTCACGACCTTTTGAATGATGCCCAGATAGAACAACAGGCTCGTCAATGCAGAGAAGAAAATGATGGTGGGTAATATCTGCACCACAAAATTCTGCAGCGCAACACCAATATCATTGGTAACGAATGACTTAAACAAGAATTCAGTTCCTGCTTTTGTAAAATCAAGCACAAGCACAAACAGCTTTCCAACAATTTCGAAGAAGTATTGGATGGCGGGCACATAGAGCACGCCAATGGCTAGCAGCAATTGCAGGGCAATACCTATGCCAACGGTTTTCCATGAAATGCCTTTTCGGTTGGCGCTGAACAGGAAGGCGATGGCTATAAGACCGATCATCCCGAGCAATCCCCTGAGGATAGTCACCAGCTGAAATCCTGACCGGCGCTCCATGACAAGCAAATTACCCTTATTAACCGCAGTGCTAGCCGCTTCACTTGCCTGTTTAACCAGGGTGTCGGAAGCCGCTCCGATGGAGGTAAGGCTATCGGCTCCGGTAGATTGTTGCCCAAAGATGAAAGCTGAAACCATCACCAGAAAAGCCATCATAAGCAAGGGCAAAACGAACTTATTTTTCATGCAGGAGGAGTTGAGAGGAAATTAAATATTAATAGTTTTTCTTTCTTCGGTTAAGTTCATCCCTGATGCGGGAGGCCTTTTCGTAATCTTCACTTTCGATGGCTTTCTCAAGCTGATCTTCGAGTTCATTGATCAGGTATTCAGAAAATTCATTTTCATCAGCGTCAGTGGTTTCAAGTGCCCCAGGCATGGCTATATCTTCTTTTTGCATGGCAATGCCTGCTTGCTGCAAAATGCTTTCGTAGGTGTAAACCGGACATTTAAACCGGATAGCCAGGGCAATGGCATCGGAAGTGCGGGCGTCAATTTCACTGAGCTCACCATTGTGCTCGCATACAAGTAAGGCATGGAATATACCTTCCTTAAACTTGTGAATAATGACTTCGCGCAGCTCAATACCAAAATGCAAGGCGAAATTTTTGAACAAATCGTGGGTCAGGGGTCTGGGCGGTTGGGTGCGTTCAAGGCCAAATGCAATCGACTGAGCCTCAAATCCACCAATGATGATTGGCAGCCTTCGGCTGCCTCCGATCTCGGCCAACAACAGTGCATATGCCCCACTTTGCGACTGACTATAAGTCATTTCAACAATCTCAAGTCCAATTTTCAGCATAGCTTATTCCGATTCATTACAGCAGATAAAAGTACAGATAATAACATATATATGCCATTCTGCCACGAAAATCTTGTAGACTATTTTTTAACAGCCCTTATGCGCTTCGGCCCGGATTAGCCAATGAAGTAATTGGTCAGCGCTGCGATATGCGGCACAGCCGTTGACAGGGATTTATCACAATTTCCTTAGCCTTATGCCCAACGAAATCTAAATCGCCATTTAGAAATCCAGTTGATGTTGTTTAAGGTGTTTTGTCTTCGGGCTTGATGTTTCTGACACGAAATGCCGGTGCGTCGTAGTCAGCAGAAAGGTAGTTCGCCGGAATGGTTGTCATGTTGCCATCGCGGAAGGCACCATAATGCGGCGACATAATCTCAATACCTCTCTTGTTACAGGCATCCTGGATGTTCTTGTGTAGTTCAGAATATATGCCCGCCTGTTTCGATGCTTCCCTGGTGTAAGCATTGATCTGGTATGAGACATAAAAGTCGTCGAGGCTTGTTTGCAGGACGAAAGGAGCCGGATCAGCCAGCACATATGGCGTGTTAGCGGCAGCCTCGATCAGCGCCTCGTGCATGTCTTTCCATGGCACATCGTAACCAATGGTCACGGTTGAATGAATAATCAGGCCTTCGGCTTTGGTGTACGTTGAGTAATTGATGGTATTGCCTGATAGTACGGCCGAATTGGGAATGGTGATTTCTTCATTTTTGGGTGTGCGCAGGCGTGTAACCAGGGTGTTTTTTTCAATGACATCACCGGTCATATCACCGATTTTTATCCTGTCACCAATTTTGAACGGACGCATATACGTGATTACCAGCCCTGCCACCATATTGGCAATGGCCGATGAAGAACCCAGAGAAAACAAAACTCCGACAAACACAGATACGCCTTTAAAAATGGTGGAATCAGACCCGGGCAGGTATGGAAAAATCAACACAAACATAAACGCGTACAACAGAAATTTCACAATGTTGAAAGTAGGCATGGCCCAGTCAGCATGAAAACCGGAGATGGTTAATTTCTCTGATTCAATTTCAGAGAAAAAGTACTTCACAAAGCGAATAAAATACTTCATCACAAAATAGATAACGAGTATGCTAAACAGGTTGGGCAGGTATTCCCACACTGCAACCAGCACACGCTTGAAGGGTAACCATACCAGGCTGAATAAGTCGGTGGCCCATCCCCTGGTAAACGGGAAAATGCTGAAAACAATAGGTAGAACCAGGTAAAGAAGCACAAGGACGGCAAACCACTTCACCAGTTTCAAAACAAAGCTGATGAGCGCCAATTCCTGGTCAGAAGTGATAAAAGTGTAGTCCTTATAGGATAAATCCTTAAGCCATATATCCTTTTTGCTGTTGATGAACAGTTCGCCTCTGCCCTGTAGCTTGTTAATGAGCCAGATAAGCAACAGAAATATCGCGATCACCAGGATGACTAATCCTGCCCGCATCAGAATTTTGAAAATGTTATTGTCATCTCGCTGTCTGCTGATGGTTGATTTGATGATCGAAGCATACTCCTGTGCAAGCTGCATCTGTGAACTGTTGTGCCACAGCGCATCGAGCTCGGTGATGCTCATGACAATAATTTCACCGTAATAAATATCAACCATATTATCCGTTTCCTCAATCGTCAGTGAATCGATATTCATAAAATCATCCTCATACAACAAAATGATCTTCCTGCTGATATTTTGAGCCCGTTCTTTTGGAATTGAGGAACCCAGTTTGGTATAAATAAAAAACAAGGTGTCGGTATTCAACATGACCGGATAGCCTACAGCGGTTGATTTAAGGGCAGTGATTCGTTCAATCTTGGCCGCCATCAATAAGGAATCCCTGATTTCGATTTCCCTGAGTTCAGCAGCTAACTTTTCCTTGCTTTGGATTTCGATGTTCAGCTTTTCCTGCTCATTTAAGAGAATAACCTGTTGTATGAATTGCTGTTTCTTAATTGAATCCGCGAGCCTTGTCAATTCCCAATCGCTTGTCCTGCCTGAATTCTGAACCTCAACGGGATCCTCCTGAGAAAACAAGACCATGGGCAAAATCAAAAACAATGCAATTAAACCGAAGATGATTTTTTTCATAAAGCAGTTTTTATTCTTTGGGCATTTTTAGCGCGAATCGTGTACAGCATTGACCGTTGGATCATTTCAACTATGGGTTATTTTATGATTACCCTAGCAAATTTAACATTATAAGGCTTTCAATGCAAATTGAAGGCATGAATTCATTTTTCAAACAAACGCAACGACCAAACTTAACCTGCACTTTTTGCTGCCGTATACGTTCATGACAGGGATATCAAGCAGTAATACATTATCAATTAGCAACAATGTACCTGCCTAAAGGTTCAGATAGAAAGACAACAAAACATATCCATCGCTCAGTTGTTAATAAGTTAACAAGATTGTTAAAGAAATACCGTATAATTAAGGAGCAATCGTTAATTTTGCATGTCTTTTTGCACGAGATTGAAATTCAGAGATTATTGATAGTATTTGAAATATTTAGCTAAAGCAATGATTACCAACGACTTTGTAAATCGCCACATTGGCCCAGGGCCAAAAGAAACAGAAGTAATGCTTAACCGTATTGGTGTAGCCTCTGTGGATCAGTTGATTAATGAAACCATTCCAGCCAGAATTAGGTTAAAGGAGAATCTGGCGCTACCAGCGGGTATGAACGAACAAGAGTACCTGCAGCATTTAAAGGACCTGGGCAAAAAGAACAAATTATTCAAATCGTTTATCGGACTTGGGTATTACAACACCATCACACCTGGTGTGATCACCCGTAACGTGCTTGAAAATCCGGGTTGGTACACCGCCTATACGCCTTACCAGGCCGAAATCTCTCAGGGCAGGCTTGAAGCCTTGTTGAACTTTCAAACAATGATTTGCGACTTTACTGCCATGCCCATTGCCAATGCATCCTTGCTCGATGAGGCAACAGCAGCTTCAGAAGCTATGATCATGTTTTTTAACGCCAGAAGCCGCACACAGGTAAAGGAAGGTATAAACAAATTTTTCGCAAGCGAAAAGCTGTTCCCGCAAACAATTGACGTATTGAAAACAAGGGCCATCCCACTGGGTATTGAGGTTGTTGTTGGTGAATACCACAAATCGGCCGCCAATATGCAGTTTTTTGGCGCCATGTTCCAATATCCCGACCAGTTTGGTCAGGTTGAAGACTATCGTGAGCTCGTTATGGAGCTCCATCAGAAAGAAGTTCAGGTGGTGGTGGCTGCTGATATTCTTGGACTTGCCTTGCTTACGCCTCCGGGCGAATGGGGTGCTGACGCTGTCATTGGCTCAACACAGCGTTTCGGAGTACCAATGGGATATGGTGGTCCGCATGCTGCTTTTCTGGCCACAACCGACAAATACAAGCGTTCCATTCCGGGCAGGATCATCGGTGTTTCAAAAGATGCCCAGGGCAATCCGGCCCTGCGTATGGCATTGCAAACACGCGAACAGCATATCAAACGCGAAAAGGCTACCTCCAATATCTGCACCGCTCAGGCATTGCTTGCCTCAATGGCTGCTTTCTATGCCATCTACCATGGTCCCGAAGGCATCCGGAAAATTGCCCGACACACAAATATCCTGACAGCCGTGTTGGCAACCGAATTGCCTAAAATTGGTTACAAACAGCTGAACAGCGCATTTTTCGACACCCTTCATATAGAAACTCCACAGCATGTGTTTATTGAGGACGTATACCAGGCTGCCATCGAAAAACAGTATAACTTCAGGTATATCAACAACAAACAGTTTAGTATCAGCTTTGATGAAACGACAACACTTGCCGATGTAAACAGTGTTTTGGCTATGCTTGCCGATTTGTCAAAAGCTGAATATGTACCATATGCGTGCGATCCGGCTGTTTGCGAATGCATGACAACATTCCCGCTTGAGCTCACCAGGAAATCGAACTACCTCACGCATCCTGTTTTCAGTGCATACCACTCTGAGACCGACATGATGCGCTACCTGAAAAAACTCGAGAACCGCGACCTTGCACTTAACCGCACCATGATTCCATTGGGATCATGCACCATGAAGCTAAACGCAGCGGCTGAAATGTTTTCGCTGAGCTGGCCCGAATTTGCTAACCTGCATCCATTTGTGCCTGCAGATCAGGCCCAGGGTTATGCCCAACTGATTGATGCATTAGCAAAAGACCTTTGTGAAATTACCGGATTCAAGGCGATTTCATTCCAGCCCAATTCAGGAGCCAGCGGCGAATACGCCGGACTGCTTGTGATTCGTGAATACCTGATCAGCCAGGGACAGGCACACCGCAACCTGTGTTTAATCCCATCATCAGCACACGGAACCAATCCGGCAAGTGCAGTAATGGCTGGAATGGAAGTACTTGTGGTAAAATGCGACGATCATGGCAATATTGACCTGGCCGACCTGAAACAAAAAGCGGAAGCAAACCGCGACACGCTTGCTGCTCTCATGGTTACCTATCCTTCGACCCATGGCGTTTATGAAGAAGGCATTTGTGATGTGATTGAAATTATTCACAGTAACGGCGGACAGGTGTATATGGATGGCGCCAATATGAATGCCCAGGTTGGACTAACGAGCCCCGGATTTATCGGAGCGGATGTTTGTCACCTTAACCTGCATAAAACCTTTGCGATACCCCATGGTGGTGGAGGTCCGGGAGTTGGCCCGATTGGTGTTGCAGCTCACCTCGTTGAGTTTCTGCCTGGCCACAGCATGGTAGAAACCGGCGGTAAAAAAGCCATCAGTGCCGTTTCGGCAGCACCTTTCGGTAGTGCGATGATTCTGCCAATTTCTTATGGCTATATCAAAATGCTTGGTGGTGAAGGCCTGAAACGTTCCACAGAGATGGCCATAGTAAATGCCAATTACCTGAAAGAAGCCCTGAATCCGTATTACCCGATTCTGTATACTGGAAACAAGGGACATATTGCCCATGAAATGATCCTCGATTGCAATCATTTCACCAAAACAGCGGATCTGTCAGCCATCGATATCGCAAAGCGGCTGATGGACTATGGATTTCATGCGCCAACAGTGGCTTTCCCGGTACACGGGACCCTCATGGTTGAACCAACTGAAAGTGAACCACTGGGAGAACTGAATCGGTTTATTGATGCCATGGTCGCCATTCGGGATGAAATTGCTGAAATTGAAGCAGGTACTGCCGATGTACACAATAATGTCATCAGTAATGCACCCCATACTGCAAAAATGGTAATCAACAGTGAATGGAATATGCCTTACACCCGCGAAAAAGCGGCTTACCCAATGCCATCAGTGATCGAAGATAAGTATTTTGCTCCGGTAACCCGCATTGATGATGCATATGGAGACCGCAACCTGATGTGCACCTGCGCACCCATCAGTGATTACCAGGCTTGATTTAAATAACGCGAACATAAAAGAGGCTGGCCCGTTGTGGGTCAGCCTCTTTTGTTGTAATCATTTGACCGCTAAATAATCCCTGTTTCTTTAAGGCAGTGAAGTATTTTTTGCCAGGAGCGTTCAATGTCATTGTCGAGTCCAACACTGAACCTGACTAGTCCTTCCGACATGCCCATCGACCGTTGAATATCTTCCGGCACCTCTGAGGAAGTGCTTTTTCCCGAATTGCTGAACAGTGTTTTAAAATAGCCAAGGCTCACTGCCAGATAACCAACGCCGGCCAGTTCCATGCACTCCATCAGCTTATTGGCCTTGTCGGCAGATTCAAGGTCAATGGCGATAATGCCACCAAAACCAAAGGACTGGTCCATCATTTTCACCATTGTTTTGTGGCCGGGGTGAGAGCTGAGTCCGGGATAATTTATGCGGATGCCGGTTTCAACAAATTTATTGGCCAGGTAAAGGGCGTTGTAGCTGTGTTGCTTCATGCGCAGGTGAAGGGTGTGCATATTCTTAAGGATGCTGGAACTACGCAAGGGATCAAGCACCGGCCCAAGCAACATCGCTGTGCCATTGTTAACGTCGATGAGCCCGCCGATGAAGTCGTTGGAGCTGCAGATGGCACCGGCAACACAATCGTTTTTCCCATTGATGAATTTCGTCATGCTGTAGACCACCACATGTGCGCCAAGCCTGGCAGGAGCAACAATCATGGGAGTGAATGTGTTGTCGACAACCAGCTTGATACCTGACTGGTTAGCAATTTTTGCGAGTTCGGGAATATCACTGATCTGAAGCAATGGATTCGTCATTGTTTCGGTATAGATCATCCTTGTATTTGGCTTAATGGCAGCCTTCACCTGTTCATGATTGGTGATGTCGACAAAGCTCACGCTGATGTTGAATTTCGGAAGGTAGTTTTGCAGAAAGGCAAACGTGCCGCCATAGGTAGTCACACTCGAAACGATGTGATCGCCTGCGCTGCAAATCTGCAGGATTGCACAGGTGATTGCTCCCATGCCACTGGCTGTTGCCCAGGCGGCATCAGTGCCCTCCATGGCGGCAAGCGCATCCGAGAGGTATTTGTTGCTGGGATTCCAGTGACGTGAATAAAGAAAACAACCTTCGCTTTCGCCGTTGAAAGTGTCAGTCATGGTTTTTGCCTGCATAAAGGTATAGGTGGCTGAATCGGTAATTGAAGGATTGACATCGCCAAATTCGCCAAACTGCATCAAATCCTGAATGTTAGATGCCGGATCAAAGGTTTTCATGGGTACTTTAGTTAGAAAATATTTTTTTTGCGAAATTAGAAATATGCTTAAAAACATCCACAAATAGTTATATTTGTGTAGTAAAATGTGTATAATATTTAAAATATAGAAGTAAAAGGAATAGATTTGCTGTGATTATGTAAATGAATTTTGTAAAATATGGAAACTAACTTTCATCTTGATACTTTGGACAAGCGGATTCTGGCCCATTTGGTGCATGATGCACGCACACCATTCGTTGAAATTGCACGTAAATGCAAGGTGTCAGGTGCGGCTATTCACCAAAGGGTGGCAAGAATGGTTGATGGGAAGGTGATTTCCGGCTCGGCCTTCAAGCTGAGCCCAAAAGGACTTGGTTACCATACCTGTGCGTTCATTGGCATACAGGTCAACCTCACATCAACAAGCACGCATGATGAGGTGTTTAACAAAATCAGGCTGATTCCTGAAATTGTCGAATGCCACCACATCAGTGGGAAATACTCGCTGCTCATCAAGGTGTATACCCATAATAACGAACACCTGAAACGCATCATTGTCGAGAAAATCCAGTCGATTCCTGAAATCACTTTTACCGAGACATTTATTTCGCTGGAAGCAGGATTTCAGCGCGAATTGCCGGTGATATAGGATTATTTGATGAAATTGCATTAATTTCACGCCAATATTGATAGCGAATGAGAACACTGCTGATTGGTGGAATTTTTCTGACATTTATTGTGATTCAGCTTCTTCGCGGAGGTGGCGGCCGGACCATAGTTGATGGCGACGGAAGTGGCTATTATGCCTACCTTACCACGGTATTTGTTCACGGAACCACTGACTTTACAAAGGTGTATGAATTTGAGAAATCGCACCGTGGACTGGATTACCTTGCGCATTATTTTCATCCGTACAACGGGGTGCTTATCAATAAGTATTTCCTCGGAACAGCCATACTGATATTGCCATTTTACCTGCTTGCCTGGTTGTATTCGCTGGTCACCGGAATGCCGCCGGATGGGTATAACTTTTTATTCCAATATGCCGTAGCACTCGCTGCAGCCTTTTATTGTTCGGTAGGCCTGCTTTTTATCAACCGTACTTTACGTTCATTTGGTATCAGCAAATGGCTGAGTCTGTTGTCGATGATTACCGTTCTTGCAGGTACCAACCTGTTTTACTACACCTTTATGCACCCTTCACACTCCCATGTGTATTCCTTTGCAGCGGTTTCCGTATTTGTATTCTATGCACGTTCTTTTTTTATCAAACCCGAGCGTAAACAGCTGTTTTTAACTGCTTTGTCCTTTGGGCTGGTTGTCCTGATCAGGCCAACAAATGCCATGGTGTTAATGGGGATCCCGTTTATCGCGGGAAGCCGAGATTATTTCATGCAAGGGTTGAACTTTTTGAAGTCCAACCGAACAAAGTTTCTTGTGGCTGTTTTGCTGAGTGTTTTGGTAATAGCTTTTCAGCTTGTTTTCAACCTCATACAAACCGGACGGTTGTTAATTTGGTCATATCAGCACGAAGGATTTTATTTCCTGCATCCCTCGCTGTTTTCATTCCTGTTCAGTTACCGCAAGGGTTTCTTTGTTTACACACCCATGTTTTTGTTGATTATGCCTTCGCTGATTTTTTTGTTCCGGAATAGCCGATTCCAATTTTGGAGTTTTACACTCTTTATGTTGCTGTTGTTCTATATCTTATCTTCGTGGTGGAATTGGTTTTTTGGTGATAGTTTTGGTATGCGTGCATTGATTGACTATTTTCCGCTGCTCATGATTCCGGTTGTGTTAATGGTAAAGCGAATCAGACTGATTGGCATTGCCCTTAAAGGCTTGTTGGTGTTCATTGTCCTTGCAATGGCCCTGAACCTGATTCAGACCTACCAGTATCAGAGACACATCATTCATCCGGATTCGATGACAAAAGAGAAATACTGGTATGTGTTTTTAAAGACAGGAAAGGCTTACGAAGATGTTTTTGGTGGATTCATTGAGCCGGTTTTCCAGCATCCGGTTCCTTCTGATAACCTTGTTTTTAACAATGATTTTGAAACCAACTCCGCCCATTGGAGCGCTGAAGGACGCAGCGAAATTGCGGATGCATGGTCTGGAAAAAGCATTGCAAGGATGGGAAACGGAACCACCTACAGCCCGACCCTGATTCTCGACAATGCGGCTTTGTCGCTGGCAAACGAGGCCCTTTACGTCACTGCCTCGGTCATGTACAGGGAAAAAAGTCCCAATGCGGTTTCTGATGCATTGCTCGTGTATGCCGTGACCAACAGGCAGAATAACTTAATTTTCTACAAAACATTTAAAATCAAACAAATGCCTGACAATGAAGTCAATATTTGGCGGAAAGCCGATTTTGGCTTTAAGGTTCCGGCCTGGGACGATCAGGTTCAGCAAGTAAAAATCTATGTTTGGCAACAAAAGGAGGATGTGTTCGAACTCGACGATTTCAACATTAAATGTTTATTGCTCAATAGCATCGAATCTAAATGAAACACGCTGAAGACGATCGTTTTATCCGTTTCAACAACCAGCTGAAAGAAGGTGAGGATTATTATATGGAGAACGGCTATAGGGTAATGAAATCAGAATTTCTGATCAGGCGGGGATACTGTTGTGGAAATGGATGCCGGCATTGCCCTTATATGCCACGGCACTTAAAAGGAAACCGCACCAGGACCGATTGAGAACTGTTCTTTTTTTCATTTGTTTGGCATTTTAGCATGTTTATTGTTACTTTTATTCAAGATTATGATTTTCAATATCAAGACTCAATATGGTTGAAAAAACTGATCAACAGGAAAGCCTGAGATTTATTCGTGGACTTGGCGAACTTTACCAACAAATTGGCCCTGATCCTGAGCATAATATAGATATTATCGTAACCCGTCTACAGGAATTATTGCATGTATCTTTATCGACATATACCGTTTTTGACAGGCAGAATCACGAGCTGATTTACCGGGTATTGTGTTGTAATGGTGGCATTTCGCGAAAAAGAGTTTCTCCTGAAGGCAGTATTTGTTATGAAACCATCATCATGCGAGGGGCCTGTCCGGCCTGTTATGAAGATCTTGACAATTCCGAATTTGCAGGCTATGACGTTGGTCTGGACAATTTCCATCTGGGAAGTTTCTTAGGCTATCCGGTGATGATGGGAGAAGAGGTTTTAGGCGCATTGTGTGTTGGTAGTCAGCAAAAACGCCAGTTCTCTGAAGCTGAAAAAATGCTTCTCCAAACCATGGCTAAGATCGTGGCAGTGGAAGAAGCATGGCTTGACACTAAGAACAACTCGGTGGCAGAGCAATCAAAATACAAGGTGATTTTTGATCTAGCCGACGATGCATTTATCCTCACCAACACGGACCTGACCATCACTGAGGTAAATCGGAGGGCCCTCGAAATGTTTGATTGTACCAGAGAACAGATGATTGGTGAGGGTTTGTCAGTATTTTCGCCTGTCAACCAGCCTGATGGTGTACGTTCCGAAACCAGGGCCAAGGGTATTTATTTGGCGCTTAAGGCCGGAGAAGAAGCAAAAAAGATATATTGGAAAAGCAAGGCTGTTACAGGCGCCGAATTTGAAAGCGAAGTGAGTTTTTGTCTGATCAGTCAGGACAAAGGTGATATGGTACAGGTGATTATCCGCGACATCACCCGGCAGATGGAGACTGAGCGCAACCTTATTGAAGCCAGAAAAAGAGCCGAAGAGGCCGACCGGCTAAAATCCGCTTTCCTTGCGAATATGTCGCACGAAATCAGAACGCCTTTAAACTCAATCATTGGGTTTTCGGAGTTGATCATGGATGAAGATACCGAGAAAGAGGAGAAAGAAAACTTCCTCGGTCTCATTAGCAGTGCCGGCCGTACACTCCTGCAGCTGATCGACGACATCATTGACATCTCGAAAATTGAAGCTGGTCAGGTTAAAATTTCCAAATCGAAGAGTGAGCTCAACCAGATACTGGATGAGCTGAAAATTAACTACGAAAAAGAGCGCGATAAACGCGGTAAACACCATATTGAACTGCGGATGCACAAAGCTTATTCGGGAGAATTTTATATCATGACTGATCCGTTCAGGTTTAGGCAAATCATGATGAACCTGCTCTCCAATGCCCTGAAATTCATCGATAGCGGTTTCATCGAGTTCGGCTACACCGAAATGAGCGAAGAACAGGTTCAGTTCTATGTGAAGGACACCGGCATAGGCATCGAAAAAGACAAATCACACCTCATTTTTCAACGATTCGGGCAGGTCGACAGTTCCTATAAGCGCAACCTTGATGGCACCGGACTTGGCTTAGCCATTACCCACAACCTCGTTGGGCTGCTGGGCGGTAAAATCTGGTTTGATTCTGAACCCGAGAAAGGCACCACGTTCTATTTCACCCTGCCGGCAAGCCATGATTTGCAGCGCAATAACCTGATTTCGGTGAACTATGGGCGCATCATGTACGACTGGTCCGATAAGGTATTTCTGGTGGTGGATGACGTGGAAGCGAATTTCCTGTTTCTGAAAGCGGTTTTCCGCGACTCGGGGGCCTTGTTGTTGTGGGCTAAAGATGGCCTGGAGGCCGTACGGATTTGTCGTAACAACAGCAACATCAACCTCGTGCTGATGGACATCAGGATGCCTGAACTGGATGGTTATAATGCAGTAAAAAAGATACGGCAGTTTGCACCAAAGCTGCCCATCATAGCACAAACGGCCTTTGCAGGTCAGGCTGAAGAACAAATTGCAATTCAGCAGGGCTGTCAGGCCTATATCTCAAAACCAATCAGTAAAACAGAGCTGGCATCGCTGATCAAAAAATTGCTTGAAGAGGCTTGACCTTCAAAGGCAATTGCACTAACTTGCCCTTCGGTTCCAAATTTTAAGGTTTCACATGAGTAAAGACTCGCGAAGCATATTGTTAAAATACTGGGGGTATTCGGCTTTCAGGCCGCAACAGGAAGAAATCATTGATACTGTTGCTAACGGTAACGATTGCCTGGCACTTTTACCCACTGGTGGCGGCAAATCGATTTGCTTTCAGGTGCCAGCAATGATGCTTGACGGGATGTGTATCGTGGTGACCCCGCTGATAGCCCTGATGAAAGACCAGGTTCAGCACCTTAAACGGCTTGGTATTCCTGCTGCCGCCATCTATTCAGGAATGCACTTTAATGAATTGGAAATTGTATACAACCAAAGTGTATTCGGACAGCTGAAATTCCTGTATGTTTCGCCTGAACGCCTGGTTGTGGAGCGCTTCATTGATGCGGTGAAGCGCATGAAAATCTCCCTCATCGCAGTGGACGAATCACATTGTATCTCCCAATGGGGATACGATTTCAGGCCACCTTATCTCCGTATTGCAGAGATTCGACAGTACCTGCCCAGGGTTCCTATACTGGCATTGACTGCAACGGCAACACCCAGGGTTGTGGAGGATATTCAGGAAAGGCTGAAATTCAGGACGAAGAAGGTGCTTCAAACAAGTTATGAGCGAAAGAACCTGACCTATAACGTAGTGTATCAACCAGATAAGTTCGGATCGTTGCTTCGCCTTGTTGGATTGCTAAAATCGGGCAGCGGGATTGTGTATGTGCGCAACCGGAAACGAACGCGCGAAATGGCAGATTACCTGAGCTCACGGGGAATAAGTGCCACGTATTATCATGCCGGACTTGATCAGAAAACACGCGACATCAGGCAGTCCTCCTGGATGAAGGGCGAGCAAAGGATTATCGTGGCAACGAATGCCTTCGGCATGGGAATCGATAAGCCTGATGTGCGACTGGTTGTTCACCTTGATTTGCCCGATAGCCTCGAAGCCTATTTCCAGGAAGCCGGCAGGGCCGGACGCGATGGAAACGTGTCAGCAGCATACATGATCTGCAACGACAATGATGTGCATCAGCTAAAAGGGAATCTCGAATCCTCTTATCCAGAGCCGGCTCAGATAAAAGCCATTTATGAAGGCCTGGGAAATTACTTTCAGATACCGGTGGGAGGCGGAAAAGACCAGAGTTTCAATTTCGATATTGCTACATTTTCAAAGCAATATAATTTTCCTGTGATTGAGGTATTTAACACCTTGCGATTGCTCGAAAAGGAAGGCTTGCTGATGCTTTCAGAGAGTTTTCAGTCACCTTCGAAACTGCTGTTCTCGGCAAACCGCGAAGATTTATACCGTTTCCAGGTTGAACAGCCTGCATATGACGGTTTTATCAAGTTCCTGTTGCGCAACTATCCCGGCTTGTTTACCGACTTTGTTGTCATCAATGAGGAAGAGGTGGCAAGAAAACTCAACAGCGATGTTGAGCGTGTGGGTCAGATGTTGCTGAATTTGCAAAAACTGGGATTTCTAACCTATACCAGCCGAAAAGACAAACCCCAACTGATTTTTCTGTCGGAACGCCAGGCCACCTCTGGCCTGTATCTTTCGCGCGAGCATTACGCTGACCGGAAAGTGGCAGCAGCCCGCCGGGTGCAGTCAGTAATTGACTTTATCAACAACCAGGATGTTTGCAGGAGTGTCCAATTGTTGGCATATTTCGGTGAAACCAATCCCCGCCGCTGCGGAAAATGCGATGTGTGCAAAAGAAGAAACAGCCTGGCCTTAACGGATGTCGAGTATGACCATATCAGCAGCCGACTCAGGGCCTTGCTGTCGGAAAGACCTTATCCGGTGTTTGAGGTCATCAAAAACATTGAAGGCTTCAGCGAAGAAAAATCACTTGCTGCAATCAGGTGGATGATCGACAATCAGATCCTTGAAAAGGACGAAGATGAGCGACTCAGCTATGTAAAACAAATGGGAATAGGCTATATATCATGAACCACCGGTTGAAACTGCCCCTGGAATTTTATCAATCGGAAGATGTGGTTGGTTTTGCCAGACAATTGCTTGGATGTGTGCTATATACACAGATCGACGGGATAGTTTGTGGTGGTTTGATTTGCGAAACGGAGGCCTATGCCGGAATCACAGACAAAGCCTCACATGCTTACGGTGGCAGAAAAACTGCCCGAACCGGCGCGATGTATGAAAGCGGAGGCCTTGCCTATGTGTATCTGTGCTACGGCATGCACTACCTGTTTAATGTTGTGACAGGACCTCAGGATGTGCCTCATGCAGTGCTGGTCAGGGGAGTAGTGCCTGTTGTCGGCAAGGAAGAAATGAGCCGCCGGTTGGGTAAGCCGCTGACGGCACTCAGAACAGATGGGCCTGCAAGGTTAACAAAGGCCCTTGGCATCGATTTGGCGATGAACAGGCAATGCCTCATTGGAAACTGCGTTTGGATTGCGGACAATAGCCACATCTTGTCACATCATGAAATTGAAACCACATCAAGGATTGGAGTTGAATACGCCGGCAAGGACGCGAATCTTCCATATCGTTTTCTAATCAATGCTGAATCGAAAGCACGCCTAAAGGCATATTACCAGTAGTTTTCGGGCAAAAAAAAAACGCCTTCGGTCTTTTCCCAAGGCGTTTTCATGAAGCGGAAAAAATTATTTTACCGCTTTTGAGAGTTCAGCACCGGCTTTAAATTTCACAACTTTCTTAGCCGAAATATTAATTTCTTTTCCGGTTTGAGGATTGCGGCCTTTTCTTGCTGCTCTTTTTGAAACGGCAAAAGAACCGAATCCAACCAGAGCAACGCGGCCACCTTTCTTGAGTGAAGTAGTTGTGGCTTTTACAAATGCATCCAATGCTCTTTTGGCATCAGCTTTTGTCAAATTGGCTTCGCTAGCCATTGCATCAATTAATTCAGCTTTGTTCATTTTATTGGAATTTAATTAGAAAATTGGTTGAAAACCGCACAAATATAAGCTATAATAGAAATAATGCAAGTAAAGCCGCATGTTTCTTACAATTTTGTTGATAAAACCTGATTATTGTTAATAATTGCGGTGAAAACCCTGTGCTGTTGCGGCTTATAGCCCTTTTTGACGGACAATTTCAGTACAAAATTCAGGCTATGCAAAAGCCGATAACTTCCATTTGCCATCAGGCTGAAATCCGCGCACAAATTCATCAGCAGCCATGGCTTTCTTTCCTGCCTGTTGCAACTGATGCACCCGAAGGGTTCCGTCGGGGAGGGCAATGTACAAAGGATCAATCCCATCACTTAATAAGGTCCCTGTGTTTTCAGGAGCATTGCCGCGAGCTAAAGAGGTTCTCAGGATTTTCAATTCAATGGTCCTTCCATGGTCATCCTGTATGGTGGTGTATGCGCCGGGGTGAGGACTAAGTCCCCTGATCTGATTATGGATTTGCTGTATTGGCGCTTGCCATTGGATGAGGCAGTCGGTACGGAAAATCTTGGGGGCTGATTTCAATGGTTGACTCAAATTGCCCACATCCTGTCTGTAAGGCTTGCAGCTCCCCGAAAATATTTGTGAAATGGTTTCGAGGGTGATTTTCTTGCCTAAGAGGGCCATGCGGTCGTGTAGCTCACCTGCTGTTTCGTTTTCGCCGATGCTTAAGGTATCGTTTAATATGATTTCGCCGGTATCAATTTTGTCGTTAATAAAGAAACTGGTTAAGCCAGTAACAGTTTCACCTTCCATGATCGCCCAGTTGATTGGTGCTGCACCACGGTATTGGGGCAGGAGGGATGCATGCAGGTTAAAAGTGCCCAGCTCCGGCATTTGCCACACCTCGGCCGGAAGCATGCGGAAAGCCACCACCACAAACAAGTCTGCCTGCAGCGACCTGAGTTCATCCAGGAATTGGGAATCCTTCAGACTCAATGGCTGCAGAAGGGGTAGGTGGTGGGCAAGGGCAAAATCTTTCACGGCAGAAGTGCTGATTTTTTTACCCCTCCCGGCGGGCTTGTCGGGTGCTGTAACAACAGCTGTCACGCTGTATCCGGCATGCACGATGGCTTCGAGCTGAGCTACTGCGAAGTCAGGTGTGCCAAAAAATACGATGCCGCGATTTGGTATCTCCATTTACCTACGAAATTAAAAAAAACCTGATCAGTATGCACCAATCAGGTTTTATGTCGTGATGAATAAAGTTTAGCGTGCGCCCAATGCTTTGGCGTGACTAATGTATTTATCAATGGTTCTGCCTTCGGTGCTGGCCGGATATTTATTCCTGATGCCTTCGTAAGCTTCAACAGCCTTGTCGAACTTACTCGCCATTTCGTAAGCCCTGCCTGCTTTAAAAAGGAACATCGGGCTTGTCAGTTCATTGGGTTTGTTACTCGCAGCATCCATGTAATAACCTGCAGCCTTTTCAGCCTGATTCAATTCAACGTAGGCATCTCCGATGGCTCCGGTAGCCATATTGCTAACGATATAATCGTCGCTGTCAAATTTCTTGAGGTATTTGATGGCTTCGTTGTAGTCGCCTTGTTTCAAAAAACAAATGCCGGCATAGTATTTTGATAGGTTAGCCGATTTGGTCATGCCATAATCGCTGATGATGTCGAGAAAACCAAGGCTGTTGCCATCGCCATACAAGGCTTTGTTCAATGAATCGGATTCAAAATACTTTTCAGCCATAAATAACTGAATCTGAGCTTCTTTTTCCTTTGGCTCAATGTAATATTTCTGTAATCCAAAATACCCTACAACAATCAGGGCAATGACAGCCACAATGATGGTGATGATTTTCTGGTTGTTTTCAATAAACTGCTCCGACCTGCTCAGTGCTTCTTCTACAACTTCCAGCTTGTCTTCAGTCTTTTCGCTACCTTTCTTAGTTACCATGTCGTCTGATTTTTTTTGTGGTGCAAAAGTAGTTTTTTTTCTCTTTAAAACAGCCAATAGGTCTATTTTTTTACCTTTGAGCAACTTAAACAGTTATTATTGATCATTGCACTGAATAATTGACAGTTTTTGAAGCAATTTCATCTGGCAGTTTATGCTGGTCAATGTCTTGATGTAGCAGTAAGTGCTTTTTTCTGACAATGTGGAATGACAATTGTTGCAAACCCTGGGATTGAAGATCGAAATGATTATGAACACCAAGCATTTTTTTAATAAGGGATTATGCCCCGATAAACGGCTGTTGTCACGAACGGGTAGACTCCTGTTGCTCTTTCTGGCGATGCTGCTTCCAACATTGGTTGAGGCCGGTTGGCTGATCGTGGAAATAAACCGGAACAATTTTGGTTCCTTGTCGATGCAGTCGACCTTTATCCAACAAAACATGGTCAGGATAGAAACCAACGAATCCGTCATCATCCTGAACCTTGAAAAGGAAGAGCTGACCTTGATCTTTCCGGATAAGAAGGTGTTTTGGACTGGTAAACCAGCTGATTTCAGGGAAGGAATGATTGCATCTGCAGAAGTTCAAATCACATCGCTGATTGAGCAGATGCCTGAGGGAGAACGCGATAAGAACAGAAAAGAGTTTGATGAGATGATCCGCATCATGAGGTCCGACACCCTCAAGCCAGTGCTTCCGGGCCTTGTACGGATTGATCAGACGAGTAGACAGGACACCATTGCAGGCCAGCTTGCCCGTTGTTTCAATATCTACATCGATTCGACCTTGTACGAAAAGGTTTGGATCAGCCGTGATGTGAACCCTTTTGCTGAAATTGACCTCGACCGCATGCTGGCCATGTCGCGCGAGTTAACCCAGCCGAGCATTGTGAGTGCCTATCGCGAAAGTCCTGAATACCTTAGCCTGATCAGGAAAGGATTCGTGCTGCGCTCGGTGATGCCAACACCCATAGGTGAAAGTACCACACAAGTCGAATCCATCAGAAAGACCGACATCAGGATGGAACTGTTTATGCCGCCAACCGATTACCGGCCGGTTGGACTGACTGAGGTGCTCCAAATGACCATGAACGACTTTGATGGAATTAAACAAGAGCCGGCACCCGAGCTTAGGCCGGGAACATTGCCAGGCTTTACTCCAGAGCCTGCACCTGTCAGTAAGCCAAGGGGATATGAACTAAAGTAGCTGCTAAAATTGGATTCAGCAAGCACTGATCCCCCAATACATTGCCTTCGCTATGGAATTTGATGTGATGCAAGGTAGCCCTGCTGATGTGTCGGGAATCGCAGGGATAGCCTATCCGGTTTTATAATGATGCCGATATGATTGCAAATGCATTATTGGCCTTCCTGATTTACCAACTCCCTGATTTCATAAAAATAGGCAAGGCATTTTTGTTCAGTTTCTGACCTGAGCTTGATGCCCTCCGGAAACACAATATGGCGCAATTCCTGGTATACCTGAATTGTGGTTTCAACTGCGCCTATAATGGATTGGGCGTTATAAGCCGGAACTGTGGCGATTAATTTTCTGAGATCCTCCCCGGCAAATGTTTGCTCCACTTTGCGTAATCCCCTTGGCAACTGGTGGTTTTTGATTTGCATCAGCGGTGAAATCACCTTTGCGCGAAGAAATGTAACGGCATCAAGTGCCTCAAAATATTCGCCCCTGCCAATTTTAAGCGATATATAATGGATCCAGGTCCAAAACCTGTCCTCGATCCACTGACAATCAAGGGGAGGCCAAATGGCTTGATTTTCTGACAGTTTATTGCTTACTTTTCCTTCTCTTTCGAATACCACCACGGGGTTTTCCACGCGGACAGGTAATTCTTCAAGCGTGACAAATTTAATATCGACATGCAACAACGGATCGTCATACAGGCAAATCAGCAGGCGTTTTTCGCCCACATGTTCGCCTGTAAATGCGTTCAGCAGGTTACCCAATTTCCGTGCGTAAACCAGCATGTTTTCGTGGTGGTCACTGACAGACTTGTTGGTGATAAGCACCAGATCGAGGTCTGAAAAACGGTCAATTTCGCCATGTATCCACGATCCTCCAATGGCCAGGCCGACAACCGACTGATCAGTGCTGATTGTCTCAATTGCTTGATTAACAAATTGCTGATGTATGATCATTTGCTTTTCTTTTTCTTTAGAGCAGCTTTATCCCGGTTTTCAATCATCCGGAAAGCTACCATGCGGGCAATCAGATCGAGGGGTAGTGGTTTGTCATAAGGAAACTGCACCGTTCCCTTCGAAGTGACATAAGCGCTTAATTCCATGCTGAATGCATTCATTGCCGAAGTCAGTGGGTAAAACCCGATGTGATGCTTATGGGCCGCAAAATACACCACAATGCCGTGATATTTATATGCAGGCATCTGATAACTCAGTACTTCTTCCGCTTCTGGGGCAGCCTGCCGGACGGTGCTGCGCATCTGCTGGATCAGGCGGCGAATTTCTTCGGAAAATCCGGCAATGTATTGGTCAACAGTGGATAGTTTTTCAGCTTTGGTCTCCATGGTTTCACACGTTAGGTTCGGTAGGTCTGTCACAGCATGATGATGCCTGTAAACTGAATACCTGCTGTAGTAGCATTTATCAGGTAAAATTTGATATAAAATTAATGCATATTTACATAAGTCAACCAATGTCCCATTCATCACAGTTTTGAAGAAGGCGCCAAAAGCAAAATTGCAGCTTGCTTCTACTGATGCTTATTGATATTGCTGAAGCACGGCGATTATCTGCGCCAACTCCTTTTCTGAATCCAGCACCCGCAACTGGCTTTCAATATAGAAGCTTTGCTCAAAAAGATAGGAGATTAGCGATATTTCACCTGCTTCAAGGGCTTTGTTCAACAATGCAGAATTGTCGGCCAGGGCCAGGTTTTTTTTGTAATCGGCAATGCTTGCCTGCAGTTTGATGGCCTTGCCGTGCAAGGCTTTCAGCTCATTGTAAAACCTGAGTTGCTCGTCAGCCGCAGAAACCTTGATTGCCGCTGTTCTTGCCCGCTGGTACTTCAGGGTGTTTTTGTTTTCCCACAAAGGCAGTGTCATACCCACCGTCAGGCCTTTAAACTGTTGCCCAACAACGCTTTCACTCATATATCCTGCCTGAAATTTGGGTAGGCTGAGTGCTGAAACCAGTTTTTCCTGTTTCTGGCTTACGTCCATATCATGTGCAAGAAGGCGGAGTGAGGGGTTGTTGTACCGGGCATTGGCAATAAATGTATCAAAGACTGTGTCCACAGTTTGTGGCACAAAAACACTGTCAGTCAACACAACCGCTTTCCCTCCGTTCAGGCTGGTCAAAGTAGCCAGCAGCAACCCACGCTCACGCTCATTTTTTTCAGCCTCCTGCTGCATATTGAGCAGGTTAAGCCGGGCTTTATGGAAGTCGAGGACGTTGATTTCACCGGACTGAAAGCGCGCTTCGAAGGATTTGGCTATCTGCCTGGCATTTTCAAGCCGTTTTGTATACATGATTTTCAATGCGTTGGCATAAACAAGGTCGATGCAATTTTGTGTGGCTTCCAACAAAATGGCCATCTTTTCCTTTTCATAGGCTGCTATCACCTTTTCTCCTGACAGATCGGCAATTTGACTGCGGTAGGCATAGGCTGTCGGAAAATCAAAGGCCTGTATAATGCTCAGGTCATTTCTATTGCCGGTGATTGCAGGACTACCCCACAGGTAGGTTATAGCTTATTTCAGGATTCTGCAGGAAAATGCCTGTTCTGGAAGCAAGCAATTCAGCCTCTGCGTTTTTTCTCAGCGAAAGCAATGTGGTGTTATGCTGTTCGACGGCGCTGACGATGCTGTCGATGCCATGCTGGGCCGTAAGTGCATGGCATATAAATATCACGACTATGGTGAGTGAAAAGAGGTGTTTCATAACTGGTCGGGTTGAACGGTTTCCTGGTGCTTTAAAGCACTGTAAACAATGGGCACTATATAGATATTGAGCAGGGTAGAGGTAAGCAAACCGCCGAGAATAACAACGGCCATCGGACTTTGAATTTCGTTGCCAGCCAGGTTACCCCTCATGGCCAACGGTATGAGTGCAAGGGCTGCTGTCAATGCAGTCATCAATATCGGGCTCAGGCGATCAGCAGACCCTTTGATGATGGTTTCCGATAGGCCTGCACCGGTTTTTTGCAATTGCTGGTAATGGGTGATGAGCAGAATGCCATTGCGTGTGGCAATACCAAAGAGTGTGATAAAACCAATGATGGCAGGAATGCTCAACACCCCGGCACTGAAATAGATGGCAAAAACGCCTCCGATCAAAGCAAGGGGCAGGTTCAGCAGGATGATTCCGGCAAGCTTGAAATTCTTGAACTCCTGAAACAACAACAGAAAAATCAGCAGGAGCGCTGCAATGGACGTAACAAGCAGGGTTTGTGAAGCTTTTTCCTCGCTTTCGAACTGCCCGCCGTATTCAATCCGGTAACCTTCAGGTAAGGTAATTTGTGTATGTACCTTGTTTTTAATGTCATTGACAACACCCCGCAAGTCGCGGCCTGCAACATTGGCAGAAATGACAATTTTTCGCTGGACGTTTTCGCGGCTGATTGAATTCGGGCCTGAAACGCTCACGACATCTGCAACTTGTTCCAGTGGAACCTTCTTGCCATTGCCGGCATCAATCAATGCTGCCCGTATGCCATCGATGGATTCGGTGTAATCTTTATTGAACCGCAGTATCAGGTCGAAACTCTGTTGTCCTTCATAAATTTCGGTGAGCTTTTCGCCGCCAAACGCGATGTCAATGAATGCATTAAACTCGTTGATGCTTATGCCGTAACGTGCCAGCATTTCACGGTTTGCCCTCACCTGTATCTGTGGGATGGCCACCTGTTGTTCAACATTTACGTCCACAAGACCATCAATATCAACAATGGCGTTTTTGACCTGGTTTCCCAGCATAAACATCTCGTTCAGGTCGGGCCCGAATAGCTTGATGGCAATATTTGCCCTCGTGCCTGAAATCATGTGGTCGATCCGATGCCCCAGTGGCTGACCAACTGTTGAAGCGATGCCAGGAATTCCGGCCAGCGCTGACCTTACTTCGGCAACATAGGCATCATTGCTGCGGGATGCAAGTGTATAATTCACATCTATTTCGGCGCTGTTGGTTGTCTGCGAATGCTCGTCAAGCTCGCCCCGCCCTGTTCTCCTGGCTGTACTGCTTGTTTCCGGAATCGCCAACAACGCCTCCTCGACCATATTGCCAAGGATATTGCTTTCTTCGAGTGAAGTCCCTGGTTTAGTGATTACCGAGAGGGTTAATGCGCCTTCATTAAATGGAGGCAGAAACGTCCGGCCTAGGCCAGAAAGGGTTATTAAGGCCACAACAAACAATGCCATTGTGCTGAGGATAATCACTTTTTTATGGTTAAAGGCAATGATAAGCG
Source organism: Bacteroidota bacterium (assembly GCA_018816765.1). Lineage (GTDB taxonomy): Bacteria > Bacteroidota > Bacteroidia > Bacteroidales > F082 > UBA6192. The sequence goes on from JAHIUX010000075.1 coordinate 45,386, forward strand.
ACTGCTCGTATCTGGTAGTTAACCAGCTGACTAGCCATTTTTCTTTTTCGTTTTTTGCCAGATAGCTATCGCTTGTCAACAGTATATTTGCCAGAAGCGGGGTAAGGGTCATGGCTACTATCAGTGAAACAAACAAAGAAACAACAAATGCAATGCCCAGCGGTTGAAGCATTCTTCCTTCCATACCCGACAGAAAAAACAATGGGATAAATGCCACAATGATGATCAGGGTGGCATTCAGGATTGAAGCCCTGATTTCCTTGGATGCTTCAAACACAACAGTGATTGCCGGAAGCTTTTGGTCTGATGGCTTTTGCCTGTTTTGTCTCAGCCGTTTATACACATTCTCCACATCAATGATGGCATCATCAACCAGCGCCCCAATGGCAATGGCCATGCCGCCAAGGCTCATGGTGTTGATGTTCAATCCGAGGTATCTCATGACGATGATCGTCCCAAGTAAGGATATTGGTATGGCGGTGAGCGAAATGATGGTTGTGCGAAAACTTCCCAGAAACAAGAACAGGATAATTACTACGAAAAAACTCCCTTCGAGCAGGGCTTGCTGCACATTGTCGACCGAAGTCTGGATGAAATCGGCTTGCCGGAAGATTTTTGTGTCGAGCCTTACGTCTTTTGGCAGCGATGCCTGTAAACTCTGCAGGTTTTCCTCAATCCGTTGTGTGACATCCAATGTGTTGATATTGGGTTGCTTCGATACCGAAACAATGATGGCCGGTTTAGCGTTTTCTGAAGCATAGCCCATTTTTACGGCTGCACCAATCTTAACTTCAGCCACGTCGTTCACCCGGATTGGTTTTCCATTGACAGATTTGAGGTAGGTGTTGCCAATTTCCTCCGTGCTTGCAGTGCGGGCAATGCCACGAACAACGTATTCATTGCCGAATTGACGCACGACTCCTCCATTGGAGTTTTGACTCAATCCTTCGCACACTGCAGCCAATTCATTGGTTGAAACGCCGTAAAACGACATCTTTTGGGGATCGGCTAGCACTTCATATTGCTTGTAATCGCCCCCGATGATGGTTACCTGCGACACACCTCCGGTGGCCAGCAGCAAAGGCTTAACATTCCATTCGGCAATGGTTCTGAGGTCCATCATCGAGGTGCTGTCGGCCTGAATGCCTATAAAAAAGATTTCACCCATCACACTCGATTGAGGTGCAAGCACTGGTTGGCCGACGCCTTTGGGCAAACGGGCCGTAATGCTGATCAGTTTTTCACTCACGACCTGGCGCGCTTTAAAAATGTCAGTTCCCCAGTCAAACTCAATCCAGACAAAGGAGTAGCCCTGTGATGAGGACGACCTTACCCGCCTAACATCGGTGGCTCCGTTTACTGCAGATTCTATGGGAAAGCTTATCAGGCGTTCGACTTCTTCAGTAGCCATGCCGTGCGCATCCGTCATTACCACCACCGTAGGCGCAGTGAGGTCAGGAAACACGTCAACATCCATATTAAGTGCGGTTCTACTGCCAAACAGCACCAATACCAGTGAACTGAACAGAATGAAGTATTTGTTGTTCAGTGAGAATTTTATCAGCTTATTAATCATGGTTGCTGCTGTTTGTTAGTGAACATGGCCTGAATGTGCATCAAGGACACCCGATGCCTGCGATAACCTGATAAACATGGCTCCTTTGGTAACGATGCGTTCGTTTTGCTTGATGCCCTCGGTAATGGCCGTGCTAAGGCCGTCGGTGTCGCCGGTTTTTACAGGTCTTTTTTCAAATAGTTCGGGAGTGACCTGTACATAAATAAAATGATGTCCCATCTCTTCGATGAGCGCCGAATTCGGGACAATCATGGCATGATCATTTGTTTTTGTTTTCAGGTACACTTCAACGAAACTGCCCTGAATCAGGTCGGCGGTATTGTCTATTTGAATGTTAACCGGCAACAGGTAATTGTCAGTTCCGGCTGACTGACCGTAGGATAAAATTCTTCCATTCAGTTCCTCCAAGGTGTAAGTGTTGTTATTCAATGTATTACGGATAACAAGTCCGGTAATATTGCCCAGGATGGGGGCATATTTTTGCCTTACTTCGGCTTTAAGGATCAGCTTTTCATTTTGTGAAATCACAGCAACAGGCTCCCCTGCTTCGACATAGGCTCCGTTCTTCACCAGCCATTGCTTGATGAAGCCACGCATTGGCGACATGACCGACTGGCCTGAACTGCTGAAGTTGCTTTTGAGGTTGCTGTAAATGATGCTGGCATTATCATAAGCTGCTTTGTATTGTTGTAGCTCTTTTTCCGATACAATTTTATCGGTTGCAAGCGAAATGGCCCTGTTATAATCTGCCTTAGTCTTGTCATAATTGTTTTTGGCATCAGCAAACCTTACGTTGGCATTGTTATCGGCCAGGGTGCTGCCATCAATGGTCAGGAGATGTTGACCATTGGAAACAGCCGCGCCTTCTGTCAGGTTGTTGTCGGTTTTTCGGGCGATTCCGTTTGTCTTTGCGATGACCACCATTTCACCGCCTGTTGCAGCCTGCACCTGTGCGCTTGCTTTTATCACCTGTCCGAAAGGCGCAATGCTTGGTTTTTCGGTTGAAAAATCAATTTTCCAGCTTTGTTCCTTGGTGAAAGTCACTGCATTGGGAGCTGACTTTTCAAGCAGTTCTGCTGCTTTGTTGGCTTCCTCTACGCTGGCATAAACAGTAACTTCAGGTATGATGAGACTGGAGGTGCCTTCGGCTGTGGTAACTGTAAATTCAATCAGTCCGGTGCCCGCTGCCTGAGGCGTAAGATTGAAACTAAAAATTCCTGAACGTTTTGGCACTTCCAGTGTTTGTGATTGTTCACGGCCATTTACATTGATGCGCAAGGTGACCTTGGCTGCCTCAAGCGGTTTAAAACCTGGAATGTGAGTGAAATGCGATAAAACGTGTGAGGCTTGCCCTGCTACAAAAGGGTCTGCTTCAGCAAATACCTCGTAAGCCGGACTGTAAGCCGTCAGCAACAATGAGCGATTTTCCTGTTTTTCAGTTGGTTCAGCGTGCTTGTGCTGACAACTGCTAAACATCAGGGTCAACAGAACCCCTATAAACAAAGTGTTTTTCATCCTGTGAATACTTAACTGGTTAATCAAAATAAATGAAGTGAACCTTGCAGGAATGAAGTCCTGCAACTTTCAGTGAGAAATGGTGATCAGTTAAGCCAGGGGAGGTGCGCGTAAACCATAACTGTTTACATGTGCGCATGCTTTGCCAGGCGGTTCATCGGTTAGTTTCCAAAGAAAGATTCCGGATAAAACCGGTTCTGGAGCTGTGCCATGCGGGGAAGAGGTAAAATGATTGAAAAGCAGGGTAGAACTGCCGGTGGAAAGCTGTCTGAATTGATTGTCATGTGCGGTAACAAACACATTGACAATGCAATACGAATGACCATTGTTTCCGTCGTGATGATGGCCATGATGATCAAAATTTTTGCTGTTTGCCAGGAGGTGATCGTTTGCACAATGCGCCTGTTCAACACAAACTGACGATTCGTGGTGATGATGTGGGATGATCAGGTGCGCCAGCAGCAACACATTGGCCATCAGCAAAAAACAAAAGGCAATTTTCCTCTTTAATCCCATGGGTAAATCTTGCAACAAAATTAAAATAAATTTGGGATTATCTGCACTGCTTTCCATTAGCTAATCCATGACATTAGTTATTCAAATGAGAACAGGCCATCAGCCTGTCTGCTGATGACCTGTTCTGCTTTCCGGGCTTGCCGGAGATAATACATTTTGACAATTAGAACCTGAACCCGAGTTCAATTTCCCATTGGTTCATATTCAACTCGATTTGCTGTGCAGGATCAAAGGGGTTAACGCCTTTAACTGTGTTTGACAGGGCGTGAGTGATGGCCAGGTTTATGTCGTGATCGCCCATCGAATGGGTAAGGCCAACCGAAATGTGATTTTCGTTTACTGCCGGAGCCAGGATGTTAAACATCACTTCAGATTCCTGAATGGGTTGTTTTCCATAGGAATAGCCACACCTGAACTGCCAGTCTTTCACCTGCCTGAATTCAGCGCCAAACTTAAGGATCATCATGTCTTTCCATCCAAAACCGGCACCATTGTCACTGCCAAGGGCAACGAAATCAGGATTTGGCATATAGGCATCGGCGGGTGATGTCATGTTTGGGTTTGGAATCATAGGCATCATCTGTGAAGCAATCATTGGGTTGCCAACAGATTTAACCTTGCTGTACATGATTTGTTTCACATCGGCCATCAGGGTAATGTCCTTGGTGATATCGAAAGAAACACCTGCGGTCCAGTTACTTGGGATATCGAAACCGCCTTCTTCAGCAAACAAGCCCTTGTATTTATCGAACTTGCTCATTTTGATGCGGGGTTGCAAGGTAGCGCCCAATCTGAACCCATTGAACAATTCACCCTGATAACCGATTCTGAAACCAACACCAGTTGAGTTTACTTTTCCATTGTTTGTGACAAAAGCGCTGCGGTCAACTGGCAAGCCTGGCATTCCGGCCGAGCCCATATCGCGGAAAGCCTGAAGCCCTTTGGCCTCAAAAGTCTGATAGGCAAAAACCGGTGAAATACCGATGCTGTGTTTCTCGCCAATAAGGCGGGCGTAGGTTAGGGTAAGGAACATCTGGGTGATGTTCACGCCAGTTGGTTCAGTAACATTTGTCATCGGGTTTGGAAATCCATTGGGCAGCGGGTCACCAAAGGAATCAATGATTTCGCTGTAATAGGTTTTTGCAGCATAATCGGTGTTCATGCCACCGTTGCCAAAGAAATTCAGGCCCAGGGTGTTTTTGTCGCCCAATTGATACGAAAATGCAATTGCCGGGATGATAAAGGTCGATGAACCACTCTCAACAGTTCCTTCTTTCAATCCAAGGAGCATTTGTCTTCCATCATAAGGCCAGTTCTGGGGTGGGGTAGGAGCACCGATGACCGTGTACTTGCGGTTTGGATTGAAGTAGCCTACACTGACTTCGAAACTGAGTTTTTTGCCAACAAAACTAAGTCCGGCAGGGTTGATGGCGGCCGAAAATGGACTATGCATAAATGCAATCCCTGCACCGGCGAAGCCTTTGTTTTTTGTTCCCTGTCCTGTGCTGAAGTAGCCATCTGTGGCAAATGCACTGAACGAGAGCAACGATAATGCCAACACCATCAGTGGAGTCAGCATGGAGATTTTTTGAGTAGATTTTTTTAACATTTTGGTTTTGTGTTACTAAGAAATTTGTAATGAATGAAAAAACAGTTATTTCGTGAGCCCTTCCAGTGTGCTTTCTATCTCTCCCGGCGTGTTAACAATTTTCATGAATGTGCCCATGCTCAGTTCTGGCCAGTGAACCGCAAGCCTGTATTTCCCGGGCAAAATGCTGGCTTTGGTACCTTGCAGGATGATTTCGTAAGGCATGGCTGCAATATTTTCCTCGCCGATGATGGGCAAAAAATGGGCCTCGCCAATGGCTTTGTCATAAAGTCCTACACCAAAAACAGCTATCCCTTTATCGGCGAAGACAAGCTCGTAAACCTTTTTGGTGCTGCCTTTTCCGGCTGTCAGGTTTTTTCTGATGGTCTGGAGTCCTTCTTCAAATGAAGTGAATTCATTCAACAGACTTGGGTCGCCGAATTTAGGCATAAAGGCCATGTATTTGTAGTCTTTCAGGTCATCGGTTTCCACACTGCCCCCGAATGGTGCAAAGGTGTTGCCAAATGATTTCATGGCTGATTTTGCAGCTTCAGCGATGCCCGCAAGTTTGTCGGCTTTTCCGGTGATCTCGTTACCAAAATAGGCATTAAACAGATACATCGGATTCAGCATCGAAATGGTAATCACGCCATTGTTGTCGATCAAACCGATCTTCAGAATTGCGGCAAGTGCGCCTCTGTCCTTTTTTGTAAGGCTGATTTGCTTCAAGTCGGTCCTGGTGTATGCGATGACATGAAACCTGGCATTGTTTTCGGGAGAATAGTCGCCAAGCACCTCGAACTGCGCTCCTGTAAGTGCAGATTTAATTTCATTTACCAGTGATTCCATGCTGATTGCCTTTGTCCCAACCTTAAGGTATGGCGATAAGGCTTCTTCTGCCTGTGTTGAACTTGTAGTAAGCATGGTGATGATTACAAGTAATAAGGTGTAAAAGGAATTGATCTTCATATGTTTATCGTTGATTAATATGGTCAGCCTTAGGAATTATCCTCTTGAACAAAGGTATTTTCATAATATTTAGCAATGGACATGTGTAAATGTGTTACTTATCATAACATGATATTTAACATAAAGCGGTACATTTGCTAAAATAAATCCTCTCGGGTATGGGCACGTTGGAGAAATCGCCGGACTGTCAGATATGCGCATTCAAGTCGTTGATGTTTAATTCATTAAAACAAGATCAACTAAGTAAAATCAATACCTGCAAGGAGCAATTCCATTTTGGCAAGGGTGAATTGGTGTGCAGGGAAGGCGATCCCATCAATGCAATCATTTACGTGCATGCCGGATTGATTAAATTGCACAAGCGGATTTCGGAAAACCAAAGCCAGATTATCAGCATTGCCAAACCCTTCGATTTTGTCGGACTGATATCTGTTTTCTCAAAAACGAATTATTTTTATTCGATCACTGCCATTGAAGATTCATCCATCTGTTTCATTGCCAAGGACTGCTTCATCAGGGAAATAGCATCAAACGGTCAGTTTGCACTCGACATTCTCACCAGGATGAGCAAAACCAATGACGATGTCCTTGAAGCCAAATTTGCACTGAGCAGCAAAAACCTGCGAGGGCGGATTGCCCATATCCTGCTCGATTTTGCGAACAATATTTACAAATCCAACGAATTTGAACTTCCGGTTTCAAGACGCGAAATGGCTGAACTTATCGATATGCGCATGGAGAATGTGATTCGGGTGATGTCGGAATTCAGGCAGGATGGCATCATCAAAATTAACGGACACATCATTGAAATCACTAACCCGAATATGCTGCAGAAAATCAGCGATATGGGATAGTTTAGGAAGATTGCCTTGTAGCCAGACTTTTTTGTGCCCCATGATTTTCTTCCAGGTTTGTTAACGGTGTTTTGATTTATTTAAGACGCATTCGCTGCCTCGTTTTGACTGCAAAATCAGGATGGCCGGGCGGCCCTGAACCAGTAAAAAAAAAAACTAACTTTGCAGGGATGCTGACTTCAGTGAAACCATTGACCTTATGGTTTTCATTGCTGCAGATGAATGTTTGATTAATTGCTGTTTCCGACTATGGTTAATCCAACAAGAGCTGTCGATGAAGGATATTTGAATTTCCTGCTCGAGATGGTGCTCGACGAGCGAAAGCAACGATTTGAAGAGGTGCTTGCACAACGCACGCGCCATATCACCATCGTGCTTGAAGACATATTTCAGTCACAAAACGCGAGTGCCGTGCTGCGGTCGTGCGACCTTACCGGGGTACAGGATGTGCATATCATCGAAAATAAATATGCTTTCGATATCCATCCTGATATTGTCCTGGGAAGTGCTAAATGGCTGAGCCTGCACCGCTACAACGCCACTGCAAATAACACACTTGATGCACTATCTGGTTTAAAGCGTGCGGGTTATATCATTGTAGCCGCCAGCCCCCATCAGCAGAGCCATACGATTGAAGACCTGCCGCTTGACAAGCCAATGGCCATAATGCTTGGCACAGAGCGCAGGGGATTGTCGGCAGAAGCCATGGAGATGGCTGATACACATGTTACCATACCCATGGTAGGATTTACCGAGAGTTTCAATGTGAGTGTTTCCGCGGCCCTGCTGTTATTTAACCTTACGCAACGATTGCGCAGGAGTGCAGTTCACTGGGAGCTCACCGAAAACGACCGTAATGAAGTGCTGCTTGAATGGTGCCGGCATTCGGTTAAGCGAATCGAAGTGGTTGAGCGCAATTATTTCAAAAAAATTAAGCCCGATATGGCTGTTTGAACAGGGTTAATTTATCCTTATCTTTACGGCTTCTAACACATTATTTACTCACTTAATAACAGTAAACCAATGGGAAAAGGAGACAAAAAAACGAAAAGGGGCAAAATTATTATCGGCTCAACCGGAGTGAGGCGACAGAAAAAAAAGGGACGCCCGGCTGTCAAACCTGAATTGAAAACACCCGTCAAACCTGCAGCAACAGCTGAAAAGAAAGTAGCAGCAAAAAAACCTGCAGCAAAGAAACCGGCCGGTGAGACACAAGCTGAGTAGCCTTTGTTACATCCAAAGGCCAATGCCTAATCATCCGTATATACTATTGTAACTGTTCATTTACCGACACATTAACCCGACTTAAAGTTTGATAAAAGTTTGCTACAGCGAACTGAGTTACAGACTTTTGGCCGCTTACATATTCCAATGCCTAATGTGGTATTCACTAATTGAAGCAGGTGACTACATTCGCTCCTGAAATGAGCGTGTTGCCGCTCCCGAAAATGCGTTGATGACGTCCGTTACGGGTTCCTGAAATTAAGGGCAAGTTGTTTGAAAAGATCACCCCTCTGCTCGAAGTTTTTGTACTGATCGTAACTGGCAGCAGCAGGCGAAAGAAGGCAGGTATTTCCATCCTTTGCCAGTTTGTCCACAATTTTCATGGCTTCACTCATTGAGTCAAAGTAATGCATGGCTGAGTTTGTGCCTGCCAGATGAAGTCCATCGCTTATACGTTTTCCAGCTTCACCCGTAAACAGGATGTGTTGGACTGGATTTGCTGACAGGAAATCAATCAGCGATTGATATGCTATCCCCCTGTCGAATCCGCCAAGAATCAGAAAATCAACTTTTTCGATGGTCCGAATGGCTGCGATGGCAGCTTCTGGTATGGTGGCAATGCTGTCGTTGTAAAACGTGACGCCTCCAAAAGTACCAACAAGTTCAATGCGGTGTGGCAATCCCTTGAAACTGAGTACGTGCCGCCGGGCCTCATCAAGTGGTACACCAGCCGCGGCAACAGCAAGCAGGGCGGCTTCAATATTTAGGCTGTTGTGTTGCCCAGGAAGTGACAAAGGTGGCACAGTTACAATAGCTGGTTCTGTGGGAAAAAGGAGGCGATTGGCTTTGCATAAGGCGTCGCTTGGCCAAACATCGCGGTGGCAAATCATGGTGTCGCCAGGCTGGCAATACCGCATAAGGTTATATTTCGCCTGACGGTATGCTTCGTATGTGCCAAAATGATCGAGGTGCTCTTCGAAGATATTGAGCAAGACGGCGATATGCGGCGAATGCCTGACGTTTTCGAGCTGATTTGCTGAAAGTTCAAAAACTACCGGGCTTTCATCAGTGATGCGGTGCATGATGTCGAAGCACGGAATGCCGATATTGCCTGTTAAAATGCTGTCGAAACCTGCAGCTGACAAAATATGATGGATCAGTGTCGATGTGGTGCTTTTTCCTTTTGTTCCGCTGATTCCAATGACCTGATGCGCAAAATATGCAAGAAATAAATCTGTTTGTGAGCTTATCCTGGCCTTGCCGGTAGGAACGCCACGGAGTGAAATACCTGGCGACTTCAACACAAGGTCGTAGTCAGGGATTGCCTTTAGGTAATCTGGCCCGGTATGCAGGTGTAGTTTTTGGTTGTGATGCAGTTTTATGCTGCTGAGGTCGATTGCTTGCTGATCGGCTATGCCTGTTTCGGCATCCATCAGCTTTTCTGTAATAAACTTCAGGCTTGATTTTCCTTCGCGCCCAAAGCCAAGGATTAGTATGCGTTTATGGCGCAGTTCATTCACAATGAAATCAACCATTCAGTGCGCGTTTAATCAGTTTTTCAAATTCCGGTAAAAGAAAATGCTGGTGATCATATGAACTGATCAAGGTTTCCACCGATTGACCTGAGGTAAAGCCGGCGATACCTGAAGCCAGCAAGGCATGGTTTTTACCTCCTCCAGATTGCAGCAGCTGTGCGGTAACAGCACGCACTTCATCAATGGTGCCAACACATTCAAACGGTTTAGCGTCAGTGAGGCCAAGCAATTCGTCCAGAAAAGGTTTCAGTGAACTTTTGTTGAGCAGATTCTCACCAAAAATCGGGATCATTTGCGCTTCCGGCAAAAAGGCCGATAACATCAGGTAGGCAAACAGGCATTTTGGACAGTTGCAACACCATGAATCAGTTTTACTGCCTGCATTGCAGCTCTTAAATGTTTGAAAATAAGCAGGGTATTTGCTGAATAGCTGCACAATCTGCAATTCATTCAATGGCCTTAATATGCTGAAATAGTTGAGCTGGGGATGCAGCCAACGCTGGCTGTAGTTCCTGAAGTCGGCCTCAAATTCAATGGATTTGCTGTATTGGTGATTGACATCGGCATCAGCAACAGTGGCTTCGTTGGCACTCGATTCATTCGACAAGGCGATATGCCTGGCGCCAGAAAGCACGGCGACGAATGATGAAACAAAAGCGAGCAGAGCAGAAAATGGCGTATGCCCGTTCAGAAAACCCTGCGCGTTCAGCGTCAGTAGCTTTAGATCGAGGCTGCGTTCAACAATGGCGGTTTTGTCAGGGCCAAAACCAGCAATCCGGGTACAGCCGGTACTTGCACCCCTCGGATTCACAATGAACGGAATCAGTGGTTGATGCATCGATTTTAACAATTCGAGACTCACAACTGAATCCTTGCCACCACCAACGGGCACAATGATTTTTTCGCTCAACGGAAGCGCTACCGGATCAGGCATTGAATTATCTGAGGTCACGATCTGCATGAAATCAGCTTCAGTGGCATCGATGGAATTAAGGTAGAAGAATTCACCCAGCCCTTGAAAATACACATGCTTCCACCACGTAACCTGTTCTTCATTAAGTGCGAAAGGTGCGATGATGACCTTTGGTGGACAGGCCGCTTTCCAGTAGCTAATCAACTCAACCATACCAATATGAAATGCAAACAGTTCGAGTGCAGGTCGTTCAATCGGTTGGGCATTGTAAAATTCCCGCACGGGAATAAACATGCTGGGAGTGAAGTAAAATTCATTTGCTAATGAAAAGTTAAATTTCAACAAAAACCCATCTTTTTTTTGATCAATGGTGTAACTTTGATAAGTGAAAAACGGGTATTTTTCCCTTAATTCATGATAGTGCCGGTGGTTATCTGCCTTTTTCAAATATGCTGGTATGGTGTTTGCAATAGCGATGTAAAATTAGCGTTTTGTTGAATATGACATTGAATGGCAGCTATTATTGACAAACCGTATCATGCGTATCTCTTGAAATCTGCTGATTAACAAGTTTGTGGAAGAAGAAAACCAAAGAGTGACTGATTTATGGACATCGAAAAACTGATTCAAATACGCCGAAATGACATGGCTCCTGAACGGGGACGCATCCTCATATCGGAGCCCTTTATGGGGGATTTTTACTTCGGCCGATCAGTGGTTTTGCTTGCCGAACATAACGATGAGGGCAGTTTTGGCCTGATTATGAACAAGCCGTTGTATAAACCTTTCAACAGCTTTGTGGAGGACTACCCACCTTTTGAGGCACCGGTGTTTATTGGTGGTCCGGTGAGTTCCGAGAACCTGTTTTTTATCCACACCCTTGGAAAAGATATACCTGAAAGCCATGAGATCATTCCCGGTTTATATTGGGGCGGAGAGATGGAAGCCGTACGTGAAATGATCCTGCTGGGACTTATCAAACCAGATCAGATCAGGTTCTATCTGGGTTACTCAGGTTGGGAAGCCAGTCAGCTGGCCAGTGAACTAGACCGAAACTCGTGGCTTGTTTCAACAATCACAACCAGCAGCCTGCTCAAGACCCATCCCGAAAAGATGTGGAACCGCTTCATGCAGCGCATGGGCACAGCCTATGACCTGTGGCGCCAGTTTCCTGTTAACCCGCAGATGAACTGAGTGATTAGCCGAAAAGCTGGTCAATAAAGGCTGAAACAAGTGTGGGTTTCAGCATGATCGTCAGTACCAGGCCAAATATTGCCCCAAGGATGTGCGCGTTGTGACCGATGTTATCCGTCCCTTTTTTGCTCATATACACCGAATAGATCATGTATAAAATACCAAACAGCCAGGCGGGTATCGGAAAAGGTATCGGAAAAATTAACAGCGTACTTGTCGGCATAAGCAAAATGCTTGAGAACAACACGGCAGCAACAGCTCCCGACGCGCCTACGGCATCGTAATGGGGGTTGTTTTTCTGTTTGCCGAAGTCGAGCAGGGTGGCAAAAATAATTCCGCCCACGTAGAGCATGCCGTAATTGAGCAATCCTTTGCCACTGCCAAAAATCACCTTAAAGGCCTGCTCAACATATCCTCCGAAAGAGTAAAGCACAAACATATTCACAATCAGGTGAAGCCAACCAGCGTGGACAAGTCCGTAGGTGAAAAAGCGGTAAGTCTGCTTTTTTTCATGGATCATCCATGCGTTGAATTTCAAGCGGTTAAACAGCTCTTGCTGGTACAAGGCGGCTACTGATATCAGGGCTGTAACGAAGATGATGAGATAGGTCATTCCTGCGATTCTATGTGTGGTTTTGCCTGGTTCTGGTCTTTGGTATGGTCAATTTCGGAGCCCAAAACGCTGTGCGGAATCAGGTAAACGGCGAGCATGACAGCTGTTGCCACCAATGGCCAGGTCCTGTTTTCGTGGTTCTTGCGAAGCACAAGCCATGCAATAAACCAGAAGATAAAGGCAGCAAGCGTTTTGTTGTCGGTAAGGTCGTGTCCCCAAGGCCAACCTGTCCAGTAAGCATCAAAAGCATATTTCTGAACAATTGGTCCCAGCAGCATACCACCGAAAACAAACAGCAACAGGGTAATGCTGGTGAACAAATATGTTTTGCGGCGCAGGAAAATGGCTTCTAAGCCGGTACGGATGCTGAAAACCATGGCGAAAAACATGAAAAAGATATGCGGAATTAAGACATAAGCGGGCACACTGCCTTTAAACCTGATCACAACAGGTTCATCGCTGAGCGTGTATGAAGTTTCTCCATCAAGCAGTGCAATCTGATACTCAACCTTACCGGCTGCCGGCTGATTGGGGATCAGGGCTTTGATCACACCGTTTTCAGGATGCAAAGCGATGGTTGCCCATTCATCATGGCTTTTATATCTTTTGTATCGAAATATACCTGTGATTCCATCGGGGACATTCATTTCGAAAGGAGCGTCAGCCCCAGTGTCATGGGTTCGCAATAGCTTGTATTTATAAGTTTCTCCTTTAAGGAGGACCTTGCCGCGCACAGGGTAGGTAGGACCTGTTGTTCTTTGGTAAACAGCTAAAGCGCCCATTAATACAACGGACAGCGTCCAAAGCAGGATTGAAGTTTGTTTGGTGCTCATGGGTAATTTGGGTTAACATTCATTTAATGGAACAATCAAAGAAGTGTTTTTGCAGAAATTCTTTTCAACCTGTAAGGTAACATGGGTAATGCCATATCTGGCCAACAGCATGTCGCGAATGTCATAATGAAGCTGCTCGCTTTCAGAAACATACATATCATCCTGCAATTCAATATGTCCTTCAAAATGGATTTCATTGTCGGTAAGGCTCCACACATGGACATGATGCAGGTCTTTTACCCCCTTGAGAAGGATCACTTCATTCCTGATCTGATCCAGGATAATGTGCGAAGGCGTCGATTGCATCAGAATATGGTAGGTTTCGGCTAATACATGGTATGTTTCGCGGATGATGTACAAACTGATGAGCGCCGTTACAACCGGGTCGATCCAGTATACCTGAAAATAATACATCATTATCCCGCCAACGATTACCGCTACACTCGACAAGGTATCGCCGATGAGATGGAGGTAAGCAGCCTTGATATTCAGGTTCGACCTTGAAAAGTCTTTCAGCAGGAATACCCCTGCCAGATTAGCCAGCAAACCGATTGTGGCCACGATTACCACCGGCAGGCTGTTGACAAGCTTGGGAACCATGAATCTTTCATAGGCTTCCGTGAGCAGAAACAAGCAGATAGCCAACAGGGTCACCGCGTTAAACAAGGCGGCCAGAATTTGTATCCGCTTGTATCCAAAGGTTTTGCGTTCATTGGATGCCCGCTTGCTAACCCGTAGTGTGACAAAGGTGATGAGCATAGCCAATCCGTCGCTCAGGTTGTGCACAGCATCAGAAATCAGCGAGAGGCTGTTCGAGAGCAACCCGCCAAGCAACTCAGCAATTGCAATACCAAGGTTAAGCAGCACTGTAATGAACAGGTTTCTGTTTTCTTTTTTTTCAGAAAGTGGTCCAATGGCCTTGTGCATCCTTATTCCTTAATGTCTTTAATGGCTTCGTAAAACAAATCGTGAATCCTGGTGCGTACATCAAGTTTAGAGATCATTCCGTTTTTGCTGTCGGGATAAACCCGGTTTGACAAAAACACCACAACAAGCTTGTTTGCGGGATCTGCCCAGGCAAAGGTGCCGGTGAAACCGCTATGCCCATAGCTTTGCTGGCTGGCATTTATCGAAGGCATGCGCAGCTTTTCACCGGGCTTAAGTGGTGGCTTGTCGAAGCCCAGTCCGCGCCGGTTATCCTTTCCGGGATACTGCACTGCCGTGTACTGTTGTATGGTTTCGGGTTTCAGCAATTGTATGCCGTTCCAGTTGCCGCCATTGATCAGCAGCTGCATAATGGTTGCCACTTCAGCAGCATTTGAAAACAAACCCGCATGGCCTGAAATTCCTCCCAACAGCGCAGCGCCCTGGTCGTGCACATCGCCCTGGATTAGCTGTTTTCTGAAATCATTATCCAATTCGGTTGGCACAATTATGTCTCTGTCGAATCGGGTCAAGGGCTGAAACAAGGTATGCGTGAGCTTTAGCGGCTGATAAAATGCTGTTTCAAGGTAAATATCGAAAGGGATATTGGTGAGCATTTCGACGATTGCAGGCATAAAGTAGAATCCCAGATCGCTGTAACGGTACTCTTTTTTCTTCATTTTCGATTCAGCGATCTTGCCAAATATCACGTTTTTGTAATTGCGACGGGCATAGATGCCTTCGGCAACCCGGTTGGGATGCATCACATCCATGGCAGTGCAGTATATGCTTGTGTCGAGCCCGGTCTTCGTCATGGTCTCGAGGTAAAACGGAATCCAGTCGGTGAATCCCGACTGATGTGTCATAATATCTGAAAGTGGAATCCGGGCCTTATCGGTACCTTTCAGGTAAGGGAAAAACCGCCCGAGGGTATCACTCAGCATCAGTTTGCCTTCTTCAGTGAGTTTCATGATGGCCATGGTTGAAGCCAGCATTTTGGTCAGCGATGCCAGGTCGTAAAGGTCGTCGGGCATCACCACCCTTGTGTTTTCGTAGGTGTGGTAACCGAAACATTTGTTGTAAATGATCTGGCCATTCAGGCTTGCCACAATCTGACAGCCCGGAAATGCCCTTTTGCTAATCCCGTCAAGTGCAATAGAATCGACTTTATGCAGTATCTTTTCATTCAGCATAGGGATGGAAACAGCCTTGCTGACGACAACAGAAGTGTCTGTTTTGATGCTGTCATGAACGGTTTCGGGGCTTTGGCCGGCCGAAATTCCTGCGCCAACTTGCCAGTGTTGATCAACTGAAACAGGCAACTTTCCCTGTGGCAAAACGCTTCCAAGGATCAGGCGTGCAGCCGAACTTTCGGCAAGTATATTGTCCTGGTAGGCCACTACCAGCCCATTGAGCATATCCTGATGATTAAAGTAAGCCAGTGAATATGGCGAAGCGAAAACGCATAACAGAACTTTTTTGGTTTTTATCAATTGGTTAATAAAAGCGATGGTTTGAGGGTCAATGCCAAATTTTTTGGCTGCCAGGATATTGGTGTTCTGCACACTCACGACAACCAGATCGTATGCTGACAGGTCACTGTAGAGTTTTTCCGTCTGAGCCTTCACCGGGGCTTTTGGCAATGCAAAATGGTCGGCTTTAAGCCCGCCATTTTCGAGGGCCAGTTGAAAAGTTGTGGCTTTTCCATAACCCGTTGACAAGGTTGCAATCCGCAAAGAATCGTGCTTAAGCAACGGAATTATCCCATCCTCGTTCTTCAACAAGGTAATGGCCTCATCGTAAAGGCGCGAGGCAAGCGTTGCGTATTGTGGCTGGTTCAGGTCCTGGATGAGGTTTTCAGTATAACTGGGTCTGTAGACATGGAGGCCGGCCCTGTATTTGTAAGCCAGTATCTTGCGGCAACTTTCTTCAACCCTTGATGCAACATCTGCTTTCTCGGAAGCGGCTTTTGCAATGGATTGTATGGCAATCGGCAGGTTCTCAGGAAGCAGCAATACATCGTTTCCTGCCATCAGTGCCATCAGTTCAATCTTTCCAGGCGGGTGATACGCAGTTACTCCCTTCATGTCGAGTGCATCGGTGACGATCAAACCCTTAAAATCCATCTTTTGCTTCAGCAAGTCACCAACAATTTTCGGCGACAGGGTAGAGGCAAGGTCTTTCTTGTTTTCGAGGGCTGGCAGATACAAATGCGCGACCATCACACCACCAATTCCAGAATCAATCAACTGCCTGAAAGGAACGAATTCAACTTCTTCGAGACGCTTCATTGTAGCATTAACCACCGGCAATGTTTTATGCGAATCGGCATAGGTGTCGCCGTGACCCGGAAAATGCTTGGCGGTGGCAATGATGTTGTTTTTCTGCAGGCTGTTGGCATACATCCAGGCTTTTTTTGCCACATTTTCGGGTCGCTCACCAAACGACCTCATCCCAATCACCGGATTTGCAGGGTTGCTGTTCACATCCACCACTGGTGCGAAATTCATCTGAATGCCCATTCTGTTGCATTGTTCAGCAATCTGGATTCCCATATCGCCAATAAGGCTGTCGTTCTGCACTGCGCCAAGGGTCATTTGCATGGGGTAAGAAACCGTGTTGTCGAGCCGCATGGCAAGTCCCCATTCTCCATCAATGGAAATGAGCAAAGGCGTTTTAGCAAGTTGTTGCCACCGGTTTGTCTGAACCAGCTGGTCGACAGGTGTTCCCTTAAAGAACGTGACGCCTCCAATATTGTACAATTTAATCCAGCCTTCAATTCTGCTATCGTAGGCCCGGCCGGGCTGGTTGGCCCTGACAACAAACAGCTGAGCAATGCGTTGTTCGGCATTCAGGCTGTTGTATACTGAGTCGACCCAGGCTTGTTCATCCGGGAGATCTGCTGCTGCTATGGCCTCATCCTGTGCATGAAGTCCTGAAACAAATACAAACGAAAGGAAGAACAAAAACAAGCGTGTACTACTGAACTGTTGACGTATTAATTGTTTCATTGTGCTGAATTCAGGCCAAAAATAGCAATTTTCTACAATTTCAGTCAGTCTTTTATGCCTAAGCAAGGCTGAGAAAAGCCAGGTGTCAGCATGGGTTGAACGAGCTTCAAAGGTTTCAGTGAAGTAATGGCTTTGTTGCTGAGATCATTAACAGGCTGTTGATAAGTGATGCAGTGATTTTTTGTTGAATGCCGTAACTTTGTTCCCCATACAGGCAGCCTGAAAGACCAACAGTCGCAGCTGCCAGCAACACGATTACAATGGCCGAATTAGCGTTTTTAACACAGATGGCGAGTCAGGTTCGCCGCGACATCATCAGGATGGTTCATGCTTGTCAATCAGGTCATCCCGGAGGTTCGCTGGGCTGTGCTGACTTCATGACAGCACTATATTTTGATCAGATGAGGCACAAACCGGACCACTTCACCATTCAGGGATTTAACGAGGATCTTTTCTTCCTTTCCAATGGGCACATCAGTCCGGTCTTCTACAGTGTGCTTGCGCGCACCGGCTATTTTCCAATTGATGAGTTGGCCACATTCAGGCAGCTGCACACGCGCCTTCAGGGTCACCCGACAACGCATGAAGGCCTGCCAGGTGTCCGGATTGCTTCCGGGTCACTGGGGCAGGGACTTTCTGTGGCATGCGGCGCAGCTCGGGCAAAAAAACTCAGACACGACGATGCCCTGGTGTTTGTGCTGATGGGTGACGGCGAGCAGCAGGAAGGACAGGTGTGGGAAGCAGCCATGTATGCCGGCGCGCACAAACTCAGCAACCTGGTTGCCATCATTGACCACAATGGACAACAGATTGATGGTCCCCTGGAAAAAGTATTGCCCGTGGATAGCCTCAAAGCAAAATATGAGGCGTTTGGCTGGCAGGTGAAGCCCTTCGACGGCAATGATATGCATCAGGTTGTGGCTACATTGAACGCGGCTAGAGCAGACGCAGGAAAAGACGGCCCCCAATTGCTATTGATGAAGACTGAGATGGGAAAAGGGGTCGATTTTATGGAAGGAACGCACAAATGGCATGGTGTTGCGCCTAACGACGAACAGGCTGCCAATGCACTGTCGCAACTCGAAGAGACCTTCGGCGATTATTGATGGCCATCATGCATAACAACCCAAATAGCGATTTTCAGTCAAACAGTCAGACTGGTTTTTCTGCGCAGGCAAACCAGTATCGCCTGCCTGCTTTAATGCTGTGTTTTGTCTTTATATTCAGTGTTTTGGCATATGGCCAGGCCGGAGCGAAAAAGCCCGTGAAAGAACCTTTAAAGCGCATCCTGTTTGTGGTAGATGCTTCGCAAAGCATGTGGGGTCAATGGGAGGGAAAACCCAAGATGGAAGTCGCCAAACTCCTGCTTTCCAGAGTTATCGACAGCCTCGAACGGGTTCCGGGGACTGAGCTTGCCTTGCGGCTTTATGGTCACCAATTCACCTATCCTCCGGGAAGATGCGACGATTCAAAACTTGAGGTACCCTTTGGAAAGAAAAACCATGCCCGGATAAAAGCCGTTTTACGCAACACAAATCCACGCGGAACTACGCCTATTGCGTATTCACTGGAACAGGCGGCCAACGATTTTGAAGGGATGACCGACAGCCGCAACATGATCATCCTGATCACTGATGGCCTTGAAGAGTGTGGGGGAGACCCCTGTGCCGTTTCAAGAGCCCTGCAGAAACGCGGAGTCGCGTTAAAACCCTTTGTTATCGGACTTGGAACGGGCATGAACAACCAGCTTGATTGTATAGGAACCTATTTTGATGCTGAAGACTCCGATAACTTCGCCACAGCGCTGAAAACGGCCCTGAACCAGGTGTCGAAAGACCTCACTACACTGACTGTTGAACTGACCGACAGCAAAGGCTTGCCATCGGTTACGGATGTGGCAATGAGTATTTATGAGCAGGAAAAGAAAGTGCTTGCTTACAATTTCATGCATACAATGAATGAAAAGGGCAATCCTGATACACTCTTCGTAGATTATCAACCGGTGTACAACCTTGAATTACATACGATTCCATCGCTCCACCTCGACAACATTCGCCTTGAAAAAACCACCCACAACACAATAAAAATTCCTGTTTCTCAGGGTAAAATTAAGTTAAGTACCACCAACCCGATGCCATTTGGGAAAGAGCTTTATGGTTTGGTCAGGCGTTGTGGCGAGGAAACAATCCTTCATGTGATTCAGGGTGGGCAAACAGCCGATTACCTCACAGGATGCTACGACGTAGAAGTGCTCAGTATGCCCCGCTTGCTATACGAAAAAATTGAAGTGGAGGAAAATCAACTGAAACAGATTCAGATTCCGGAACCCGGTGTGCTGGTGTTGCAGCGGCGCAGTCCGGTAAAAGGCGACCTGTTTGTGGAATACAATGGCAGGCTGGTGTGGATATACAGCCTCGACAGCGAGTCGGTGACTGCTGAATCCCTTGTGTTGCTACCGGGCAATTACCGGCTTGTGTTCAGGGCAGCCAATGCAAAACGGGCAGCCTACACACGTGAAGCTGCATTCACCATCATCTCAGGGAAAACGAAAAAAGTAAAACTTTAGACAAATGGAGATTAATATCATTAATTATCAGGATACAAGGTCGGGTTTCGGAGCTGGGATACATGCACTCGGCAAGCAAAATCCACATGTGGTGGCATTGTGTGCCGACCTTACCGGATCGCTTAAGATGGATGCCTTTGCCCGCGACTTTCCGGAACGTTTTTTTCAAACCGGCATTGCCGAAGCCAATATGATTGGTATGGCTGCCGGCCTGGCCATTGGTGGTTTCATTCCTTTCACAGGCACCTTTGCCAACTTTTCTACCGGAAGGGTGTATGACCAGATCAGACAATCGGTGGCGTATTCCGGTACGAATGTGAAGATTTGTGCCTCACATGCCGGTCTGACCCTGGGTGAAGATGGTGCAACACACCAGATTCTTGAGGACATTGGCCTCATGAAAATGCTTCCGGGGATGACGGTTATCAACCCATGCGATTATAACCAGACGAAGGCTGCAACGATGGCCATCGCAGCATATGAAGGACCTGTTTACCTGCGTTTTGGAAGACCAAAGGTCCCAAATTTCATTCCCGATACGACACCGTTTGTCATCGGCAAGGCCCTGATGATTGCTCCGGGAACCGATGTCAGCATTTTTGCTACCGGTCACCTGGTCTGGAAAGCCGTTGAAGCCCAGCGTATTCTGGCTTCATCGGGAATTAAGGCGGAATTAATCAACATCCACACCATCAAACCACTCGATGAAGCCGCAGTGCTGGCATCGGTGAAGAAAACTGCATGTGTTGTCACTGCCGAAGAACACCAGATGCATGGCGGCCTCGGCGATAGCATCGCGCAGCTGTTGGGTCGTTTTCATCCGGCGCCCATCGAGATGGTGGCTGTCAGGGATAAATTTGGACAAAGCGGCACACCGGAAGAACTGTTGGCAGTTTATGGCCTTGAAACAGCCGACATTGTTGCTGCAGCGATGAAGGCCATCGAGAGAAAAAAAGGACATTAGCCAAAGCTGATGGCGTCAGTATGACCACACACTAAGCAGCCTGTAAATGCGCATTTACCTCATCGGATATATGGGATCTGGAAAAAGTACCGTTTCCGGGAGGCTGGCAGCGCAGCTTGGTTTCCAGCGGCTCGACCTTGACGAACTCTTTGAGGAGCATTACAAAATTCCCATCCACCGCTTTTTCGAAAAATACGATCAGACGGTGTTCCGCACCTTCGAAAGTCGCCTGCTAAAAGAGACAGAAAGCTTTGACAATGTGGTGATTTCAACAGGTGGCGGAACGCCTTGTTTTTACGACAATATGTTTTGGATGAACCAACATGGCTTAACAGTTTACCTTAAAATCAGTGCCGGAGCCATCGCCTCGCGCTTGTCACAATCGAAAAAAAAACGACCTCTGGTGTCACAAAAAAAACCGGACGAATTGCTTGGTTTCGTCCGGGAGCACTTGCGTCAGCGCAATATCTATTACAGTCAGGCCAGGATTACCATCCAGGCCGAATCCATCGACCTGAATGAACTTTTGCGCCTTGTGAGGCAATATCAATGAATTCAGTAAACTTCCGATGCCTTGACAGCCGGTAAATCGATGTCGGTGTTTTTAAACAGGTTGAAGCAAAGAGAAATATAAAACACATTCACATCAATGTTTTCGTATGGCTTGATCTTAGTTCCATTTTCAATCTCGGTGTAGTCCTTGTTGAAAAAGCCGGTCAGGTAATACTTGAACTTTAGGTTGGCACCATGTTTAAACTGAATGCCGGCCATTATGGTACTGTAATACGCTGGCTGACGGCTGCTAAACCAAACATTGAATTTGTCGGTTTTGGCTTCATTTACGAAGGTTTTTTCCTTGTAGTTAACCGGAAATTCGATTTCATAACCACCAAAGATAAACGAACCGCCCATATTGCCCAGTTTGATTCCAACCGGAATCCCTATATTGTAGCTTCTGAACTTTTTACGAATGGTCGAATTCGGAACATCATAAATAAAGCCCACGTTGCGCAGGTCAAGGCCGGTGAAAAATCCCAGGTTATTGCTTGGGTCGAAATTGACCAGGTTTTGCACATTGAAAAATGGAGAAAACCTGACAATATTGCCATTGTCATTTCCCGCGTTATCAATGGTAGCGAATGAAAAAATCAACTCGCCTGCGGAGGTTGTATACACCTTATTCGTTTGTGCTTGTGTGTGATAGATGTTCACAAGCATCAATGATAATAAAACCAGGTATGCCTTTTTCATGAAAATGTGTTTAAATGTTGTTGATTTATTCTATGGAAATCGATGCGAAAATAGCACAAAACCCGCTGACTTGAAACACTCCGCATTTTTTTTAAAAGATCACTGTTTAATGAACACCTGACGATATTGCTGATCATTGTTGCAAAGTGAAAGCAAATAGGCCCCCGGTGCCAGGCTTTCTACATTGATTTCATTGCCTGAAGCTGACATCAACCTACTGCCACCGAGGTCGTAAATCTCAAGAGTCACATCTGCCAGACCCCTAAACGCACTGATCTTTAACAGCTTTGTTACCGGATTTTCGTGTATTAGGTTGGCTGTCTTATCTGGTTGGTTATCCTGGATTGCTGCAGCTCCGCACATCAGTTTGTTCAAATGTTTCCATATTTCATTGCTGAACAAAGGTGTGATAAGGCCTCCTTCCTGGGGTGCGTTGCCCATGCGGATAAACACCAGCCTTGCAGCCGGGGCGACATTGATGATCTGCCCGTTTTTTCCCAGTGCAGCAAGCACATCAGATGGCGCATCAGGAAACAAGGGCCCCTGAAACACAAACTGCAATCCGGGAAGCATAAAGGATGACTTGCCATTGAGCCACCAGAGATATCCATATGAGGCATTGAACGGATTCGAAGTGCTTGTCATCGCAGAAAAATAGGCGGAATCGCCCAACACATCCGTTTGATCCCAGACACCTTTGTTTAGGATAAGTAGGCCAAAACGTGCCATCGACCTTGGCCTGCTGTAGAATGTATTGTTGTAGCCGCTTGGAATGAATAAACCTGTAATTCCGGTGTGCACCCTGATTCTGCTGTTGATATAACTGTTCAGTGACATGCCGGTAGCAGCTGAAATTACCTGATCCATCAGCGTATAAGGTGCGTTGTGGTAGGCCCAGCGCTCACCTGCCGCTGCAACACATTCGAGGCAGCTGTCGAGGGTGCAGTCAGGCTCAGCCACGGCATCATTTAAACCAGTTGTCATGCTCAGTTGGTTGCGGATCTGAATGTTATCCTCAAATGCTGCCGTACAGGCTGTCCAACCCTGACCAAGGTAATGCGAACTAGTGTCTTCGATGGAAAGGAAGCCTTCGCGTTGCGCAATACCGGTGGTAAAGCCTGTCAGCGACTTGCCTGCAGAAGCCCAGTACCAGATGCTGTCGGCAGTAAAACTGCCAAAATACTTTTCAAGTACAATTTTTCCATCCTTGAGCAAAATAAAGGCCTTGGAGTTTTCAGTTTCGAGAAACTGATACAGGCTGTCGGTTTCCTCAACACACCAGCCCAATGAGGCGGGAGAAACGGTTTGCCACTCATCGCCCGTTAATGGCGGAAAATACAGGGATTGTGCCCTGAGGCTTTCTGTTGCTGGAAAGGATATGCCGGTCAGTACCAATAAACCACATAAAAAGGATGAAGCCATTTTGCTGCTTTTCATGAAGAAAACCGTGTATTTAAAAGACAGCATGGGGTTCATCAGCTTATTTCAAGGTGAGCAACACAATGTTTTCGACATGCTGGGTTTGTGGAAACATATCCACAGGCTGGATGCCGGCAATGACGTACTTTTCCTTCAGTACCATCAGGTCCCTTGCCTGTGTTGCCGGGTTGCAGCTGATATACACGATCTTAGGAGCTTCCAGCGCCATCAGCTGGGCAACAACCTTTGGGTGCATGCCTGCCCTGGGTGGATCAGTAATGATCACATCCGGGCGGCCATGCGCACTGCTGAATGTTTCATCAAGCACAGCCGACATATCGCCTGCAATGAAGGTTGTGTTGTGAATATCGTTGATTTCGGAATTGATCCTGGCGTCAGCCACTGCTGCTTCAACATATTCAATGCCAATAACTTTCTTTACCGAGCGCGCAATATAGTTGGCGATGGTTCCTGTTCCTGTATACAGATCATACACCACTTCATTTCCATCGAAGCCTGCAAAGTCAAAGGCAGCCCGATAGAGTTTCTCAGCCTGAACCGGATTGGTCTGGTAGAATGACACCGGTCCGATCCGGAACCTGAGCGGTGGAAAACCGGCAATGGGCGAAGCCATCTCTTCAACAATGTAAGGTTCGCCATTAATCACCTGAAATGGCAGGTCATTGATGGTGTCGTTTCCCTTTGTGTTCACCACATAAATCAGTGATTTTATGGCCGGAAATTGTTCAGTGAGGTAAGGAATCAAGCCATTTTCGATGCGGGCGTCGCTGGCTCCGCTAACCAGAATGACCATCACCTCGCCTGCTAAGCTGTTGCGAATGATGAGGTTGCGCAGCAATCCTTCCTGTGCCCTGATGTCGTAATACCCAATGCCGTGTTTCATGGCGTAATCCTTGACAGCCATCCTGATAGCGTTTGAAGGATCAGCCTGAAGGTAACAGTGTTCAATTGCGAGAATGCGGTCGAACATGCCCGGGAGATGGAATCCAAGGCCCTTAAGTTCATCTTCATGTTTGGTTCCCGACGGGCTCCCGTCGAGCAGCCATTTGCGGTTCGAGAAGGTGAATTCCAGCTTGTTCCGGTAGTAATACATTTCGTCAGACCGAAGAATGGGCCTGATATCAGGTGCTTCGATGTGGGCAATGCGTTCGAGACTATCTTTAACCTGTTTCTGCTTGAAATGAAGTTGCCAGGAATAATCGAGGTGCTGCCACTTGCATCCGCCACAAAGGCCGAAATGGCTGCATGCCGGACTGGTGCGCTTGTCAGATTCCTTGTGTATGTGTAATATTCTGCCTTCGAAATAATTACGTTTTTTCTTAAATACCTCAACGTCAACCACATCACCCGGAGCGCCAAAGGGAATAAATACCACTTTCTCGCCTGGTTTTGCCACAGCAACTCCTTCAGCTCCTGCATCGATGATTTCTACCTGCTCAATGGTGACCGGTGTCCTTCTTTTTTTCTTCATCATGTTGTTAGGTCTCAGGCGGCAAAATTACGACATAAGCCCTTACAATCACAAAGGTAGCTGCAATGGCTAAAAAGTGCAGGAAATTGGGCCTTTGCATCAGGGGCGACGCATTAAAAAAAAAGTGATCCAAAAACATCAAAAATTCAGTAAAAATATTTTGTTTAAATAGCTGATATTCAGTTAAATAAACTTGTTTCAATCAATAATATTTATTATATTTGCCTGATAATCAAATAGA
>JAHIUX010000076.1 GCA_018816765.1 Bacteroidota bacterium
ATGTAGATATCCTCAGGCTTACCACAAACGATGGGTTCAAGGTCAATGCCCAGTTTCTTCAAGGCGTCCGGAATATTTTTCTCCTCGCGAATCTGAGCCACTTTTTTCTCTTCGATGATGATATGGATAGTCAGGTGCCTGCTCGATTGCATGATGAGTGGTTCGAATATCATGCATTTATCCTTATCGAGGAAAGTAAACACCATATCGAGGTGGATAAACGACTCTGGTTGGTAAGGCAGTTCCTGGAGAATCAGGTGCTTGGTTCCCGGAATTGTCTTCAGGTACTCGAGCACGGCATCAATTCCCTGGCTCGTGGTGCGGCCACTGATTCCGGCAATGAAAATGTCTTCCCGGGCAATAAGGATATCGCCGCCTTCGATCGTTGCTTTTCCCGATTTGTCGTGCAACTTAACGGGATTTACGGTGTGTGTGGCAAATCCGGGATGATAATCGAAAATGGCTTCCATGATAATTGATTCACGTTCACGCACCTTGCTGGCCATATGGCTGATCATCACCTTGTCGCGCATGCTGAATGAGGCATCGCGGGTAAAAAAGAAATTGGGCAGAGGATGCAGCGAAAATCGTTCATTGTCAAGAAACTTGGTTAGGGTATCTTTCTTCATTTCAACCCCTTCGATAAGCTGGGCGGCAAGGGTAACATTGTCATATGCTGAGATCACCTTACAAATATCATCTACCGCTTCGCTTTTACAAATCCGCGAAATAATGCTTGTTTTCACCTTTTCATTTGCCAGCACCTCAACGAGTAATTCCTTTACGTCGTAGACGCCTGCAAACAGCTGCAAAACCTGCTTAAACTCATTGTACTCAGGCAATGCCACACTCAGGTTAAGGATGTCGCTATACAACGCCCTTGCCGCATTCTCAGGCGTCATATTCTCTACCTCAGGTCCCGGCGTGTGAATAATCACATTTTCGAGTTCGCCGATTTCGGAATTGATGCTGACCTGGATTTTTTCTTTAATCATATGTTTATCTGATGGTTGAATCTGGTTTGGGAAAAGATGTGCATTTCATGCCGAAAATTACCTAAAATAAGTCAATACAGTTTAATAAAACTAAATCTGTTTCCCCGTTCCGTTAAAAATCGGATAAAATCAGTGGTTCTGATGACCACTGAGCAGCTGTTGTCGTTTGGGTGAAAGCTGAGTTTTTCATATTGTAGCAGGTTTTCATCTGCATAAACGACCACATGTTTTGATGTATCATTGATCAGGCCAAAAGGCGACACAGAACCTGGGCTGACACCTAAAAACCGATCCATACGTTCTGCTGACGCAAAGCTTAGTTTTCCCTGCTTCAGCATCTGCTCAAGGCTGTGGATGCTCAGGTCCTGCAGGTAGTGAAAGGTAACCAGGTAGTGCTGGTTACCCTTGTGGTTCCGAAAAAACAGGTTCTTGCAATGCACGGCATCCATGCCTTTCCAGTGTAGCAAAACATCTGCTATTGTTGGCGTAGGAGGATGGTCAATGGCCTCATATTCAATTCCTATGTTTTGCAGATAGTCAAAAACCTGCTTTTTCGGTTCCGGCATGCTTATTCAATCCAATCTGCTATAAAGAGGTTTGTGTCATGTGTGCCACCATTGTTCCGGTTGCTCGAAAAGATCAGTTTCTTTCCGTCGAACGAAAACATTGGAAAAGCATCGAAAGTAGGGTCAAAAGTGATCTGTTCGAGGTTGTTGCCTTCAAGGTCCACCGTGAAAAGGTTAAACTCATAACCTCTGTTGGAATGGTGATTTGAACTAAAAATAATTTTATCACCTGCGGGAGTAAAAAACGGTGCCCAGTTGGCTTTTCCAAGTCTGGTAACCTGACGCAGGTTGCTGCCATCAACATCGCACACATAGATTTCCATATTGGTCGGCATCACCAATCCCTGTGCAAGGAGGTCTTTGTATTCTTTTTGTTCTTCAGGTGTTTTTGGACGCGATGACCTGAATACCAGTTTGCTGCCATCGGGCGAGAAAAATGCACCACCGTCATAACCCAGTTCATGCGTGATCTGGGTAATGTTTCCTCCATCTATATCCATGGTATACAGTTCAAGGTCGCCTGAACGCAACGAGGTAAACACGATTTTATCGCCTTTGGGCGAAACTGTTGCTTCGGCGTCGTAGCCATCGCCGCCAACAAGGGTGTCCAGTATCTGGCCTTTCAGGTTTGAAACATAGATATCAAATTCGGCATACACTGGCCATACATATTTGTGATCTTCCCTTGGCTCTGGAAGGGGAGGACAGGCAGCGTTTCCGGCATGTGTGGATGCAAACAGGATGGTGGTATCGCCTGGCATAAAGTAAGAACAGGTTGTCCGGCCAAGGCCCGTGCTGATGAGTTGAGGAATTTGCTGTTTGAAATTGGCTTGATCAAGGCGGGTGTAGAAAATCTGGTCACACTCAAGTAACCAATCCGCGTTATTCGACTGAAAAGTAATCATTTGATTGTCGAAGCTGAAGTAAGCTTCAGCATTGTCTCCGCCGTAGCTGATTTGCCTGACATTGGTCAGGTGTCTTTCTTTTGCATAATGGATGGTATCGCTGCTGCCTTTTGCAGATGCGCTGGTATCCTTGCTGTCAGCTGATTGGCGCGGCTGGCAGGCTGCTGCCATGTATAAAAGTGAACTAAAAATAAGTAGTTTTTTCATGTAGTGAAATTTAGTGTTTGATTGGCGCAAAAATAATCATTTTTCCCGACCTGCTTTTGCAGCGAGTTGGCTGCAAGGGGAATATTTAGCCAGGTACTGCTTGTACCATGCCTGCATTTTACCTTGAAAAGCTTCTGACTACCATAGTGTTTTAAGCTGATTTCAGGAAGGTATTTTTCCCTTCAGGGCGAGGGCTGTATAGGAATCTGTACAGGTAATCAGGACTTCAGGAGTGCCCTCAAAAACAATGTTTCCACCTTTTTCGCCACCTTCAGGTCCGAGATCAATGATCCAGTCAGCGCTTTTGATGATATCGGGATTGTGTTCAATCACAATGATTGAATGGCCATTTTCGATCAGGGCATTAAAGGCTGCGAGCAGCTTGCTGATGTCGTGAAAATGAAGCCCTGTTGTGGGCTCATCAAAGATGAACAGGGCAGGTTTGTCGATCTGGCCCTTGGTCAGAAAAAACGCCAGCTTGATACGCTGTGCTTCGCCACCACTCAAGGTGCTCGACGACTGGCCCAGTCTCAGATAACCTAATCCCACATCCTGCAAAGGTTTCAGCTTGGCCGCTATCCTTGTGGCTGCCTGGTTGCTTTTTGCATGGGCGTCGAAGAAATCGACGGCATCGTCAATGGTCATTGCCAGTATATCGGTGATGCTCTGCTGGTGGAACTTCACATCGAGCACCTCTTCCTTAAACCTGTTGCCATCGCAGTGTTCGCAAATCAGGTAAACATCAGCCATAAACTGCATTTCAATCTTCACCTTACCTTCGCCTTCGCATACATCGCAGCGGCCCCCCGGCACGTTAAAGGAAAAATAGCCGGGCTTATACCCCCTGGTCTTTGAAAGTTTCTGGTCGGCATATAGTTGCCTGATGTCGTCGTATGCTTTTACATAAGTCGCCGGGTTTGATCGTGAAGAACGACCGATCGGGTTCTGGTCGATCATTTCGACAGCAGAGATACAATGCACATCGCCTCGCAGTTCACCATAACGGCCTGTTCTATCGGCCTGTCCGCCAAGTCGTTTCCTGACTGCCGGAAAAAGAATGCCGCGCACAAGCGATGACTTTCCTGAGCCACTGACCCCGGTAACAACCGTGAGCACCTGTAGTGGAAACTTCACCATCAGGTTCTTGAGGTTGTTTTCTCCGGCGCCTGTCAGTTCGAGGAAGTCGCGCCAGTGTCTGCGCTTTAAAGGAACGGCTATTTGTTTTCTTCCCGAAAGGTATGCTCCTGTCAGGCTGGCTTCTGAGGCTAAAATTTCGTTGTATGTTCCCTGAAAAACGAGTTCACCGCCATGACTTCCGGCCATTGGACCAATGTCGATCACCTGATCGGCGGCTTTGATGATGTCTTCATCATGCTCAACAACAATAACGGTATTGCCAATATCGCGCAAGCGTTGCAGTATGCTGATCAGCCGGAGTGTGTCGCGCGGATGAAGTCCGATGCTGGGTTCATCGAGGATATATGTTGAGCCTACAAGGCTGCTGCCCAGTGAAGTGGCAAGATTAATGCGCTGTGATTCGCCACCTGATAGCGTGTTTGAAAGCCGGTTAAGTGTCAGATAACCAAGTCCAACGTCATACAAAAAACCAAGCCGTGATTTAATTTCGGTCAGCAAGCGGGTTGCGATGGTAAGGTCACGGTGAGATAACTGTATCTGATTAAAATGGGTAATCAGCTTGTGGATGGGCATGGTGACAAGTTCAGGAATCGTAATCCCGTCAACCAATACATATGCGGCATCTTTTCTAAGCCGTGTTCCTTTGCAATCAGGACAGGTTGTTTTTCCGCGGTAGCGCGACAGCATGACCCTGTATTGTATCTTGTAGGTTTGCTCTTCAATCTGGCTGAAGAATGCATTTAATCCTTCAAAATACTGGTTTCCGGTCCAAAGCAGCTCCTGCTGTTCCTCATTTAATTCATAAAAGGGTTTATGGACCGGAAAATTGAATTTGTCGGCATTGGCAATAAGCACATCTTTCCATTCACCCATTTTCTCGCCTTTCCAGCAGGCGATAGCGCCCTCGAAAACCGATAGTCCTTTGTTGGGGACAACCAAATCAGGGTCGATTCCGATGATGCTGCCAAAGCCTTCGCAGGTCTTGCACGCGCCATAGGGGTTATTGAAGGTAAACATATTTACCGAAGGCTCTTCGAACACGATGCCGTCAGCTTCAAACTTGTTCGAGAATTCAATCTCAGCCACCCGGGCATTGCTTTCGTAACGCAAAATGCACCTGCCGTGACCTTCGTAAAAGGCCGTTTGCACCGAGTCGGCCACCCTGGCCGTCAAATCATCATCCTTTGGAGCCGTTTTTACCCTGTCGACGAGGATAGAGAATGATGCTACAGATTGTAGCGTGTTTTCTTCATTTAACAGCGATTCAATCCGGTAAATCTCATCATTAGCAAATACCCTGTTGAATCCTTGTTGAAGCAGTACGGTCAGGTGTTCTTCGGGTTTTCGGCCGGGAATAAGTTGAACTGGCGCCAGGATAAGCACTGTTTGATTGGGTTCGAGGCTGAAAAAATACGAAACCACATCACTGACCTGATGCCGTTTCACCAAAGCGCCCGATAGTGGCGAAAAGGTTTTACCGACGCGGGCATACAGCAATTTGATGTACTCATAGACTTCGGTCGAAGTGCCTACGGTAGACCTCGGGTTGCGCGAATTCACCTTCTGTTCAATGGCGATAGCTGGTGAAAGTCCACTGATATGATCAACCTCGGGTTTGTTCATACGGCCCAGAAATTGGCGCGCATAGGCGCTCAGGCTTTCAACATACCTACGCTGCCCTTCGGCATACAAGGTGTCGAAAGCCAGTGATGACTTCCCTGAACCGGATAAACCTGTAATAACGATCAGTTTATTGTGCGGAATATCAACGGAGAGGTTATTCAGGTTGTTTACCCTCGCCCTCGAAATATGAATGTACTTTTGCCTGTTTTCCTTACTCATCCAATACGATCAATCAAAAAAATTTTGGCGAAATTACCAATTAATCTTGCGAAATAAATTTTCATGTTTATATTTGCGTGTTAATACTTGTGAAATTAACCCTTAAAAACCCTTCAGGAGGACATCTATCGGATTAACTATACCCTTTTAAATCATTGACTTACATAAAAAGGGAGGCTCCATGAGCGCTAAACAAATGAGCGACCAAGAGCTGGTAAATAGTTATCTGAAGGGTAATCATACCAGTTTTGAGACATTGGTAAACAGGCATCAGGCCCGCATTTATTCTTATGTCCTGATGTTGGTTAAGGACAGGCAATTGGCTGATGATATTTTTCAGGATACCTTTATCAAAATTATACGCACACTGAAGAGTGGAGCGTATAAGGAAGACGGGAAATTTATCCAATGGGCCATGCGTATTGCACACAACCTGATCATTGATCACTTCCGCAAATCGAAAAGGCTGCCGACTGTTGATTCACAGTTCGATGATACAGGCATTGTCAGGCAGTTAAATTCAAATCATCCTTCTATTGAAGAACAAATCATTACTGAACAGATTCATGAAGACCTGCGCAAAATGATCGCCTTTCTGCCCGAGGAGCAACGCGAAGTGCTCTACCTGAGGCTCTATGCTGAAATGAGTTTTAAAGACATCTCAGAAATGACGGGCGTCAGCATAAACACTGCACTGGGCAGAATGCGCTATGCTTTAATCAATATGCGGAAAATGGCTAAAGACAACAACGTAACACTCACTGTGTAACTGATTATGTGTTTTTTTTGCACCTGGCAGCACCTCAACAGGCTATTTGAAAAATTCTTTATCCGTCTGTATACTAAGCCTTGATCCTTGCCGTTATTTTGGGGATTACTCACCAAAACAACACGCATGAAGAAAAGTTTTACACCTCTCTTACAAACGAACGACATCAATCAATTTCAGCCCGAACTGCAGCAAAGGATTCGCCTTAACATGCGAAAGTACCTTGGTGAAGCCCATGCCAGCGAGTTAAGCATGAAAAAAATATTGGGTTTTGCATGTTCGTTACACATGATTCATACAGCCCAGGCCGGATCGTTCGAAGCCTTGACAAACTAAGCCGGGCCTTAAAAAAACCTGAAACACCTGAAGATATTAACCTCAGGTGTTTTTTTTATACTTGATTATTGACCATAATTACATTAATTTTAATCAGTTTTTACCTTATTGGAACATTGGATAAACGCATTTGTTATTAATTGTAAATAATTAATTATCAATGAAAAAGGACATTAACTGGACACGCATCTTGCACATTACAGGCGTGGTGTTACTGGTTGCCGGAGCAATTGATCCATTAGAGGGTTCGGTGTTGATCCTGGTTGGTAGCGCCATGCTTGCCTTGTCGCTTTACCTGAAAAAGGACCAACAATGGAAGCTGTTTGGGTATTTGCTGCTGGCAATCGTAATTGGTGTAGGGGCGCTTTTTTATTTGTCTTCGCTGGGTGGATTTGGTGGAACATCAGCCTTGTCGTGGTGGTGGGGATTGTTCATTGTACCTTATCCGCTTGCATGGCTCGTTGCCATCATTTTTCTCATCAGAAGGGCTACACGGAAAAAAAAGTTGGCAGGCACTTAGTTGCTTGACAACCTGATGAATAATCCCTGAGGATAATCGTAGTTTATTCCTCAGCCATTGCTGATGTTGCTTTTTGCTGGCCGCTTAATAACCTAAGCAGATTAAATAAAACATTTTTTGTGTTTAGAAAAACGCTGTATATAAGTGTATTACTACCTTTCGCATTTCACGAATCTTAGTTCGCTTGTGCTTATCCAACCATTTTTTTGTGAATATTATTCATCGGCTTTTTCCCTGGCAGGACTGATATATTCAGTATTTTAGCATCATTAATATTCCTTCCCAATGACCAAGCTAAAACCTGCCATGGCCTTTCTGGCTGTTGTATTCATGTTGATTAGTACATCCTGTCAACGTAACCCTTCAATAGTTAAAGCCGATCCTGAGTTTGCTGCTTACGTGTCCGCATTCAGCACGGGCTTCATTCCAGTTGATGCACCGATTGTCGTTCAGTTAAGCTCAAAACCTGATGTTGAGGCTGTTCCCGGGCAGGAAATCGATCAACAGCTGTTTAGCTTTAAACCGTCCATTGCAGGAAAAGCTTACTGGGTGAATGAAACCCAGATACGCTTCATTCCTGATCAGCTTTTACCCTATGACCAGGTGCTGGAAGTCAGTTTTTTCTTAAACAAAATACGGAAAGTAGAAGAGAAATTTCACATTTTCAGGTTTAGCATCAGGACACTTCCAATCACCTTTTCAGTTGAACCTCCTGTATTGGAGGCTTATCAATCAACAGATTACACATGGAACAGCCTGAAGGGTGTTTTGGTGTTTTCAAACCAGATTGAACTAAAAAAGATTGACGGGTTGATGCAAGCCAAACTCAACACAACTTCATTGCGTATAAAGGTGTTAGCTACAGAAACTCCCGAAGTGTTTCATTATGTGATCGATAGTATCCAACGAACAGATGCCCGCCAACAGCTAATCCTGAGCTGGGACGGCAAAACTATTGGGACTAAGGTCAGTGGATCTGAGACGATAAGCATCCCTTCCATTGGGACGTTCAAAGTCGAAAAAGTGAAGGTGATAAACAGTCCTGAGCAACGAATTGAAATATATTTTTCTGACCCTGTGAGCCAGACGCAACTCATTGACGGGCTTGTTTACCTTGATAAAGAGGTTAAAGTCAATTTCAAATGCGAAAAAAACAAGGTTCTTGTTTATCCTGACCAGGTTCAAGGTGGCACATTTACGATGGTTGTGGCGGCAGGGATTGAGAATTCTGCCCATGAGAAATTAGGGGAAACCTATTCGGAAGTAATTAGTTTCGATAAACCAAAACCCGCTGTTAAGTTTACAGGCAAAGGAACGATCATGACCAGTAGCAACAAGCGTCAGCTGCCTTTTCAGGCAATTGGACTCAGCGCGGTGGATGTGCAGGTGGTTCAGGTATTTGAAAGCAATGTGCAACAGTTTTTGCAATGGAACAGCCTTGATGGAAGCAATGAAATTAACAGGGTTGGAAGACTCGTCGCGAAGAAGCGCATTGAGCTTGGTCAGCAGGAAGGCATGCCCCTTGTTTGGAAAAACTACTCAATCGACCTCGACAAACTGCTTGGTAACCAAACAGCTTCTATCTACAGGGTTTACTTATCCTTTAAACAAGCCTATGCAATCATTGGTTGCCCGCCGACTGCTGATGCTGAGCATGCTGACATTGCCGCAGTTGACATTGGGGTTTCTGAAAAAGCACTTTCGCAGTGGGAATTTCAGGCCTATTACGACCCGGATTACTACTATCCGGACAATTTCAACTGGCAGGAAAGGGATGATCCCTGTTCACCATCATATTATTACAGCGATCATTTCGCCAGTAAAAATGTATTGGTCTCTGATCTTGGACTGATTGCGAAAAACGCCGACCTGAGCAAAAAGGAGTACCTGTTTTATACAAATAACCTATTGACAACCAATAGCATGTCTGGTATTAAGGTGAAAATGTATGATTTTCAGCAACAGCTCATCAGCGAAGGCCTTACCAACGAGCAAGGAAAAGTAAGGTTAAGCGCAGGCATGGTAAAGCCATTTCTGGCTATTGCCAGTGATGGACAGCACCAAACCTACCTCAAACTCGATCCAGGTTTTGCCCTGGCTGTCAGTCGCTTCGATGTAGGTGGCGAGCAAACGCAACAGGGTTTCAAGGGTTTCGTGTATACAGAAAGGGGCGTTTACAGACCTGGTGACACCATTTTTATGGCGTTTATTCTCCGCGGATCAGACGAAAAGCTCCCCGAAAATTACCCTGTGGTGTGTGAACTCTACAATGCACGACAGCAAATGGTTGCAAAACAAACATCGGTAAATGCCATTGACGGAATCTTCGTCTTTAAACTCCCAACAAGCCCGGAGTCACCTACCGGATTATGGCTTGCGAAGATTACAGCAGGTTCAGCATCGTTTGATAAACGCATCAGGGTCGAAACCATCAAACCAAACAGGCTTAAGGTAAAGTTTGACTTTGGTCTGAGTCAATTGTCGTATACTGACCGCAAGCAGCCGGCTGAACTGGAAGTGTCGTGGTTACACGGGGCTAAGGCGTCTGGCATTGAAACGAGTCTCGAAATGACTGCTATTCCTGATAAAATTGCCTTTAATAAATTCAACGGTTTTGTCTTTGAAGATAACTCACGATATTTTTATACAGAGCAAGTGCTTATGGCAAAGGGTCAAACAGATGCCGACGGAAAGTTTAAATTTAAGCTTGACATTCCCGCTTATCACGATGCCAGAGGCAGGCTTAAACTCAACTTCGTTGCCAGGGCAATGGAGCCAGGCGGAGATATTACCACCGCCATTCAAAGCATGGAGTATAATCCATTCAGCAGGTATGTCGGTATACGTCCACCAGCGGTTAATGCATCAGGCTTTCTGACGACAGACACAACCCAAACATTTGAGATTGCTGTTTTAAATCACCAGGGTCTGCCTGTTGACGTGCCTGAGTTGTTGATCGAAATTTTTAAAATGGATTGGTCATGGTGGTGGTCAGGCAACGGGAGCGATCAGGCAAACTACATCAGCACACCCACTGAAAACCTGGTTTACCGTGAAACTGTTGCAGCAACAAATGGCAAAGCGCTGCTCCGATACAAACTGAAATACCCCAGCTGGGGAAATTATTTTGTCCGGGTGAGAGATGTCCGGGGTGGACATAGCGCATCCGTAATGACGTATTTCGATTGGCCCGATTGGTATTCGCGCGATGGGAGGGCTAACAGGGGCGGAGCCAGCCTGATAACGGTCAGTTGCGACAAAGAGCAATACCATCCGGGCGAAAAAGCCCATTTAAGTTTTCCAAGCCCGGCAGCAGGCAAAGCCCTTGTGAGCATCGAAAGTGGCAGCAGGCAACTTAAGTCCTTTTGGATAAATACGGTAGCAGGAGAAACCATGGTTGAAATTCCTATCGAAAAGGGATACAGCCCAAACGTATACGCACACATTACGATGCTTCAACCCCACGATAAGGTAGCCAATGACCTTCCAATCAGGCTGTATGGCATTGTCCCGCTTATGGTAGAAGACATACAGACACGCTTGATTCCTGAAATCAATGTTGCAGATGAAATCAGGCCGGAGCAGTATTATGAAGTAAGTATAAGTGAAAAAAACGGAAACGCCATGGCCTACACGCTTGCGGTTGTTGATGAAGGCTTGCTTGACCTTACTAATTTCAAGACTCCTGATCCCCATGCCTGGTTTTACGCGAAGGAAGCTGCTGGGCTCAACACCTGGGATATGTACGACGAAGTGCTGGGTGCCTACGGTGGCCGCATCGAGCAGGTTTTCACCATTGGTGGCGACGAAGCCATGATGGTCAGGGAACGCGCACGCCAGTCGCGGTTTAAGCCTGTGGTTAAGTTTATTGGACCATTCTATCTTAAGGCAAACAGCAAACAGTTGCACAAGCTCAAAACAACAGATTATGTTGGCTCTGTTAAAGTGATGGTTGTGGCAGCTTCAGGCTCAGCCTTTGGAGATGCTCAAAAAACAGTGAAAGTGAAACAGCCATTGATGGTTTTGGCAAGCTTACCACGGGTACTTAGACCTGGTGATGCACTTTCAATGCCGGTCAATGTCTTTTCGTCCATCGAAGGCAGCCACCAGGTCAACATCACAGTGACATTTGAAGGGAATTGTGTTCAGTCGGAGGCAGAAGCAAAGCAACTCGTATTTTCTGGTCCTGCTGAGAAAATGACAGCATTTGACTTGAAAGTTAATGACATTAGCGGTGTAGCCAAAATCCACATTGAAGCTAAATCAGGGAAAGAAACGGCCAATTTAACCACCGAAATAGCTGTTCAGAACCCGAATGATCGCATCTTTTTTAGCCATAGCAATATTGTGGAGCCCGGAGCAACAGTTACTTCTCAACTGAACCTCATCGGCAATCCGGCTGACAGACAGGCTTCAATTGAGGTATCAGGCCTTCCTTCTGTCAGCCTCGAAAAAAGGATAAAATACCTGACCGAATACCCTTATGGTTGCTCTGAACAAATTGCCGCTGCTGGCTTTGCGCAATTAAACCTGTCTGGTCTGATTGACGAAAACCAAACCCAACAACTCAGCATCGAAAAGAACATTCAATCGGCAATCATCAAACTGGCACAGCGACAACGAAGCGATGGTGCTGTTGTTTACTGGCCTGGTTCAGCAGTGGTGAATGAATGGGCCGACGTGTTTAGCGGTCATTTTATGCTGCTGGCTTTTAAAGCAGGGAAACCGGTGCCTTCAATATTTATGCCACTTTGGCAAAAAAACCAGCGAAAAATGGCCTCAGGATGGGAACCCGTGAACTACAAAGACGCCTTGTTGAACGACCTGCTGCAGGCCTACAGGCTTTATGTGCTGGCATTGTCGGGCGACCCACAGATGAGTGCCATGAACAGGCTTCGCGAAAATCCTAGGCTTTCATTGCGTGCCGCGACAACCTTAGCGGCCGCTTACGCGATATCAGGGCAGGATGCAGCGGCTCGGCAACTTGCCCTTGGCCT
The DNA here is from genome assembly GCA_018816765.1 of Bacteroidota bacterium. Lineage (GTDB taxonomy): Bacteria > Bacteroidota > Bacteroidia > Bacteroidales > F082 > UBA6192. Next base: position 12,275 of record JAHIUX010000076.1, read on the forward strand.
TGTGAAGCATAATGCCGGTGCGACAGACAATGATGCAGATTTTGGCTCAGACATTAGGCATAAATCCATGCGATTAGAAACCTTGTTGTTGCTGAATGAACATGAAAACGCCATTGCCCTGATGAAGGAAATCGCCGATGAACTTGACGGAGGCGCATGGTTGTCGACCCAATCGACAGCCTGGGGCATCCATGCCTGGAAACTTTTTGCTATGAAATACAGCACCTCAGGCATGCTTGACTTTACCATTAATCAGGGTTCCTCAAATATCCGCAAAAAAGAATCAAAATCTGGTATCTACAGTCAGGCCTTAAATACCACAGATAAGGAAGTGAAAGTGACAAATATGGGAGATAAGCCCTTTTACATCAGCTCCATTTCATCCGGCATCCCATTGAGGGGCGAATCACAGCTTATGTCGAAAGGGCTTGAATTAACAGTAACTTATCTCGATGAGAATGGAAGACCCATTGATTTCAGGTCACTTTCGCAAGGAACACGGTTTACCCTTGTTGCCACTATTGCAAACACCAGTGGTAAATCGCTAAAAAACCTGGTATTAAACCAACTGATGCCGGCTGGCTGGGAAATTGTCAATAACAGCATGTTTAGTGAAGCGGTTGCCAATGAGAAACAATGGGATTATCAGGATGTGAGGGACGACAGGGCAATCACCTATTTTGGCTTGCCGGCGGGATCTTCGCGCAAGTTTGTTACAGAGGCTATCGCATCCTATCAGGGTTTCTACCAATTTCCAGCAGCTGTTTGCACAGATATGTATGACCATGCCATACTGGCTACCTCAGGCGAAACAACTGTCTCCGTCCAAGGTGTTAAGCAAGGCAGGGAATGAAGGTGTCGCTGAGGCGCAGAAAGGTCCTTTTTTCATTAGCCGGCTCAGGCTTTCTGTGCTTGCTGTTCTTATTTGTCATCAGTCCTGAGAGTCCTTTCCATGATCCATACAGCGTGGTACTGCGCGATAATCATGGACGGTTTCTGGGGGGGCGCATCGCAACAGATGGCCAATGGCGTTTCCCGGAAGCGGATACATTACCGCACAAGTTTACCCGGGCCATCTTAAGTTTCGAAGACAGGCACTTCTACGAGCATCCCGGCGTAAACCTTTTATCGCTGGGCCGTGCCATGGTTCAAAACATCAGGGCAAATCGCATTGTTAGTGGCGGCAGTACCATAACAATGCAGCTTGTCAGGATGTCGCGCAAAGGCAAAGCACGCACTTATGTTGAAAAGCTGATCGAGATATGCTTGGCTGTGGGTTATGAATTGCGGCACAGCAAAGACGAAATCCTGCTGATGTACGCCTCACACGCACCCTTTGGTGGCAATATTGTCGGCATTGAGGCGGCATCAATGCGATTCTTTGGCCGGCCGGCTGCTGACTTGTCATGGGCCGAAGCCGCGGCAATGGCAGTGCTTCCCAATGCGCCCTCGATCATCAATGTCAACAGAAACAGAAAGTCATTTCTTGCAAAGCGAAACCGCTTGCTTTACACCCTTTATCAGCAAGGCGACCTGGACTCACTGGGATACCAACTTGCCATTTCAGAATCTCTTCCCTCCGAACCAATGCCATTGCCGGATGAGGCTTCCCATTACCTTGAATACAGAAAGAAATCGTCAGGCGAAAGCCAGATAAATTCTACCATCGACAGGGGTATTCAGACAGAAATCATGGCGATCATGCACCGGCATCACTACACCCTTAAAGGAAATCTGATTAATCACCTGGCAGTGATTGTGAGGGAATTAAAAACAGGGAACGTGGTCGCCTACCAGGGCAATATGCCATCTGCTGAACCCGGTGATGCCTGTCAGAATGATATGATTCAGACACCAAGAAGCAGTGGCAGTATCCTGAAACCTTTTCTGTATGCTTTGATGCTGGCAGAGGGGAAAATTCATCCTCAGACATTGGTGCCTGATATACCGATCTGGATTGGTGGTTTTTGCCCGAAAAATTTTGATGAAAAATACAGCGGAGCCATTCCTGCCAGGCAAGCCTTGACAGAATCGCTGAACATTCCTTTTGTGCTTATGCTGAAGCAATATGGAATCGAAAGGTTTCATGCACAGCTTAAAAACCTTGGACTCAAGACCATGGAGAAACCTTCATCACACTATGGCTTATCCTTGATTCTAGGGGGCGCTGAAGTCACTTTATGGGAACTGACAAAGGCCTATGTCAGTTTTGTTCAAATCATGCAAAACCAAACAGAAGATGCATCCTTGGCTGCATTTGATGCTGGTTCAGTCTGGCTTACTACAGAAGCCATGCGCGATCTAAACAGACCAGAGACTGAATCGGGATGGAAAAACTTTTCCTCAGTGAAGCCAATGGCATGGAAGACAGGAACGAGCTTTGGCTTCAGAGACGCCTGGGCAATTGGCATCACAGCGGACTATGTGATCGGTGTGTGGGCGGGCAATGCTGAAGGGAATGGACGCCCCGGACTAACAGGTGTAAGTGCAGCTGCACCGGTATTATTCGATGTGGCCGGCATTTTACCCGAATCATCCAGCTGGTTCAGCCGGCCAAACGCAGGTCTAGAACGAAGGACAATATGCAAAAGCAGTGGCTTTGCCACCGGACCATATTGCACCGATACCCTTGAAATAATTGGTCATGCTCATGGTGACAGGGTGCCTGTGTGCCCATATCACTGCCTGTTAAGGCTTGACGAAACGGCACAATTTCAGTTGCCGCCGCAATGCTTTCCTGGTGAAGAAATTCAAATGAAATCATGGTTTGTTTTAACACCACTCATGGAAAAGTACTACCGGCGCAAACAACCGGAGTACCTAAGCTTGCCTCCTGTAAAACCAGATTGTAAGGAGGAATCAGGAGAAATTATGGAGTTCGTGTATCCACCGCCATCAGCAGAAATTTATCAGCCGCTTGACTTTCAGGCTAAGTTATTGCCCATCGTTTTTGAAGTTGCCCACAGAAATACCGAAACAAGCTTGTTTTGGCACCTGGATGGTGTTTTTGTTGGAAAAACCAGCGGGGTGGAGCATAAAATGGTCATAGGCACCACCCAAGGCCTTCATCAGTTGGTTGTTGTCGATTCCAATGGCAACCGCATAGCACGTAGCTTTACCTTGTTAAAAAATGCCGGATAAGCTGCGGAGTATGAATAATTCAAATAAAATTGACTTGTTTTACAAAAATGTATTAATTTTGCAGTCCTATACGTTGGACCTGTAGCATAATTGGATAGTGCATCTGACTACGGATCAGAAGGTTAGGGGTTCGAATCCCTTCAGGTTCACGATTTATAGCCCGAAAAGCGAGTGATGGCTTTTCGGGTTTTTTTTTGCGCCATATCCAGGGTTTTGTACCGTATATTTGTACAAACTGAACCAACAAATACTTCCCGTATGAACAACCTGATGCACGACTTTTCCATTTTGGCCCAGCCAGGAAAGCATCATAAAATGACCTCCTATGATGCATGTTACACTGCTGATATTGAGCACAAAAAAGACGGGCTATCGCTGCTCGAAAAAAACGTAAAGGAAATGATCGATCTGCAGGAGAAGTTATATGCAGATAACCGGTACGCGGTCTTATTGATTTTTCAGGCAATGGATGCTGCAGGAAAAGACGGAACCATCAAGCATGTCATGTCGGGCCTGAATCCGCAGGGAACACAGGTTTACAGCTTTAAAACACCTTCTGACATTGAACTCGACCACGACTATTTCTGGCGTACCTACCGCTTTTTACCACAGCGGGGCAATTTTGGCATTTTCAACAGGTCGTATTACGAAGAAGTCCTGATCGTGAGGGTACACCCGAACTTCCTGCTGAAGCAACGACTACCCGGAATTAAACAACTGACTGACATTGACGCCGACTTCTGGAACCGACGCTACCTTCAAATCAATGCCATTGAAAAGCACCTGAACGAAAACGGGGTGGTTGTCATTAAATTTTTCCTGAATGTTTCCAAAGGTGAACAAAAGAAGCGGTTCCTTAAGCGCATCGACGACACCAGCCGCAACTGGAAGTTTTCTCCGACTGATATCGCAGAACGCCAACATTGGGAATCCTATATGCAGGCTTACGAAGACCTGCTTAGCCATACCTCAACAGAAAATGCGCCCTGGTATGTGATACCGGCCGACCATAAGTGGTTTATGCGTTATGCTGTTAGTAACATCATCGTAAACAGGCTCAAAGAGCTTGACCTGAGCTTCCCGACTTTGCCTGAAGCAGACCTTCAGCGATTGGCTGAAGCCAGGAAAATGCTCGAGGCTGAGTAGCCGCTTTTTGTTTGGTTAATGCTAATCTGTGCAGCTAATTATTGTTGCCGACACGTGGTTTCTTGGTGAAGAGGCATGGATTTGTCAGCAAACTTTATTTTCATATTCATCGAAAAGATGGTATTTTTGACCACCAAAAAAACATCAACTAAATAATCGACCAATGAGTGTATTAGTAAACAAGCAATCCCGGGTACTTGTCCAGGGTTTTACTGGCAGTGAAGGCACCTTTCATGCCGGACAAATGATTGAATACGGAACAAATGTAGTTGGCGGAGTAACTCCGGGTAAAGGTGGCACCGAGCATTTGGGTAAGCCTGTTTTCAACACTGTTGCCGATGCAGTAAAACACACTGGTGCTGATGTGTCCGTGATTTTTGTTCCACCGGCATTTGCTGCCGATGCCATCATGGAGGCAGCAGCAGCTGGCATTGGGGTCATTGTTTGCATTACAGAGGGCATTCCAACACTCGATATGGTCAAGGTAAAAGAATACCTCAGCAGCCGCAACTCAAGGCTTGTTGGACCGAACTGTCCAGGTGTGATCACCCCCGGTGAAGCCAAAGTGGGCATTATGCCTGGATTTATTCACCAGCAGGGAAGGGTAGGGATTGTTTCGCGCTCAGGGACCTTAACCTATGAAGCAGTAGACCAGCTCACCAAAGCCGGATTGGGTCAAACAACGGCCATTGGCATAGGGGGAGACCCGATTATTGGCACAACGACACGCGATGCCGTTGAGCTGCTGATGAGCGACGACAAAACGGAAGGTATTGTGATGATAGGTGAAATAGGCGGAGGTATGGAAGCCGAAGCTGCTTACTGGATCAAAGAACACGGAACAAAACCCGTCGTTGGCTTCATTGCCGGGGCCACTGCTCCAAAAGGACGTACCATGGGCCATGCAGGTGCCATCATCGGTGGGAAATCTGACACGGCTGAAGCCAAAAAAGCCATCCTACGTGAATGTGGCATCCATGTGGTTGATTCACCTGCTGATATCGGAAAACGCATGCTTGAACTCTTGAAATAGCAATCGAACAACATTTAAAACCCTGGTATGCAAATGCCGGGGTTTTTTATTGTCAGTTCACTCATTGTATCCTGGCGCGGGTGAAGGGCTTCGTCCGGTCGAACAGATAACGATAGGTGGTGTGGGTTTTATAGATTTTCCCGCCAATGTTTTCAACCACCTTCATCATCGATGGATTAAAATCGCCAATCCAGTTCATCTCCAGCTCTGTATACGGAAAGCCTGCGGTGAGTGCAACCTGCTTGAATGCCATCACCAGCGCCCCGTCTACCCCTTTTCCCTGATGTTCAGGAACGATGCCAAAAATGCGGCCAACAATCCGGTTTGGTGTCTTGCGTATTTTCAAATGATAGAACATCAAGGCCTTATGAAGCAGATTCAATTTCCCATTAAATGATTTGATTACCTGGTTAAGGTCCTGCATCATGATGAAAAATGCGATTGGTTCGTTTTTGTAATACCCAAAGTGCACCAGGCGTGTGTCTAAAATCGGTTTCATTTTTTTTAACAATGCAATGGCATGGGGCAGGCTTATTTTTTTTGTTCCGGGAATTGATCCCCAGGCTTTGTTATAAATTTCAAGGAAATCGTTGGCAAACTGGTCAATATTCTTCCAGCTGATCATCCGGAAGCTGTAGTCGGGATTGAGTGCAATCCGCCCGGCTTTTTCCTGGATCACCGGGTTGATTCCTTCGCCGCTGATGGGACGTTTGTATGTGTATTGGTTGAAATAGTTTTGAAACCCAAATGTTTCGAAAAGCCTTTGGTAGTATGGATAATTATAGGGCATATTAAACAGCGGTTCGTGGAATCCATCTACCAACACGCCCCAGAAACTATCGCGGTCACCAAAATTGATGGGACCGTCAACGGCTTGCATCCCTCTGGCTTTCAACCAATCGATTGCAGCGCCAAACAAGAAATTGGCCGCTGATTGGTCATCGATGCAGTCGAAAAAACCACACCCCCCGGTAGGCTGATCATTGTTGTGCGCGGTATCAGGGTCAACGAAAGCGGCTATCCTTCCGACCGTTTTGTTTTGCTTTGTTTTTAATAACCATCTGATTGCTTCCCCTTTACGTAGCCGCTTGTTTTTTTGAGGTTCAAAAATGCGTTCCACGTCTTCATCCAGTGGCCTGATGAACTTAGGATCATACTTATATAATACAGACGGGAATTTAAGAAATTCCTTTTTGTCCTCGGGGCTGATCACTTCAAATAGGTTATAAGCCTGTTCACTCATATCATGTTTTTTGTGCAAATTAATAAAAATGTCATTTGGATAGCATGCTGAGCGCCTGCTTGTAGGCGTGGATGGCCCTGCTGCGTGCAAATGTATGTTCTACAATGGGTTTGGGATAGACACTGTCATTCAATTCGGGAATCCAATACGTGGTGTACTGCCCGTCAGGGTCAAATTTCCTTGCCTGCTCATGCGGATTATACACCCTGAAGTAAGGTGCTGCGTCGCATCCGGTTCCCGCAGCCCACTGCCAGTTCCCATTATTGGAAGCCAGTTCATAATCGAGTAGTTTCCCGGCAAAATAGGTTTCGCCCCAGCGCCAGTCGATTAGCAGGTGTTTCGTTAAAAAACCGGCTGCAACCATCCTGACACGGTTATGCATGAAACCGGTTTGGTTTAATTGCCGCATGCCTGCATCAACCAGTGGGTATCCGGTGCGCCCTTCACACCAGCGATTGAATTCCTGTTCGTTGTTGCGCCAGGCGAGCAATCGGTAGTTTGGGTTGAAGTTTTCCTGCAGCACCCGGGGAAAGTGCCAGATAATCTGCATGAAAAATTCACGCCAAATCAGCTCATTGAGATAGGTTTCGCTGGTGCCGACAGCTTTCAGCACCAGGTGTCGAATGCTGATCGTGCCAAAGCGTAAGTGGGGACCGGCCAGTGAAGTATTTCCGGGCCAGGGAAAATTCCGGTTGGCAGCATACGCAATAAGCGCTTGCTGATCGATAACGGCATCAGGAATTTTCAGATTTGAGTGTTGGAAGCCAATGGCTTCCAACACGGGGAATTCCTGGTCAATTTTGAGCAAATTGGGCAGGTGATTTTCGGATGGATAGTGCATAACTGATGCGGAAGCAAGCAAAGCTTTCCATTTTCTGCTATAGGGCGTGAAAACAGTGTATGGCCGTCCATCAGGTTTCAAGACTTCCTGCTTTTCGAATATCACCTGGTCCTTGTAGGTCTGAAATTGAACTCCGGAAGCACCAAGTAACTGCTTAACTGCATTGTCTCTTTCGGTTGCGTAAGGCTCGTAGTCGGAGTTTGCAAAAACCGCCGCGATTGAATACTGGTTCAGCAGCGTTTGAAAGACGTCAACAGGCTTGCCAATCCTGAGCAGGAGTCCGCTTTGTCTTTCCCTCAGGGCCTTATGTAATGTTTCAAGCTGCTTGTAAATAAAACTGATCCGGGCATCGCTTTTATCCTGCAGTTTATCTGTAATCGAAGTATCGAAAATAAATAGAGGTAACACCGGAGCCCCTGCCCGCAAGGCTTCATAAAGGCCATGGTTGTCATGTAGTCGCAGGTCGCGCCTGAACCAGAAAACCTTATACGATTGTTTCATGGGATGTAAACAACAAAAAAGGGAAAAAGTTTAGGTTTTCAGTCTTTAAGAATCCATGCATCGCTATACGAGGCTGATAGTTTTTCCTTTGCAGCCATGGCCTCCTTAAGAGAATCATATACATCAAGTGCCACCCTGATTTTGTTGTCGCGATTTAACACCTGGGCGCTTTTGAAGCCCGAATTTTTATACCTGCGGACGGCCTCCTGCGCATCTGCAACCGTGCTGAAACTGCCATAAATCAGGTAAAAACGGTTTCCCTTCACAGCCTTGTCTACAGCAGCCTGTGAATCGGTAAATGCCGCCCTGAACGCAATGTCATTTTTGTCACATACCTTGGGTTTGCCTTTTGCGTCAATACGCTGTCCATACCAAAGCGACACATAATTATCAGATAACCCAACACCCATTGCAGCCCATTTTTTGTCGGAATGATCTCCTTTCCCTAAAATAAAATCGACTACAGCTGTTGCATTTGTCCAGAGTTTAAATATGCTGTCGGCCTGCACAATACCTTCTTCAAAATAACTCAGTTCATAACCACGGTAGGTGTATTGGGTTAGTTCCTTTGGCTTATCCCACATGCATTCGGGTTTATACACATATGGATTATAGCAACAGCTTTTCCAGTTGCCTTTGTTCGACCAGCTTCCTGTATTGCAAACACTGGTGTCGGGCCTGTTTAATTGCAAATCGCTGGCATGCGTCTTGGCCACAAAACACAAAGAAGCCGAGACCTGAATTTCCGGCAATTTATTCTGCTTGCGAAAGGTGTTGATCATCTTCATCAGCCGGTCTTCTTCAGGAGTAATGCAAAAATTATCCACCGTGTGTACCTGGCTATAGGCTGCAGGAAAAAACAGCAGCATTTGAAACAAAAAAACCAAAAAGTACCTTAGGGTACTTCGGTTTGCATAACCAATGTTATATGCCGGTGACTGGTGAATATTCATATTGAATTCATACTTGAAATTACTTTATTTATGTAATTACAAATGAATGCTATACATTAGTATTATAATTGATTTTTCTGAATGTGCATTCGCATTCCAATACAAATATACAGCAATTTATTGGCATTGCTGAAGAGGAGTTGTGTAATACAGGAGTTGGATTCTGACATCAATGCGCAACAAAATGTTGGTTTTCTACAAAAAATCCACCCAGCAGTGAAACCGCAATTTGTGTATATTTACATGATTAAATTTTTACCCACACATGAAACCTGGCCCGAAGATTCTATCGCCGAAAACGCTTGTCCTTTTATTAATTGCAATGATGGGTCTTTCTGCCTGCAAGGAAATCCTTGTTACAGCCGATCAACAAGGGAAAACTATCCAGGTACAGAAGCACGATGTGGTCACACTGCAGCTTAGGGGCAACCCTACAACAGGAAATACCTGGAGGATTGAACAATTTGATATGGATATGCTGGAGCAAATAGGAGATTACGCCTATACTGTTGATGACGACAAAATCGGTTCAGGAGGCATGTTCACGTTTCGCTTTAAGGTGCTGAAGCATGGCGAATCGACTCTTGCGCTGACCTACAAAAGTCAGCACAACGCAAATAATGAAGCACTTAAATCTTTCTCCGTTCAGCTAAACTCTAAATAGGAACTGGTTAGTTTAGGATTACCAGAAAATGCCAAGGACAAATCATGAACATTTTAATTGGCTAAAGTGCCTTAACAATAAACTTACTTTTCATTTAAGTAATCGCTGATAAGCTGATCATAAGCCCTGCTTATCCGGGAGATGAGCGGATGCCTTGGTTCGTAGCAAACTGTTGCATCAATTGCATTGATCGCCAACACTTTGGGAGAGGTGCCAGTGAGAAAGGCGCCTTCGAAGTCAGCCAACTCAAAATAACACACCTGTCTTTCCTCACAATTAATGCCCTGTTGACGGCACACTGCCAATATCTTTTGGCGGGTAACACCATTAAGGACCTGTTCTTCGGGCGGAGTAATGATCGTTTCGGCTTTCACAAAGAAAATGTTCGATTTGCTTCCTTCAGTGATGCAGTCATTGTTAATCAGCAGGATTTCGTATGCACCTGACAACTTTAGCTGCTCACTAATCCGTTGTTTAAACCAATCGCGCTGAAATTTCACTGCCGGATCTTTCCTCTCCAGCTGCATTGAAGTCATGCTGACGCCCTGAGAATAGGTTTGGGGCGATGGGTAAAAGTGTGGAATGAACCAGGCCGCAAACCAATATTTCTCCGCTTGTGTGCGTGTTTTAAGCACAAGTTTTATATTGCCCGAACTAACCTGATTCGCGGCTATCAGGGTACTGATTCTACTTTGAATGGTTTCAACAGTAATGGGCATGCGCACGTTTGCCAACAGGAAGGATGTTGCAAGTCGCTTCAGGTGGTCCTCAACGAACAGGGGCTTGCCTTCGATAACGCGCATAACTTCATAAATATACCCTTCCGCAGCAAGGGCATCAGCCGGAAAATCACAGCTGCTTTTGAGCTCATCGTTCAGGATAAAAACGGGGTGCAGGCAGGTTTCCATGGCGTTATTTAATCAGTTCCCAATCCGCTTTTACTAAGCGATATATGTAATCCCCCGATGACTTAATGTCTATATCTGCATCGGTAAAGCGCGTAAAGCCTGCTGCCTGTGCGACTTTCTGACTTGGAGCATTTTCCGGGCTGGTGCGAATGGTCAGTTCAGTCACATTGCATTGTGTGAATGCAAAGCGGGCGAGTGTCTGCAAGCTCTTTTTCATCAGGCCTTTAGCGCGGAATTCTTTTAACAGCCAATAGCCAAACTCGGCAGACTGTATTTGCCTGTTGGTGATTTTCATGCTGATAATTCCTGCAAAACAACGGGTATCCAACAGCTCGAAAAGCCAGACGGGAGGATGGCTGCTCCCGGCAGCAGAAATGCTTTTAATGACATCCTCCGGTGAATGAATCTGCCCGATCCATGGTAAAAATTCACCCAGCTCATCACGCTGGCCATCGATTGCCTGAAATATTTTTTGCCCGGCATCAATGTGAATCCGGTTTAAATAAACGCCGTCGTCAACAAAGAGCATCGATTTGGGCTTATCTTGACGACAGGTAATCGTTGATAATCTTTTCAGCTTTAACTGCAAGCTCTGCTTCAACATAAAGCTCGCAGGCATCTTCTGGTCCGCCAGAGGCCCAGCCTGCCATAATGCTCTCGCTCAGCAAATTCCGGTTTATTGCACCAATGCCATTTTCCTGAAGAAGTTCCTCAATAAAGGCAGCTTCAATTTCAGAGCCGGTAAACACAAGCTTTAATTCGTCTTCCATGGGTAACCTCCTTGTGGTTTGTTAGGGAATCCAGTAATTACATTGTTAGCGTAAAGATACAATAAAACAGTGGGGAAACAGCCTTGAATCAGCTAATTTTTTCGGGGGCTGCATTCAGCTTGATGATGGCGAAAACCATGACTGCTGCAGCTATCCATTGTGCAGGGGAGAGCACACTCTTGTTGATGAAATAATCAAAAATAATGGCAGAAACAGGAAACAACAACTCACTGATGGTGGCCAGAATGGCCTTTACTTTACGCAATCCATAATAATACAAAAAGATGGCACCCGAACCGGTGGTCACACTGATTAGCAGGATAAACAGCCAATTTTCGGTGGTCGTTCGTGTAAACTGGTCAAATTGTCCAAATCCAATCATAAACAGCAGCATGATCAAGGCTGTGAAGCCGTAGCGGTAGAAGGTGGAAGTGACGAAATTAAACTTCCCCAATGCTTTTTTTGAAAGCACAGTTGAGCTGCCAAATGACAGGGCGGCGAGCAGCGCCAGCAAGGCAGCATAGATGGTGTTCTCTCCGGTTTCCACATTCGGCAGTTTAAACCCAAAGGTGAGAAAATATCCTCCCAATATGGCCAGCAAAGCCCAATAAATAAAATGCTTCCTGAGTTTTTCACCCAGCCAGGTTGTAGCAAGGATAATTGCAAAAATAGGTTGTAGTTTTTGCAGGAGCACTACAATGGATAAATGATTGAAGTTGAGCAGAAAAAGGGCTTTCACAATGGCCAGTGTGCCAACAGCGCCACCGAGCAAACTGATTAGCAGAAAAGTAATGGAATCGGCCGTTGTAAATGATTTCAGGTGCTTATACTCCCGAAACAGGAAAATATTCATGAGCAGAAATGGCACAAGGTGCAGGATAAACACCACATAAACAACGTCGAGGTTGTAGAGGCGGGGCGTCAGCACTACTCCGTCAAATCCCCAAAGTATGGCCGAAATGCCAATGGCCATTGTGCCTCTGAAGGTTAACTTCCTTGCTTCATCTGTCATACGTAGGTTCAATAAGGATCGGGTGTAAAAGAGCCGCAAAAATAATCATTTAGACGCAGCTAATTGGCTTCAGGAAACAAAGTAATCGCACACTGGGCCCTTGCAATTGACTATTTTTGTTCGAAAAATTATCCCATCATGGAATTATCAATAAAGGATCAGTGGTTTGTGGTTTGTGGAGCTGGAAGTGGTTTTGGACGTGCCATTGCTGAAAAATTACTTTCTGAAGGCGCGTTGGTTTTGGCAGTCGCCCGCACCCAGGCAGTGCTCGACGAATTTCAACAGCAATGGCCCGGACAACTATTCAATATCTGTGGCGACATCACCCGGGCCGAAGTGCAGCAATTGGTGATGGAATTTATCGACGGCAAAACAATCTCAGGCCTGGTCGTCAATGCCGGTGGACCACCTGCAAAATCGTTTCTGGAAACAGAACTAACCGATTGGGACAATGCCTGGATGAGCCTTGTGCGCTGGAAACTAGCCTTGACCATGCAATTCATTCCTGTTTTCAGGAAACAGCAATATGGTCGCCTTGTATTTATCGAAAGCGTGTCAGTGAAACAACCTATCGAAAACCTTGTATTAAGCAATTCTTTGCGACTGGCTGTTGTAGGCTTCGTCAAGTCACTGGCCAAAGAAGTTGCTGCAGAGCATATTACCTTAAATGTGCTCGCGCCAGGTTATCACGACACAGCTGCAATGAAACGGCTTTTCCAGAAAAAGGCAGATATGAGCCACATATCAGTAGGTGATGCTAAGAAGTCATTCGAAACCCTGATTCCTGTCGGAACGATGGGGGAGGCCTTCGAAATGGCCGAACTTGCAACATGGCTGCTTTCGCCTAATGCGCGCTATGTTACCGGACAAACCATCAGCCACGATGGTGGCGTGGTACATGGATTATTTGGATAAATAAAAAAACGGAAGGCAAAACAAGCGCTTCGCCTTCCGTTTGCAGTGTTCTTAGGTTAACGAGACTACTGCTTGTTGTTTAGCCATGCGATAATGTCGTCATCAAGCGGGCTGGTTCTGGGTCCGAGTACCTTCACCAACTGTCCCTGTTCATTGATCAGGTATTTCTGAAAGTTCCAACTGACACTGGAATCTTCCACTCCGTTTTTCTCTTTCGAGGTAAGCCACTGATAAACAGGATGAATATCATCGCCTTTTACCGAAATCTTCGACATGATGGGGAAGCTGACGTTGTAATTGCTTGTGCAAAACGACTTGATCTCTGCATTGGTGCCAGGCTCCTGGCTGAGAAAATTATTCGCGGGAAATGCTATGATGACAAAATTTTCGCCTCCATATTGCTGGTAAAGTTCTTCAAGCTTTTCATACTGAGGGGTTAGGCCGCATTTGGAAGCGGTATTAACAACCATAACCTTCTTGCCTTTGAGAGAGGACAAGGAAAAGTCTTTGCCGTCGATATCCTTTACGGTAAAATCATAAAATCCTTGCTGGGCAGTTGTGACCGAAGCAAACAGGGTAAAAACAAATAAAGTGGAAATGAGCTTTTTCATGTTGCAAGTTTAGTTTATACATTAACAACCAATTGAGCGATTGGTTCAATTCCTCAGCTAAAAGCGCAGTTTTAAACCGGATAGGTCAATAGCCATATTTTTCTTTCCATTTGTTTCGCAGCGATAGCCGCTGCTCGGCCTCACGTGGATTTTCACCTGGCACGAACAGCCTGGTGCCCCTAATTTCCTCGGGTAAAAACTCAAGCTCAACAAAATTGCCATCATACTGGTGGGCATATTGGTAATCGGCGCCATAATTAAGGTCTTTCATCAGGCGTGTAGGGGCATTTCTCAGGTGCAAGGGCACACTGAGGTCACCGGTTTTCTTAACCAATCCGAGGGCATCCTCAATGGCCATATAGGAAGCATTGCTTTTTGCCGAGCAGGCAAGGTAAATGGCTGTTTGTGAAAGGATAATCCTGCTTTCGGGCCAGCCAATTTTATTCACAGCATCGAAACAGGCGTTGGCGAGCAACAAGGCATTCGGGTTGGCATTGCCGATGTCTTCGGAGGCCAGAATGAGCATGCGGCGGGCAAGAAACAGCGGGTCTTCGCCGGCATCAACCATGCGAGCAAGGTAATACACAGCAGCATTTGGGTCGCTGCCACGCATTGATTTGATAAAAGCAGAAATCAGGTCGTAGTGCATTTCACCTGATTTGTCGTATTTTGCCAGGTTGTTTTGTATAATTTGCTGGGCCGATGCATTGGTGATCCGGACGGGCATGTTTGGCGCGGTTTTCTGGCTTAAAATATCCGTCACAAGCTCAAGTGCATTGAGCAGTTTGCGGCCATCGCCTCCGCTGATACGGTACAAGGCATCCTTTTCTTCAACAATCACTTTGCGGGTGTAATCGCGCTCAAGTTCCTTTATGGCAATCGTGGTTAAGGCATCAAGGTGGTGGTCTTCGAGCGGCTTGAGCACATAAACCTGGCAGCGTGAAAGCAAGGGGGCGATGACTTCAAAGGAAGGATTTTCGGTGGTAGCTCCTACAAGCGTTACCAAACCTTTTTCAACAGCACCAAGCAGCGAATCCTGCTGTGATTTGCTGAAGCGGTGTATTTCGTCGATGAAGAGCAGGGGCGGAAGGGGGAGCATGCGGGCTTTTTCGATTACCTCGCGCACATCCTTCACTCCGCTGCTGATGGCGCTCAGGGTATAGAAATTCCGTTTGAGCTTTTTCGATATGATGAATGCCAGGGTTGTTTTTCCTACACCCGGCGGGCCCCAGAGGATCATCGAAGGAATGCGCCCTTGCTCGATGGCCTGCCTCAAAATGGCCCCGTCACCCACAAGGTGCTCCTGCCCGATGTAATGATCAAGGTCAGTAGGCCGGATGCGTTCCGCCAGTGGAATATGCGTCGTTTGCATAATAATTGAAGTGTGAATACAAAGCCAAAAATAACCCTTTGGGAGGAGACCGGGATTGAAAAACAAAACAAATTTGCTGAAACGAAATCTGTGATAAGCAATGCTTAATGCATCTTCGAGCCAAGCTGACCCAGGATATGGGGAAATTTTTCGAGGTTAAATGGCTTGGTCAGGTAGCTGTCCACACCGGCCTCTATGCATCGCTGATGATCTTCGCTCACTGCATTTGCCGTTATCGCAATAATCTGTGTGTGCATGCCACTGTCATCTTCCTGCTCAATGCGCCTGATTTCACGGGTTGCAGCGATGCCATCCATAACCGGCATTTGAATATCCATCAGGATGACATCATAGGGATTGCTTTTGAATTTTTCAACCGCAATCAGCCCGTTTTCAGCCAGATCCACCTCGTATCCCAAATTTTTAAGGGTTGTCATGGATACCTTCTGGTTGATGAGGTTGTCTTCGACAAGCAGAATCTTTTTTGATGGATTTAAATCGTACAAATCAGGCTCTTTACCTCGGGCTACATTGATCGTAAACCAAAAGGTAGACCCCCGGCCTGGCTCGCTTTCAAGGCCGATGGTGCCACCCATCAGTGAAACGAGGCTTTTGGCAAGGCTCAGGCCAAGTCCGGCTCCTCCATGATTTCGGGTATAGCTTTCATCGACCATACTGAAAACACTCCATATCTTATGCTGTTCTGCTTTGCTGATGCCAATGCCGGTGTCAGTAATGCTGATTTTAAGTGTAAACCCGAGGGCCGTTTCAGTAAGTAATTCACAGCTAAACGTTACACTTCCCTCATGTGTAAACTTAATGGCATTTCCAAGCAAGTTGTTGATTACCTGACGATACCTTATCGGGTCGCCTTTCACAAACTGAGGCACATTGTTTTCGAATTTGCAGATTAACTGCAACTGTTGTTCATTTGCCTGCATGCGATGCACATGAATGACTTCGGAGGTTTCGTGTATGAGGTTGAAGTTTGCGCTGTTTAAACGGAGTTTTTCCTGATCAATGGTAGAGAAATCAAGGATGTCGTTTACCAATGAATCGAGGTGCCTGGAAAGCAGGTCTGTTTCCTGCAACAAAGTCCCCTGATTATCGTCGAGATCAGTTTTCTTTAATAGTCCGATGAGGCCAAGAATGCCATTCAGTGGCGTCCTGATTTCGTGGCTCATATTTGCCAGAAAGTGGATTTTTGTCCGGTTTGCGGCTTCTGCATTTTCCTTAAGGATCGTCATTTCTGCAAAGGCTTTTTCCATTTCCGTTTTTTGCAGATCGATTTGGCTGTGCCGCTGAACCAGAAGATTCATAAGGCGCTTGTTTACAACAGTATAGCGATACAATAAGATCAATAATAAGCCTATGGCAAGCAATAAAATTCCAATAGTAATGGCCATCCAAATCACTGGGAGGTTCCCGGAAGCCGTTGACATACCCAACCACATGCTGATACTGCTCAGGCTGGTATCAAAAAACAGCAACTGAACAAAACTGAAAAAACCGATTGAATTCAGCAAGGCGATTACCTTCAATTGAAACAACATGGTTGGGGTTTAGGATAACAGAAAACCAACAGCAAAAAGCGCGCCCACTTGTAAATAATTATTATGATGTTGATTCAATGTGTTTTACAAATCAATCAATCCAGGTGGAATTCCTGTTCGGAGAAACTTAATCCAAAGACGGGAAAACCTGCACGATCATCGATTTATTCAGACACCAAATGCAATGCAGCTCAAAGCCTTGTGCAGGTTAGTTGTACTTTCCTGTATCAGGCTTAAACAATAGGTTTTTCGACGAAAATGACAGTTCATGCGACTTGAGTTTTTGCCCGTTTGGGAGCAGGGCGTAAAACCGAAACCTGGCTTTCTTAATGGCAGCGTCGTGCAGCAGGTCGAAAAAATCCTGTTTATAGAAGGCGGCAATCAACCCCTTTTGATGGACCGGATTTTCAGGAACTATGGTTTTAATGATTCCGCCTGAGAGCGGAAAAACTGTGATGTTGCGTTTATGATCAATCTTTTCAATACCGAATTCGCCTATTAGCTTAATGTCAGCACAACCATCAACAGCGATTAAAATACTGCCATGCTTCGTCCGTGGATCAAGCTCAATCACCTTAAACTGCATTCCGTTGATAAGCTGTACTGATATCAGATAATGCTTCGGACGGTTCGTGTACCAGTTTCTGAACATCATGGCAAGTCCGCCAACTACAAGCATAAACAGAATAAATAGTGTGTCCTGATCCATTCCCGATTTTTTTGCAAAGATAGCGCATGATCTGCAAATAACTTTGATTCTGCCTGCATTGCCAATGAATGGTTTGGGCGCCTTCGCCAAGGTTTTTTAATATATTTGCCCAACGTTATTTTATACAGAAACACCGATTACTTATGAAACATTTATTCAGACTGGCATTGCTGTGCCTGACCGCATTTTCTTTACCTGGCCAGTTGCTGGCTTGTACCAACTACCTGATTACCAAAGGGGCATCAGTTGATGGGTCAACCATGGTCACTTATGCTGCCGATTCACATATTCGCTACGGCGAACTGTACTTCAGGCCTGCGGCTGATTGGCCTGCAGGAAGCATGATTACCATCTACGACAGGGGAACAGCCGAGCCTTTGACGCAGATTCCACAGCCAGCCCATACCTACCAGACCATAGGTTTTATGAATGAACACCAGGTATCCGTTGGTGAAACAACCTTTGGAGGAAGGAGCGAGTTGCAGGATTCCACAGGCCTGATCGATTATGGAAGCCTGATGTTTCTGGCCTTGCAGCGTGCGAAAACGGCACGCGAGGCAATCAAAGTCATTGCCGATCTGATGGATACATATGGATATGCCAGCTCGGGCGAAAGTTTTTCTATCGGCGACCCAAACGAAGTCTGGATCATGGAACTGATTGGCAAAGGAACTTCGTTGAAAACAGACCGCAAGACAAAAAAGCAAGTAAACACAAGCAAAGGTGCTGTCTGGGTGGCCATCAGGATACCCGACGGCGCAATATCGGCCCATGCCAACCATGCCCGCATTACCACATTTCAACAGGCAAACGGAAAAACTTCGATCACAAACAGGCAATGGGAGTTGCTTGACCAGCCTGATGTAGAAGTGATTTATGCCTGGGACGTGATTGATTTCGCACGCAACAAAGGGTATTATAACGGAGACAATAGTGATTTCAGTTTCAGTGATGTGTATGCACCTTTGGATTTTGATGGAGCACGCTTTTGTGAACTCAGGGTATGGAGTATGTTCAACCGCTTTTGCAGCAATATGGACCAGTATTGGGATTATGCCACAGGCCTTAACCTGACTGCCGGCCGGATGCCATTGTATGTTATTCCTGACCGGAAAATAAGTGCGCAGGACTTGATGCAGGCCAAACGCGACCATTTGCAGGGAACCACGCTTGATATGGCCAAAGATGCTGGTGCCGGCCCTTACGGATTGCCGTACCGCTGGCGTCCGCTCACATGGACCTGTGATGGGAAAGAATATTTTCATGAACGAACCACTGTCACACAGCAAACAGGATTTTCTTTTGTGGCCCAGATGCGCAGCTGGATGCCCGATCCGATTGGTGGCATCAACTGGTTTGGTGTCGACGATGCCGGCACAACCGTTTATGTGCCCTTCTATTGCGGCATCAGCCGTGTTCCCGAGAGCTGGGCCGAAGGCAATGGCGATATGCTCACCTATAGCGATAATGCGGCTTTCTGGGTGTTCAACAGGGTAGCGCACTTTGCTTACCTGTTTTACGACCGCGTAATGCCCGACATCAGCAAAGTGCAGGCTGAACTCGAAAATAAGTTCATGGACTACACGCCTGCTGTAGATGCCGCAGCGAATACCTTATGGCAAACAAAGCCTGAGCTGGCTGTTGCATTCGTTACTGATTATTCCTGTAATATGGCTGAATCTACAGTTAAGCGCTGGAAGTCGCTGGGCGAGTTTTTACTGGTTAAATACCTCGATGGCAACATCAAGGTCGAAGAAAATGGCTGGTTTATCCGAAACCCATATGGTTATCCCGTCTCACCTAAACAACCTGGATATCCTGAGAAATTCAAAAAAGTCATTGTTGATGATGCCGGCCCAAAACTCAACTATCCCGTTAAACATTAAAAAAAAGACGCCTCGTAAGGGGCGTCTTTTTTGTTTATTACACTTTGTATTTAGTTTGCAAGGACCTGATAAATAAAGCTGTTGTTGCGGTACCCTGCAAGGTTCTGGTACCAGTTAGGGAATAAAACTCCGCTACTTGTGGCCCACTCGGCAAATTTCAGGTGTGCCCAGATAACTTCCTGTTTTTCCTTAGGATAGGCAAAACTCTCATAGATGTTTATCGCCCAGGGTAAGTTATGGTCATTCACATAATAGGTGTTAGTTGCCGGGTCGCTGACGTCTTCCCATGTACCGAACAAGGCCGTATTTGCCAGATCAGTAGGAGGGTAGCCGGGTAAATGCACCTCCACAGTCCTGTCTTTATTCACCATGATAAACGGGTTAAAGCTTGAAATATCGACCTGTGCATAAGTGTAGGTGTTCTCAGGGAAATAGATGCGTACAACAAGGGTATCGGGCGTTACATAGGGCGCTGTTTCTTCGGTGTTTACACCGATACCTGATCCAGGATGCTGCATCTGATTGTAGGCATTGTCATATACAATGATTGTTGGTTTCGACTGGTTTGCTTCAGTGCCGTTGGGACTCAAAGTGACGTAACTTTCAGTGAGGTTATAGCCTTCAACATACAAATCGGCAGCGTTGATGTTGTTGCTCAGCTGGAACCCGAACCCGTTTTCGTACGAAGCACCAAATGCCTTGATGATGAAGGTTGCCCTGATTATATCAACATAATTACCGGTGTTTGAAATGAGCTCAAATTTATAGTCAAGCACAAGGTCGTTGAAGTCATAATCGCCCTTGCCAGGCCACAAATCCTCATATGCCAGGGTTCCGTATCCTGTGGCAGGGAAGTTATTGTCAACAGGCACATACTCGGTTGAGAATGGCACATTGGCCAAACCCGGCTCAAGGCTTTCGAAACCAGCATTGTCAACTGATTTGAAGGGGAAAGGTACTGTTACTGCACCATCAGCTGGATCAACAAGGATTACCTGGCTTGGCTGGCCGTTGCTTCCCACCGGAATGATAATTCCTGCACCCGGGAAAGTTGTCACAGTGTATGCGGTGCCGTTTACGCTGATGCTTGTAGCATTTGCCGGAAAGGCCGTGAGGCGTATCGACTGCACAGTGCCATCCGGATCGCTGTCAACAAAGGTTTGGGGGGGAACTACCACGGTAATGGTTCCGCCGGGATTTTGTTGAATGGTGGCAGTTGCTGTTCCGGCAATGGGCAATTGCTCAATGCCAAAGTTTACATTCACGGTAATTTCGTTATTTGCAACGGCAGCTTGAATAAGCCCGTTTACAGTGCCATCATTTCCGGCGACAATGCCAACAAACTCTCCGGTATTCACCCAGCCTGAAGGCAAGGCAGTCGTCGGAATTTGCTGACCAACAACACCCTGATTTGTAGACAACTGTACCTGATAAGTGCCATTTGCGAGGTTGCTAAACTGATAGGTTCCGTTTGCATTTACCTGCATGGTTGCCAGGACCTGATTGCCGGCATTCAGCAGGTTGGCATAGAGTACTGTGGCTCCGGCAACGCCGGTTCCTGTGCCGTTAACTATGTCGTCTGTCAAGCCGTTGCTGTCGTGGTATACATTTCCTGAGAGACCTCCCGGTGTGCCTGTAACCACAAAGGGCACGTTGGCTGAGCCGGTGCTGATGCTCGAAACATTGGCATTGTCGTTGGCAATAAATGGGATTGAAACTGTGACAACGCCATTGATTGGGTCAACACTGATCGTTTGGGTGGGATTTCCGTTTTCACCAGCCGGTACTAAAACGCCGCCTGCCGGGAATCCACCTGAAGTGTATAAGGTGCCATTAATGGTAATTGAAGTTGCATTGCTGGGGAAAGCGGTAATTTTAATGCTCACCACGGTGCCATCAGCGTCCGAAGCCACAAAGGTTGTGGCCGGAACAGGCACTGAAATACTTCCACCAGGATTTTCCTGGCTTTCAGCAGTATTATTCTGAGGAACTGGACGTTGTTCGATGCCAAAGTTCACGTTTTCGGTATAAGCTCCTGTGGCAACCGTAGCACTTAATAAGCCATTAACTGTGCCATCGCTGCCGGCACTTGTGCCCACGTGTTCGCCTGTATTTACCCATCCCGATGGAAGCAATGTTTGTGGCATGGCTGATCCGTTAGTTCCCTGAACTGTTGAAATCTGCACAGTGTAGGTAGCGGCTGGCACTTCGAAGGTGTAGGTTCCGCTTGAGGTGACTGCCATTGCATTTACGACAATATTTGACGCATTGAGTAAATTGGCATATAGTGCTGTGCCACCGGGTGTCTGAATTCCGGTCCCGTTAACCAGATTATCTGTAAGTCCGTTGATATCATGAAACACGTTGCCATTTAATCCGGTACCTTCATTACATCCTGATCCTGCACAGGTCATCACATATTCGAAATCGGCAACAGAGAACGAAACGATCTGGCGGTTCTGTCCGGCCTTGGCCGATGCCTGCTGGGCTTGCAAGCCACCTGTAAGTGTGTAGGTTACGGCAAAAACACCGGCATCACCATCGCCGATATTGCTTGTTCCATCGACTTTAAACCCCTGAAAAGGGTCACCTCCCAAATTGGGACCCATATCAATTTCATCATAGGTCATGATGCCCGACCGGATGTCAACACTTACATTGGAATATGTTCCAGGAACCGCTTCAATGGAATAATGCGACAGTTCCTTGCAGCTGGGACCACCACAACCATTATGCTCAACCCTGAGTACGATGGTGTGCGAACCATCGCAGTTGTCGACAACAGACTCAATTGTCGTTGTAAACCCGCCACCATTGGTCTTCGTTACTTCACAAACAGTCGCAAATGCATTCAAAGCCAATAAGTTGAATGCCAATAAGGCTGCAACTAACATGGCACGAACAGGTAAAAGTTTAGCTTTCATGTCGGTTGGTGTTAGGGGTTAAACACATAGTTGATGGGTTGAGTACCAAACTCAATGGTGATGGATTGCCCCATATAGTTTAGCTTGGCGCTCGTTTCATAGGATGGAACAGTAAGTTTCATCGTATACGGCATGCCCGTGCTCAGGAATGCTTTTTGATAAATCGCTCCCTTGGGCGAGGTCACCTCGACAATCCCATTGGCATATCCGGTAAGGGTAATCTGCACATCCTTAAAGGTTTTCCAATCAAAAGTAGTAGGCACACTCATGTCATCCATGGTGGTAATTGTCGAAGGCTTTGGGGTATCGAAGTGCTTCCGGCAGGAAACCAATACGAGCCCCAGTCCAAGGATCCCTAAAATGAATAATTTTTTCATGATGCAATGTGTTTTCGTTTCACCTATTCTTATTTCATGAATTGTGCCAGAATTCACAACAAAATGAAAAATAGCGTGTTAGAAGTGTTTTCTTTCATTACCTATTATTAAGAAAAATTCCAAAAATGTATAAATATTCCTATTATTGGAAATGATCCAAATACTGCGTGTATGAAGGGTTAAAATTAGGCTATTTTCCGGTTCAATACCACGTTTTCAATACCGAATTAAGGTGAAATCAGGTTTGAATTGTCTAAACCCTCAGTTACAAAAAAAACCGCCCTGATTGCAGGGCGGCAGTGTATTTAGTCGTGTTGGTTGTTGTAGTCTATAACAAAAGCATAAATATACGCCAAATAATTTAGGTTAAAAGCTTGTTTATAAGCCACCTAAAATACGCTCCATCCTTGTCCGAATATGCTTCCTGTTGTTTGGCGTTTATTTCATTACAAAGGTACTTAAATACTTCTTAAGTATGCAAGTAAAATAAGCTGTTTTTTTAACAGGTTTCGTTTATTTTTCGCACAATTTTTTCACCTTTGAATAAAGAATTGTTTTCAACAGCAAGTCAATTGCTGGCAAATACAAACAAACCCATTACTGATGCACTCATACGACGATTACCTTTACTGGGCACAGTACCTGAACAACAACTTCAGTTCGCTTGATCTGGTCAATATCGACTACGACCTGATGAGAAACTGTCTTTCATCATCAGAAGAATACACAATAATTGGCCCGGCCAGCGACGAGCAGCTTGACGCCATGCTGTATGCCTGGATTCAGCTGACAGCCCAGACAAAGGATGATGATGGCAGGTTTGATGCCTGGTCGTAAGCCATGTGTTTTGCTTAAGTATTTTTCTGCGAATCACAATTATTGTCGCTATATTTGTTGATCGAACCAAACCTAATTTTATTCACCAATACTAAAACAAATGATTGGATTTACGCTCGACAGCCGCCAACTCGAAATTCAGGCAAAATACCGCGATTTTGTCAATCGCTGGGTAATCCCCAACAGATTAAAATATGACCAACTTGCCGAATTTCCCTGGGAAGTTGTGAAAGCCGCCTATGCCGAAGGCATCATGAATGGTCCGATGCCGAAGAAGTTTGGCGGAAGCGACTACAGCATTCTCGATGGTGCCATCGCCTCCGAAGAGCTTGGTGCAGGCTGTATTGGAATTGGTATCAGCATCGATGCCAACACACTGGCATTGACTCCGCTTTACCTTGCGGCGAATGAGGCACAACAAAAGAAATTTTTCGGACTGATCAATGAAAAACAGGCCGTTGCAGCCTATGCACTGACCGAGCCAAATGCCGGCAGCGATGTTGCAGGAATTAAATCAACAGCCATTAAACACGGCGACAAATACATCCTCAACGGACACAAGCGGTATATCACCAATGCCGAAGCGTCGAGCTTCATCACGGTTTTTGCCCTCACAAATCCTGAAAAGGGAGCCAGAAGCCTGACCGCATTTGTTGTACCTTCCGACTCGCCAGGAGTAGAAATCAAGCCCCGATTGCAGAAAATGGGACAAAAGGCCTCGGTGCAAAACGAATTGATCTTTCACGACGTGGAAATTCCGGAAGAAAACCGCCTGGGCGATGAAGGAACAGGTTTCCTGATAGCGATGAAGACATTCGACAGAACACGCACCGGAGTTGCTGCGCTTAGCGTGGGCAATGCAAGGGCTGCATATGAAACAGCTTTGCATTGGGCAAAGCACAGGATTCAATTCGGTGCACCGATTACGGTAAATCAAGGAGTGAGCTTTATGCTGGCCGATATGGCTACAGAAGTGGAAGCCGCCCGCTTAATGACCTGGTATGCTGCCTGGGCTTATGACAACGGTTTGAAAGTTGCCGGCAAACTGTCAGCCATGTCGAAAATGTATGCCTCCGATATGGGCATGAAAATCACTACTGATGCGGTACAGGTAATGGGTGGCGAAGGTTACAGCACTGAGTTTGCCGTTGAGAAAATGATGCGCGACGCCAAGCTTTGCCAGATCTACGAAGGTACAAACCAGATTCAACGGCTGGTGATCTCGAAAAGCATCCTCAAATAAACTGACCTAACTGATCCAAAAAAAACCGGCAGTGTGATCACCGCCGGTTTTTTTATGTTAAAAGCTGTAGAAATTGTCTTCGATTAGCTTATCGGCGATTCGCCTGCGGGCTTCCTTCACATTCACAGGATTTACCATACAGCGTTTAGCCAGTAGGTCGATCATGGCCTGTTGTTGTTCAGCCGGCGCATAAGAGGCAATGGCATCCCTTCCTGCCTTGCTAAGCTGTGCCGACACTTCATATGACAACACATCCAGGATATCCCTGTTGATCAGTTCTTTTTCCTTCGAAACACCCTTGGCTTCGAGCTTCTTTACCCTAAGGGCAGTCGACTCAAAGGCATAAATCTGCATCAGCATATCGGCAATATTCATCAGAATTTCTTCTTCATCAGCCAGCTTACGGCCAAAGGCTTCTGAAATTCCGGGTATCAGCATCAGCACGGCATTTTTCATATTGCTTATGCTGGCCATTTTTTCATCGTGGTATCCCAATCCCTGGAGACTTTCAATCATTCCGGCATCATCATATACCTTGCGTGCTTTCTCGAACAAGTTGAATTCGCTCTTCATGCCTCTTTTCAGCAATGCGTCAACTGCCAACAAACGGTTAATTTCGTTGGTGCCTTCAAAGATTCTGTTAATGCGCGAATCGCGGTAGGCCCTGTCAACAGGCGTTTCGGAAGAAAATCCCATGCCGCCAAAAATCTGAACAGCCTCATCAACCACAAAATCAAGCGCTTCGGAGCCAAATACTTTCATCAATGCACATTCAATGGCATAATCGGCAACACCCTCGATGTTGGCAAGTCCATGGCCTAATCCGTTTCCTTTCAGGGTTATGATATTATCCTGAATGTCCTTGCTTACGCGGTAAACAGCCGATTCGGTAGCATAGGTGCGAACAACCTGCTGAGCCAGTTTGTGCTTGATGGCACCAAAATCAGCGATCACCTTGCCAAATTGTTTGCGCTCGTTGGCATAATTCACCGAATGCATAATGGCGCGTTTTGCACCGCCAATCACCGTGGCAGCCAGCTTAATGCGGCCAAGGTGAAGGATGTTGAGGGCGATTCTGAAGCCTTCGCCCCGTTTACCCAATAAGTTTTCAACAGGAACCTTGACATCATTGAAGAAGATCTGCCTTGTGGAAGACCCCTTGATGCCCATCTTCTTTTCTTCAGGATTCATGCTCACACCTTCCCAGGCACGCTCAACAATAAAGGCACTCAGCACCCTGTCGTTGTCGATCTTTGCAAACACGGTCTGAATGTCAGCAAAGCCGCCATTGGTGATCCACATTTTTTGTCCATTAAGAATATAATGCTTGCCATCTTCTGACAAAACAGCCTTTGTACGACCTGAGTTTGCATCTGAACCAGCGCCGGGCTCAGTCAGGCAGTAAGCAGCCATAAGCTCTCCAGATGAGAGCATTGGGATATATTTTGCTTTTTGCTCTTCGTTGCCATAATACAGTATTGGCAAAGTTCCGATGCCGGTATGGGCCATGATGGCAACAGAGTAGGAGTAACCCGATCCAAGGGCTTCGTTGGCCCGCATGATGCTTAGGAATGACTGTTCGAATCCGCCATAGGCTTCGGGGATCGACAAGCCCAGCAGTCCAAATTCGCCGGCTTTTTTAAGCAGGCTGGCCATCAGGCCGTCTTCCTGCTTGTCAATTCTATCCAGGTTTGGGAACACTTCAGTATCAAGAAAATCCTTACAAGTGTCGGCAATCATCTTCGTTTCTTCGTCAAATTCTTCGGGAATGAATACATTGTCAATATCAACTTCCTTGACAAGAAATTCACCCCCTTTGAGCACAGCTTTTGGTTCCATGTTGATAGTTTAGTTAAATTGTCGGCAAACATACTTAAAATAATAAAATTCTGATTGGGCTGATCAATACAAATTATTAAAAAAGGGATTAACAACCAGTGTTACATACACCAAAATGGCAACTCCATTTTACGTCCTCACGGCCAGGTACTGCCCATTTCGAGGAATAAAAAAAACCGGTCGACAGGCCGGTTTTTCTGATGTTTCAGCTTTATCCCTTTGATTTCGATTTGCTTTCTTTGGGTGGCTTGTTCACCACAATAAAGATTTCAGATTTCTTTTCATCAAAATCTACGATAATACTGTCGCCTTCGCGAAGCTTAGTTTTAATAATTTCTTCGGCAAGCGCGTCTTCAACATACTTCTGAATGGAGCGTTTGAGCGGCCTGGCGCCAAATTGTTCATCCCAGCCTTTTTCGACAATAAAGTCTTTGGCCTTTTCGGTCAGGCTGATTGCGTAACCCATTTCCTGCACCCTTTTATAAAGGTGTTTCAGTTCAATGTCGATAATTTTATGGATGTCGCTGCGCTCAAGGCTTTCAAAAATGACCACATCGTCGATCCTGTTCAGAAACTCCGGGGCAAATGATTTCTTCAAGGCATTTTCGATGACGCCCTGGGCGAAATTGGCCTTGGCCGATGTTTTCGCTGCAGTTCCAAATCCGACGCCTTGTCCAAAGTCTTTCAACTGACGTGAGCCTATATTAGATGTCATAATCACAATGGTGTTTTTGAAATCGACCCTACGGCCCAGGCTATCGGTGAGCACACCATCGTCGAGCACCTGAAGCAAGAGGTGAAACACATCAGGATGCGCTTTTTCAATTTCATCGAGCAACACAATTGAATATGGCTTCCTCCTGACTTTCTCTGTCAGCTGTCCGCCTTCTTCGTATCCAACATAACCGGGAGGGGCACCTACGAGTCTGGAAACAGCAAATTTTTCCATGTACTCACTCATATCAATCCTCACAAGTGCATCCTCGGTATCGAACAGGTATTTTGCCAATACTTTTGCAAGGTATGTTTTGCCAACGCCTGTTGGTCCAAGAAAGATAAAGGTTCCGATGGGTTTGTTCGGGTCTTTCAGCCCGGCCCTGTTTCTTCTGATGGCCTTAACGACTTTTTTTATGGCTTCGTCCTGGCCGATCACTGACCCGGAAAGTTCGACTTCCATATTTATCAGGCGGTCGCTTTCGTTTTGGGCAATGCGCTGCACAGGAATGCCTGTCATCATGGCAACCACTTCGGCCACGTTTTCTTCTGTGACTTCCTCACGGTGAATTTTTGATTCTTCTTCCCATTTTACCTTGGCCTGCTCGAGCGCTTCGGTGAGTTTCCTCTCTTTGTCACGGAACATTGCAGCTTCTTCAAACTTCTGAATCTGGATAGCTTTGTTCTTTTTCTGGCGTGTTTCCTCGATCTCACCTTCGAGCTTGATGATTTCTATCGGCACATGGATATTGTTTATGTGCACCCTTGCGCCGGCTTCGTCAAGCGCATCGATGGCCTTGTCGGGCAGATACCTGTCCGACATATACCTGTTGGTTAATTTCACGCAGGCCGAAATGGCATCGGAAGAATACTTTACCAGGTGGTGATCTTCATATTTTTCCTTGATGTTATTCAGGATCTCATATGTTTCTTCCACCGATGTCGGGTCGACAAGGATTTTCTGAAAGCGGCGTTCGAGGGCGCCGTCTTTTTCGATATACTGCCTGTATTCATCAAGCGTTGTTGCGCCGATACACTGCAGCTCGCCCCGTGCCAGGGCAGGTTTGAACATATTGGAGGCATCAAGGGATCCGCTGGCGTTTCCTGCGCCTACGATGGTATGGATTTCATCGATGAACAGGATGATGTCAGGGTTTTTCTCGAGTTCGTTAAGCACGGCCTTCATGCGCTCCTCAAATTGGCCACGGTATTTGGTGCCGGCCACAAGCGATGCAAGGTCAAGCATGACGATGCGCTTGTTGAAAAGGGCTCGGCTTACCCTACGTTGTGTGATGCGCAAGGCGAGGCCTTCGGCAATGGCCGACTTGCCCACACCGGGCTCACCGATGAGGATAGGGTTGTTTTTCTTGCGACGACTGAGGATCTGCGCCACCCGTTCAAGTTCTTTTTCGCGGCCCACAATGGGATCGAGCCGGTTTTCCTCGGCAGCCTTTGTCAGGTCACGGCCAAAATTATCCAAAACCGGAGTCTTCGATTTTGACTCTCCCGCTTTGCGTGTGCTGCTGCCGCCTGACTGCTTGGGTTCATCATCATCGTCGGCTGACTCGCCCGGGAATTCGGCCTTTGGGTTATCGAGTTTAAGGGGTTCAGTGGTTTCACCGGTGGTCATGAAGGTCAGCTCGTTCTTAAACGAATTAAAATCAATTCCTTCGCGTTCGAGGTTTTGGGTGATCAGGTTGTTTTTATCGCGTAAAATGGCCATTAAAAGGTGTTCGGTGTGAATGATGTCGCTTTTGAATTCTTTGGCAGCAATATAGGTGAATTTGAGCGCCCTTTCGGTCTGTTTCATCAGGGGAATATTGGTCAGGCTTGCATTGCCCTGATTTGGGTTTCTGATGGCATCTTCGATTTTTCTTCTGAATTCCTCAATGTCAATGCCAAGGTAACGCAGGATGTGCAAGGCTTTGCCATCGCCATCGCGGACCATTCCCAAGAACAAGTGCTCCAGTCCGATGTAGTTATTTCCGAGCCTCACGGCTTCTTCATGACTGTATGTCAGAATGTCTCTGACACGTGGAGAAAATTTTGCGTCCATAGTGTATGTTGATCGACTGAAAACTGTGTTAAAACGTGTGAATAATGAGGATAGTATCGTTTTTGGCAAGTACGTTTAAACAACTTAGCCACAACCCAACATCGTCATTTCAAATGTATGAACAAATATCAGTCCATCTTTGTTCGACGGCCCATTTTATCAACACGGCTATGTTGACAGATTGAAAATTTTGCCCGTTGGCAGCATGTCGTGTAGTCTTGAAAATGTGTATCTTTGCAAATTGTTAAAAAAATATCTGAAACGCAATAATACGCTGAATGGAAGAGGTTTTTGAAGGAGAAAAGATCGTAAAAGTCAACATAGAGAATCAAATGAAATCGGCTTACATCGACTATTCCATGTCGGTGATTGTAAGCCGTGCCCTGCCTGATGTCCGCGATGGTTTGAAGCCCGTCCACCGCAGGGTGCTTTATGGCATGCTCGATCTGGGTGTATTGTCGAACCGTGCCTACAAAAAGTCCGCCAGGATTGTGGGTGAAGTGCTTGGAAAATATCACCCACACGGCGATACCTCGGTATACGATGCCATGGTGCGCATGGCCCAGGAATGGTCGTTGCGTTATCCGCTCGTTGACGGTCAGGGTAACTTTGGCTCTATCGACGGCGATAGCCCGGCTGCGATGCGATACACCGAAGCCAGACTCAGGAAGATTGCAGAAGAAATGCTGGCCGATATTGACAAAGAAACGGTTGATTTTCAACTTAATTTTGACGATTCACTCAACGAACCTACCGTATTGCCCGCCTTGTTGCCCAACCTTTTGGTGAACGGGGCAAGTGGTATTGCTGTCGGTATGGCTACCAATATGGCACCACACAACCTCTCGGAAGTAATCGATGGGATCGTTGCCTATATCGACAACAGGGAAATTACTGTGAGTGAGCTGATGCAGTTTGTGAAAGCACCTGACTTTCCTACAGGTGGCATCATCTATGGCTATGAAGGTGTGCGCGAAGCCTTTGAAACAGGCCGCGGCCGGATCATGATGCGCGGCGAAACCACCATTGAAGAACATAATGGCAAAGAATGGATCATTGCCACTTCCATTCCATACCAGGTGAATAAGGCTGACATGATCAAGAAAACTGCCGACCTGGTGAATGATAAAAAACTGGATGGCATCTCCGATATCAGGGACGAATCTGACCGGAATGGCATGCGCATTGTCTATGAGCTTAAACGTGATGCCGTTTCAAATATCGTGCTGAACAAGCTCTACCAGATGACCGGACTGCAAACATCGTTCAGCGTGAACAATGTTGCACTCGTCAATGGCAGACCGCGTACACTCAACCTGAAGGACCTGATTCACTATTATGTGGAGCATCGCCATGAGGTTGTGCTCAGGCGGACCCGCTACGAGCTGAGGGAAGCGGAAAAACGGGCACATGTGCTCGAAGGTCTGCTGATCGCATTGAATAATATCGACGAAGTAATCGCCCTGATCAAGGCATCAAAGACACCGGAAGAAGCCAAAACCGGGCTGATGACGACTTTTAGCCTGTCAGAAATCCAGTCAAGGGCCATCCTCGATATGAGGCTCCAAAGGCTGACCGGCCTCGAAATCGATAAGCTGAAAGAAGAGTATGCCGAACTGATGAAGCTGATCGCCCACCTGAACGACATCCTGAACAATGAGGCATTACGCTTTGACATCATTAAAGAGGAGCTCAGGAGTCTGAAAGAAAAATTCGGTGATGAACCTCGTTCAACCATCGTTTACTCTGCTGATGACATTAAGATAGAGGACCTTATCCCTGATGAACCTGTGGTGGTGACCATTTCGCATCTTGGCTATGTCAAGCGGACTGCGCTAACCGAATATCGCCGGCAGAGCAGGGGCGGAAAAGGCGCCAAAGGATCTGAAGCCAGGGATGAAGACTTTATTGAACAGCTGTTCATCGCCACAAACCACAACTACATCCTTTTCTTTACCGAAAAAGGCAAGTGTTTCTGGATGCGCGTGTACGAAATTCCTGAGGGAACAAAAATCTCTAAGGGCAGGGCCATTCAAAACCTCATCAATATCGATGTTGATGACAAGGTAAAGGCCTTTATCAATGTACTGAATCTGAAGGACGTAGACTATATTGAGCAGAACTTTATCATCCTGTGCACCAAGCAGGGCATCATCAAAAAAACCAGCCTCGAAGCCTATTCAAGGCCGCGACAGAATGGCATCAATGCCATCACCGTCCGTGAAGGCGATGAGCTGCTCGAAGCCAAGCTGACCAATGGCAGCAACGAAGTGATCATGGCCTTGAGGTCGGGTAGGGCAATCAGGTTTAACGAGATGAAAGTCAGGCCGATGGGCCGCAATGCCTCCGGTGTACGCGGCATTACCCTCGGACATGACAAGGACGAAGTGGTTGGCATGGTTTGCGTTGAAAACGAACTGAGCGACATCCTGGTAGTTTCGGAAAATGGCTATGGAAAACGTTCTAAATTAGACGATTACCGTGTGACAAACAGGGGAGGGAAGGGCGTAAAAACCATCAACATCACTGAGAAAACCGGTGATTTGATCGCCATCAAGGACGTGGAAGACGATGACGACCTCATGATCATCAACCGCTCTGGCATTGTGATCCGTATCGGCATCGCCAACCTGAGGATCATGGGCAGGGCAACACAAGGCGTTAAGCTGATTGACCTGCGCGCAAACGATGTGATTGCAGCTGTAGCCAAAGTGAAAAAGATATACGATGAGGATGAAGAGGCGGCTACTGATGAAAATGGCACGCAGGAAGATGAGATCAGCAGCCTGGAGGAATTAAACGAAACTGGTGAAACCAGCGAAGCAACAACATAGCAAAAAACATTGGTGAAAGTCTGGTATAGTTTTGGCTTTCACTCAGACAATATGAACAGATTGGTAACTGAAAATAAATTAACTATGAAAAAAATCGCAATCTTACTGGTAATGATTCTTGCCGGTTTGGGCACCTATGCCCAGAAGTCAGAACGCACAAACGCGTTCATGTACAACAAAAACGGGCAGTATGATAAAGCCCGTGAGGCCATCGACAAGGCCATTGTGCATGAAAAAACCCTGAACGACCCGAAAACATGGATGTACAGGGGAATTATTTACTTGAATATCACATTCAATGATGAGTTTAAGTCACTGGACCCTAACGCGCTGCAGAAGTCACTTGAATCGTTTATTAAAGCCAAGGAACTTGACCCAGAAGATAAAGAGGGAATGGCCATGGACATCAATCCACGCATCGATGCCATTGGACAAAAATACTTCGAAATGGGTGTACAAGGATTTAATAACCAGGATTATAACACCGCATTGCTGAATTTCAACAAGGCGGCTGATGTGGCCACCTATAACAACAAGGTTGACACACTTGCTTTGCTCAATTCAGGTTTATCCTCAATCAAAGGGGAGAATTTCAAACAAGCCATTGTTTCATACAATAAGTTGCTTGACATGAATTTCTCAGAACCCGACATCTACAAAAACCTGGCGCTGGCATACAGAAGCCTTGACGATAAGGAAAACATGCTTGCCGTCATTAAAAAGGGCAGGGCAAAATTCCCTGAAGATCCGGGTTTGTTGCTCGAAGAAATCAACTCATACCTGGCTATGGGACAGGGAGAGAAGGTTATCGACGACCTGAAAGACCTTGTAGTCAGGGATCCAAGTAACTATTCGATATTCTTCGTACTTGGGACCATTTATGGTGATGAAACCGATTCAGTCTTGTATAATTCGAAGTTAGCCGAAGATTATTACCTCAAGGCCATCGAGATAAACCCTGAATATTACGATGCAATTTATAACCTGGGGGCCTTGTACATCAACGAGTCAAATAAGATTCAGGTAAAAGCCAATGATTTGCCTTTGTCGGATACCAAATCTTACGAGAAATATACTGAACAGGCCAATGTCATCATCAGGAAAGCATTGCCGTATTTGGAGAAAGCAAATGAGTTAATGCCGAACAACGAAGAAACCATCACCGTATTAAAGACCATTTATGTGCGTTTTAAAATGGACGATAAGCTGAAAGCACTTACAGGAAAGTAGGCCAGGGTTAACTGAAACAAATTGAAATCAGCTTTTGCATCGGGCAGGGGCTGATTTCTTTTCATACATACTATTTAACATAATATTAATTATAAGACATATTAATACTTAATTTGTGCAGCCGGTTGGGCCATTATCCGATTGGATTTCAATAGATCAGGATGATTATCGTTGTTGGCCTATGGTTTTTTAATGATGCCTTCTTCAGCGAAAATCTTTTCAAACTTTTCAAGCTTCGGGATGATTACAAACCGGCAATAAGGCTGGTCGGCATTATTTTCAAAATATTCCTGGTGATAATCTTCTGCCGGGTAAAACCGGTCAAATTTTGCAATCTCAGTTACAATCGGTTTATCCCAAACCCTGGCATCGTCCAGTTTCTGTTTCAAAGCTGAGGCAGCTTCCAGTTGCTCATTATTATGGTAAAAAATTACCGAGCGGTATTGTGTTCCGGTATCAGCTCCCTGTCGGTTAAGTGTTGTTGGATCATGTGTTTTCCAAAAGATCTCCAGTATCTTTGTCAGACTGACCACCGATGGGTCAAAACGCAGCTGCACGACTTCAGCATGACCGGTCAGGCCTGAACACACCTCCTTGTAGGTTGGGTTGCTGATTTGACCGCCACTGTAGCCTGAAACAACTCCGGTAACGCCTTTAACACGCTGAAATACTGCTTCTACGCACCAAAAGCATCCCGCGCCAAGGGTGATTGTTTCTGTTTTTTGCACTGCTGCCATTTTTGTTTCTTGAGGTGTTGCCAGCAGTGGTATACATGCCAGCAAGCTGATTAATATTTTTTTCATACCTGTTTTCCTGCATATAAAACAGCGGTATGGCAAAATTGTTTTTTACACAAGAATATCCCTATATTTGCACAAGAAGCCCCTTGTAAACGAAAAGTATTAAATATCAACTATATGAACCTCGAAATCACTGGAAAATTAATTCAATTCCTTCCCGGTCAATCAGGCCAGGGAAAAAGCGGTCCCTGGGTAAAACAGGAAATTATTTTGGAGACAAGTGACCAGTTTCCGCGTAAAATCTGTGTTGCCTGCTGGGGCGACAAAGCTGCTGTTGCCAAGGCTTTTGCCATTGGCGATACACTCAAGGCTGCCATAAACCTCGAATCACGTGAGTTTAACGGCCGCTGGTACACTGATGTGAAGGCCTGGAAGATCGAAAAGGCCGGAAATCAGGCTGATGAAGTACCGCAGCGGTCACAGCCCATGCCTGAATCTGCCTATGAGCAGGCTTCTGCTGAGGACGATTTGCCATTTTAAATCCTTCTGATTGAAGAAAAGTGCACCCCCTGCCCTGCTGGCAGCCTTCGTTGCCAACCTGATTTATGGGTTAAACTATGTGATTGCCAAAGGGATAATGCCGGATTATCTGCAGCCCCGATCAATCATTTTGCTGAGGGTAACGGCAGCTGCACTTGTTTTTGGACTGATCAGCCATTTTGCTTATCATGAGAAAGTAAGCCGCAATGACCTGCTCAGGCTCGCGGTTGCAGCTGTTTTCGGTGTGGCCATGAACCAGCTCATGTTTTTCGAAGGGCTTAACCTGACCACGCCCATCAATGCCAGCATCATCATGGTGGGTGTGCCAATCATTGTACTTGGCCTTTCGGCAGTATTTCTGAAGGAAAAGCTGACAATTTTCAAGCTTGCCGGCGTATTGCTTGGTTTTTCGGGCGCTGCCTTCCTGATCCTGAACAGCGGTTCAGTGAGCTTCGCATCAGGAAAATTCACAGGCAACCTGCTCATCCTGGGTAATGCCACTTCCTATGCCATTTACCTCATCCTGATCAAACCCCTGCTGGCTAAATACAAGCCCATGACCATCATGCGGTGGGTGTTTTTCTTCGGTGCGCTGTACGTGATTCCCATTTCAATGAAGAAGGCACTGGCCGAAAACTGGGCTGTTATCCCGCTTCAGATATGGATGTCCGTTGCCTATGTCATTGTCTTCACCACCATCATCGCCTATTTTCTGAACAACTATTCCCTGTCGCACGTCACCCCTTCGGCCAACAGTGCGTTCATTTATACCCAACCCCTGATCGCCACCTCGGTTTCGGTCATCATTGGACAGGATACTCCCAGAATCATTCATTTAATAGCGGCTTTACTTATCTTTGCAGGCGTGTATCTGGTTACGCGCCCGCAGCGAAAAAAAATACCATGGCAAAACGTGCGATAATTTTCGGTGCTTCTGGTTTGGTCGGAAGCCATTTGCTGAAACTGTTGCGACAGTCTGAAGCCTTCGACGAAGTGTTTAACTTTGTACGCAAGCGTCAGTTTGACGATGAACCTGGTTATCGCGAAATTGTTGTTGATTTCGAACGTCTGGCCTCATACAGCTACCTGATCAAAGGCGATTCCCTGTTTTGCTGCCTGGGTACGACCATTGCCAAAGCCGGCTCGAAGGAACGTTTCGCACAGGTTGACCTTGAGTTGCCTGTCCACCTTTCACGCATAGCCGAGCGAAACAAAATACACCGATTTATCGTGATTTCATCGTTGAATGCGCACGCTGACTCTTCCAATTTTTACCTGCGTACCAAGGGCGAAATGGAACGGCTGGTGATGGCCTCCGAAATCCCGGTCAAGCGCATCATTCGGCCCAGCCTGATCCTTGGAAACCGCAACGAAGTGCGTGTTGCAGAGCAGCTCGCAGCATTTTTTATGCGCGCGCTAAGTTGGGCTTTCATCGGCCGGTTTAGAAAATACAAGGCAATCAAGGCCACTGATATTGCACAGGCGATGCTCAACCTTTCCTGCTTTCATTATGGCCTTGAAGTGGTCGAATCTGACCAGCTGAGCGATATCGCTTCGGGCAGGCTGCTCCCTTTACCTTAAACATTATATCCCATGAATACACTTCCGTTTTTTAACAGCATGCGCCACGACCGCTTTTTCTTAATGGCCGGTCCCTGTGTGATTGAAAATGAACACATGCCAATGGAAATTGCCTCTGTTATCGTCAAACTGTGTCAAAAATATGATATTCCATTGATATTCAAAGCTTCATACAAGAAAGCCAACCGATCAAAACTTGATTCATTTGCAGGCATAGGCGATGAAAAAGCCCTGAAGCTGTTGCGTGAGGTGCGAGAAACATTCCACATTCCGGTGGTCACCGATATTCATTCAGTGGAAGAAGCGGCCCTTGCAGCCCAATACGTGGATGTGCTGCAGATTCCTGCCTTTTTGTGCCGTCAGACCGAGCTGCTCGTTGCAGCGGCAAAAACAGGTAGGGTGATCAACATTAAAAAAGGCCAGTTCTTATCAGGTAAATCAATGGTTTACGCTGTGGACAAAGTGCGGCAGTCGGGAAATGAGCAGATTATCCTCACCGACCGGGGCAATATGTTTGGCTACCAGGACCTTGTTGTCGATTTCAGAAATGTGTACGATATGCAGCAAATTGGTGTTCCGGTGGTTGTCGACATCACCCACTCGCTGCAACAACCCAACCAGGACTCTGGTGTTACCGGCGGTCAGCCGCATATGATTGAACTCATAGGCAAGGCCGCCATCGCTTCAGGTGCGCAGGGTATTTTCCTCGAAACCCACCCTGAGCCTGCCAAAGCAAAATCGGACGGTGCCAATATGCTCCGCCTCGAATTGCTCGAAGATTTGCTGGTAAAACTCGTTCGCGTACGCGAAGCTGTCAGTTGATCAGTCCCGCTTAACCGTCTTGATCATGCCTGTTTCGGCATCGAAAACCAGGCGCGTTTTCATCACCGGCGCAACACTGATTGGTCCCAGCTGACTGATGGCCATGCGTTGTTTGGCCCATGATCTCCCCTTGAACATTACTGCAACTTCCACATATTCTGGAATGCGGTAGTACACACTGTTCGTGATTTTCGATCTACCTGTGTTCTTATTGTCGTTGATCAGGTTTTGGGTCACACCAGTGAGGTCAATTTTAAGCTGAATATTTTCCCCTTTCCCGTTCAGGTCGGTAATCCCGCTGTTATCATTCAGCTTGGCCACAGGAACAAGGCCTGTTTTGCCCGGTTCAGGAAGAAAAAGCAGGGTTTGTTTTTCAATTGAACGCGATTCCTTTCCCAGAAACAGGCTCAGGTATTCATCTTCGAGCTTGTTCAGCTCCTCATTCATATATACGATGCTTTGGCCATAGTTAATTTCCTGATATCCGCTGATCAGGTTGTACCTGCTTTCGCGGATTTTGTTGATCATATCAGCAGCAGATTTGGCTTTCTGTTCCGGGTTCCTGTCCACCCAGGATGTTTGCAGGATATTGCGTTTGATGGTGGTGGTATCGATGGTGATTTTACGCATGATGGTATCCACACGCAGGTAGAGGTTTCTTTCGGCATAATACTGAAAATGGCTCGATTCGGGCGCATTAATCAAGGTTGTTTCGGTGACAGACTTCGGGCCTGCCGCGCGGTTATCGGCATCATCGGCTGCCAGGATAATGCCATCAGGCATGAGGTTAAACACCAGGCTGCGGGCGTCTTTCGATCCCCTTTCGTCAAATTCAACAAAAAAATAAGCTGCCGGATCAGGCTCAGTATAGGTTGTAACGATCACATCGAGCAAGGTGTACACCACTTCATCCTGTTTTACATATTGCTCAACGCCAAGGTTTTTGGAGGTAAAATCAGCGTATGGACCTCTGAAACGCTGGTTTTTCTCAAGGATGAAATCAAGCTTGATGAAATTGCGTGGCAAGGCATAATAAAAGCCGCTTGCATCAGCCGATTTTCCTGTGTTTGCAGGTGAAACGATGATTTGTGCATCACCGGTTGTGTGCAGGCATAATACCAGGACTCCAAACAGGAACAGTCGCATAAACCCATTGATGTGCTTCATATCAGTTTTCTGTGGCGTTAAGGTTATGACTTCAAAAATAAGCTATTTTTCCCCTTTTTCCGGTTTTTCAACAAAAAAAGGGACACGTGCAACACGCGTCCCTTCCTGTTGATTGTCGTTTACTATTTGATAAACAGCAATTCGCGGTATTTTGGCAATGGCCATTCCTGGTCATCTACCAGCATTTCGAGCTTATCGACATGTTCCCTGATCTTTTCAAAATAGGGCTTGACCTTGTAGCAATAGGCATTTGCTTTCTCCAGTTCATTCTCAATGCGGTTGGCAATCTTGCGTTCCTCAACCATTTCTTCAACATATTGCTTCACCTCAGCAATATGCTCCGAAATTTCCTTGATTGTTTGCACCTGGTTGCGGCTTAGCTTGACGTACGATTTTGAATCGAGTACTTCTTTCAGGCCTTTTGCATTTTCAATCAGGGTGTTCTGATAGCGGATTGCCGTCGGGATGATGTGATTTACGGACAAATCGCCGATGAGCCTGGCTTCAATCTGCAGCTTCCTGACGTATTTGTCGAGCTTGATTTCATAGCGGGCTTCGAGTTCACGCCGGTTCAGCACATTGTATTTTTCGAAGAGGGCGATGGATTTCTCAGAAATGAATGCCTTGATGGCTTCAACGGTATTGGCATGGTTTGATAATCCGCGTCTGGCGGCTTCTTCCTTCCATTCTTCGCTGTAGCTGTTCCCCTCAAAACGGACTGCTTTCGATTCCTGAATGAATTTTTTTATAACTTCGAAAATTGCATCCTCTTTTTTCACATCCTTTCTTACCAGGCTGTTCACTTCCTGGTAAAAGGCTGTCAAGGCTTCTGCAACGATTGTATTCAGCACAA
Organism: Bacteroidota bacterium; assembly: GCA_018816765.1. Lineage (GTDB taxonomy): Bacteria > Bacteroidota > Bacteroidia > Bacteroidales > F082 > UBA6192. The sequence goes on from JAHIUX010000076.1 coordinate 51,290, forward strand.
ACATTGGTTTGGCAGCGTTGGCCAGCGAACCAACAGCCCTGAACTCGAATTTGTTGCCGGTAAAGGCAAAAGGCGAAGTGCGGTTGCGGTCGGTATTGTCGAGCAGAATTTCAGGGATTTTGGGGATGCTGATATGCCCGCTCTTGCCGTTGGCATTGTTCAGGCCTTTGTGGCTGGGCAGCTGTTCAATTTCATCCAGGGTGCGGGTCAGCTGTGCACCGATAAAGGCCGAAATGATGGCAGGAGGTGCTTCGTTTCCGCCCAGACGCAGGTCGTTGCTGGCCGAGGCAATGCTGGCCCTTAGCAGTTCTTCGTGGCTGTGTACAGCTTTCAGGATGCTCACCAGCACTGCTGCAAACCGCAGGTTTTCGATGGGTGTTTTTCCGGGCGAAAGCAGGTTGGCTCCGGTGTTTGTAGCCAGCGACCAGTTGTTGTGCTTGCCACTGCCATTGATGCCATCATATGGTTTTTCATGCAGCAGCACCTTGAAATGGTGCTTGCGTGAAACCGTATCCAACAGGTGCATCAACAGCTGGTTATGGTCAACTGCTACATTGACTTCTTCGTACACCGGTGCGCATTCAAACTGGCTGGGCGCTACTTCATTATGCCTTGTTTTTAACGGAATACCGAGTTTATGTGATTCAATTTCGAGGTCGCGCATAAATGCCCTGGCACGGCTGTGGATGGTGCCAAAATAATGGTCGTGCAACTGTTGGTCCTTTGCCGATGAATGCCCGAAAACGGTTCTGCCGGCAAGTACCAGGTCTGGGCGTGCAGCATACAAAGCCGAGTCGACCAGGAAATATTCCTGCTCCCAGCCCAGGGTCACGTGCACCTTGTTGATTTTACGGTCGAAAAGCTGGCACACATCCGTTGCCGCCTTGTCGATGGCGTCGATCGATTTTAACAAAGGTGTTTTGTAGTCGAGTGATTCACCTGTATACGAAACAAAAATCGTGGGAATACACAGGGTGTGTTCGAGAATAAAGGCCGGAGAAGTCGGGTCCCAGGCTGTGTAACCCCTTGCTTCGAAGGTGTTTCTAATGCCACCGCTTGGAAAGGATGAAGCATCGGGTTCCTGCTGAATGAGTTCATTTCCCTGAAATTCCTCAATGGCTTTGCCTCCTTCTACCGGATTGATAAATGCATCGTGTTTTTCGGCAGTGGTGCCTGTCAATGGATGAAACCAGTGGGTGTAGTGCGTCGCTCCTTTACTGATAGCCCAGGCTTTTATGGCTGAGGCTACCTGATCGGCTACCTTGCGGTCGATCTTGGTTCCATGTTTGATTGCCATCTGCACACTCTGGAAGGCCTCCTTGGTAAGGTATTCGCGCATGGTCTTCATATTGAAAGCCATCGAGCCGTAATAATCAGAAATCTTGTCTGAAGGAAAATGTACGGGTGTAACCTGCCTGTCGAATGTTTGGGATAGTGCAGTAAAACGAAAGTTTTTCATGATGCTGTCAGGGATTAGTTGTTGTTAATTGTTGTTGTTTTTTTTTGAATAAGCAATAAACCAAAATAAGTGATTAAACCATTTAATATCAATAGCTCGAAACCAAAGCGGTAGCCATTGAACCATTGCTGCGAATTGACACTGAGCATATAACACACCAGGGGTGAAATAGTTGCAACAAGGGGTACAAATTTATCAACAAGCATGCGCTTGCTGAATAAGCCAAAGGCGAACAAGCCAAGCAATGGTCCGTAGGTGTAACCGGCAATTGTGAATAATTTGTCGATCACGCTTTTATCATTCATCTTTTCGAAGATCAAAATCAGCAGAAAAAGCACCAGGGCAAAGCTGAAATGGACGAATAGCCGTCGCTTTTTCTTCTTTTCTTCGTCCCATGATTTGTCTTCTATTCCCATGATATCAATCGAATATGACGTGGTGAGTGAGGTGATGGCGCCATCGGCGCTTGGAAAGGCGGCAGATATCAATCCGATGAGAAAGATGATCCCGGCCAGCGGACTCAGGTGCTGCAGGCTGATGGTGGCAAACAGGTCGTCGCGTAAGGCAGGTATACTGATTCCGGTTTCATTGGCAAACAGATACAGAGCCGCACCCAGAAACAGGAATACCAAATTCACGAAAATCAGGACCACACTAAAGCTCAGCATATTTTTCTGCGCATCACGGAGCGTCTTGCAACTCAGATTTTTCTGCATCATTTCCTGGTCAAGGCCCGTCATCGCAATGGTGATAAACACACCGCTGAGCAATTGCTTCAGCCAGTGGTTGCGCGCGCCAATATCGGTGACAATCACCTTGCTGTAATCGGAATGGATGATGCGTCCGAAGAGTTCTGTCAGGCCAAGGTCCATCCTGCCGGCAATCATTCCGATGGTCAGCACAACGGCAAGCAACATAAAGGTTGTTTGCAGGGTGTCGGTCCATACAATGGTTTTAATGCCTCCCTGGAAAGTGTAGAGCAGCACCAATACGATGAATATCAAAGCAGTAACAGAAAAAGGAATGCCCATGGCGTCGAAAAGGAAAAGCTGTAGCACATTGACGACCAGAAACATGCGCAGTGAGGCGCCCAGCAGGCGCGACACAATGAACAACCATGAGCCGGTTTTGTAGCTTGTCATCCCGAACCGTGTTCCCAGATAACTGTAAATCGAGGTCAGGTTCAGGCGGTAGTAGAGCGGCAACAAGATCCAGGTAATCACCTGGTATCCTATCCAGTAGCCGAAAACAACCATCAGGTATGAAAAACCGGTATCCCCTACCCAACCCGGCACCGACATAAAGGTAACGCCGGATAGTGAGGCTCCGATCATGCCATAAGCGACCACAGGCCAGGGTGATTTTCTGTTGCCCAGAAAATAAGAAAGGTTGCTGGCTTTTCTTGAAGTAATGATTGTAACACCAAACAGTAAGCCAGTGTAAATCAAAAATATAATTAAGATCGTTATAGGACTCACTTATGGTTGTTTTTTTGAATGGATTGATCTTTGATTGCTTGTGTAAAGGCTGCCAGATTATCGAATCGCAGGTCAAAAGCCTCCGTTGGCGTCTCCTGTCCCACATACACAGTAAACATCCCGGCCTTCCGGCCAAACAGCAGGTCAGAGTTTGTATCACCCACCATGATCGCTTTCCGGAAATCGATCTCCGGGAAATCCCGTTTTGCCTGCAGCGCCATCTGCTGCCCGGGTTTGCGGCAATTGTCGCGGCTTGTTTTCAGGTCGGGGCAGTAATAAATTCTGTTGATCTTCCCGCCTCCATTATGTATTTCATCCAGCATATAAGCGTGAATGACATCCAGGTCGGCGCTGCTCATCAATCCTTTGCCTATTCCCTGCTGATTGGTTACTACAATGATGTGGCGAAATAACCGGCTCAGGCTTGCAAGGCTTTCAACAACGCCGTCAATAAACCTGAATTCCGGTACTGTTTTTACGTAATCATTTACCGGCCGCTGATTGATTACACCATCCCGGTCAAGAAAAAGTGTCCAATCAGACGCAATGTCGGCCAGGTTCAGCATCCGCTTTATTTTGGGAATAAGGTTGATTCGACAATCTCACAGATGATGTGACCGGCCAGGATATGGGATTCCTGTATACGGGCAGTGTTCTTCGATGGCACATTGATGAGGATATCGCACAAATCAGCCATCTTACCACCAGTTTCTCCCGTAAAGCCAATGGTCACCAAGCCCAGTTTCTTTGCAGTGACAAGGGCATTGATCACATTTTCTGAGTTCCCCGAGGTGCTGATGCCAATCAGCACATCATGGATGCGGCCTGCCGCTTCCACCATCCTGCTGTAAATCCTGTCGTAGCCGTAATCGTTGCCAACAGCGGTCACATAGGATGTGTTCACATGCAGGGCTTCTGCATAGAGTGGCGGCCTGTCGTAATTAAACCTGCCTGACAATTCGGCGGCGATATGCTGGGCATCGGCAGCGCTGCCTCCATTGCCACACAGCAGAATCTTTCCGCCTGCCTTCAGGCTGTCGACACAGGAAATGCCTGCAAGCTGTATCCTGACGATCAAGGCATCATCCTGCAACAGCCGGCTTTTAACCTCTATTGAATCCTTAATGATGTCGCGGATGTTCATTTGGGAAATTTGTTGGGCAAAAGTAACAATTTTTTTACGCCTGCCCAATATATACCTGGAAGAGCATAACAACAGCCACGCAATCGTATGCAGAAAAAAAATCGCAGCTTTATTCCCGGCGTTTCGGGGCACGATTTGCCTTTCAGCCTCTATTCCTGCGCCATTTACCTTCCAATGGGTTTTATGTCAACGCATTAGAACGGCGAAAAAAAATCCTGAAATTATCCACCAAAGCGACCCGCATCTGATGAAAATAAGGATATTTGCGCAAATTTTCAGCCTTGAAATCAATCACCACCATCGGACTGCTCATCGTGTCGAATGCCTTCATGACGATGGCCTGGTATGGTCACCTTAAGTTTAAGGATATCAGGGGATTCGAAAACATGGCTTTGGGCTGGATCGTGCTGATAAGCTGGTCGATTGCCCTGTTCGAATATATGTTTCAGGTGCCTGCCAACAGGATCGGGTTTCATGGAAACGGAGGCCCCTTCAGCCTGGTGCAGCTGAAAGTGCTGCAGGAAGTGATCACCATCATTGTGTTTGTGGGCTTTTCGCTGCTCGTGTTCCGCACCGAACAGTTCAGGCTGAATCACCTGATCGGATTTATTTTTCTTGTGCTTGCTGTTTACTTTATTTTTAAAAAATAGCCGACTTTTGCACTTGCTTAAACAATGTTGTACCTTTAATTATTAATACTAAATAGCTGTTTATGAAATTTTATGATGTTGACACTGAATTTACTTTCGGAAAATATGAAGGAAAAACCATCAGGGAGGTTTTTGAAAGGGATCCGAAGTACATCGACTTTTGTTTCAACAACATTGATGAATTTTATGTGTCGCCTGCCGTGATGCGCGAACTCAAGGAAATGAATCCAAAGTTTTCAATGCCTGCTGAAACTGACCTGGGTGATGATGATATGCTGGAAGCCTACCTGGAAGACGCCGAAGAAATTGACGATTTCGAACAAAATTTTAAGGAAGAAGACGAAGACTTCAACTGGGACGATGAGTTGAATATGGAAACCGAAGATAACTTCGACGACTTTGATTCCTTCGACGAGGACGACGACTATTAGGCTGCTATTTCCTTAGGTCAGGTGCCGGATGATTGCTCCGGCATAATTTTCCCAACTCATTTCTACAGAGGTCGATGCAATATTTTCGCGGCTTATGGGCTGATCGATGGCTTGTTGCATAACCCTTTTCATATCGTCGGTATTCCCCGGAGCAGCCAGGTAGCCATTATACCCATCCGTGATCGTTTCCGGGAAATGACCTACCCTGGTGGCTATCATGGGAATCGAAAAGTTGTAACCGATGGATTCAACACCCGAGGGCGTGGCCGTGAGGTAAAACAACACCAGGTTGTCACTCACCTGAAAATACCTATGCACCTCCTCATTCGGGACGAAATCGTTTACCAACACCACCTCTTTCGCAATGCCCAGCTTTTCAATCAGTTCCAATGGCCTGTACTGGCGCTCATCGTCCTGCTTTTTCAGAAAGATACCTTTTGCCAGACCAAACAATTTTGTTTTGATTATGGTGCCCAGCTTCTTGCTGTCGAGTGTTTGCCAGAACGATTCCCCCACAATGAGCAGGCTCACGTCGTTGCGCTCACGGCTGAGTTTTGCAAAGGCCTCAATGGCATGGTGCAGGCCCTTGTATTTGCGGATAAAGCCAAAGAAAAGAAACACATGCTTTTTAAGGCCCATCTCAGCTTTCACCTTTTCAATATCAAGCTGTGGATCGGGCTTAAACATATCATAAACGGGATGGTACAGTTTCACAACGGGAATGCCTTCTGTTGATCGTGCGTCGTTTCGCTCGAGCACGGTAAACTGCTTTTTTGGGAAGAGCTGCTTGAGTTCTTCTGCGGTCTGATAGGCATGCACCACGTACGATGAAGCCTGTTTGATGCCGCGGGCAGTGAGCATCCTGTCCATGGAACTCCCCTCCTTCTGAATCACAAAGTGCAGGTCGAATACCACCCGGATGTGTCTGCGCGCCAGCTTCCCGGCAATATATCCCAGTGGCAGTCCCTGCACCGCAATGGCCCATTGAAACACCACCAGGTCGGGTTTCAGCGAGGCAATCAGCTTCACCGTTGCTTGCCAGCTTAGCGGATTGTTGTAGTTGGTGATATAATGCACCTTGATGTTGGTTCCGGAAAGTTGGTCCTTCTTGCTCTTTCTGTCAATAAAATCGCGCGGGATGATGGCCGGATACTGCTGCGTCCATGAAACAATGTGCACTTCGTTTTCGCCGCTTTTGTCAAAAGCCCTGGCCAATGAAGTGTTGTAGTTGGCAATGCCGCCCTTGAACTGGGGCCCCGGCCCGAAACAAACAATCTTGCGCATAACATCCAGTCATTTGGTCGGCCAAAGGTACGAAAAGCGGCTTCATGACAGGCCATGCTTCGTTTTGTGCAAAATAAATTGCATAAATATGTAATGTTTACTTGACAAAATGTAAATTATACTTTACATTTGCGCCATAATTTTACAACCATGAAAAATCCTTATCTGCTTCCAAACAAGTTTCGCCTCATTGGCTACCTCCTGCTGGTACCGGGCCTTGTGGCGGGAATTTTCTTTTTCTACCTCGATTATTCACCCTCCTGGCTCGACTTCAGGGTGTTTACATTTTACAACGACCAGTTTTTTGGCCCCAAAGTCATGTTCAGCCTGATCGAAGACAATATCGGCAACGAAGTAGCAGCAGTGCTTTTCCTGCTGGGAGCTGTCATGATAGCGTTTTCGGCCGACAAACTGGAAGATGAATTCACGCTCAGGCAGCGGTTCGAAGCCCTGGTTTGGGCCACTTATGTGAACTATGCCATCCTGCTGCTTGCGGTCCTGTTCATCCATGGCATGGCTTTCATCCATGTGTTTGTGGTGAACCTGTTTGTGGTGCTTATCCTGTTTTATTTGCGCTACAGATACCTGACATGGAAATCAGCCAAAACTGCCGACAATGAAGAATAACATCAGAATGTCGCGCAATGTGGTGCGCCAGTCACAAACCGAACTGGCTGAAGCTGTTGGTGTGAGCAGGCAGACCATACACGCCATAGAGACGGGAAAATACACCCCGTCAACGCTGCTTGCACTGAAGTTTGCCAGGCATTTTGGCTGCAAGGTCGAGGACCTTTTTCAGCTGGAAGAAACTGACGGGTAAAGGCGCTTATTTTTGCTCCCTGTGGATGCGCTCGACTTGCTTGTTGTAGACCCTTTCCATGCCTTCGCGGACAGAGATTTTGGGTGTCCAGCCAAACTTGTTGGTCACATATTCCATATTGGCATAGCGCGAATGCACGCCAACGGGCTTGTCGAGTAAAGGCTTCACTGTAGGCTTGTAGCCGGCAATTTCGCCGAAGATTTCAATCAGTTCAAGGAAAGAGGTCAGCTTGCCCGAACCGATATTGTAGGCTGAACCATCGGTGATCTGATCCATCAGGATAAAGATAAAGTCGATCACATCGTCGATGTGCACGAAATCGCGGCCCTGTTTACCCGAGCCCCACACCTCAAACGGATCTTCTTTTCCTGCGGCCCGTGCAGCAATTGCCGGAACAGGATAAGAAAGCTCCTGGTCTTCGCCATAGCCCGAGAACGGGCGGATACACACCACGCGCACACCATAGTGTTTGGCTGCAATCTGTGCCAGAAACTCACCGGTGAGTTTCGACCAGCCATAGGTCATATCGGGTGTACCCAGGTTTTTGTTGAAGTCGATATCACCTTCGCTCAGGGCAATGGCATAATCTGTCGATTGCAGGCTTACCGGATAAGCTGCACTCGAACTTGGGTATAGTACACGTTCGGGCTTGTGCTGTGTGACCCAGAAGAAAAACTCGGCATCAATCGATAGGTCCAGGGCAACGATCATCGGATCGCCTTCTATTTTCATGCGGCCACCAACAATGGCAGCAAAGTGAAACACATCGCTGAAGCGGTCAAAGTCAATGTGATACCTGTCCTGGATATAACGCGGGTTTTCGCGCATATAGAACAAGAGGTTCCGGAAATCACCTTTCCAGAAATAAAGCCGTTTTTCGGCTCCAATCACTTCAATATCGTCAAGTTTTTCGGCCTCATAGCCTTCGAACCATTCTGACGGATGCCTGCCGATTGAAAGGTCATCAATCATAAAAACCTTATCCTGTGTTGTATTCAACAACCTCCTGACCATATTGCGGCCAACGAACCCGCAACCTCCCGAAACCAAATGTATTTTACTCATTAAGTGTTAATTATCCTGATTAGTATTGAAATTTAATGTTTTTGTAATGCCATAGCCTCCCTGCCGGTCGCGCCCGTTGGCCGATACAAGTTCGGCAAGGAATCCGGTCATAAAAAGCTGTGTTCCGAGGATCATCGCGAGCATGCCGAAGTAAAACAGCGGCCTTTCGGTCATCTTGTAGCCATCCATGAAGAATTTGGCATAGGCCAGGTAACCGGCAATCACAAATCCGGCGGTAAACAGGAGCGTTCCAAGCGCGCCGAAAAGGTGCATGGGGCGTTTGCCGAATTTCGACACAAAGCTGATCGAAAGCAGGTCGAGGTAGCCCTTGATGAAGCGGCTGAAGCCATATTTCGTCTTGCCGTATTTGCGTTCATAGTGCTGCACGACTTTTTCGCCTATGCGGCTATAGCCGTTCCAGCGGGCAATGACAGGAATATAGCGGTGCATCTCCCCATGAATTTCGATATTCTTCACCAGCTCATGTTTGTAAGCCTTTAAACCGCAGTTGAAATCGTGAAGCTTGATCTTCGATATTTTCCGGGTAGTGAGGTTGAATAATTTCGACGGAAGGGTTTTGTTCAGCGGATCATTGCGCTTTTTCTTCCAGCCCGAAACAAGGTCAAAACCCTCTTTCATCACCATCTGATACAAGGCAGGAATCTCGTCAGGGCTGTCCTGAAGGTCGGCATCCATGGTGATCACCACATCGCCCCCAGCCAGCTTGAACCCTTCGTTCAGTGCGGCAGATTTGCCATAGTTTCGCCTGAATTTCAGTGCTTTGATGTGCTTGTTTTTTGCAGCAAGACCAACAACAACATCCCACGACGTGTCAATTGAGCCGTCGTCAATCAGTATGATCTCGTAGCTGAGTTTGTTTTCGTCGCAAACTTTTGTGACCCATTGTGTAAGCTCAGGCAGCGATTCGGCCTCGTTATACAAGGGGACTACAATGCTTAAATCCATAGGTATGCTTCTTAAACCTGCTCTGACAGGGTAGTATCTTTTTTAACAAACAGTGCAACGATGGCACTCAGCACAACAGCTATCAACGGGTTCATCCACAGCCCTTTGACGAGGGCCTTTACCGGTTCAATTCCTTCTTCGATATTTTTCACCATTTCCTCCATCTGGGCTTCCGGAATTTTCCCTTCCATATCCGACACAAACATATCCATCTTTGTCGGCAGGTATTCGGGGTCGATGATGCCATTCAGCACATAACTGAAAAATCCGTTGATGTAAAGTGCGACCACAAACACAACAAATCCGGCAACGAGGGCCTGCAGGTAATTGAATTTTCCATCGAGTTCCAGGTCACGCATCCTCCGCATGCCCATGACGGCAGCAAAAATCATAAAGCCAAAAACCACCAGTCCGTTGATGATGGCGAATGCAATGGTGAAGATGTTGGCATCAACAGCATAAATTACAGCGGTGTAAACAACCAGGATTAATCCGGTCAACGCACCTATTTTCAGGGATTGATTTAATGGAAACATACTACATGATATTGGTTAATAACACTCATTGTTACCTGGAAAATGCTTCATTCGAGAAACCTGTTTTTCCTACGGGCAAAGATAGCAATTATCACAGCATAAACCGGACTAAGGGCAAGATTTACGGCTGCGAAAAGCAGCGAAAGGTTTAGTGGACTCATAAGGTTCCGGAGTGTCTGCTGTTTTTCGGCGATGGCCGCATAGCCGGCTGTGGCCTGTTTGCCCACCAGTTCCGACTCAAGCCGGCCAAGCCTGTAGCTCAGTGTCGGGGTATATAAGTAGGTGTATACAAAATAGATGGCAACCGACATCACCAGTGCTGTCACCAGTCCGGTGAGCAACGAAAGCCTGAAGCCGCTGCCGTATGACAGCACGCCCGAGCCATATTTCCCGCGCAGGCGTGCGCAGGCATAGGCCATAAAAAATGCCGGGGCCAAATAAACGGTTCCGAAAACGAAGGAGTAGTTGTTGTTGACAAGCAGGTTTACGACAAACAACAGCAGAAAGGTAAGCAATCCGCCAAAGAAACCCGTGACCAGGCCTACAATCCAAAAATCGATTTGTTTGTGCATATTGCGTTAAGTCAGGCGCCAACTCACCATCGCCAGTATGCAAACATAAGAAATTCCAACATCTCGCGAAAATTTGCATCCTTTTTCTTGCACAAACCTCAGAATGGTCGTAGTTTTGCCGCGGGTAAGTCTTATACGACCAGCTCCTGCTGAATTCCCCCAGGTCCGGAAGGGAGCAAGGGTAGGCGGTTGAGCGGTGCGATATAAGTAGCTTACCCATTTTTTGTGCCCTTTTGTCACCGGCAGCCGTTTGCCGCTCCCCCACCCGATCCGGAATCTACACTTTCTTTAAGTAAATAAGGTGTAATCATCCCTGTAGCATTGACTGGTTCCGTCAGCAGCTGTAAAACTAATCAGCCTGAACGCATTGTCGTTGGTGATTAAACACTAATTTTACCACAAAATAGCGTGTATGTTGATTAAGATCTTTCCTCAGAATCCGGCACCCAGGCACATCAGGATGGTTGTGGATTCGCTGAAAAACGGTGGCATCATCATTTTCCCTACGGATACCGTCTATGGGCTGGGTTGCAGCATCTACCAGCAAAAAGCCGTCGACCGCATTGCCCAGCTGAAAGGCGTGAAGAAAGAAAAGGCCAACTTTTCGTTCATCTTCAACAACCTGAGTATGTTATCGGAGTTCACCAAGCCCATCAACAACGAGGTGTACAAGCTGATGCGGAAAAACCTGCCCGGACCCTTCACCTTCATCCTGGAAGCCAACAACAATATCCCGAAGATTTTCCAGAGCAAGAAAAAGACCGTGGGCATCAGGATTCCTGACAACGAAATCATCTCCGTCCTGGTGGAGGAGCTGGGCCATCCCCTGCTCACCACCTCCATCCACGACGCGGACACCCTCATCGAATACATGACCGACCCCGAAGAAATCCATGATGTGTTCAAGGATCAGGTCGATATCGTGATCGACGGCGGAGCCGGTGGCAACCAGCCCAGCACCATTGTCGATTGCACCAATGATGAATGGGAAATCACCCGGCAGGGAAAAGGTATTTTAGAGTAAGGTGTGCTGCGGGAATATTTTCTTGTAATACAACTATTTAAATGAACAGCATTTCAAAAAACCTGCATTAAATCACTAAAAAAGGGGAAATTTGTAGCGATTAGGTGTTGTTAAACCGATTTTTTTATACTTTTGCACCTCCAAAACGAAATGATTCGTTAGCTCAGCTGGTAGAGCATATGCCTTTTAAGCATAGGGCCCCGGGTTCGAATCCCGGACGGATCACATGAAAGCCACCCCGAAAAGGTGGCTTTTTTATTTTTCATCAATTCTGTCCGGGTTAATGCAAATTGGCTTTTCAGTCATTTTTTTTGCTCATACACAAGGTATTATTATCCTATATTTGTAAGGGGTTTACAAACATACAGGGTATGATCAGGTATAACAAATCAACACTCAGCCGCATATTGCTGCTGCTGGCCCTTTTATTAAACTTTTCCTGCGAATTTGTACCTACAGAGGGCGACCGTGGGTTTAAGCGAACCGCTGAAACAAAACCGGAAAAGAAGGTGGCGCTGGTGGTCGGCAATGCCGGTTATGCCACAGGAAAGCTCAAAAATGCGGTGAATGATGCGAATGAGATGGGAAAACTGCTGGCTTCGCTCGGTTTTGAGACCACGGTGAAAACAGATGTCGACAAGGCCGGACTCGACAAGGCCATAGCCGATTTTGGCATTGCCATCAACACCTCCGACGTTGCACTGTTTTATTATGCCGGCCACGGGGTGCAGGTTGAGCATGAAAATTACCTTGTTCCGGTAAACACCGATTTTAACGCCATTTACGAGGTGAAGGACCGCTGTGTGGGTGTTTACAATGTGCTTGAACAAATGGAATCGGCCGGAAACAGGTGCAACATCATCATCCTCGATGCATGCCGCGACAACCCCAGCAAGTTCACGCGCAGTCCTACCAGGGGACTTGCCATTTCAAACCACCCCAGGGGCTCTATCATCGTGTATGCAACAGCGCCCGGAGCAACGGCTTCCGATAACATCAAGGGAAAGAATGGACTGTTTACCAGTCAATTATTGAAAAACATCAGCATTCCGGGACTTACCATTGAAGAAATCGTAAAAAATACGGCCAGGGCGGTTTCGGCTACCTCTAACGGAAACCAGGTGCCCTGGTATTCATCTTCCCTCGATGGTGATTTTTACTTTATTCCGGGCGACGGGAATGATCCTGTACCCGCTGAAGAGAAGCCTTCCAGGCCAAAGGCCGTAGTGAACAATACCCAGACAAAAACAGGCACTGCTGCTGCAGGAAGCGGTAAACCAACACGGGATTTTGGCACCTTAAATAACAAAGGAAATGAGTTGTGGCTGACCAAAGATGGAGTAGAGACGCGCATCCTGTATTCAACAGATATCGGTTCAAAGTTTAAAATCGGGTCAGCATCTTTTCTTCACGATACCAGCCTGATTGTCGGTTACTACTATTTTAAGCCAGTCTCCTATTATGAAGAGAACTATTACTATTCCATTTTTGTTTCTGATTGTGTCGACCAAAGAAAGCTCTACGCCTTTAGCGTGAATGTAGCTGTAAAAAACCTCACCATCCTGAAGGATCACCTGATCAGGTTTAATGTCAATTACCAGAACACTTCTTCCGGCATGCTGGAGCAGTTTAAACTCAGCGGGGATGGCTTGTACGAGTTGAAATTTGACAGGTATTACTACATCGAGAGCCTCAGAAAAATCAATTAGTGGGCTTGGGAATGAATGATCTGCAGCGCTGATGCAGCTTTGCTGTTTCACTCATACATTTAGCCTGCCGCGAAATCCCCTGGCGGCATAATAGGATTCAGCGCCGTTGTGGTACACAAACACCTGGTTGTAACGGCGATCGCAGAAGAGTGCACCTCCGGGCGCCCTGATCTCTTCCGGTGTTTTCACCCAGCTTGATGTCTTGCTGTCGAAAATACCGAATTGCTGCAACTCACGGTATTGTGCTTCGGTCAGCAGCTCGATGCCCATGGCAGCTGCCATTTCCATGGCCGAGCCCTTGGGTTTAAACGCCTTGCGCGACGCCAGCGCCTCGTTGTCGTAGCACAAGCTTCTCCGGCCACCGGGTGATTCGGCTGCACAATCGGTGAAGATAAATTCTCCTGTTGAAGGGTCGGTGCCCGTCACATCCGGCTCGCCCCCACTCTCTTCCATCGCGTTCAGCGACCACAGCTTTTCGCCGGTAGCCTTCAGCCGGGCTTCCACCTTTTCCCAGGCAATGCCGCTGTGGCGCTGCATGTGTTTGGCAAAGCGTGCTTTCAGCGCACTGATCAGCCTTTCGGCCTGTTCCGGATCAATTTTTTTCTGTTTATCCACTGGTTCGTTTGTAGGTTAAAAAGCTGTTTACACGCTGAAAAGAAGGTGTTATCGCCTCTCATGGCCATTGTATCCCTGTTCATCAGCCAAGGTCTGAGCTGCCTTATTTTGTTTCAGTATCCCCTGTTTCACTGAAACCACTGTCAACTGGTTCCCAGAGCTCGATCTTGTTTCCTTCGGCATCCATGATATGCACGAACCTGCCGTAGGGAAAGGTCTCGATGGTGTCGAGGATGGTGACGCCGTTTTCACGAAGTTTACTGACAAGTCCTTCGATGTTTTGCACACGGTAGTTGATCATGAACGCCTTTGCCGAAGGGGCAAAGTATTTGCTGCCCTTCTTAAACGGACTCCATTGCAGGTAATTGATTTCTTCGGGCTTGTCCACATTGCGTGTGGCAAAGGTTGAGCCCCATTCATTCACTTCGAGTCCGAGGTTTTTGGCATACCAGGACCTTGTCTCTTCCGGGTTTTCGCAGAAAAAAAAGATCCCTCCCACCCCGGTCACCCTGGGTGTGGTGTCGTTAACCGGAGTGTTTCCGGTCTCATCAGCTGTGTGAGTTTCCATTTCAGTGGCATGTTTTTGTGTGGCCTTGCATGCAATAAACATGGTGGCCATGGTAATGATGATGATCAGTTTGTTCATAGGGCAAAGTTATCCAATTTTGACGTGTATCGCCGAAAGAAACACCTTGATGGCCTGGCCAAGGATGCGGCAGCATTACTGACCGGATGGTTTTTCTTTTACGATTTTCCGGTAATCACTCAGGGCGAGTTTGATGCTCGCAATGATGATGTCAGGGTCATCCTGCTGCACCATATGGCCTGAATGTGAGCAATAAAAGAACTTCCCGTAGCTGAGCGGGTCGATCAGGGCGATCCAGCTCTTCATCATGATGTTGTTGTTGATCCTGAACAACTTCTCATGGTCGTACAGGGCCTCGTTTTCACTGGCACCGGCGGGATAGCCGCCGGCCATGATAAAATGCACCGGCACATCGGGCAAGGGATTGCGGGCGATGAGGTTGTAGCCTGTTTTGCTGAACGCTCGCTGCGCCTTCATTTCTTCAACTACAAAAGCCGGGCCCTGCGCCATGTATTCGTCAGCGGATTTGTCGTAGGAAGCAAAGAGCGAGTCGATCTGGCTTTGGGTCAAGCCAATTTCACGGTAAGGCAGGCTGCCCCCACCCGGTTTTTTCACGAAGTCGTGCGGGTCGACGAAGATCAGTCCGGCCACCTCATCGGGATAGAAGGACGCATAGCACCTGATGTAGGCGGCACCCCAGGAATGCCCGACAAAGAGGTAAGGCGGCTCCAGCCCTTTTGCACGCAGCGCCTGTCGCAGCACTTCCACGATATGGTCGATGGTCGGCACCTGGTTGTCATCCTCCGAACAGCCAATGCGGGGCCTGTTGTAGGCGAATGCCACCTGTTCTTTTGACACTTCCCGGATGATGGGAAGCCAATAGGCCAAATCGGTCCCACGGCCATTTTCAAACACAATCACCGGCTTTCCATTTTGTGCGTTTTCGCGCCCGCTGATCACCACCTCCAGCTGGTGCCTGTTCACCGTGAGCATCTCCAGTCCGGGAAAGGACTGCTTTCTGTTGGCCATCACTGTTTCGAGCAAGGGCGCCCAGCGCGCATCCGCAGCCAGCGACACCAGGTCAGGGTCTGACTTCATATGCCCAAAGTTGGCGTAGTTCATGTGGTTTGCGATAAACAGCAAGTTGGCGAAGGCGCTGTCGGGGTAGCCGGCCAGTGCCCACGAACAGGCCGCATTGTAATGTTTGTTTGCGGTGGCCTTCCCGCCCTTTGCCTTAAAGGCATCTGCATAGGCAAAGGCAGAGCCCTTGAAGTCGCCGGACATATACAGTGATTGCGCAAGACCAACAAGGTCAGCAGATGTAGTGGCAGCCTGCTGCGCCGACAACGAAGCGGAACAGCACACAAGGATAACAAACAAGGTGATGGTTTTCATGGGTTTATGGATGGGGGATTTCGGTTTTTGAAGTGGTTTATGCACTCAAATTTACTTCATAATTCCCGGCCAACAGGTACAAAGTGCATAGAAAAGATGGAAGGGCTGGGAGATTTTCAGGAGGTGGTGGTGCGCTGATCAACAATTTCTCTTTTATCCTTTTACCAGGTTTTTTTGCACGCCAAGGAATTATGAGCCTCTTTCCTGTTTATGCTTCATTTTCCTTTCCCGTGCTACCGGCAATTGTTCCCCAATGGCGGACAATCCCTTTGTTGTCGTCGCATATCATTGGTTTTTTTCTTTATAAATCTCAGTTGGGGCCTCGGCAAGCAATTTTAACACAAATTTAATGGGTGACAAACCGTTACCACCTTCATTTCAAAGCGTAACAATACGTCACGGTTACGTTTTCTTTTTCCCAAAAAGCCTTGCATTAAACTCTCCAATTCGGCTGCGACTCAACTACATTGTTGATGCTGAAATGGCTTCCGGGTTTATTCAACGATGAGTGTGCATGAAGAAAAGCCTTGCCGGTTGGACACTTTAATGATATAGCACCCACTGTTGAGTTTCCTTCCCCTGTAGGTGTATTCAGTCTGAGAAGGTCTCAGGGCTTCATAATACCTTTGTTTTCCGTACATATCGATGATTTCAATTGCAGAAACCGGCTCCTTCGTACGTATGCTGAAGTCACCATTCCCGGGATTGGGAAACAGGTTAAATTGCATAGGCTTATTTTCAGCAAGGCTAGTGTAGGCTATCTGACCGAGGCTATCTGTTTTAACAAGATAAATCCCCCTTGAGTTATAACCTGATAAGTAAAAGTCAAGTGCTATGCCACACATCATAAACCCGCCATCCTTTGTATGTATGACATCCCTGCCAAATTCCGTGCTTGTTCCGCCATATTCCTGCTTCCAGATGATTTTATTATCCAACGAAATTTTCAACAGATACGCATCATAATTATCCTTCTCAACCATTTCGCCAAAACCCACAAACACAAGGCAGCTGTCGCTGGTAATCTCAACTTCGTACGAAATATCATAGCCGACTCCGTCAAATTCACGTGTCCACAAGGTATCTCCCTCAGCGTTGCATTTAATAAAATAACTATTTACACTAGAGTAACTCAAAGTATCAACACGGTAACCGGCAATGATTAAGTCACCGTTTTTCAGCTGTTTAACCGACATTCCATATTCTCTTTGGTAATCGCCGTAATTTCTGGACCAGAGGGAATCTCCTTCAGCAGTAAACTTACTTAGCATGATATTGAAATAATCGTTGTTTTCACACCTTGTATAACCACATACATAATAACAACCATCATTGGATGGAATGATTGACTGTCCACCGGCATACTGATTGTCATTGGCCTTTCGCCATATAATTTCACCATATTTATCAAGGCGCATGATCAACAGCCTGTCTACATCTGTATAACCAACATGAACATTGCTTATTCCGGTCACCATATAACCCGAATCGCTTGTTTGTACGATGGATTTACCGGTATCCCGGCCAAGAAAAGGAAAGGTTTTTTCCCAGACTAACTTGCCCGTAGAATCTGTTTTAACAAGGTATATATCGGATTCATCCATCAGGTTCTTTACTGTGTATCCAAGCATAACAAAGCCTTTGTCATAGGTCTGTTTCATATCATTCAAGGTTTCATAATCCATTGAACCATAATTCTCTGACCACAGCAATTCGCCTTTCTTATTCAGTTTTATAAGTACAAAATCTTGTGGGTCAGAACTTTCCCAGTAGCGGTCGTCGCCGGCGATAACATAGGATTCATCTGAAAGTTGAACAACTCTGTGGGCAGTTGATTGAATATGAATGGCAAATCTTTTTTCAAATGTGGTCTGTGCGTTGAGCAACAAATTCAAGAAAATAACAGGAATAAGGAAGCATTGTTTCATGGTACAGGTTTTTTTTTTCAGGGTTTAAAACCGTAAATCACACGCCTTTTGCAGGACAATCGAAGCATAATAAATTATGATCTCAAAGGTAGAAAAAAACCAGGCTTTTTGCAACATAAACATAAATCAGTAACACGGTAATTTCTACCTTATTCATGGCAAAATAATCACAGTCGCGTTTGCACTCATTGCATTGATTTCATTGAAAGAAATGCCAATGAAAGGAATTCCTCTGTTGCAAAACAAAGCATACTGCAGGCATTCATGCACCATGCGAAACAGCGCCAATTGAAATTAAATCCATTAAACCTTACAGCCTTGTTGCTACGGAGGTAGCTGTGCGGGTGTTGATTTAAACAGCTACAAGGTCACCAGCGACTTGTTGCCTTTCCGGTACAGGCTGACCTGGTTGCCGTTCACTGACAGTGAGTCGTATTACTACAATGTCAGCACGCATTACCAAGGTTCACCACGATTTCCCATTGTTAACGAACCGTCTCGTCATGGGCAGATGGTGAGAGAGGCGCAGTCCGTCAGCTAAACCTGGCGGAGCCGCATGCTCGATTGTTATCTTTAGCTTTACACTCATCTGAAGTTCAAAAATCTATTATTTTATTGTCCCAACAATTTGTTAATCTTGTTTTTATCAAAAAATTCCGGGTCAAATTCTTCACCAAGCCATTCGATAAAACTTTCATATTCTTTATGGTCTGGGTCTTTTAACACTTCCAGCATATCAGTGTATCCCCAAACACCTCCACAATCCTCCGGTGGACAATTCATTTTTCCTGTCAGACAGACGGGATAATTTAGGTTATTATCTTTCGGAAGTATCTTTTCTAAGACAATAACATGTTCCCAGCTATCACCAAAGTCATATTCATAGACAATTTTCTCTTTCTCTTTATTTAACAAATCAGATATTTTCATTTTTTTGTAATCCACATTGTCCATTTCATCCCAAAAATCATCTTCTTGCAGTCGCACTGTATAAAAAGTCCGATTTTTAATAAATTGATGTAAATGAGAATTTGTCCATCCCATCGTTTTCTGAATAACCATATGAAAATCCGACAACAAGTAGTCTGAGGGAATCAGTATTCTTCTCCATATTTTTGGTTTGAATTCCTTCAATGCAATCTGAATCTGAAAAATCTCCTTTGTCATGTTTTTTTCTTTCAAAAATAATTAATTTATTTAATGTCTTTCTGCGATTGCTTACAACATCATCCCGTCTTAAACCTCCTGAGGTTTACCATTTTATCAACTCCAACCTTTTTTTGAATTCTCTTTATCGGGATAAATTACCGCTTCTAGTCCGTCAATGGATTTGTAGTCTTTTTGCTCAAACCAACTGAGATAGGTAGTCCCTTTTGGGAATGGTTTTAGAAAATAGTCGCACTTCTGAAAATTTTCCTGTTTCAAAAATTCAGTCAATTCTTCTTTTGATGCATTTTCAGGGTAATATTCTATTACGATGCTCATCTTTTATTATTACTGCCAACGGTTTCGGGCTTGGCGAAGGTGGCGATTTTCACCACAAATGTTGATGCGGAGAACCAAACTTTGATTAACCACAAATGTGTCTGCGTAGCACGGAACCACTGCTATCGCAAACCCCTTATCAGCAACAGTTATTTTTAGTTCGTCCAAGGTTCTTTGTCTTTAGCATTCATAATTTTCTGTCCATCATAAAGACTTAATCCTTGCCAGGTTCCAAACCAAACTTGTCCTTTGTTGTCTTCGAAAATACTTTGAACTATGTTGGAGGTTAAGCCATTGTCGGTTGTGAATTGAGTGAAATTGGCCCCATCGTAGCGGTAAACACCATAACCTTCTGCCGTAAACCAAATATTCCCTCGGCTATCTTCATAAAGATTGTAAGTTTCTACACCTTCAATAATCCCATCCTTTGTAAAGTTAGTGTATGTTTTACCATCATATTTACTCACACCACCATAAAAAGTTCCAATCCAGATATTTCCTTGTTTGTCTTCTAGAATATCAGCAGCATTATTGTCGGTTAGTCCATTTTCAGATGTTAAATGAATGAATTCGCCATTCTTGTATTTGAAAATTCCATTTCCATCGGTAGCAAGCCACATCGTTCCATTTCTGTCCTCCATAAATTTAAAAACCAATTTATCGGAAAGCATGGAGTTTGGATTTTCAACCTTTGTATCTGGCAACAATAAAGGTGTAAACTTTTTTCCATCAAAATGACTAACCCCGCCTATTGAACCAACCCACATTAGTCCGCTTTTGTCAATTGTTAAACCCCAGATTTCATCATCCTGCAAGCCTTCTTTTTTTGAAAACTGTGTAAACTTTTCACCATCGTATTTTATGAGTCCAATGTCAGTCCCAAACCAAACATTTCCTGCTTTATCTTCAACGATTTCTCTAACAACATTAAATGGGCGGATTCCTTCGATTGAAACTCCTTCAAGTGTTTGTCCATCGTAGCGGATAATCCCATTTCCATTTGTCCCAAACCAATAGTTCCCTTTTTTGTCCTGATACATTGTCCTTACAAACTCTCTGACCATTCCATTTAAGTTGGTGTGAATTTGCGGAAAGGTCGTACTTTGTTTTAAAATGAATGGTTGGGTGCTGGCTTCATTTTCTATTGTATCATTAATAGATTTTTCTTTCACTTGTCCAATGCAAGATGAGCATTGAAGTGTCAGAAGAACCAAAATTAGATTTCTTGCTATCAATACCTTCTTACTTTCAATGGTTGTCATATTGTTGGTTGTATAGTTGTTGCCAACGGTTTGCGGCTTGGCGTAGTGGCGGAATTTTAGCACAAAACTTCAATCGAAGCACTGCGGTTTCCGAAAAAATTAGTTTTTTTCGGGTCGGCAAAAAAGCGACGGAAAACAGACAAGCTCTTCCCGATTTCTTCATCGGGATGTGCTTGGCTGTGTGCGATGGCATAGTTTTATTGCCCCATTATTGCCCATTTTGCTTTTAGTCAAGTTGTTGATAATCTTATTCTTAATATTCAAAGAGTACCTTCTGTTGCCCCATTATTGCCCCATTAGTTTATAATAAATTCCTGCACCGGAAGTTCCAATCTTATTAAGTATCTTAAATTTATCAACTAATTCTGTTAAATCATTGGTCGCTGTCCTTTTCGATACATTGTTGATACTTTGGTACTCTTTATTTGATATCCTGTTGTTTTCTTTTGCATATAACACTGCCTTAATTTGACGCTCATTTAAGCCCAGTCGCTTTAAAGAAATTTCATTATAAATATCTTTACTGAAAATCACCCAAAAATCTTTTCCACTATTTTCAAATTCAGGCTTTGGCAAACCGTGTTCTTTACATTGTTCTATAATTTTAATTGTGCCACGCCCCCAGGATTCAACAAATCCTGCCCTAAAGAAAGCATTTGCAATATCAGGGTTGTAACTGCTCATGCGGCCATTCGACAAAAAACCCAGAGATATGGTTTCGCAGCCTGGCGGTGTAAAGTTTACGCCATAAATACTTTGGTTGTAATCCGGCATTCCAAAACTATTTTCAGGAAATTGCCGTTCATATAGGTTGATTTTCCAGTTGTAAATACCAGCAATATCCTG
>JAHIUX010000077.1 GCA_018816765.1 Bacteroidota bacterium
CGCTGATCCTTTGGGGTGAGGTTCAGACTTTTTGGATGTGGCCTCCGGCCATTCCCATTACTGAGAAAGGGTAACCTCATGCAAGCATGGGTTACCCTTTCTCAGTAATTGGACCCGCAAACGGGCCATCCAAAAAGTCTGCGGAGAGAGGGGGATTCGAACCCCCGGTCCACTGTAAGGCGGACAACGGTTTTCGAGACCGCCGCATTCAACCGCTCTGCCATCTCTCCAGCTACAATTCCACAACCGACAAAAAAAGCGACTACAAAGCCGCTGTCTTGATGCGGAGGAAGAGGGATTCGAACCCCTGGAGGCTTTGACACCTCAACGGTTTTCAAGACCGCCGCAATCGACCACTCTGCCATTCCTCCGCTGCAAAATTACAAAAATTTCTCTCCGGTCAACAGCAAGCGAAAAAAAACAACAGCAATCGTTATGCCTCAAACTTATGCCCGATTACCGTATTCTTAATGTATATTGAATTATCAATGTGTTAAGGTTATCTTTGTTTGTAATTGATGACCCTATTTAGTCTAAATGATTATAGAAATGAAGAAACTATTACTATTAGCCCTGTTGATCAGCACATTTGGTTTCGCATCAGCACAAGAGAAAAGCCTGAAAGCTTATTTTTCATATGCCGGTTTTCTTATTCCTGACCAGGGTCCGTTTGTTGAAACTTACCTTGCCGTTGAAGGTAAAAGTGTGGTTTTTGCCCAAAAAAATGACAATGATTATCAGGCATCGATTGAGGTTGTGATGATCTTCAGGCAGAAAGATGAAATAAAAAACTTTGCCAAATATGAACTGCATAGCCCTGTTGTTAACGATACACTGAAAACAAACTTTGGGTTTATCGATCAGCAACGCTTCAGCCTCCCTAACGGAGAATATGACCTTGAAATAAAAATCACCGATGTGAACAGCAGTAAACCAGGCTTTAACACCTTTGAAAAAATATCGCTCAATTTTTCGAACGACAGCATTCAAATGTCGGGCATTCAACTTGTTGAGGAATACAACAAAACCACTAACGAAAACATGCTTTCAAAAAGCGGTTATGACCTTGTACCTATGGTGTATGCATTCTATCCTGAAAGTGCCAACCTACTGAATTTCTATTGCGAAGTTTACCACACTGATAAGGTTTTGGGTGTAGATAAGCCATTCATGGTAAATTACTACATCGAGTCGTTTGAAAATTCAAAGCGGATGCTCGAGTACTTTACCAGAAAAAAAATGATTACCGCTCCTGCTGCAATTCTGTTACAAAAAATGGACATCTCAAAACTTCCTTCCGGAAACTATCGATTGGTTATCGAAGTGAGAAATGCCCAAAACAAGCTTGAGGCGATAAATAAAATCTTTTTTCAGCGCAGCAATCCAAATGTTGAAGTTAACCTTGGTGATATTGCCTCAGTAAACATCAACAATACGTTTGCCAGCAAGATAACCCAGATTGACACCTTGAAAAATTGCCTGCTTTGCCTGTCGCCCATCTCAACTGAAGCAGAACGGAATTTCGCTTATAGTTTAATCACCTCTGGGGATGTTAATTATATGCAGAAATACCTGTATAATTTCTGGTATAACCGCAACAACCTGAATCCGACCCTCGAGTGGGAAAAATATTATAATGAAGTTAAAAAGGTAAATGCAGCTTACAAAACCCCCACCAAAAAAGGGTTCCAGACAGACCGGGGCCGCGTCTACCTTAAGTATGGCCCTCCCAACTTACTTACCGAAAGTTACAATGAACCAGGGGCATATCCATATGAAATCTGGCAGTATTATACCCTTGAAGATCAACGCAACAAACGCTTTGTTTTTTATAGTAAAGACATGGTTACCAACGATTTTGTGCTGATTCATTCCGATGCTATCGGCGAACTTTCAAACTATCGTTGGCAGTTAGACATCTATAAACGCACCTGGGATCCTTCGAGCGTGGATGATATCAAACCTGAAGACACCTGGGGTAACAAAGCCACCGATTATTACAAACACCCACGTTAATCCTGAATCATCACGCCCGAATGGTATGGCTTTTTTCTCAGAAATTGAACGTACATTTGTGCGCTTAATGGCTATTGTCTTGCAAGGATGAACAAAATCGCGTTTACAATTTTACGTGGAATACTCTGGTTTTTGGCGCTGATGCCATTCTGGCTTTTGTATTTGCTCTCCGACTTTCTCTTTGTTGTGATTTATTATGTCGTTCGCTATCGACGTCAGGTTACCATAGAAAACCTTCGAAATAGCTTTCCTGAGAAAACGGAATATGAAAGACAACAAATTGCACGGAAGTATTATAGAAATCTCGCTGACATTGTATTGGAATTTATTAAAATTGAGCATATTACCCGAAAAACAGTTGACAAAAGGATGATCATAAAAAATCCTGAAATTCTTACACAACTGTATCAATCTGGCAAAAGCATCTTTATCACCATCGGTCATTGTGGCAACTGGGAATGGCTTGGAAAAAAGATCGCCTTATCGACAAAGCACAATGCCTACGCGGTTATAAAACCCATTCATGATCCGTTATTCAACAACTACATGACACAACTGAGGGTACGATTTCACTCACCCAACCTCATCGACTATAAGAAAACATTCAGGGTTTTATCGAGGGTAAACGATACGTTAAACGCGGTTGTAATTGCTTCGGACCAGACACCAACACGAGGCGAATCCAATTTCTGGGCTACATTTTTACATCAGGAAACAGCCTTTTTTTTGGGTGTTGAAAAAATTTCGAAGGCGCTGGATTATGCTGTGTTGTTTTTTGATATTCAGCGAATAAAACGGGGTTATTACGAGATCACAATCCACACAATCAGCCTCGAACCAAAAGAAACTGCAGTCGAAGAAATTACCCGGGAATATATTGCTTTGTTGGAAAATGCAATTCGTCAAAATCCAGATAACTGGCTCTGGTCGCACCGCAGATGGAAACACAAAAAATCAATTGACTTTTCATGACAAAGGTTGCTGTCGTAATATTGAACTTCAATGGGAAGTCGCTGCTCGAAAACTTTTTACCCGGAGTGATTTCAAACAGCAGGCCATCAGGTGAGGTATATGTTGCCGACAACGCTTCAACAGATGGTTCCGTTGAGATGCTCAAAAGCCATTTCCCTGAAGTGAAGCTGATTTGTAATCCCACAAACGGCGGCTTTACTACAGGCTATAACCTTTCACTGGGCCAGATTGAGGCAGAATATTATGTATTGCTTAACTCAGATATCGAAGTAAGCCCAGGGTGGATTGAGCCGATTGTTGCACTTATGGATAAGGATACATCCATTGCTGCATGCCAGCCAAAGATACTCTCGCATGTTTCGCCCGAACATTTTGAATACGCCGGTGCCGGTGGCGGCTTCATCGATCGGTTTGGCTACCCCTTCTGCCGTGGGAGAATATTTAATCACCTCGAAAAAGATGCCGGTCAGTTTGATGACATTGCTGAGGTTTTTTGGGCAAGCGGGGCATGTATGTTTGTGCGCGCCGACCTATATCACCGCTTTGGCGGCCTCGATGATGGTTTTTTTGCCCATATGGAGGAAATTGACTTTTGCTGGAGGCTTAAAAACAATGGTTATAAAATCATGTATTGTGGCCAATCAGCTGTTTATCACATTGGTGGCGGCACACTGCCAAAAATCTCTCCACGGAAAACCTATTACAATTTCAGGAACAACTTATCCCTGTTGTTTAAGAATTTACCAACCCAAAAATTACTCCCGGTAATCATAACAAGGTTGTTTCTTGATGGTGCGGCAAGTCTCAAATTTCTAGTTCAAGGTGGATTCGCGCATTTTATCGCTGTGTTTCGGGCACATATGCACTTTTACCGGAAAATTCCCAGCCTGTATACCAGGCGCAAAAAACTTAAGCAACAACAAGTAAGCTGTGTATATAAAAGAAATATCGCAGTTGAATATTTTTTACTGGGAAAACGGAAATTCAGCGAGTTGCATCAACACCTGTTTCAATAGGAACCCTATTATCGCCTGATGCTTTCAATGGCGAGGGCATAGCCTTTCAACCCAAAACCCGTAACACATCCCTGACATTGCGCCCCGGTCAATGAACCATGCCTGAATGGTTCTCTGGCAAAAATGTTCGATATATGCACTTCGATAACGGGGGCAACAACAATCTTGAGCGCATCAGCCAAAGCAACTGAAGTATGCGCATAGCCACCCGGATTAATTACAACTGCATCATAATTGCCATCAACCTGCTGCAGCCAATTGATCAGTTCACCCTCGACATTCGTCTGTTTGTAAGTGAGTTCGATATCAGGAAATTGTTCCTTAAGCTCAGGCAGAAAGGCATCAAATGACTGCTCGCCATAAAACACTTTTTCCCGCTTTCCGAGCATATTCAGGTTAGGTCCGTTCAAAATCAGTACCTTCATGCTTGTGCAGATTATCAGACAAATATAGGTAAAATCGGAAAATCATGGATAAGCGTGGCCGTGTCAGCATTTTTCTGTTTACTTTTGCCCTGCTATATCAAATAGGGGTGCCTTAGTTGCTTTCGCAACATAAAGACAGGCTGAGATCATACCCTTTGAACCTGATACGGGTAATACCGGCGAAGGGAAGAAGAAGAGCCGATCAGTATTCCTCTATTGATTTAATATTTTAACACAATTAAATCAATATGTTATGAAATTTAACACTTATTTCAGTTGCGTTCTGTTGATCTTGTTTCCGCTGTTGGGCAAGGCGCAGTTTAGTTTTTCCGGCAAGGTTGTCGCTGCAACGGACAATTCACCCGTTCCGGGAGCACACATCATGCTCGACGATCACTCAAGGATGGTTTCGGATCAGGATGGCAACTTTGTTTTCAAAAACCTACCCAAAGGGAAACATCAGCTTGTGGTGAGTTTTATCGGTTTCAAGACGTATCACACAGAAATCAGCATTCCCACCCAAAAGGACCTGATGATCAGCCTGGCCGAGGCTGTTTATCTGAGTGATGAGGTAGTCGTAAAAGCCAGCAGGGCAGGCAACAATGCTCCATTGACCTATGCCCAGGTTGATGGAAAAATGATTGAAAAAACAAACCTCGGAAGCGACCTGCCCTATCTGCTTCAAACCACTCCATCGCTGGTGGTAACCTCCGATGCCGGAACAGGCATTGGGTACACCGGATTGCGTATTCGTGGAAGCAACGAAACGCGTATTAATATTACCATGAATGGCGTTCCTGTTAACGATGCCGAATCACATGGCGTTTTTTTTGTCGACATGCCCGATCTTGCTTCATCGGTCGACAATATTCAGGTTCAGCGGGGTATCGGCACCTCTACAAATGGGGCTGCTGCCTTTGGCGCCAGCATCAATATTAAAACCGATGTTTCCGATGAAGATGCCTTTGCCGGTCTTAGCACGGCCGCAGGTTCCTACAACACATTCAAGGAAACTGTTAGATTCGGCACCGGCCGAAGCAAAAAAGGCTTCACACTCAATGGCCGGCTGAGCAAAATCAGCAGCGATGGATATGTTGACCGCGCGCGTGCCGACCTCAAATCGTACTACCTGTCAGGCGCCTACTCCACCCCCAATACCTTGCTTAAATTCATCGCAACTGGTGGTTACGAAACGACCTATCAGGCATGGTACGGCAACCCGAAAGACAGCCTGAAAGCCAACCGGACTTATAATCCTGCCGGTGAAATGACTGATGCACAGGGCAATATTACAGGCTATTATCCTGATCAAACCGACAATTACCAGCAGGATTATTACCAGCTTCATTTCGCCCATAAGTTTAACAAAAAACTGCACCTGAGTGGCGCCCTCTTCCTTACCAAAGGCAAGGGATATTATGAAAATTGGAAAAATAGCCAGAATCTAAGTGACTACACCCTGCCGCCGGTAGAACTGGGCGATACCACAATCACACACACTGACCTGGTTCAGCAGAAATGGCTCGACAATAACTTCTATGGCGTGATTGTTGCTGCTGAGTATGTAACAGGCAAAGTCAACTTCACGCTTGGAGGAAATTGGAGTCAGTATGACGGAAATCATTTTGGGGTGGTAAGCTGGGCACGGTTTGCTTCTTCAGGATCAAACGATCACCGCTGGTACCATAGCACCGGCCTGAAAACTGATGCCAATATTTTTGCAAAGACAAGCTATCAGGTCAACAGTAAACTAAATGCTTATGTCGACATTCAGGTTCGGCACATTGACCACCTGATGGAAGGCATCAACGATGATTTGAGTACCATTGATCAGCATCCTGCCTTCACCTTTGTTAACCCAAAAGCCGGTTTATACTATGCTATCAATAAAAAAAGCAGTTGCTATGTGTCGGTAGCAGCTTCGAACAGGGAGCCCAACAGGTCGGTGTACCGTGATGCTGATCCGGGGCAGGTCATCAAACACGAACAGCTGGTGGATTTAGAATTGGGCTATAGTTTATCCACTTCCAGGATCCGGTTTTCAACAAACCTGTTTTATATGGATTACACGAACCAGCTTGTGCTGACAGGCAAAATCAATAATGTGGGTGCGGCAATCATGACCAATGTGCCTAAAAGTTACCGAGCCGGCATCGAGAATTCACTTACATGGCTGATTTCAGTAAACCTAGATCTGGGCTTCAATTTTAGTTTAAGTCAGAATAAAATCAAGCAATTTACTGAATATGTCGATAACTGGAATTATTGGGATGACCCGGATAACCAGCCTTATCAATACAGTTTCAACCTTGGCACCACGGATATTTCTTTTTCTCCATCGGTTGTCACGGGTATTCATATACATTATCAACCCTTCAGCGCCCTGGGAGTCAATCTGCTCACCAATTATATAAGCCGTCAGTTCCTCGACAACACATCAAACAATGACAGAAGCCTTGATCCATATGTTATCAGCGATATGCGTATTGCATATACAGTGAAACAATCCATATTTCAAACCCTCGAATTTAACCTGGCATTGAATAACCTTTTCAGTGCATTGTATGAAACCAACGGATGGGTGTATAAATATTATTACGATCAGCAGGCATATACCATGGATGGCTATTTTCCGCAAGCGCCGTTCCATTGGATGCTTGGCATGAACATCAGGTTTTAGTCTGAACTACAAGTCTATAACGCCTGTGACAATCACTTTTCACAGGCGTTATTTTATGTCACAAATGATTGTAAGGACTTTTCCGCGACAAGCACTTTCAGTCAAAAACACCAGGCCTCAAACCAATATTAAAGCTCCTGAATACTAAAATATTTTCCTCACTGTGGTTCATCTAAAGAAGTTATTGGTAATTTTAGCGCAAACAACCTCACCTAAAAACAAGCTATGGTACCGAAAATTTCAACACTTAGTGGTTATATTTTTGAATATCAAAAAAGTGTAACCAACCCTACCGGCTTCTGGAGCAACCTGGCCGACACCTTTTACTGGCGTAAGAAATACACCCAAACCCTGGAATGGAATTTCGAAAAGCCTGAAATAAAATGGTTTATCAACGGAAAGCTCAATATTACCGAGAATATTTTCGAGCGTCACATGTTTCACCGCGCCGAGCAGGCGGCCATCATATGGGAACCAAACAATCCTGAGGAAGCCTATCGCACAATTACGTACAAAGAATTATTCGCTGAAGTAAAGAGGTTTTCAAACGTCTTGCTTTCATTGGGAGTAAAAAAGGGTGATCGCGTAGCCATCTACATGCCCATGGTCCCTGAACTGGTGATCACCATGCTTGCCTGTGCCAGGATTGGCGCTATTCATTCGATCATATTTGCTGGATTTTCGTCACAATCGCTTGGCGAAAGAATCATGGATGCCGGTGCGAAAATTCTCGTTACTTCCGACGGTGGTTACAGAGGAGCAAAAACCATTCCCATCAAACAGATTTCCGATGAGGCCATGGAAAGTTGCAAATGTGTTGAAAAGGCCATCGTGTTGAAACGAACTGGTGAAAATATTAATATGAAACCAGGCCGTGACTTGTGGTGGCATGATTTGATGGCAACAGCCAACGACACACACAAAGCCGAAGAAATGGATTCGGAAGATCCGCTGTTTATTTTGTACACCAGTGGCTCCACCGGCAAACCAAAAGGTCTTGTGCACACAACCGGTGGATATATGGTGTACACAGCCTATACCTTCAGAAACGTTTTTCAATACGGAGATGGCGATATTTACTTTTGTTCGGCCGATATTGGCTGGATCACCGGCCACAGTTACCTGGTTTACGGGCCATTGCTCTGTGGTGCCACCACACTGATGTTTGAAGGAATACCCACCTGGCCTGATGCCGGTCGGTTCTGGGATATTGTCGATAAGCACCAGGTTGCACAATTTTACACTGCCCCAACTGCCATCAGGTCACTCATGGCCATGGGCCTCGAATGGGTGAAACAAAAAAAACTCGATTCGCTAAAGGTGTTGGGAACTGTTGGAGAACCCATCAATGAAGACGCCTGGCACTGGTATCACGACCACATCGGCAAAGACAGGTGTCCGATAGTAGACACCTGGTGGCAGACCGAAACAGGAGGCATTATGATTACGCCACTTGCAGGCATTATTCCGACAAAACCCTCCTACGCCACACTCCCGTTCATGGGAATTCAACCGGTGATTGTTAATCCCGAAGGCAAGGAGTTGATGGGAAACAGCGTTGAAGGCAACCTTTGCCTTGATTTCCCCTGGCCTGGTATTGCGCGCACCATTTGGGGCGATCATGAACGGTTTAAACAGAATTATTTTGCAGCGTTTCCGGGAAAATACTTCACCGGTGATGGTGCCAAACGCGACGAGGATGGTTATTACAGGATACTCGGTCGTGTGGACGACGTAATCAATGTATCAGGTCACCGTCTGGGAACTGCTGAAATTGAAAACGCCATCGATGAGCACCCGCTGGTGAGCGAATCTGCTGTTGTTGGCTATCCTCACCCGATAAAAGGGCAGGGCATATATGCATATGTGGTCTGTAAACAATTCAGTACCGGTGGGGAGGAAGGGATTAAAAATTCCATTCTGATGGCCGTCACCAACTTCATTGGTTCATTTGCCAAGCCAGATAAAATACAAATTGTCAGCGGATTACCCAAAACAAGGTCTGGAAAGATCATGCGACGCATATTGCGCAAGATAGCCGAAGGTCAGACCACCGACTTTGGTGACACCACTACCCTGCTTGACCCCGAAATTGTAAACGAAATCATTAAAGGAGCCGAAAAACTGAAATAACGAAGTTAACCGCCTAATACACCAAACAAAAAGCCGTCTGTGTAATGAACGAGACGGCTTTTTTATTCGCAAATTAAAGTAGTTTAATTCTTGGTTTTCAGCTTGGTAACCGTTTTCTTTTCGTACACATACACATAGTCGCCTGTGGTAGATAACGAAGTATTCGACCCGGTCCGCGCCTTAAATTCGAGGTACTTTCCTGTATTGAGGTCAAACGCGGCAATATCGGCTTTTGCTGTCTTCATCATTACAATATCCTGAAAATAGGCATCAAGCGCAGATGTTTTGTACTTCCCGCTATTCAACAGATCGCCATTGGTGGGATCAAAGGTTGAAATGCCTTTCTCGCCAACAACAACAATCTTGTCTTTATGAGGAAAAATCATGGTTGCTTCACCAACACCACCTTTGGCGGCTGGCACCTCATAGTTCTCCGATCCGTTATCCGGGTTCATAGAGTAAAGTGCTTTTCCACTGCAAACGATGAGTTTTCCGTCAACAGAAATCATGTTTGTGATGCCTTTTCTGAAGCGCTCCGATTCCCAGGCATAGGAACCATCCTTGGTATTAAAGGCCTGCACCCCAAAAGGCTTTACCTCAGGGAAGGTGATGCTTGTTTCCTCATAAATGGTAATGCTGCCATCGGCATTGCGTTCACGTTTGTATATATAGGCCTGTGCTTCAACACGCCCTCCAATTTGCAGGACAATTTTGTCGCCCATCAGGTACATTGATGGAATTACCCTGGCGCCGTCCTTTATCTCAGGCGAAGTCCACAGTAGCCTGCCCGAATTAAGGTCGTATTTTTTGATAAACTGTTTTTTCTTGCTCGACATATCAAGCACATACACATCCATGCCATCAACAATCGGATCGGCAACAGTGTTGTAAACGCCAAAGCGTTTTGCGCCTGCTGGGGCACCTACGAGTTTTTCCGGTGTATAGTCAAAGGCCGCAGACCAAAGCACGGCTCCGGTCTGATAATCATACACCTGAATACCATTCAGCCTGAGAAACACCTTATTGTTATCGAGGCTCAGGTCGAACAGAAACTCTTTTGAGATCACCTTACGTTCGGCACGGCCGACATAGGTATTTTCCCAAACAATGTCACCATTTTCGAGGTTCACCTTCATAATCTGATTTTTAAACCCACTAAACAAGGCGCCTATCAGCGAAGGCTGGAAATTCACCATAACGATGTATCCATCGTTGCTCACTACGGTTTGTCCCACAACGCCTTTGAATTTTGATGTTGACCAACGCTCTTCTCCGGTTTTCGTTTTTACAAACACCAGCTTATCCTTAAGTGTAATTGCAAATCCATCACGTTCAGGAATATACACAATCATATCCTCGTTCACATCCTGATAGAGGTTGGTGCTCCAGAGGTATTCGCCAGTGGAAAGTTCCACGCAAGCCATCACATCTTTACCCATTTTCCGGTCGAAAAGGAAAAGCGTGTTTGCGTCCCAGAAAGGAATCAGTTCATCAATTTTTCCGAGTTTCGGAGCCAGGTCCTTGAATTTCTTTTCCCAGATGACCTTTCCGGTTTTGTTATCAAGCAGAGAAAATTCTTTTTCGGAAGCAGCATAGGAATATCCCGTTTCTTCCGTACCCGTTCCGGTGAAGGCAATCGAGTGGCCCAGCCTATTCTCCCAGACCACTGGCATATCATCCTGGGCATATACCCCTAATGATGCCATCAAAGCAAACACAACAACAATCATTTTTTTCATGGCAAATTGATTTAGTTAAAGTTAAAGTCGTAATTGAATTTGTATTTCCTGCCTTTCGGAGCTTTGATGTTGAAGCTGTATTCGTTGAGGTAATTTCTGAAAACAGTTACCGTTCGAAGGTCAGGTGCTTGTTTATCAACAAAATAAACCGAAACTACCTTTCCTCTTTCATCAAAGCTCAAATCGACATTGAAATGTCCTTTGATTTGCTTTTTGACAACAAACTCAGTGATGTCACCATCGGCCTGCAATCCCTGATCGAGCTGTTTTTTTGCGAAAGCAATGATTTCATTGGTCTCGGACAGCTTAACTGGCTTCTGCCCATGGGCAGGGTAATAAAGCAGCAGGACAGCTGCAAAAAGCATTATTCTAAACATGTTGGTTTCCATTGTATAAGTCGGTTTCCAAATACGATCAGTACCGAATGATCGGGTAAAAATTCAAAACTGGCGCGTCCATCCCCTTTAAATTCGCCCTCACCCATGTTTTCGAAGAGCCTGTAACTAAGTTCGTATCTGTCGAGTAAACTGCCGGTTGAAACATCGTACAGATGAATTTCCGGAAACTTTTTACCTTTCGTTTCGATGCCGAAAATGGGTTTTTGGGGATGCATTCTGAAACAGGCTTCAAAATCAGATGTACTTAAAAAAGTGGTACGCATGGCTTCCTTATTTGCCACATCAATGATGCTCACATAGCTTTGCCTGCCGTGGGTTGCTGAAGCTGCCTTCCGCGTGTGCGGGGTGTGGTAGACAAACAAATACTTTCCGTTGTCGGAAAACTCCAGCCTGAAAATCTGGTCATAGAGCTCCGGAATGGTGGCAACTTCTGCAAAGGTGCTGGCATCAAGAATAACCACCATCTGCTTGAACGACTTAGCAAATTTCAGTGCTTTTTTATCCTTGCGCAGTGAAGCCACATTTGCCAGCATACGTTTATCTTCAGGGTGCACTGCCACAGCGATATACCTCCCCTGGAGGTCAGCATCGAGGCTGTTCGAAGCATTTTCAAACGTTTTCCTGACTGTTCTTTTTCCGCTTGCAATATCGATGATGCTCACTTCATCTCCTTGCAAACTTAGCAGGCTTTTGCTATCAGGCATAAACTTCAGGTCATGCGCCTCTGCGAGTTCAAACAACACCTTTCCGTTTTGCGCATCTGCAATTTCAAACCTGACTTCCCTGTCTTTGTTTGGAGCAAAGTCGATGTAAAACAATTGCTGCAACAAGAGTTTGCTGCCATCGGGAGAATAATTAATGCGTGCGCCTGCATACCAGTTACCAACATCAAATTGTTTGATGATCTGCTTGTTGTTGATGTTAAAGAGAAAAAGCGGAAAGCTTTGATGGCTGCTTATGGCAAGGGTGTGCTGGTCAGGAGCAAGATCGATCCAAACAAATGGGTTTTTCACACCTTCGAGCTGCCATTTCTCATTGTCGAGGTTAAACTGCTGACCTATCGCTACCTTCGTCAACATCATTGTTGTGGTAAGCAACAACAAAGCAAATATTTTACTGCCTATAAAATTTATAAGCCCTTCATCAGACAAATATATATAGCCTGATTTTCTGACGATTACACCTGTTCCTGTTTTTTTCATGCCGCATTGAATCATGAAACAAAATTAGACTGAGGCCCGGCTTGAGGCATCCGTGATTTACCCTGATTTATCTACGGTAAACAACGGATTTATTTACTTCTTCAGGCTGATTATCAAACTTTCTCTTCAAATTCTGATTTGGATCTTCAC
Organism: Bacteroidota bacterium; assembly: GCA_018816765.1. Classification (GTDB taxonomy): domain Bacteria; phylum Bacteroidota; class Bacteroidia; order Bacteroidales; family F082; genus UBA6192. The sequence goes on from JAHIUX010000077.1 coordinate 12,732, forward strand.
TCATGGTCTCTGGTGTGCCCAACGATCAATGGCCCTGTTTCCTCGACACAGACGACCAGCACCAAGGTATTTTTGCACAAACACCGAAGTCAGTATATTTGCCACATGAAGGCATTGATACTTTTATCGTTTCTTGTTTGTTTTGTTGATGGTGCATTTGCCCAGCTTTACGACACTTTTGCTGCAACTCCTTTGGCTGTAGGAAAAAGCAGCTATTCAGGTGTAAGCTGGTCAACGGACGGAAGTTCAATTCTCTATGCCTTCCCTGACTCATCAGGAGTTTATCAACTCTACTGCATGGAGGCTGACGGACACAACATCAGCCAATTAACCATTGACACCAACAGTCATATGTTGCCCAGGCAACATCCAAAAAAAGCCCAGATTGGGTTTAACACCATGATCAAAGGCAAACACGCCCTATACTTTATTGAAGAAGCTAATCCAAAGCTCCAAAAACTACTGATCAACAGAAATATACAAATGAAGGGACTTGATTACAACCCAACAGGCAACCTGGTGTCGCTGATCGGAAAATCAGACCTTGACAAACAATGGAATCTTTACACTTACGACTTTAAGTACAATAACCTGAATAAGTTGACTGATGATCAGGATGAGATCACTTATGCACGATGGTCGCCAACGGGTGAATTTATCAGCTTTACCAGATACCAGAGCCAAAACCGCAAATCACAGGTAGAAGTCATTCACTGGTATGGCAAGCTTATCAATACCTTTAGTGATCGTGAAGCTGACATCACGGATGCATCGTGGTCACCAAACGGATACCGCATGGTGTATGTTTTCACTGCCAATGGTGTTTCAAGGCTAATGATATGCAGAAAAGACGGTTCTGAACAACAAGAAATATTCAGCACGAAAGGTATTGTCCATGCGCCAGACTGGGCCCCCGACGGAAAGAGTATTATCTTTACGCTTGAAACACCCGAAGGTACATTTGCAATCTGGAAAATAAGTCTCGAATAAATTCTTGTCACAAACCAATTAATTTCAACATATATGAAAACAGAAATTACTCCGGGACGCCTTGTCCCCATTGCCATCACCGCTGGTTCGGTATTGGCTTTAATCATCCTGATCAGCAGCATGTCGGTAACCATTGATGCGGGGCACGCCGGAGTGCTTTTTCGTTTGTTTACCGGAGGATTGGAAACAGAAAAAACCTATGGTGAAGGCTTTCACCTGATCGCACCCTGGAACAAGATGTATATTTATGAAGTAAGGCAACAGGAAATCGCCGAGGAAATGAATGTACTTTCTTCGAATGGTCTGGAAATTAGCGTGGATTTTTCGGCCTGGTATCAACCCTATTATGAACAGGTTGGCAAACTCCATGGTCAGATTGGTGTGGATTATGTAAGGCGGGTTGTTGTCCCGGCATTAAGGTCAGCTGCACGCAGTGTTGTCGGGCGCTATACGCCAGAACAAATTTATTCCACGAAACGAGATGCCATACAAGAAGAAATATTTGAAGAAACGAAAAAACTGCTCGATGAAAAGCATGTGCAGCTAAACCAGGTACTCATTCGTTCTATCACTTTGCCGCCTACCATTAAAACGGCCATCGAGAGCAAACTTCGTCAGGAGCAGGAGTCGCTTGAGTATGAATTCAAGCTCGAAAAAGCCACCAAGGAAGCCGAAAGACAACGAATTGATGCTGAAGGAAAAGCAAAGGCAAACCATATTTTAAATGCCAGCCTCACCAGCAACATTTTGCGTGAAAAAGGCATTGAAGCAACCCTCCGGCTCGCCGAGTCGCCCAACAGCAAGATTGTGGTTATTGGAAACTCGGGAGATGGAATGCCGGTTATTCTTGGCGACCTGAAATAAAGCTGTTGGCCGGGACTGCTGATTTCAATTATCTTTGCAGCCCAATGGCAAAAGAAGGCATTAAAATAAAGAACAAGCGCGCAAGCTTCGAGTTTTTCCTCGTGGAGAAACTAGTTGCCGGTATTGTGCTTACCGGAACCGAGATCAAATCCATCCGCGAAGGAAAAGCAAACCTATCCGATTCGTACTGCACATTTAAAAACCATGAACTTTTTGTGCAGGCACTGCATATCAGTGAATACACTTACGGCACCTACAATAACCACGAGCCCAAGCGCGAAAGAAAGCTTTTACTGAATTTCAGGGAATTGAAAAAACTGGCGGTCAAGGTAAAAGAGAAGGGTTACACCATTGTGCCTGTTAGCCTGTTTATCAACGACCGCGGACTGGCTAAGCTTGAAATTGCCCTTGCCAAAGGAAAACACCACTACGACAAACGCGAGGACCTTAAAAAGAAAGACTCAAAACGCGAAATGGACCGTTATACCAAATACTAGCCAAATATGAGAATTACCTTATTGACAATTAGCATTATACTACTTAGTCTGCAGCTTGCTGATGCCCAGGAGAAAAAAATCCAATGGATAAGCTTCGAACAGGCGCTTGAAAAAAACGCAGTTAAACCGAAGAAAATCTTCATTGATATGTACACTGACTGGTGTGGCTGGTGCAAGCGCATGGATCAGAGCACATTCAGTGATCCGGTGATTGTCGATTATATGAACAAAAACTATTATGCAGTGAAATTCAATGCCGAACGACCTGACAGCCTTGTGTTCAAAGGCAAGACTTTCATCAATGAGCGTCCGGGTGAAAAACGCAGCCCGCACAACCTGGCAGCCTATCTGTTAAATGGAAAACTTTCGTATCCTTCCTTTGTGTTTATGAATACCGATTTATCGGTGATTACCACTGTGCCAGGCTATTACGAAGCAAGCCAGTTTGAGCCCATACTGCACTATTTCGGTGATGAGGCCTGGAAAAAAACCAATTGGGAAACGTTTAGCAAAGATTTTAAAAGCAGTTACACCAAGTAGCTTTCAGTTACAAGCCAAATCCAAAACCAACCCGAAACATGGGATTCTGATAAGGAGAGTCAATGGTTTCGTTCAGGTTGTAAAGAATCATGATCAGGGCATAACCTTTGCTCGAAAAATACTGTTTGTAGCCACCGCCAACAAAGATGCTGTGTACCCAGTCTCTTTCCTTTTCACCCGTGAAGTATACTTTTTCGTAGTTCAGCACTTCATTTTCTGCATAGGCAAAAAGTCCGCGGAAAACATCATAACTCGTGTAAAGTCCGCCGCCGTAATTGTTGGTTGAGAACTTGATATAAGCGTCTTTGTAGCTGTAATAATTATAGGTAAGGCGCGTTCCAAACTCCCACGCAGGTGTTATCCTGTACCCTATCTGTGGAGAAATCAGGATATTGGATCCGGTGCTCGAAAATCCAAGTCCAAAGCCTCCACCAAACACCCATTTGCTATCGAAACCTGATGCATCATTAAACTGCTGTGCAAAGGTCTGGTTAAAACAGAGCAAACCAGATATGGCCAATAGAAACAATATTTTTTTCATAATCTGCTTGTTGAATGCAGTACGAAAATACAATAAAACTGCATAAATGCCGTATGTTGAATGTTAATTATCTTTGCAGCCTAAATATTCCTGAGCGACAGCCTTAACATGAAACATTCCCCGTCAGCATTATTCCTTTTTACCGCATTGTTTTCTATTCTGACCATATTTGTTGGTTGCCGCAAAGACCAGATTACCACTGACCCTTCCGTGAAACTTACATTTTCGGCCGACTCGGTGATCTTCGATACGGTTTTCACCAGTATCGGCTCAGTAACCAGGAAACTCATGGTATACAACACGCATAATGACCGGCTGAATATTTCATCCATCTCGTTGGCAGCAGGTGAACAATCACCATTTCGCATCAATGTCGACGGATCACCGGGCACCAATGTGAAGGATATTGAAATTGCCCCGCACGACAGTGCGTTTATTTTTGTTCGTGTGACCATTGACCCTACTGACGAATCGAACCCATACGTAGTCGAGGACGATTTGAACTTCAGGATAAACGGGAATGAACAAATGGTGAAGTTGGTGGCCTGGGGCCAAAACGCCATATACATTCTTGCTGACCAGCAGGTTGACGGATTTCCCGCATTTCATATCGTAGCCGACAGCCTGGAAACGGTAACCTGGACAGCAGAAAAACCTTATGTGGTTTATGGTTATGCCCTGATCAATTCATATGGAAAGCTGATCATGGAGCCGGGAACAAGGGTTTATTTTCACGACAAATCCGGCTTGTGGGCGTATGTAAACGGGGTGCTGCAGGTAAAAGGAAGCCTCGAAAATCCGGTGACCTTTCAGGGCGACAGACTCGATCAGGACTACCGCGATGTTCCCGGCCAGTGGGACCGCATCTGGCTTATGGAAGGGCGTGCAGGCTTTGATCACGAAATCGATTATGCCATTATCAGAAATGGATTCATCGGTCTGCAGGCGGAGTCGTTTCTGACCCCAACAGCCAACAGGCTGAAGATTTCAAATACCATCATTGAAAATCATACCGGAATAGGGGTTTTCAGCCGGCTGTTTAACATCGAAGCCGACAATGTTGTTATAGCCAACTGCGGCAATTATGCAGCGGCACTTACCATGGGAGGATCCTACCAATTCTGGCATATGACCATGGCCAACAACTGGTCTTTCGGCCCACGGAATAACCCGAGCCTGTTTTTAAGCAATTATTTTTTAGATAACGATGAAAACACTGTGCCTGTTCCATTGAATTTCAGCGCAGGCAACAGCATTATCTACGGATCAAATAATGAGGAGGTTTTAACCGATTTTGTGGCCGGTGCAGATTCAGTTTACCTGTTTGATAACTGCCTGATCAGGACTGAACGCAACCTAAGCCTTTGGCCAGGATTCAAGGATTGTTTGGTAAATATCGATCCGCAGTTTCGTGATTATGAAACCTTCGATTTTCAGCTTGACACCCTCTCACCAGCGATTGACAAAGGAAAAGCCGGCATCGCAGCAGAAGTGCCGTATGACCTGAATGGCGTCGATCGTACCTTAACGCCGGATCTTGGCGCTTATGAATTTGTGAAACCATTTCAGCGATTACGCTAATTTTGCAATGATCATTGGAATCGGCGGTGTAAGTACTTCGGGCAAAACGACCCTTGCCGGAAAAATCCGAAGCAGCTTTCCCGGCAAGAGAGTTAGTATCCTTTGTCAGGATAATTTTATCCGGAATATAGACCAGATACCCCTGATTAAAGACCGGATCAACTGGGAGCATCCCGATTCCATTGATCATGAAAAACTGTATAACGCCATATTGTCCGAAAAAGGCCAGAATGATATCGTGATAGCCGAAGGTTTATTAATCTTTTACCATCAGCCAACCCAAAGGCTCTTTGATATCAAGCTTTATCTGGAGATTGCATACCCAACATTCCTTCACCGAAAAAAACAGGACCTGCGATGGGGAGGTGAGCCGCAGTGGTACATCATGCATATCTGGAATAGTTTTCTTCAATATGGCAAACTACCAGCCGACAGAAGCGACTTTCATGTCTTCGACGGGAGCCTGCCTGTAACATCAGAGACCATCCACCAACTTATTCAACCGTGAAAGACCTCATCAGCCAAACCATTCATTTTGTACAACAGCAGCTGGAAAATGCCGAAAGCGGTCACGATTGGTGGCACGTTGTCAGGGTTCATGCCCTCGCAAGGCAATTTGCCATTGAACTAAATGCCAACTTAATTGTCGTTGAACTGGCCGCATTGTTGCACGATATTGCAGACTCGAAATTTCACAATGGAAACGAAGAAACAGGACCAGCGCTTGCCGCCCAATTTCTTGAAATACAACATCTTGACTCAGCTACGATTCAGCAGGTTGTTTATATTATCCGGCATATGTCGTTCAAGCATTCATTCTCGTTTAATGATACCCCTTCGCTCGAATTTCAGGTTGTTCAGGATGCCGACAGGCTTGATGCCATAGGCGCTATTGGGATCGCACGGGCATTCAGCTATGGCGGATTCAAGCAACGGCCATTCTTTGATCCGGAAATTGCGCCACAACACTACACCAGCACTTCACAGTACAGCAACAGCAAAGCCCCGACGATTAATCATTTCTATGAAAAACTGCTTTTGCTGAAGGATCTGATGAATACCGGGCCGGCAAAGAAACTGGCTGAAAAAAGGCATGACTACATGGTTAATTTTCTCAGGCAATTTGATGCCGAATGGAATGGATTGTGCTAATTTCCAATTCATGAAGTCGTAAAAACAACCTGACCAAAATCGCTTGTTAACCGTCACTGACACAACTTACCAACCCGGGTTCTCTTTTGTTTTTCACACTAAAGGAACCTATTGAACAACACCTTAACAATTATTAGCGCGCGCTTGCTGTAATTTAGGCTAACTTTGCGCTACTAAAACGACTTCAAATCGATGGAACTAATTTTACTATACTGGAAATCTCTTGTTGAACTGACAACAGAGATGGCGCCTTACCTGCTTTTTGGCTTTTTGTTTGCCGGCTTGCTCAGGGTATTTTTTCCCAAACGTTTACTGTTAAAGTATATGGGTAAATCGAACCTGTCGTCAGCCGTCAATGCCAGCCTGCTGGGCGTGCCAATGCCACTTTGCTCATGCGGTGTATTGCCGACTGGACTTTCGTTACGACAGAACGGTGCATCCAGGGGAGCGACAAATTCTTTTTTGATTTCAACACCACAAACGGGCGTTGATTCCATTTTGGTCACCTACTCCATGCTGGGGCTTCCGTTTGCCATCATCAGGCCAATTGTTGCGCTGCTCACAGGCATAACCGGCGGATTGTTGACAAACACACTTGTAAAGGAAAAAGCTGAGCCGGCAATTACACCAAAAGGAATCGATGAGCAGATTCCCAAAACCCTGAAGTTTATGCTGCATTATGCCTATGTGGAGTTTCTTCAGGACATCTCGAAGTGGCTTGTGATTGGTCTGCTGATTGCTGCAGGAATTGCAGTTATATTACCTGATGATTTCTTCACCGCATACGTGAATAGCGATTTTACCGGCATGCTGATAATCCTGGCGGCCAGTGTGCCTTTGTACGTCTGCGCAACTGCATCAGTTCCCATTGCAGCTGTATTGTTGCTCAAAGGCCTTTCGCCAGGTGCCATTCTGGTGTTTCTCATGGCCGGTCCTGCCACCAATACAGCGACATTTACTGTGTTGTTTAAAACAATGGGGCGGAAATCAACATGGATCTACCTTTCAACCATTATTTTAGGTGCTTTGTTTTTTGGCTTGCTGATTAACCTGTTGCCCAGGGAGTGGTTTGTGTTGCCTCACCTGCATCATGCGCTTCACGACCACCACGAATTTCTTCCCCACTGGCTTGGTGTAGCCTCGGCAATCACGCTGGTATTACTGATTATCAATGGCTTTATCCGGAAATATTACCCAAAGAAAACCATAACATCCATGGAACCAACATCCTTTAATTTCGAAAAAGATATCATCACCATTAAGGTTGGTGGAATGACCTGCAACCATTGTAAAAACAATGTTGAAACAAACATCAGGGCCTTATCAAATATCGAAGAGGCCAGTGCCGACCTGCAATCACAAACCGTGCGCATTAAAGGCGCTGATATTGACGAACCAAACATCAAAAAAACTGTCGAAGGCCTTGGCTACACCTATGGTGGAAGGGTTTAAAACGATATACCATTCATGGTGTTTTTTCTGGCATCTCCACATCAGTGTGAATTGGCAGCACTGCTGATGTCCTATTGAAAATTAACATAAACACAACAGTGCTAATGGTTTTAGTCAGTGGGTTTTAGTAGTTTTGTCATCAAATTCACAACCTTGCGCAAATTAACCGGTATTACTGTTACTTTATTGTGTGCATTTAGCCATCTGATTATCAACGCACAACAAATTTATCATGCCCGTTTCTCTGGCAACACTGCTGCATTCAGTTATACATTGTATCTGCAAAATGTTATGGGTGATCTCAGTGCAAACCTATACAGCTACCCTGCAGGCACTGAAAGCTATAATAAGGTCACTGACAGAACAGAACTGATCGGAAAGTTGATTGACGGCACTATTCAACTCCGGAAACCAGGCGAAAAAGCAGCATTCATTGAAGGAAAGCTGCATGGTGACACCATTAATGCTATCCTTTCACCATCAGAAGAAATTCAGGTTGAAATCAACCTGACAAAGACACCCGGATCAGGTGGGTTATCGGTGACCTTGGCTTACATCGGGGGGAAACAAGCACTGAATCCTGCTGATCCGTTTACCCCTCATGCAACCATTGAGCTAACAGCCTTTGTCTGCGACGGCTGTGTTACGGCGGTAAAACAACAATTGCTCAGGTTCGCTGCACTTGATTTCCCTGATGATTCTGTGCAGGAAACCCATACCGACAGCTTGCTTAAGCTGGCCGTTAAGAAGTACTTTGCCCAATACAGTCGCCTGAGCGAGTCGCCAGATGTGGCGCGTAGCGCAGGAAACAACTGGGAACGCGTGCAGCAGATGCAACTCCTGTATAATGAACAGGGAGTATATTGTGCCGAAAAGTTGATTTATGCGTATACCGGTGGTGCCCACGGGCTTACAAACACAAGCTACCTCCTGCTAAACACGCACACTGGCTTGCCAATTGAATTGCCTGACCTGATCACTCCGGATTCAATACCTGCACTTACCACACGCATCACCAATAAGTTAAAATTACAATCCGGTTTGGGGATGACTGATAGCCTGAGCGCAAATGGTTTTTTTGTTGATGTTGTCAGGCCAAACGAAAACTTCTATGTGTGTCCTGATGGTTTGGGTTTTGTTTACAACACTTACGAAATCGCACCTTATGCCAAGGGCCTCATCAGGGTTAGTTTCAACTGGAATGAGCTGTCAGGACTGTTAAATGAATCATTTGTAATACCTGGTTACACATACCGCAAACAATAGGAATGGCCAAACTATGAACAGCCTGGAAATAACGTACGATCTGTTGTCCATCTTTGGCGCGCTGGCCTTCTTCCTTTTTGGCATGAAACTAATGAGTGAAGCATTGCAGAACATCGCAGGTCACCGGATGCGTCATCACCTCTCAACAATGACTGCAAACCCCTGGCGGGGGCTATTCACTGGTTTTTTAATCACAGGCACACTGCAATCATCTTCAGCTTCAACGGCTATGCTTGTTGGTTTTGTGAGCGCAGGTTTACTAACTGTTCTTGAATCGGTTGGGCTTGTGTTCGGTGCCAACATTGGCACGACAGTTACTTCATGGCTGATCACCTTCTTCGGTTATTCCTTCAATGTCAGGTTAATCCTCCTGCCACTGATTGCCTTCTCAATTCCCTTGTATTTTTCTTCGCGATCAGGTAGAAAATCCCTGGCCGAATTTATCATGGGATTCGCCATTTTGTTTTTTGGGTTGCAGTTTTTACGCGACACCCTCCCCGAAATAAACCAGCATTCCGGCATCCTTGAGTTTTTACAACATCAGCAATTTGAAGGCATCGGTTCACTCCTGCTGATCGTATTGACAGGTATTGTGATCACCGTCATTATCCAGTCATCCACAGCAACAATCACCTTGACTATGGTGATGTTCACTGATGGCATCATTAGTTTTGAAGTAGCTGCAGCACTGATCATTGGCGAAAATATTGGCACTACGGCCACAGCAAATATCGCTGCAATCATTGGAAACCGCAATGCCAAACGGACAGCCTTTATCCATTTTCTTTTTAACCTATTCGGTGCCATTTTGTTTTTCCCTATACTGTCCTTCTATTTACAGTTGGTGGTTTACCTTTCGGACCTCATCGCAGGATCTGATTCGGCAAATCCACTCTTCCTCAAACCTTTGCAAATAAGCATCTTTCATACTGGATTCAACCTGATTGTATCGCTGATTCTGATAAGTTTTACCAAAAAGCTGGTGGCGGTGGCCACCTGGTTCATACCGGTTAAAGAATATGAACAGCAGCAGGTTATGCACAGTTACCGGGAAAATTTTGCCACAGCAACATCAGAGCTCTCCCTCCTATTTGGTGAGAAAAAGCTGCATGAGATGGGACTGTATGCACAGCAAATGTTTGGAATGATTCCTGATTTGCTGCTCGAAAAAGAGCCCGAACGGTATGCCAGGCTGCTGCAGCAGCTGCGCAGCAAAGAACAGGAAACAGATACGCTTGAGAGGGAGGTTATGGATTACCTCTCAAAATTGACTGAGCACCGATTGAGTGCTGACGGGTCGCGGACTGTGAGCGGAATGCTGATTGTGGCAAACAACCTCGAGAGTATTGCTGATATTTGTTACAAGATGTCGAAAATCATCGACAACAAGAACACACAAAAGGCATGGTTTAACCAGGACCAGCGCAACCGCCTATTTGCCATGTTCAACCTGGTCGACAACGCCCTGTCGCTCATGGTGGAACACCTTCACCAGCCTGAGAAAACGGATATTGAAGCCTCCGAACGAGTAGAAGAACAGATTAACCAGACACGACAAGATATGATTGCCCAACACCTGGCCGACATGCAGGCTTCTGCTTATTATTTTGCCGCAGGTAACTTTTATCAGCAACTGCTTGTCTATTGCGAAAAGATTGGTGATCATGCCATTAATATCAGCGAAACACTGGACAGGCAGTCTTAAGGACATGCTTCTTCTTTAGGCAATAATCTTCATGTATCAGCCACACAATAGTTACAGGATTTTTTGTGGAATCTGGTTAAACGACCTGGTCCTTGCTTTCGTGCTCAGGCAGCATAAAAGAGAATGCCCTTGAAGGCATTGTGAATTGTAAAAAACAACAAAAACAATTCACGCTTCAAGGGCATCAAGTTCGAACTTATAAAACAACCAACCAATTTGAATGCAAATGTAATTTTTTTGCTGTTATCTAAATAACAGTAAATCAGTTTTCGGTTGCATTTATCAAGTTAACGGAAACGCGCTTCTCAGGCGGGTTCAAGGGCCCTGTTAAGGAATTCATTAAAAGCCCTCATTGTGTTGAATGTGTGCATGATACGGTCGACAAGACCCGGATCAGAAACTTGTACATCGTTCAGGTCGTGACCAACCACATAGTGTTTATACTTTAACAATTCAATTTCGTTGAAATCAGCAGGAAAGCCTTTTGGGGGACGGCTGAGTTTTTCCTCCATCAGGTCGCCAAAAACGGCCCTAAATTGTGTATTATCAATTATCGCCCTGAATTCTGCTGAATGAAAATAAATCTCCTGGCGCAATGCCTTTAACTCAGGTGCAGGAGGTCCGTATACACCTCCTCCAATAAAACTCTTTCCCGGTTCAATGTGTACATAATAACCCGACCTGACTGCAGTTTTGCCTCCGGCATTAAAGAACATCCCGATGTGGGTTTTGTAAGGTGATTTATCCTGAGAAAACCTGACATCCCTGTAAATTCTGAAGATACATTTCCTGGGATCAAGTGAACCATAACCCGGATTGGTCAGGGCAAGGTTTCCAATAATTTTTTCGGCCAGGTCGATGGCTTCATTTCGTGCACTTTCGTAGCGATTGCGGTTTTTTTCGAACCATTCGCGGTTGTTGTTTTGTGCTAAGGCTTCAAGAAACTGTAGAACTTCTTTCGTCATTGGTTGATTTTATTTCAAAGGTAACTTTTTCTTCAACCAGCAATATCGTCCGGGATAATTTTTCACCTTGTTTATAAAAAACAGACTGATAATGCTTTGATCAGGCTGAAATTTTTCTTATATTCGTGACTTCAACTTCAGCTAACCCAAAAACAGGATGAAAAGACAAATTTATTTGTTTATCGGCATGTTTTTGCTTGCCGAAACAGTGTATGCTTTTGAGGGTGCTGGCGTAATCGGAGCCAGATCAGGTGGTTTAGGAAAAGCATCCGTCAGTTTAAGTGATTTCTGGTCCTTACAAAACAATCCGGCAGGCATCTCGCTGCACCAGCACATTGAAGCTGGCATTTATTTTGAAAACCGCTTCCTTATCAAGGAGCTAGCCTTAAAATCAGCCGGCATAATTGTTCCGGTGAAAATAGGGGTTCTTGGCCTTAGTTTCAACCAGTTTGGAGGCAGTTTGTACAACGAAAACAAGCTTGGCCTGGCCTATGCAAGGTCATTTGGTCCAATGCTTCGTATCGGTGTTCAGCTCGACTATCTGTCAACAAGGTTTGGGGAAGGCTATGCAGGTGCTCAAAACATCACCTTTGAATTGGGTGTACAATCTACGCTCAACGATCACATCACTGCAGGAGCATTTCTTTTCAATCCATTGAAAGGCAAGCTTTCCGAACTCACCAATGAAAGAATCCCCATCACCCTAAGGTTTGGAATCACCTACCATTTTAACGATAAGTTTTTTGGAATTGCTGAGATAGAAAAGCAATCAGACCTGAAGCCGGCGCTCAGGCTTGGCATGGAATATGCCATCAATGCCCGGTTTTATGCCAGGCTGGGAACAAGCACACAGACCGACCAGCTCACCTTCGGAACAGGGATTTCTGTTGGCCGTCTGACAATAGATATTTCAGCAGCCTTACACCAATATCTGGGCACCTCGGCCCAGGCCGGCCTGATCTATCGCTTCGGCCCGGCAGACCAATAATCACTGCATGATGAAACAAGGTATCATCATTTTATGCTTTGTGTTGTGTAGCAACACCATTGTAAATGCCCAGGAGGAAATCAGTACAGGCATTGTCGATCTCTCAGAACAACTTGCTGCGCAGGTGGAGCGTATCGCTGAATCAACAGATGCTAATTTCGATTACAGTGATTTACTTGAGGACTATATTTACCTGGCCGATCACCCACTAAACATCAACCATGAGGAGGTTTACCGCCTGCGCGAACTGTACCTGATTTCCGCCTTTCAATATGAAAACCTCATGCTTTATGTCGACAAATATGGCCCGTTGGTGAGTTTACATGAGCTTACTGCTATTGAAGGATTTGATGAACAAACCCTGGCACTGATCAGGCCTTTGGTTTATGTAGGCAAGCAAGAAGCAACAAGTCAATTTGAACCCAGAAAAGTTATCAAATGGGGGCGTCACCAGCTTATTGCACGCACCGAGCGAACCATTGAAAAGCAGGCAGGCTACAAGCCCATCAGCGATTCTGCCTGGCAGGCCAGTCCCAATTCCCACTATCTTGGCGGACCACAAAAGATCTATGCCCGTTATACCTTTGATTACCGGAAGAAATTCAGGGCTGGAATTACCATGGATAAAGATGCGGGTGAGCCCTTTTTGATCAATAAGATGAATGACTCAATTCAAAAACTGTCTGGTAACAAACTAAGAAATGGCTTTGACTTTTATTCAGCACACGCTTTTGCTTCTGGCATAGGATTTATCAAAGCCTTTGCCCTGGGCGATTATCACCTTGCGTTTGGGCAAGGCATCACCATGTGGTCGGGGCTTTCGTTTGGCAAATCGACTGATGCCAATGGGGTGATGAAATACGGGTCCGGCCTGAGACCCAACACTTCCGTCAACGAGAACCTTTTCCTTCGCGGAGGCGCTGCAACCTTTAGCTGGTGGAAATTTGAGCTTACCGGTTTCTATTCAAGCAAATACGCCGATGCCAATGTGGTTTACGAAGGTGACACCCTGAACGAATATCATTATGCAACAAGCTTTCAGGAATCGGGGCTGCACCGCACCGTGAATGAAGTTCAGGACAAATCGGCCATAAAACAAATGCTTTACGGTGGCAGAATTTCCTTTCGCGACAGGCAGTTTGAAGCCGGGCTGACCATGCACAGAACATCCCTGGGTACATCCCTGGACCCACAAATCTATCCCTATAACAAATTCCGGTTCGCCGGAAATACGATCACCAATCAGGGTGTCGATTTCAGGTATATTCTTTCGAAAATCATATGTTTTGGCGAATTGGGAATGAGCGACAATGCTGCACTTGCCGGCATAATCGGCATCACCACCCAACCGGTTTCATTTGCCACACTAACACTTGCTTACCGGAATTACGACAAGTCGTACCAGAATTTATACAGCAATGCCTTCAGCGAAAGCGCTGCGTCGAACAACGAAACCGGGTTTTATGCAGGTTTGGTGACAGGTCTCAGCGCCAGCACAAAATTAACTGCCTATGCCGATTTTTTCACCTTTCCCTGGCTTCGTTACCAAACTGATGCGCCAAGCATTGGGCACGACTACTTCGTTCAGCTGGACCACATTATCAGCCGCAGCGCCAACATCTCGTTCCGGTTTCGTACCAAAACAAAAATGACGAATGAGGATAATCCATGGAACCGCATCGATTACCTCGTGCATTACACAAAAGATGCCTACAGGTTGCACCTGAGCTACGCTGTAAGCCCATCAATCACCTTTAAGGACAGGGCTGAATGGGTGGTGTATAAACAGGCTTCGAAACCCACAGAGACAGGATTTATCATTTACCATGATGTTGTTTTCAGGAAGGAGAAATCGCCTGTAGAGCTCACCATGCGTTATGCACTGTTCGACACCGACTCGTATGATAGCCGGGTGTATGCCTATGAAAACGATGTACTTTACGCCTTCAGCATTCCTTCGTTTTACGATAAAGGTTCGCGCCTATACCTGCTCGTTAAGCTCAGGCTGATGCCTTCACTGGATCTCTGGCTCAGGGCTGCGCAAACCTGGTATGCTGACCGGCATGAAATCAGTTCCGGGCTTGACCTGATCAGCGGCAATACGAAAACCGACATCAAGCTGCAGCTGCGGTGGAAGATTTAAGGTGGTTCGACGCATCTGCTGACTTTTTGCCAAATAAAAATTAATCGAGGCAATAAAGACAATTACCGCTTAACTGTAAGAAGCTGGTTTGCGATGAAACCGTCACGAAACAAAGCAAGGTGCTAATTCAGGGTACAATGACTGCTTTTACGAATTCAAAAAAAAAAATTAATAGAGCCGGCTGCGCTTGATCAGGTACGACATAAGCACCTGGTCAAATCCCTTGTTGATATCTGATTCAACATAATCGATCTGGTATTGGCCACAGCGCAACATGAGCTCATTTTTCCGCTGATGCACCTCCTTTTGGTAGGCTTCTTTGATTTGTGCCGGATTCAGTTTTATGGACTCGCGCGATTCAAGGTCAACGAACCGGTAAGGCCTGTTTTCAAAATCGAGTAATTCTTCGCCCGGGCGATCAACAACATGAAACAGCACCACCTCATGTTTATTGTAACGAAGGTGCTGCATGGCGTGAAACAGTGAGGCTGTCTGTTCAGCATTGTCCATCATATCGCTGAAAATAATCACCAACGAGCGTTGGTGCGTCAGTTCCGCAACCTGGTGCAAGGCTTCAGTGGCCGCCGTTTTTTCAGTCTCCGCAACGGCATCATGTTGCATCAGTTTTTCGAGCAGTGACAAAAGGTATTTGTGGTGCACTGAGTTTGAACGGGCCCTGGTGTGTGTGTTCAGTTTATCGGTAAACAGGCTCAGGCCGACGGCATCGCGCTGGCGGCGCATGAGTTCCATCAGCGAAGCTGCTGCGTATACAGCAAACAGGAACTTATTCGGATGATCAACATCAGGATGTTTCTGAAGGGGGTAATACATTGAACCTGAATGATCGATTACCAGTTGACACCTCAGGTTCGTTTCCTCTTCATAACGCTTAACAAATAATTTCTCAGTGCGACCAAAGAGCTTCCAGTCGATATGCCTTGTCGATTCACCACTGTTGTATAGCCGATGTTCAGCGAACTCAACGGAAAACCCGTGAAACGGACTCTTGTGCAATCCGGTAATGAAGCCTTCGACAACCTGCTTTGCCAGAAATTCGAGGCTGCCAAAACGCAAGAGCTTATGTTGATCAATTGGATTTTCCATCGCTATAATACAACAAAGCCCCGGCGAATTTCAACATTGCCGGGGTTGTAGCAAGATAATAACTGTTTTATAAAAGTGACTCGAGCTTGTTTACCAGCACCTGTTTTGGCACAACGCCCACCTGTTTATCAACAACTTCGCCATTTTTAAAGAACAAAATGGTTGGGATGTTGCGGATACCATATTTTGCGGCGGAAGCATTGTTGTTATCCACATCAAGCTTAACAACCTTAGCCTTTCCGGCGTATTCATTTCCAATATCTTCAACAATGGGGCCTACCATCCGGCAAGGGCCGCACCATACCGCCCAAAAATCAACAATTACTGGAACGTCTGATTTCAATACAACTTCATCGAAGTTGGAATCGGTTACATCTAATGCCATTATTTTAGTTTTTCAATTTGTGTTACAAAGATACATTTTCGGCTATTTATTTTACCGACAAATTTCAATTTTATCTTGAGAAAACACCGCAGACGGCCAAATTGTTCTAAACTTAATCAACAGGTATTTCACAAGCGTATCGTCCTCAGGGAAGTGTGATCTATGCGTGGGTTCAGGCACAAATTTGCTAGTTTTTACTCCTATTTAAGTTCAAAATCAACATAATCCAACTGATCGATCAAGGGCAACAGGCTATCAAGATCAATCTTTCGTTTTGAAGCATGCAGCACAGTTTTAATGTTCAATTCCCTGTCAATTAGATGCAAAGCATACGGAAACTGCCCTTCATTCTCTTTCACCATTTCGATGAATGCCTGCATGGTTTCCTCTTCAAGCTCTTCAACATAGAGTTTGATAATTAATTCATTCGTCATTGTTTTAAGCACGTTATCGAGAAGCTGAATTTCATTGACTTTTAACTCGAGCCTGTCCTTGTCGCGAAATGATTGTTGCACACTTGCACTTATCATGACAAAGGTACCGGGTTCGATCAGGTGTTTGTACTTAAGGTAAGTTTCAGAAAAAAGCATGAGATCGACAGATGCAAGGTGGTCCTCAAGTTTAAACCGGCCATATGCCTTGCCCTGACCCGAACTCAGGTGCTCTGAAAAGATGACTTGTCCGGCAAAGTTCAACTTTGTACCCTTGTAATTCTCAAGTGATTGATTGAGCAACTGGATATTCGTGTTTGTGAAAAACCTTACCGGAATTTTGTATGTATCGAGTGGGTGGCTGCTGATATAAAAACCTATTGTTTCCAGTTCTGCCTGCAGCTCGGTCATCTTCGACCAGGGCTCACATTGCGGAAAACTGATTTCGGCCAGCTGCACGGTGCTTTCTTCGCCGAACAAATTAATCTGCGTTGAGTTTTTAGCTTCCTGGGCCTGGGTGGCGTAACGGATGGCTTTTTCAATAAATGACAGGTTCTCGTTGTTTTCCTTGAAGAAAAACTGTGCCCTGTGCACACCTTCGAACGAATCGAAAACACCGGCCATGGCCATCGACTCAAGCGACCGTTTATTCACATTCTTGAGGTTGATCCTTGTCAGGAAATCAAACACACTTTTAAACAAGCCATTTTGGTTGCGCTCTTCCAGAATACCTCCGACAGCCGCTTCTCCCAGGTTTTTTACCGCACCCAGCCCGAACCGGATTTCACCCTTGCTGTTGACCTTGAATTTGTAATCAGACTCATTCAAATCGGGGCCCAGCGTTTTAATGCCCATGCGCCGGCTTTCTTCCATAAAGAAAGTCACCTGCTTTATGTCGCCAATGTTGTTGCTGAGTACCGATGCCATAAATTCGGCAGGATAATTGGCCTTCAGGTAGGCTGTCTGGAACGCGATGACCGCATAACATGTTGAATGTGACTTATTAAATGCATAATTCGCAAAGGCATTCCAATCAAGCCAAATTTTGTCGAGCACCTTTTCAGGATGGCCATTTGCTTTGCCTTTTTCAATAAACTCCGAATAAAGTTTCGTCAGCAGGTCCTTATTTTTCTTCCCCATGGCCTTGCGCAGGGTGTCGGCCTGTCCCCTGCTAAAACTGGCCAAACGCTGTGAAAGCAACATCACCTGTTCCTGATACACCGTGATGCCATGGGTTTCTTCGAGTATTTCCCGCATCACTTCGAGGTCGTAGCTCACCGGTTCCTGGCCGTGTTTCCGTCGGATGAAATTCGGAATATACTGCATCGGACCTGGACGGTACAAGGCATTCATGGCAATCAGGTCGGTAAAAGCAGCCGGTTTTAACTCCCTCAGGTGCTTTTGCATTCCCGGACTTTCATATTGAAATATACCGATGGTATCGCCCTTTTGAAATAACTCGAAGGTTTTTGGGTCATCGAGCGGAATCTTATCCGGGTCAATGACCACCTGGTGCCTTTGTTTGATCAATGCGATGGTGTCACGGATCAATGAAAGGGTTTTAAGGCCCAGAAAGTCCATTTTAAGCAATCCGGCTGGCTCGGCTACGCTGTTGTCAAACTGTGTTGCCCACAAGCTTGATTCCTTGGGCAAAGTCACGGGAACCAACTCACGAAGGTCTGCCGGTGTGATCACAAACCCACAGGCATGGATACCTGTATTGCGCACAAGGCCTTCAATTTTAACGGTGGTTTTAAGAATCCGGCCTTCAATATTATCCTGTTGCATTTGGTCGAGCAGCATCTGGCCTGCTTCCATCTGATCAGGACGGTATTTTTCTTTCAGTTTTTCCTGGCTCATCGACAGGAAGTCACCCAGCTTGATATTTTGGGTGGATGCAGCCAGTTTATTGATGGTGAGCTGGTCAGAATCGAGCGCTCTGCCAATATCCCGTATGGCGAGTTTTGTTCCCAAAGTGCCATAGGTAATAATCTGGGCTACCTTATTCTGTCCATATTTTTGGGTCACATATTCAATCACCCTGCTTCGGCCTTCATCATCAAAGTCGATGTCGATATCGGGCATGGAGATGCGTTCGGGGTTAAGAAAACGCTCAAACAGCAAGCCGTATTTCAACGGGTCCACATTGGTGATGCCAATGGCATAGGCTACCAGCGAGCCGGCAGCAGAGCCACGGCCCGGACCAACCCACACACCCATTTCACGGGCTGCCTTTATCAGGTCCTGCACGATCAGGAAATAACCCGGAAATCCGGCATCCTCGATGGTGAACAACTCAAATTCAAGCCGTGAATTGATTTCTTCAGTAATTTCAGCATACCGCTTTTTTGCTCCTTCGAAGGCCAGGTGGCGCAGGAACCTGTTTTCTCCGCGCTTACCATGATCCAACTCGTCCTCATCATCGAGGAAGGCTTCTGGGATGTCGAATTCCGGCAGCATCACCTCGCGTTTTAAGGCAAATGGTTCAATTTTTCCGATGATCTCATCAACTGTACTGATGGCTTCAGGGATGTCGGCAAACAAGTCTGACATTTCGGCCTGGGTTTTAAAATAAAACTCATCATTCGGGAACCCAAAGCGATAGCCGTATCCCTTCCCTATCGGATCAGCCTTTTTTGTGTTATCTTTAATGCAGAGCAGGAAATCATGCGCATCGGCATCCTCACGGTTCAGGTAATAACTGTTGTTGCAGGCAAAATAAGGGATGTTGTGTTTTTTGGCCATGACCAGCAAAAACTCGTTCAGGTGGTTTTCCTCAGCGAGTCCATGGCGGTTAATTTCGATGTAAAAATCAGGTCCGAAGGTTTCTTTCCACCACAGCAAGGCTTCTTCTGCCTGATGTTCGCCTACATTGAGCAACAATGAGGGAATTTCAGCAGTAATTCCTCCGGAAGTAGCTATCAATCCTTCTTTGTGAGCAAGAAGGAGATCCTTGTCAATCCTTGGAACATAGTAAAATCCATCAGTAAAGGAATCAGAGCTCAACCGCGACAGGTTAACATAACCGGTTTTATTCTTTACCAGAAATGGCACCAGATAGCCATTATCCTTAATTGATTTATCGGAATGGTCGCGGCAGACATACATTTCACAACCCAATACAGCTTTCAACTGTCGGCTTGAATGGTCATTTTCACCTGCAGCCTGGCTGTGATTTTTGTTGTACTTTTCAACAGAATCGATGAAATGGAACGCCCCCATCAGGTTTGAAGTGTCGGTAAGCCCGACGGCAGGCATACCAAGTTTTCCTGCTGTTTCAACGAGTGCATCAATCTCTGTGGTAGCCATCAGTATTGAGTAGGTTGAATGGTTTCTGAGTTGGGCAAAGCCCTTGTCAGTTTCAACGCGAAGACCCTGAATTTCAGCAGGGATAGCTGCTGCTTCAGGCAACTTATCTTCAGCCTGCGTCTTGTTGGATTCAATCACCAGGCCCGATGGCTGAACAGGACCTGTATACTTTTCCCTGAACCTAGCGAAAAAATCCTGACCAAGGTCAGGATGGGTCAGCACACCAAGCCTCATCAACTCTAAAAAACAACGCACTGTGGCATTCACATCAGCCATGGCATTATGCGCATCGCTAAATCCTTCGCCAAAGAGCTTGCGGTACAACTCGCCCAGGTTTGGCAGCTTGAACCGTCCTCCCCTACCGCCGGGCAACTGACAGTAGGCAGCAGTGACTTCGGTGCAGGTATCGAGTTGTCCCATTGTCATGAGGTGGCTTTCAATCGCAGTTCGCAAAAATTCAGCACCAACGATCTTTGTATCAAATTCGATGTTGTGACCAACTAAAAACCTGGCCTGTTTTACAGACTCCTGAAAAGCAAGCAGCACCTCGCTCAGCGGTGCACCTTCTTTTAACGCAATCTCAGTGGTGATGCCATGCACCCTTGCCGCATTGAACGGAATCGTGAAGCCTTCAGGTTTGATGATAAAATTGGCATCCTGGATGAGTTCACCTGTCTCGTCGAGCAATTGCCAGGCGAGTTGCACAGCCCTTGGCCAATTGTCAAAGTTCGTAATCGGCGCATGTTTATCCCTTGGAAGTCCGGTGGTCTCAGTGTCAAAAACAAGAAACATAGAAATATTTTAACTTATTGATCTTCTTTAATATACGAAATTTGATCGCTTTCACAAAATTACCTTAAAAAGCCTTGCCATCATTGTATGTTGAAAACTTGTCATAATTAAGCCCACCCGTAAAATGCTTTGCCCATTATCTTCGTGCCATGGTTAATGACGGTCATCAACTATTTTTACATCAATGTGCACTGGTCTGCTGCCGGCACTTCGATCAGCAGGAATCACCGGATGAACGCGACACGGGTCAGTTAATGGATGCACTGAAGTTCAGCTCAATTGAGGTGCATAATGCGCTGCTGCGATTGAAAACGTCAATCGAAACGGATGCATTTGTCAGAAAGGATGGCGAACTGCGGTCAAAGCTTAAGGATGTGTGGCAGTTTCAGGTGAAACGAACCGCTGAGGAAGTGCGTTTGGCGTATCAAAACTTAACAGAAATAACCTCAACACGACACATTGAGTTGCCTGCATTGGAAATGGAATAGATTACTTGTGCGCTTTTTCAGGCAACAGAAGCACAAATGCTGCATGCTGACCAAATTAGTTCAAAGAAATAGTGTCAGTTTCAAAAAATAATTTCTATTTTTGCAGCCCAAAATACATTTACACTTACACAATTAAAAATTAACATTTATGCCAGCAAGAATCAGATTACAAAGGTTTGGTAAAAAAGGAAAACCTTTTTACCACATTGTAATTGCGGATGGTCGTGCACCACGTGATGGAAGGTTTATTGAAAAAATTGGCACTTACAACCCAATTACAAACCCGGCTGAGATTAACATTGACTTTGACAAAGCGGTTACCTGGCTTCAAAACGGAGCTCAACCCAGCGATACTGTTAAAGCCATCCTCTCCTACAAGGGAGTTTTATACAAATCGCACCTTATCAAGGGTGTAAAAAAAGGCGCCATGACCGATGCTCAGGCTGAGGTTAAGTTCCAGGCCTGGTTACAGGAAAAAGAAGCCAAAATTGAAGCCAAGAAAAAGAGCCTTGAAGATGGTGCAAGAGGCACACGCAAGGAACGTCTTGAAGCTGAAGCCAAGGTAAAAGAAGCCAGGGCTGCTGAATTGGCAAAAAAACGCGCCGCAGAACTTAAGGCTGAACTTCATGAAACTGAAGAAGCAGCTGAAGCCCCTGCAGAAGGCACAGCAGAGGAATAGATTATTTCGCAGAGATAATGTTCAAAGCCGGATTCTTTCCGGCTTTTTTTTATTTTTGTTCATAACAATCACAACGCGAACACAAAAGGCATGCAGAAACAAGGCTACTTTCTTTTTGGCAGGGTAAGCAAGACCCATGGTGTGAAAGGCGAACTGAATATCCGTATTGACGTGGATGACCCTTACGAATTTGAGTCGCTGAAAATGATGTTTATCGAAATCAACAAAAACCTCATTCCTTACTTCATACAGGAAATGCGCATCTCTGGGCAAAAGGCCTTTGTATCGCTCGTAGATATTAACAGTGTTGAGAAAGCTGCTGTACTCTGCGGACGCGATATTTACCTTCCTGAAGCCTTGATTCCGCGCCTTGACGAAAACCAGTTTTATCTGCAGGAGATCATTGGTTATGAGGTAACTGACATCCATTTTGGTCCGCTGGGCAAAGTACAGGATGTGATTGAGTTGCCCCAGCAAAACCTGATGCAACTGCTTGTTGACGGCCATGAAATATTGGTCCCCATACACGATGAAACCATTGTCGGGATTGATAAAGTCAGGAAATCAATCGAAATAGAAGCCCCCGATGGTTTAATAGATTTATACCTATCCAATTGAACCCTGTCGATTCAAGGCCGTTTCACTTTAAGCACTTCAGCTTATTCCACCACCGGTCGACAATGAAAGTCGGTACCGATGCGGTATTGCTTGGCGCCTGGGTAAAATGCGGTCAGAGCAGCAATGTTTTAGACATTGGTTGTGGGTCAGGTATCCTTTCATTGATGATTGCCCAACGATGCAATGCTTCATTTCTGGGCATCGATATCGACTGCGACTCTGTTGAAGAAGCCGCCTTCAACTTTTCGGCTTCCCGATGGGCAGGCAGTATGCAGGCCAGGCAGACTGATCTGTTATCATTTAGCAACAATAATCAAGAAACATTCGATTTGATTGTATCTAATCCTCCCTTTTTCACTGATGCAGTGAAAGCGACTCACCACAGGAGAAACCTGGCCCGTCATACTGACTCGCTCAGCTTCGATGATATGATACGCAGTGTGTGCAAGCTGCTTTCAGCAGACGGAACCTTTTGTCTTGTGCTTCCGTTTCAGGAAAGCAAGGTGTTTGTTGATCTGGCGCGCATACATGGCCTGACTGTGAGCCAAAAACTTACCATTAATCCAGTCGAAAACAAAGCCCCCAACAGGGTAAACCTGGCCCTGACGCACCATGCACCGGATGTTGTTGATGAGCAGCAACTGACCGTTAGAAAAATCAATGGTGAGTTCACTTCAGCCTATTTTCAGCTGCTCAGGGATTATTATCTGGGATTCTGAACATCGCAGAATTTTTCTCCTGCAGCAAAACCGAAATATTTGGTAATTTTGAAGTGATCCAATACCATTCATTATGCGGCGGTTATACCTGTTTTTAGTTGCGATAATCATGGTTTCATGCACCTCAAACGGCAAAAAACCACATGAGCTCACCATTGCAATTTCAAAGGAGAGGAAAAACGAAAAAAAGTACAGCGACTGGCTCGCCCGTCAGCAAGTATCCTTTCAGTTTATCGATATGTCATTATTATCGGTTCAGGATGCTCTAAGTGCGCTAGATCGCTGCGATGCACTGGTCCTTACGGGCGGCAACGACATTTACCCCGAAATATATGGCAAAGGCAACGACAGCCTTCGTTGCGGTGAGTTTGACCGCACCCGCGATTCCCTTGAGCAGGCCCTTTTTACCAAAGCCAGCAGTGAGGCCATGCCAATTCTTGGCATTTGTCGCGGTTTGCAAATGATCAATGTGTGTGTATCAGGAAGTCTGTATATCGACCTGCCGGAAGATAAAGGCAGCGGACAAATTCACCGCCAGGGCGAAGAAGGCTGGACAATGCACCAGCTTGCCATTGAGCCAAACACACTGCTTTCTTCGCTTGTTGCAAACAATACGGCTTGGGTGGCCAGCAACCACCACCAGGGCATTGACAGTACAGGCAGCTCGCTCAAGGCGCTTGCTATTTGTCCTGACGACAGTCTTATCGAAGCCATTGGGTGGAAACAGCCTGAAAACAAAGGGTTTTTACTGGGGGTACAATGGCATCCGGAATGGATGGATGCCAATGATACGTTTTCAGCAGCTGTCGCGAAAACATTCCTCGCTGAAGCACAAAAGTTTCACCAGAATCGCTGAAAACTCAGCATGTAAGCGCAGCGATGATGTCAGCGTATTCCGGAAAACAGGTGAGTAAATCCTGTTTATTTCCCATCGTAAAATCACGAAAATCAAACCCAGGTGCAACAGTACAACCCGCAAGCACATATCGGCTCTCCGGCGTGAGCCGCGCTGCAAACCAATGGTTGGCAGGAATTACCACCACAGGTGTGCCATCATCCTCAGCATTACCCAGCGGATGAATATGCAACTTACCAGAATCATCAAATTCTAAAATTTCGAGGGTATCGCCGGCATAGAAATGCCAGATTTCATCTGACTTTATCCGGTGGAAAGCAGAAAAATCGCCTGTTTCAAGCAGGTAATAAATGGCTGTTGAAACAGCACGGCCGGCAGGAAAAGATGCTTTGGAATCAACATTAGGAAACTGTGCTGCTGAACGGTAAACCTCTTTATAATAGCCACCTTCGGGGTGAGGCATCAGCTTCAGGCGGTCGATCCACCATCGGGCCGTACTCATTTTGATTTCTTTTGTTTTACATCAATGTTGATAGGCTCATTAAACACATACACTAACCTGAAGGTGAGTACATTATTAAACTGATTTCTCGTTTCTGTCCTGCCGCTCACATCCGTAAATTCACGTGTTCTGATGCTTGCAAGGGTGTATTGATACCTGAAATTGAATTTCAGCCTGTCGATGATCCGCATCCTCAGATCGAGCAATACGGAATAATCGTTGAGGTTGTATACTCCGTTTGTGGCTGTTGTAGGGGTGCGCCGACCATGTTCGTACTCTTTCGCCCCAACCAGGCGGCCCCATGACAAGCCTGCTCCAACCGTAATAAATTCCTTATCAGTGTAATGCAACAGAACAGGCACTTCTACATAGTTTAAGCGCAATTCATAAGCCCCATTCAGTGAATCGGCCATGTATTGCGGCTTTTGGTAAGCACCTTTCTGGTTAAAGGTGGTTTCGAGCGAAACATCCCAGTTCTTTTTAAAAGGGATCATGGCACCTACACCCAGGTTTCCTCCAATTCGTTTATATCCATACACCAGGTCGCCATCAACCTGACTCAGGTTAAACCCGGCCATCACTTCGCCCTTGATGATCTGAGCCTGCAACGCATCCGGACAGGCCATCAGGACAAACATGACAAGCATCAGTAAACTTCTTTTACACTGCATACATGCATTTTGGTTAAAACGCAGAATTATCATCAAAATTATGCCTTTTTACTTAACTTCATGGTCAAACTGATGCGGTGCCTGTCGAGGTCAACAGCCACCACTTCAACTTTCACCTTTTGGTTCAGCTTAACCACCTCGTTCGGATCGCGGATAAACCGATCAGCCATCTGACTAAGGTGAACCAAACCATCCTGGTGTACACCAAGGTCGACAAAGGCACCAAATGCAGTTATATTTGTCACAATACCTTCAAGCACCATTCCGGCTTTCAGGTCATCTATCGTCCGGATGTCTTTTGAGAAGGCGAACATTTCGAAATGCTGCCGGGGGTCTCTGCCAGGCTTTTCAAGTTCATCAATGATGTCGTTCAGCGTTTCAACACCTACTTTTTCATTGATGAAATCGGCTGTCCTGACGGAATCCCTGAGTCCTTTACGTCCGATCAACTGATCAGGTTCGAGCTGCAGTTTTCTGGCGATTTGTTTCACCACATCATAACTCTCAGGGTGAACAGCGCTCGCATCAAGCGGGTTATTTCCGCCGCGAATGCGCAAAAATCCGGCACATTGTTCAAATGCCTTATCGCCCAGGCGGGGCACTTTCATCAACTCTGAACGATTCTTAAAACCATTGTTGGCTTGTCTGTACTTAATGATATTGGAAGCCAGTTGCGGCCCAAGGCCCGACACAAAAGAAAGCAATTGCTCGCTGGCGGTGTTGAGTTCCACACCCACCGCATTAACACAACTCACCACGGTGTGCTCAAGGCTTTCCTGCAAAGCTTTCTGGTCCACATCATGCTGGTACTGACCCACGCCTATCGACTTTGGGTCAATCTTCACCAATTCGGCAAGTGGATCCATCAGCCGGCGCCCGATGCTCACCGCACCGCGCACAGTGATGTCATAGTCAGGAAATTCGTCCCGGGCAACCTTTGAAGCAGAATACACCGAAGCGCCGCTTTCATTCACCATTATAGCAATCAGATCCCGATCGAAACGAATGCCCCTGACAAGGTCTTCGGTTTCGCGCCCTGCCGTACCATTGCCAATGGCGATCACCTCCACCTGGTAGGCATTCACAAGGGTCTTGAGCTTTTGCACAGCCTGTTTTGCCTCATGCACAGGCGGGTGAGGAAAAATGGTTTCATTGTGCATTAAGCTGCCATATTGATCGAGCACCACCACCTTGCACCCTGTTCTGAATCCAGGGTCAATGGCCAGCACCCGTTTTTGCCCCAAAGGTGGCGCCATCAACAGTTGCCTGAGGTTATCCACAAATACCTTTATGGCAACTTCGTCTGCTTTTTCCTTATAAACTGCCCGAATTTCATTTTCCAGTGATGGTGCAAGCAACCTTTTCCAGGCATCTTCATTGGCCATGATGATCTGCCGGGCAGCCTCACCATTCGATTTAACTACCAGTTTATTCAGGATGTCTGTAGCCTGTGCGCCCTCAACATCAATATTCACTTTGATCATGCCTTCCTCCTCAGCCCGCATAAGTGCAAGTAAACGGTGCGATGGCATTTTGTCGAGCGGCTCGCTCCAGTCGTAATATTGTTTGTAAGTGATGGCTTCTGCCTCTTTGCCTTTCGCCACTTTCGCCACCATATTGGCTGTTCGTTGAAACAGCTTCCTCAACCTTGCCCGCGCTTCAGTGTTTTCACTTACCCATTCCGCCATGATATCGCGTGCGCCGGATAAGGCTTCGTCAATACTGCCAACCCCTTTCTTTTCATCGACAAAAGGCATGGCTTTCTGATTCAGCTCGGCTGTCGTCTGACTGAAAATCAGCTGTGCCAGCGGCTCAAGGCCCTTTTCACGGGCGATGGTGGCTTTAGTACGTCTTTTTGGTTTGTAAGGCAGGTACATATCTTCGAGCACCTGCATATTCTCTGCTGATTCAATAAGCTGCTGCAATTCTGGTGTAAGCTTTTCCTGTTCCCGAATAGAGGCAAGGATTGCTTCACGCCGTTTGTCGAGAAGCAGCATCTGCTGGTGTCGTTTTTGTAAATCAGCAATGATTTCTTCATTCATCGAGCCAGTCATTTCTTTCCGGTACCGGGCCACAAATGGTATCGTTGCCCCTTCACTCAACAGGCTCAACACATTCCTGACATGCTGATAGTCGAGTTTAAACTCTACAGAGAGTTTTTTTGCGTAATGCGCGGTTTCCTGCATGCTTGGTTAATCAATCTTATTGAACAAAAGACAAAAGGGACATTGATATCAACATCCCTTTAACTAAATATTGAGTATGCCATTATCGCAACAGGTTCACTACTCCCCTGTTGGTGACTTTCCTGGCTTCCTGGAGGCCGCTGGCGAAACTTTCGTAGGTTACCACCCAAACATAGGATCCGGCAGGAGCCAATTCTCCGCCAGCTTTGCCATCCCATCCCTTCATAGGGTCTTTACTTTCAAACATAAGCTGGCCCCAACGGTTATATACATACATATTGTATTTCGCCAGGGCTGAGGTAGCACCCATTACCTTGAAGGTTCTGTTCTGCTGTACCGCGCTGTTCGGGCTAAATGCATTGGGAAGGTAAATGCTTGCAAAAGCAATATACACTGAATCGGCATTGGTGCAGCAGTTCAGGTCGGTGACAGTTACCTTAACCTGGCCTTCTTCTGTTACGTCAAAATACCTCCCCGTTGTTCCGCTGGGTTCCCAAACATATTGGTCAAATTCGCCGGCATCGAGCCGGATGGATGAATTCGGCAACAAATAGATGGTATCGACACCTTGTCCGATATCGATCGAAGGCAACGGAAAAATGGTAATGTCGCGGCTATTGGTGTAGTTCAACCCATTGAATGTTTCTGTCACATTCACTGTATAAGTACCTGGAGCGCTGAAGGTATAGGCTGCCTGCAGCTGGTCGGAGGTTGAAGCAGCATCGTTGAATTCCCACAGGATCTGGTCAATATTTGCTTCATTACGCAGGTCGAAATAGGTTATTTTCGTATGACAGTGGTTTTGCCAGCTGAAGTGAGGAATATCGAGAAAACTGGTAACGAAATTTGGCATCCCGATAAGGCTTCCGGCACCATTCAGTGACAAGCCGTTGTTTGCAATATGATTGAGGTTATTGTAGTTACATGCCACACCAGCCCTGTTAGGATTGTAAATAACGCCTACAGTTGGCTTGCTGATGACCCCCTTGCGGAATTTGGCCAGGTATATTTTGCCATCAACACCGAGTTGAACTGCGCCCATCAAGCTATCGGCACCGGCCATCTGGTTTACCGCAAACTGATGAACGATATACGGATTATCAAGGTAGTTGGCTGTGTTTAGATCAAACTGATACAAATAATTGATGTTGTCGCCTAAGGGAGATGTGCTCACATAAAGCTTTGAGTTATCCGGTGAAAACTCAAGCCCGAATGGATAATTGTATGTTCCGGCAGCACAGGTTTCTTCGCGACTGACCATTCCTGTTGCAATGTCGAATCTAAAAACCTCAATAATGCCAATTTCAGGGATTACCAGCGCGATTTTCTTCCCATCCGGAGATGCCTTCATATATCCGCCATCGTTGTTTTCCGCCCCGGTGTGGATGGTACCATCAACAGTAATTACAGGATTGATATTCAATCCGTTTCCATCAATTTTATAGGCAAAGAACTTGTTCCCGTCGGTATCACCAAAACCGTGTGTGACCACCCAGAAATTGCCGTCAGCATCCTTCACGGAGGTTATCTTCTGTGCATTGGCATTATGCAACAGCTCATTTTTTGCGGTAATGGTCCATGAATAATTGATGCGTTCAACCACAGAATACCTGACCCCTTTGGTAAACACAGGCGGAATATACATATCGAGGGTAAACACAAAATATTTGTCAGGATTGCCCGGCTGCGGAACAATGATTGACGATTGCGAAGAAAAGTTGTTTCCCATCAGGTCCTGTGCATCGGCCATAAAGTAAAACCCACTTGTCCAAATCCTGATACCATCGGTAAAAAATAGCAATTGGCCATTTTCGTCGCTGATGGAAGAAACACCGTTAGGCAGGTTGATTGCGCCAGGCATTGCCTGGGGAACAGGATTACCTGTGTTGAAATCAATCAGCGTTTTTTCCCCAAAGGTCCAGTTATCAGCCTGATGTGGTCTGACATAATCGCAGGGGGTTGCTACCTGAGCCAAAGCTGAATTGTGCAAACCAAAGAATAATCCAGCTCCGGCAAGGAGCAAGGGTAGTTTAGATATAAAATTCATACTGCAAGTCCGGTTATCATCAACAAATATTGTTACTTCTATCGCTTAATCAATCGTTTTACCACAACACCTTTTTCACCAGAAATCTTCAGGATATAGGTGCCATTTGGCTGGGAAGAGAGATCCAGTGTTCTGGTAACGCCTTCATAGTCAGGCTTAAACAATTCCTCCTTAAGCACTTGTTGTCCATGAAGATTCAATACACTTATTCTGACCGGATCGCTTAACTCCTCGAACCTGATGTTAAATATACCGATTGACGGGTTTGGATGTACAGTAATATGTGTTTCAAATGGGCTTTTTTCTCCGATGCCGATATTGCAAGCGTTAAAATCGAAGAAAACCGTAATTGTATCATGATTGATGCAACCAGTAACCGGGTTGATGACCCTTACCCAGTAATCCTGAAAATCGACCCACTGGCCATTGGTGGTTACCCTGATCCGCTTGTCGGCAGATGAGTTGGACCACAGGTATGAGAATCCCGGATTTCCGGCATCGAGCCAAACAGAATCGCGCACACACACCTTGATGGTGTCCTGACTGTACCAGGGAATATTGGCAGGTTTCACATCCACTTGTGGCAATGGATTCACGATGACCGTTACTTCCCCGGTGACGATTTTAAATGAATCGCCTACCTCAATGGTATAAACCGTTGACTGGTTTGGGTTCACTGTAGGGTTTGGCTCATTTGAGGTCCAGCCTGAATTATTGGCTGTCCAATGATAGGTATATGTTCCACCGCCTCCAGAGGCATTCGCATGGATGCTGGTTGATCCGCCAAAGCAAATTTCGGCAGGGTTTGCCTGCGGGAACACACCCAATTGGTCGCCTGCTACTAACACGAGCATTTGATCAGGTGCACTGCTGCAACCATTCACATCATCAATGATTAAGGAAAATTCGGTAGTTGCGTTCAGCAACTTTGTTGTTGGGTTTTGAATATTTGCATTGATCAGGGAGTCGGCAGGGCTCCAGCGATAGCTGTAGTTTCCACCCGAACCGCCTGTGGCAAAACCGGCAAGTGTTGTCGATGTGCCCACATTGATGGTTTTATCATTTCCTGCTTCAGCAACAGGCATTGGTTTCACGGTAACCGGAACGCTGGCCGTAACTGTATTGAATCCATCAGATACATCCACATAATAGGTAGTTGTGTATTGCGGGGTAACTACGGGCTCCCTGATTGTGGCCGTAAATCCGGCAGGTACCGAGGTCCAGCTGTAGGTATAACTTCCCGCTCCTCCACCCGGAATGGCAGTAAGTTGAACATCCTGTCCAAGGCAAATCACTGAAGGGCTTGCTGTAGCAGTTGCTTCGAGGACACCACCGGTAACGGTAACCGTCATTTGATCGCTGCTTTCGCAACTCGATGCATTGTCGATTACATTCATGGTAAACACAATAGATGCCCCAAGCGGTACAGTAACAGGGTTAATAACGGTCGGATCGACAAGCAGGTTGGCAGGCTCCCACATGATGCTGTAGTTGCCCGATCCACCGCTAACTTCACCTTGCAGCTGGGCTGTCCATCCGTTGGGTATTTCGAGGTCAGGACCGGCATCGGTGCTCGCAGCCTGAGAAACCACCACAGCTTTTTGTTTTGTACGCGGGCACATCATCATGCCAGTGGTTGTCGTAAGAGCGACCAGATAGGTTCCGGCTGCGCCATACACATGCTGTTGATTCTGACCATTTGCCGTGTTACCATCTCCAAAGTTCCATTGCCAGTTAGTGATTACAGAACTTGGGGGATTGACCGTTGATTGGTCAACAAAGAAGGTCGTATCTCCGAAGCAGGTGGCATTAAAACTGAAATTCGGAGTAGGTGTTGGATTAACTGCTACCGTCGTGTTTGAAGGATCACTGCTGTGTCCGTTGACAGTGATTACAAGGCTGTAAATACCAGCATTGGCTAGCTGAGCATCGGGCAAAGTCGGATTTTGCAATGTTGATAGGAAGTTATTTGGCCCTGTCCAGAGGTAAGTTGCATTTGGAACTGTTTCAGAATAAAGTTCCAGAGTCTGTCCCACGCAGATGGGACTGTTGCTGCTCGTAAGGGCCGGGAGAATGGAGCAGTCTGTTTCGCCAACACCGGCACTTTTTTGGAATGTGATGTCACATGGCTGGTTCGAGTAGTTGGTAATGAGCAATATATAATATTTCCCGACAAGGCCATTGGCAATATCGCAATACTCCGTAGGGTTCGGCGAGTAACTGCAGTCGATAATTTTTTGTGCAGTGAGCTGATTGGGACATGGGGTTACCGGGTCGTCGAAGGGTCCCCACATGATAAAGTCAATATCCCGCAGCGGGGTACTGAACATATAAATTTGAAGATAACCACCTGTCAGGATTTTTAAATGGTACCATGCTGGGTTTGGCTGAGTCGCCAAACAACCGTAGTTTGGACCATTTTCAGCCGTCCCTGAATTCACGCCGGCCGGAAAGGTATAAATATCACCTGTACAAAACGGATCTGATGTTGCACAGATCGGGCTTTGCGCATTGGCTGCACCCATTAAACCAAGTACAACCACCAAAAACAGTAAATATTTTTTCATTATGAACATTATTTGGTATTAGCGAATTTATCATTTTCAATCAGCCAGAGCCGACGTTGGTCAGCATTTGTTGCATTGAAAGCGTCGTTAGCCTGTTTGCGAAGTTGTTCGATATCTTTTATAACCGTTTGTTTGTCCTTGTTAAAGTGCCGTTTGGCTGAAAACCACATCACACCACTCTCGAGGACAGAACTGATACTGGTCATATAATTGAGTTGATATACGTTTAGCAACATATATACCTGTTCATAGCGCGAACCAAGTTTTGTAAAATCGATGGCATAATAATCGTTCACATCATCGCTGTGCACAAAACTGGCCATATTGGTCTTAAAGGCATCAGGGGCGAGCTTGCCCTGGAGCATTTTCATGACAGGATCGCCGATAAAGTTTGCATCAACGGTTGTTTGTGCCCAACATTTACCCGAGATGAAAATCATGCAAAGCATTGCAAAGCCTGCCATGCTCAGTCTCTTAAAGAATAATGTCTTCATAGGTTTTGGTGTATTTCATTGAGATATTGGTTCGTACAATTCGCGGCCGAAAAGTACAAAAAAATTACATTAAACTGACTATTTTTTGTATTGTTGCGTAAACCCCTTTTTTTCATTTTTTCCGGCCTGAAAAATCTGGCCGCAGATGATGTTATTGTATGATCATTTTAATGCCCTGCATATGGTGTTTCGTTTGCAGCAACACGGTGTAAAGTCCTTTTGCCCGGGTTGTCAGGCTAATGGTTTTCGGGCTTGCTCCGGCAATTAATTCGGATAGTTCTTCCGCATAAATGATTCTGCCCTGATAATCGATGATTCGAATCATCAGGTCGTGAATGGTTTCTGTTGAAGTGATTGCGAAATCGCCGGAACTTGGATTAGGGAAAATTCTCAGCGAGCCCAGCAACGGCTGGTCTGTTTCGTTGATCCCTATACCGCATTGGTTAAAATCGTAAAGGATGGTTATTGTTGCCGTGTCAGCACAACCTGATTCGGGCATGGTTACTTTAACCCAATAGGTCTGTTTATCATACCAGTTACCGTTTGTTGACACCCTGATGCGGTCCCCTGCAAAAAAGTTTGACCAGAAATACTGTGTCCCGGCAGGATGGGAAGGATTGAAAGCGATTACCGAGATGGTGTCCCTCACACACACAATGATGGTATCTTGGCCGTAAAGGGTGGCATGCTCGGGAATCAGGTTTATCGCCGGCAGCGGATTGATGGTTACATCCACCTCACTATTCACCTGGGTAAAACCATCGTTCACGTTGACCAGATACTTCGTAGAAACTTCCGGAGATACTGTAACCACATGTGAGCTTGCAGTAAAACCAGGAGGAATGGAGGTCCAGGCATAGGTGTAGTTATTGCCGCCGCCCGAAGCATATGCAGTAATGCTTGTTTCTCCGCCCTTGCATAAGACTGAAGGGAAAGCCACAGCGAACACAGCCAGGCCATCGCCGGTCGCATTGACAAATACTTCATCAGGAATGCTAACGCAACCATTGTCATCTGTTACCGTAAGTGTAAAAACCACCGGGGTGTTCAGCAATTGGGTCTTTGTGACAGCAAGGCTGCTGTTTTCGACCAGGTTTGCCGGCTCCCAGGCATAGGTGTATTCACCAGATCCGCCATTTGCCGATCCGGTGAGCAGTGTATTTGTCCCCACATTGATGGTCTGATCGGGTCCGGCATTAGCCTGCGGTTTGGGTTTAACAGTCACTGTCACAGAAGCATCAACCTGATTAGCTCCATCGGAAACAGTTACGTAATAAGTGATTGATTGATCAGGAAAGTCTGACGGATTGGGTATATCAGTCGAAAATCCGGGTGGATAGGATGTCCAAGTGTACTGGTACAAGCCTGAGCCACCAGATGCAGAAGCCAGCAAATCAACACGTTCTCCCTGGCAAATTACATTCGACGACACACTGAGCTCAATGCCCAGAGGCCCTCCGCTCACGATTACCAACACATCGTCGGCGTTGACGCAACCATAATTGTTATCAGTAACTGTGACTGAGAAATTTTGGGTGGTTTCAAGCGGAATCGTAACCGGATCAGAAATTGCCGGGTTGTTCAGCATATTTCCAGGCGTCCATGCATACAGGTAATTCCCTGAGCCACCAGAGGCCGCACAATGCAATTGCGCGGTCCACCCTCCGGGGATGACAATATTTTCGCCGGCGTTTACAGTCGGTTTGTCGTGTACAAGGACTTGTACGTCATCCGTGGTATAATTCATGCCATCGTTCACTTCAACATAATACACTGTGGTTACAGTTGGTGTTGCAACCGGATTTTTGATGAAAGCGTTAAAGCCTTCAGGAACAGAAGTCCAATGGTAGGTGTAAGTTCCGGAACCGCCAAAGGGATTGGCGTCGAGCTGAACGCTCCCGCCGACACAAATCGTGGATGGGTTCACCTGAGCAAGCACACCGAGCGCTCCCCCCGACACATACACGATCGTATTGTCGGAACTGGAGCATCCTGAGGGTGTATCAGTTGCCGTCATGGTAAAGGTGGTTGTGGTTGACAGTGGCACCGTAACCGGATCTGCCACTGTAGGATCAACCAATAAATTCTGTGGCTGCCAAAGGATGGTAAAATTGGTCGACTGCCCGGTTACCAGCCCATGAAGGTGCGCTGTCCAACCTTCCGGAATCACATATTCCGGTCCGGCATCAGCCCAGGGAACCATGCCTACATATACCGTCACATCGTCGTTCACATAATTTTGCCCGTCAAACACAATCACATGGTAAGTTGTTGTAACCATCGGGGTCACATTTGGATGGCTTTCACTGGAAAAGAAGCCGGGAGGAGTTGAAGACCATGCAAAGGTATACATTCCTGAACCGCCCGAAGCAGCAGCGCTCAGCTGTGTAGGGTTCCCCTGACAAACAGCACTCGGAAGGGCCGATGCATTTACACTGAGCACACTGCCGGTAACCTGCACCCAAACCTCATCGCTTGTAATACAATTGGAAGCCTGGTCAGTGGCATATAAGGTAAACATGGTTGAGGTAGTCATATTTACGGTTGTCGGAACAAGCACATTCGGGTTAACCAAAAGTGCCATAGGTTCCCAATGCACTGCATAATTACCTGATCCTCCAGAAACACTTCCATTCAATTGCGTCACCCATCCATTCGGTATGGTAACATCGGGACCGGCATTGGCAATGGTGGCAGGTTTGACCAGAACAGGAAGGGTCTTCGTCTGCGGACACATCTGTTCCCCGGTAGTGGTAGTGAGGGTCACAATATAGGTACCCGCATTTGCATACTGGTGCTGCGGATTTTGAAGGGTTGAGGTAAACCCGTCACCAAAATTCCATAACCGCCCGGTAATTTGCTGTCCCGCTGGCAGGGTCGTTGATTGGTCAGTGAATTGGGTTACTTGCCCAAAACATGTCTCAGAATAGGTGAAATTCGGGACCGGCATCGGGTTTACGACCACATTCACTGTGGCCGGGTTGCTGTTGCTGTTGTTTACATGGATGACAAGGGTATAGTCTCCGGCATGGGCAAGCTGTGCGTTTGGAATCACAGGATTCTGCAGAGTGGATGAGAAACCGGCTGGTCCTGTCCATGTATAGGTGGCTCCGGCAACATAATCTGCATAGAGTTCAATCTGTTGGGTTACGCATACAGGACTGTTGCTGCTGACCGGTGGCGGCAAAATGGTGCAGTCGGTTTCGCCGGTTCCGGCACTTTTCTGAAAGGTGATTTCACAAGGCTGATTAGAGTAGTTGGTAATCAGCAAGATGTAGTACTTTCCGGCAATAGCGTTGGCAATATCAACATATTCGGTTGGGTTCGGGGAATAACTACAGTCAACAATTTTATCGGCGGTTAGCTGGGCTACACAGGGCGTAATGGGGTCATTAAAAGGTCCCCAACAGATAAAATCAATGTCGCGCAGCGGGGTGGAGTACATATAAATCTGCAAAAAACCACCAACAGCGATGCGCATATGATACCAGGCCGGGTTCGGCCGGGTACTCAGACAGCCGTAATTTGCACCGGGCTCGGCAACCCCTGAATTTACACCTGCAGGAAACGTGTAAATATTGCTGGTACAGAACGGTTCCGAAGTAGCACAAATCGGACTTTGTGCAAAAACATTTGCGCCGGAAACCAGCATTAGTAGAATAATCAAACATTTCGTTTTCATCTGGCTTTGGTTTTATGGTGAAGAAATGCTGGTTAGCTTTGGATATGGAATCTTAAATTACAATAGGCAAGAATTTAGTTTAACATTTGATTTTCAATACTTTGATCTTTTATTGTATGACCAGTTTTGTTGACAAGACTGATTTATCCGATTGCAACAACAAGGTATACACTCCTTTCGCCTGATTTGGCAAATGAATTGTCCTTGGTGAACGCGCAAACAGCGGTTCATGCTTTTCATCGGCAAAAACCGTCTTACCTCTCTGGTCTATTATACGAATATTCAATGCATTGAGATCAACTGAG
Source organism: Bacteroidota bacterium (assembly GCA_018816765.1). GTDB lineage: Bacteria > Bacteroidota > Bacteroidia > Bacteroidales > F082 > UBA6192. The sequence continues at coordinate 49,251 of JAHIUX010000077.1, forward strand.
GCTTCCAAAGAAAAATCTCCGGAATTGGGGTTCGGGTAAACCTGGATAACAGATGCCAGGTTTATGGCACGTTCGCTAATACCAATATTGCATTGGTTAAAATCGAATAGTATGGTTATTTGTCCCTGTGAGGAGCAGCCTGTATTACCATTGGTCACTTCAACACTGTAGGTTTGGATATCAATCCAGTTGCCATTCGTTGTTGTATGCAGCATGCGTCCAAAATAGCTGTTCGACCAATAATAGGTAGTTCCCGGGGGGTCCGTGTTAAAACCAGCATCAATGACAACAGAATCGCGCACACATACCACGATGGTATCGACACCATACATGATGGCATTTTCCGGAATCAGGTCAATGATGGGTAAGGGATTCACAGTCACTGTTGAGAAACCGCTTGTCGAGGTAAACCCGTCATTCACAACCACATCGTATCTTGTATTGACCGTTGGCGTAACATTGATCACCGGCGAATTCGAAGTAAACCCGGGAGGCACTGAAGTCCAGCTGTAGCTGTATGTTCCTCCGCCACCGGTTGCCTGTGCAGTCACCGTTGTGCTTTCGCCGAGGCAAACTGCATTTGGATCAGCCAGTGTAAATACCGCAAGCCCATCGCCTGCAGGGTTTACCAGCATAAAATCGGGTTCACCTGTACAACCATTTTGATCGGTTACAGTCAGGGTAAAGATTGTTGGTTCGGTAAGAACAACAGTTGTTGGATTTGGAATTGTCGGATTATCGAGCAATGAAGCGGGTTCCCATGAATAAAGATAGACCCCTGATCCACCTGATGCAGTACCATTTAACTGGGCTATTGTGCCAGCATTAATCACCTGATCAGGACCTGCTTCTGCCACAGGCATTGGCTTTACAACAATGGTTACATTGTCGGTAACGGTTGTAAATCCATCAGTTACTGTAATGGTATATGTTGTTGTCTCAGTAGGATAAACAGATGGGTTTGGGATGTCGGAAGTGAAACCAACCGGATCGGATTCCCAAAGATAGGTATACTCACCTGAGCCACCATCAGGAACAACATTAAGGTCAACCCTTTCGCCAATGCATATTTCGGCCGGAAATCCTGAAGCAGTGATTCCGAGCGGCCCACCAACCACGTTTACCATCACGGTATCACGGCTTAAACAAGAGGTGCCCAGGTCGTTTACCTGCAGTACAAACTGTGTGCTCGAAGTCAGGCTTACCGTTGTTGGATCCGGAATATTGGGGTTATCCAGCAAAGCAGCCGGGGTCCATCCATAAAGGAAATTACCACTTCCTCCTGAGGCAGAACCATCGAGCTGGGCTGTCGCTGCATAAGGAATGTCGATGTCCATGCCCGCATAAACCAGCGGAGATCCAAGTTCAATATCGAAGTAATAAATGTTTGGCACTGCATAATTGTCGCAGGCATCTTTTACAAAACTCAAGGGCATGAGTTCCAGTTCATAGTGTCCGCTCTCAAAAAGTCCGGGTGTAAAATACAGCTTATACTCTCTTTCCATCGTACCACCAAGTAGGCAAGTTTCGCCGGTAACGCTGGTTATCTGGTAAGGACCTCCGGGGCCACGAAGTTTGAAGTCACTTACATTCACTGTGTTGCACTTGACTTTTTCGGTAAACCTGATGGTTAGCATGGTGGTGCCGCAATTGATGATGTCGTTGTATCCAATGTATTCAATAGTTGGTGGAAGGTCATCGAATATTACGGCAGAACTGTTGCTGAAATCCAGGGTATATCCGCCAGGGGTTTGTGTCCAGTCACTTACGCATAGCACATATGTCTCGCCCTGATAAACTGGCAGGTCAACATTCCATTTGTTGGTTGGTCCTCCCCCATTACAATGGGTTAATCCTCCATTTAATGTACTGATACCAGTCATTCCCTGGTAACCACCTCCACCTGCAGCATTGCAGCTCGATTGCATGGCAATGGCATTGCTGTATATTTCGCTGCAATAGTGATTAGTGAGGTTAAATACCGCCCAATCGTAGTCGTCAGTTTCAACCGAAGGTGTGATACGCAAGCGAAGCATGCCTGACTGGATAACCGTCCAGATATACCAACGGCTGTTCTTTTCCCCATCCATGCAGCTAGCAGGACACGATTGTCCGGCATTGATTTCGTTGGGGTAGTTGCCGGAACCGGTGGCTGTAAAAATTTCGGTATAGACATAATCACATACCGGAATGGCGCCCAGACAGTCCTGTGTTGTTGGTATCTGTGCTTGCGACATTTTAATTGTCGTAAAAAAACTGAGGATAAAAACGACTAAAAATAAGGGTAAAAAGCTGTATTTCATTTACTTTGATTTACGTTGGTTTCCGTTTACGTTGTGTAGTTAAGTATCACAAATTTATTCTTTCTTGATTCTTAACGCAAACTTTTTTCAGGACACCACGCGATTGGTTGTTTTTGCAAGCCTTTCTCTGGCAAATCCGAAAAGGAATTTGAACAAACAAGCATGAAATAAGGGAAAAAAAAACTCCCTGTCAATCTTTCACGTTCAGGTCAACAGGGAGTTTCTAGGGTAAAGGCAGGCCGGCGAACCGGTCTGCCCTGTTGGCTGTTATTTTGTTACCAAAACTTTTCGGGTTTCAACAACATCCTTGTTACGGAAGATCACGGTGTAAGTTCCCTGTGAAGGATTGTTGAGCTGAATCACAACGCTTGAGGCACCTTTAACCCTGAAGTCTTTCACCTGATAAACAGGCATTCCAAGGTTATTATAGATGGCAATGTCGTATGATTCTTCCAATTCACTGGTAATTGTAACGGTGAATCGACCGTCGTTCGGAACAGGATAGATCACGAATTTACCCTGGTTGTTTTCCTGCAGACCAGTGATCAGCACATACACATCTTCTGATGGTACTGAGCTGCAACCATTCAGTGTCACCACAACAGAGTAGTTACCTGTCATGTCGGCGGTGTAGGATTGGTCAGTGGCGCCATCGATGATCTCACCTTCGAAATACCATTGGTTTCCGGCAGGTGCATTGCTTGTCAGCACATAACCCTCGAGTGTAACAATGGGCTTAAGCGGGGTTTGATTTACCGTGACTGCGTACGCCGGTGACATGCCACCATCACCGCAACCATTGGATGCATAAACAGTGATTGGTCCTGATGCAGCATTGTTATCAAAGTTTACCAAAATGCTGTTGGTATTCAAGCCATCAACGATGGTTGCATCAGCAGGCACGGTCCAATGATACATTTCGGCATCTGCAATAGGTGACACACTGTAGGCAATATTCTGATCTCCTGTACATACAGAGCTTGTACCTGTTATGGCACCTGCGCCTGCCGGTTTGGGAAGAATATTCACGTCGAATGTAGCGTCCTGAGGAGCATTACAACCGGAACCATTGTAATAGTTAACCGATACAACCTGATCGTCGGTTCCAGTCCAATACACCAGGATCTGATAGGTTCCCTGTCCGGAAACAATGGTACCACCCGAAGTAACATCCCATGAATAATTGCTGAAGCCTTCCTGTGTGGTATACACATGGTCTTCGGTGCTATTCTGGCAAACGATGTCATTACCGACAATCGTCGGGCTTGGGAGAATGCTTACATTCACATTCAGCACGGTCGGGTTGAGGGCAGGGCATCCGGAAGCATTTGTAAATGTAGCGCTAACGGTTTGGTTTCCAACAACATTCCATTTTACTGAAATCTGGCTGGTGCCTTGTCCCGAAAGGATCTGGCCACCTGCTGAAACTGTCCACAGATAACCTGACATTCCTGAAGCAGTGCTGTACGATTCGATGCTTGTAACGCAAACAACATCTTCGCCAGTAATTACAGGTACAGGTAGTGCATTGAGGGTCACTGCCAGGCTTGAAGAAACACCAGTGTTACAAACATTTGTACCTGACACAGTCACATTACCTGAAACTGCGGTGGCATCATAGTCAACAGTGATGCTGTTGGTATTGCTTCCGGCAACGATGGTACCACCAACAGGAACTGTCCATTGGTATCCGGTGGCATACATAATTGCGGGAACAGTATAAACATGTCCAGTAGTATTCTGACATATCGAAGCAGGACCAGTGATGGTTCCGGCCGGATCTGGTGTTGGGCAGACGGTGGTGAATGTTTGCTGTAAACCATAGGTTGTACCAGCTGTATTCACTGCCACGGCGCGATAGTAATAGGTGGTGTTCCACATCAATCCACTCAGGTCGCCATACACCGCGGTGTTTACGTTGCCTGTAACTGTCAGTGGCACACCGGCAATGACATTGCCATAAGCAGCTGTTGGTCCCCATTCAAATGAGGTTGTGGCGTTCTGGTTATTGGCATTTACTGTACTGTTGAGTCGAGCAGTAGCGACACCAAGGTTGCTTGCTGCATTGGTAGTAACCGTTGGAGGTGCTGCACCAGTTGTAAACACCTGGTTCAGGCCATAGGTTGTACCCTGTCCGTTGGTTGCCACAACACGGTAGTTATAGGTTGAGTTGATACCCAAACCAATGAGGTCGGCACTCACTGCTACGTCAGTTCCTCCACCTATTGGGCTTTGGGTTGCAGCAATGGTATTGCCGTAAGCAATCGTTGGTCCCCATTCAAAGGTCACTGTGGTACTGCTGCAACCTGCATTAACTGTTCCCTTGAGGGTTGCGGTTGTATTGCCAATCGGATGCGGAGGCAGGGTTGTAGCTGTCGGAGCCAGCAAAGCGCCGGTTGTAAAGGTCATGTTTGCACCATAAGAGGTAACACCACCTGATGTAACCACCCTAATCCTGTAATTATAGGTAGTTGATGGCGTTAATCCAACCAGCGATGTCATGACATTGGTGAGTGTGCTTCCACTTACCGAAGCCGGTGTACCGGCAACTGAGGTTCCGTAAGCTGTAGTTTCACCATAATCAAAGAAGGTGTTCACTGTCAAACCGTTTGCATTTACAGTTCCATTCAGTTGCACTTCCTGACAAACCTGGTTGCTCACTGCCGTAGTTGCAATGGTCGGATTTGTACCGAATTCCAAGGCACCGATATCAGGTGGATTGGTGCGGGCTACATCGGCATAGTCGCGTTTAACATCCGAAAGGTATGTTCCGAAGTTATCAATTGCAGTATTTGTTGGCATGAGGTCGGTGCCCGATGTAAACATTGGGTCGGTGGCAATGGAGTTCAGGTCCTGTCCGGTAGCCGCACTCCATGCTGCCAGTGTGGTCACATCAGCTCCCTGATAGCCTAACACACCTTGTGTGCCTGAGGCATAATAGTCATTGTAATTGATGGTCGAGAATACTGTGTTCGTACCACCATTATAGATGGCATAGGCTTTACCCGTGGCAGAAACTGTATTCACAATTGAGTTTGAGAAGAAGTTATCGCGAACATCAAAGTTGGCTGTAGCCGGAACATACAATGCTGCGCATACAGTTGCACCATTATATGAAGATGTACCAAACAGGTTTACACTGTTGTGGTAAATCTTTACGCCGGTTGTTGTACCTAATACACGGATACCTACGATGGCATCAGATGTAATGGCACTCCAACCGTCACCCCTCAGGTCAGTAATGATGTTATTGGCTACCAACAGGTTGCTTCCAACATATCCCGTATTGATGTCAATACCTTTACCACCGTAACCACCGGTTCCTGTATAGATCATCTTGGTAATATTGTTACCGGTGATGTTTGTGTTAATGGTATTTGTGGAAACATTAATGGCTTTTGGGTTATTGCCGGTGCTGAAATTCTTGAAAATGTTCTCGGAGAGGGTCAAACCATCTACATAGGTTGTTGTTATCCCAATATTTCCCAATGACAGCAAATCATTGTCGCTACCAAAAATATTTTTGGTTACGAGACAGTTGTTTGTGCTGTTTCCAAGAACGCCGACAAACTGGATACCCACGTAGGCATTGAGCAATTCGTTGTTCTGGATGGTGGTATTGTGGTATCCGCCACCGGCATAGTTAAGGATAATGGCCCAGTTGGTGGCTGTTTTGCCTCCCAGTTTCACCACGCAGTTTTTAATTGTGTTGTTCTGAGCACCCTGGACACCATTGTGGAAAATTCCGATACCATAGCAGCTTGCTGCGGTGTTGGTGTTTTCGATGGTCAGGTTGCGGTCGGTACCGCCTGAGTTTGAACCGTCAAAGATGATGTATTCAGCACCCATCAGCACAAACACGCCATTGGCATGGAATCCGGAAACCGATGAAGTTACGCCGGCTTTGGGCTTAAAGGTAACGGTTTTGGTAGCGCTAACACCCGCAGGTTTGTTAATGATCAATGGCAAGGTTTCAGCGGTGTAAGAAGCATCCCAAAGTTCAAAGGTTACCGGAGCAACAACTTCTTTCAGATTAAGGTCAGCAACTGCGGCAGTGATGGTTGGATAAACCTGGCCAACACCAACCGGATATACACCTGACAAGGACCCTACTATAATATAAGAATAAGGTGTTGTCGGTGGCGTTCCGGCTGCTGGAGGATTGATGGTATATCCTGACGCTCCGCCTGATGGATTTGCGCCCACATTAGGTGTTGTAGCAATATCCTGTGCAACAATATAGTATGAAACAACATCACCGAGAACAGCACCAGCGCCAAAGGTAAACGTATACTGGCTGCCGCTAACCCATGTTGCTGTTACACCGGTATATGCACCAGCGTTAATTCTCCAGTACAATACAGGAAGTCCTGCACCTGCAGTAGGCACACCGGTAGCATCGGTGATTGTTGTTGTCAAAGTCCTGGCGCCAAGTCCTGCAGTGTTTGCCAGGGCGCTAAAGCTTATGGTTGGAGGGGTCAGATCGAGCAAAACTCCGGCAAATTCATCAGCACCCATATCAGGAGCTGTGGCTGGTGAAGAAACATTGTTCGGGTAACCTGGATTTGGATAACGTGCATTGTTGTCAATATCGTCGATAATGGCAAGTGGAGCGCTGATTACAGCACCACCGCTTTCAACCTGGCAGGCAACAGCGCCTTGTATATGGAGGTTGTAAGGTGTAGTGGCAATATTTACAAATGGTGGAAGCTCAGTAACAGAAGCTGCATCACGGGGAGAAACCCGCGATTTGTACAAGGCTATGGTCTGATCAAAGTTGGTTCCATCATAATAAATCAACCTGTTGGCTCCGGGTGTTCCGGCATAAAAGTCGTTGTTATTGGAGTTAGCCGAATAAGAAGTCAGGGTTGTAGACGACCTGCGGTAAGCTACTGTATATCCGGTTGCACCGTTGGGGGTTGAGTTGTTAATAAAAATGTTATTCCTCATATCAACAGTCGGTGTTGATGAGGCATACATGGCTGATGAGCCAAATAAAGCGCCTGAACTAACGCCATTCAGGTATACCGTGTTGTAGTACACATTTGATGTAGTACCACCTGTAATATAAATCCCATTCAGTGGATTGGCTGCATTCGCTGCAGTTGCCCTCAGGTCGGATATCATATTGTTATAGGTGGTAGTTGTCGTTCCGCTCGAAATATAAATACCTGCAACAACAGGGTTAGTACTTGCCGAGGATAGGTTGTAAATGGTGTTTTTGTAAATGAGATTGGTCGTACCACCACTTAACCATATTCCATAGGCATAACCTGCTGTACCACCAGTTGTTCCGATACTATTCAGGGCAAAAACGACGTTATTGGAAACTTCAATGTTTCCGGTAGTGAAGTAGTACCCAACAAATGAACCACCACCTGCCCCGCCGGCAGTAGTAGAAAAATTATATACCTGGTTGTTTTGGATTGTTTTTGTACCTGATACTCCATACTCCCTGATTCCCATGAGGGTACCCGTTGTTGGAGTGCTTAGGTTGCGAACAATATTGTTGGTAAGTGTCACATTTACCGAAGAGGACAGTCCATAAAAACCGTAAATACTTCCTGTTGAAGTAATTAATGACCAATTGATGTTTTCAACCGTATTGCCATTCACGGTGAGGTTAGTAGGACTGGTTGTTTTCAGGGCGTAAATGGTACCACTTGCGCCTGTTTTGGTCACATTGCTCAGGCTATTGTTGCTTACTGAGGCGGTGACGGCACTACCTGTTTCTATTAAGTACAATGTACCTGTTCCTGCAATATTGAAATTGTTGATCACATTGTTGGTCACATTCAATGTTGCTGCTGTGGAAGAGTTATAAATGCCATAAACCGTACCAGAAGTAGCGGTGCTATAGCTGAAATTCTGCAAGGTGTTGTTGTTGATGTTAATGGTATTGCCAGCAGCTGTTGAACCGATGGCATTTTCAATACCAGACACCTGGCTTGTTGTGGCACCACTCTGCAAAGTGATGGTATTGTTGTTGATGTTTGCACTGGCACTTACACCTGCCTGTGCATAGATTCCACGTAAGGTACTCACGTGGTTAACACCCGAGCCATTGTTGTTGTTGACGGTATTAAAGGAAATGTTCACCCCCCATTGTTGATTGGCACGGATACCAGCTGAAGGGTTTGTTGCCGCTGCGGCACCACCATAATTGATAATGGTATTTCCATTGGCAAGGATTGAACCTCCGATGTCGTTACCGGTATCACCCAGGGTAAATGGGGTAGCTGCAGCATATCCGCTGAGCGCAATCCCGTAGTTCACGTTCTGGATGGTATTGGTGTAGAACTTATTGTTTGAGTTGGTACCCAAAGCGTCTGTCGGCGTGATTGCTGTGGTTGCAAGCAACTGCGTTGCATTTATCACAAGAATACCCACTGAGCCCTCAACCATCGGACTTGTACCGGAAGCATTGTTGATTCTGTTCAGGGTAATCACACAGTTCTTTATGGTAACACTCTGGCAACCATCAATTGCACTGGCTTTAAACAAGCCGTAGCCATATTCCATGGTTGCCGGATTTGCAGCATTAAGGTCGACCAGGTCGATTCCATTGATGGTAACATAATCACTACCAACGATAGCCCACATCCCATCGGGGACTGCACTTGAGGGCGTACCAGTACCGGTAGCATAAGCGGTGATGAGTGGATTTGCACCGGCACCACTTTTTTGAAAGGTGATGGGGTTTGCCAGTGTACCTGTGGCAGTAAGGTCGATTCTGCCCGCAAGGATTTCAGTGTAGCCGGCGGCCACATTAAAAGTAACACCACCGGCACCGACGCCTGCCGCATTTAAAGCGGTGACGGCAGCACTGATAGAAGCATAGTCGCCCGGAATGGTTTTGGTTCCGGAAAGCTGTGCCCATGAACCCTGTACCCAAAGGAACAGAGCCATTAAAAAGAGTAGCGCTTTTTTCATGATGATTGAATTTAGTGAGTGATTATTTGATGATTTACGACATCCTGGAGTTTGGTTGACAACTCTTGTTTTTCTTCCTTGGTTTTAACTAGTCCTAAAGGTTAATTATATACAAATAGCATACCATCATTTCATTGCTAATTAATTGTATTTGAATTGTGTTATATTTTCAAAACACATGGACATTAACTATCGCAATTCTCCTTAAGCTGAGCAATTATAATTAGTTTTCAAAATGAAATTTAATTGGTTTATTACGCTGTTTATCTGATTGTTACATATGTTAATGAACGGTAGCAGCTCTGTAGCAACATCCTTCCTTTCAAACACCAGTGAGGCCGGGCCGTTTAGTTATCTCAGGGAACGTGATTGTGGTGGCTTTAACGTACAATTTTACATTCATTTAGGCTATCCCATACCATCAGGTTCAGGCATTTTGGTCCTGATTTCAAAATCAAAACCTATTTTAATTTTTGTAGAAGTGTTGATTTATAAATTAACTTTTGTAAATTGCTGTGGTTTTCAGACCGATTAGCGGTTATTGAATACGATATCTGGTTGATATTCAAATGGACTAAAATGGAACTTCTCGAAAATATCATGGTTACTGTAGGGGTAAGTGTCAGCCTGCTTATGGCAACCATGGCTTACCTTGTGCATGTGCATACCGGCGACATTTCACGCAAACACCTGTCCGTTTTTCTTGTAATTACTGCCCTTTTTATCCTCAGTTTCGGCCCCGACAGCCTGCGTTTCAATGCCGTGTTTATCTATTTCAGGGCTGTGTTATTCCTGCTGCTGCTGCCCACACTGTACATTTACGTGAAGTCAGTGCTTACCCTGGGCAAGTTTAGCACCCCTGTATCAATCAAACACTATTTGCCTGCCATAATCATTGGAACAACACTGGGCTTGTCCATCTTCTTTTCCTGGCTTAAGCAGGCTGAAGCCAATATGCTGCTGGATAATGAAGCCGATATCAGAAACTATCATCACCTGATCGTTTACGGCAATTTGCTCATTACTGTTACCGTCTTCCTGCAGTTATTCGTTTATGCCTTTACCATTTACAACACCTTCCCGTCCTACATCTCACGGTTAAGGGAGTACTATTCAAGCATAGCGCCTTTCAAACCCAGGTGGGTATTCTGGGTGGTTGCCGGTTTCATTGCCATGTATGTGATTTCTGATATAGCCATGGTCCTTTCGGTGATCGGCTATGATTTTTACCATGCTGCGTTCATTCTCCTCTTGATCGGACTGGTGCTTTCAGCAGCATATTATGGTATCATTATGGCTCCGCTCTTATCCTACAACACCCATGGGGATTTGGTTTACACTGCCCTGTTTCACAACATTAACTCAGTACCTGAGCCAAAAGCAAAACTGCCGGAATGTACTCCTGCTCCGAAAAAGAAGGATTCTAAGCCATTGATTGCCAAGCTTGAACTGCTAATGGAACAAAATAAACTATACCTCAATCAGGAAATTACCTTATATGACCTGGCAACATTGTTAGGCACCAACACCAATTACCTGTCGCGGGCAATCAATGAAACATACAGCATTAATTTCAACCGATACATCAATAGCCTGCGTGTTGAGAAGGTTATCGAGCTCATGAAAGAAAACCAAAAGGTACAGTATTCGCTCTGGGGTTTGGGACAACAAGCCGGTTTCTATTCCAAATCGGCCTTCATTATCGCCTTTAAACGCATCACCGGGCTCACACCCAACGAATATGCCAACCAGCTTGGGCAGTATAACCCTGCCTTTACTGAAGATCTGGGCGATGTCAGCATCGAAGATGAATTGCACCATACCTCTGACACAGAAGCCTGAAGCTCGATTTCGCCAATTACGCATCGTAACTTTCAGTATCCACTATAAAGCCATGTTCGTTTTACTTTTTCATCTTTTCATCCAAAAGCACGTTCTTTGCAGTGAATTTGAATAGTATGTCTGCCCATCCGATGCGTTTTTTGTTTTTTATTGCTTTGATGGTTTCGCTCAGCTGCAACAGCCTTCGGGCCCAATCATTCATCTCAGGGACCTTAAGGGGTTACTCAAACAACACCCTTAGCCTTTCGCTGATACGGGGCGACGTGCATAAGCCACTCGATTCCCTGATGACTGATGCCGAGGGAGGTTTTACCTTTCAGATGCCAAAAACAGCCATTCAGGGCATGTATGTATTGAAAACACATGACGGCCAATCGCTGAAACTGATTTACCTCGGACAGGCTGTGAGGCTGATCAGCAATGGCCTGGGCGAAAAGGATCAGGTGGAATTCCTCCAGTCGCCGGATAACACCCTTTGGCACAACTACCTGACCCTCGACTATCAAGTAACCTACCAGCAGGAACTGCTGAAACCAATCTTAAATGATTACCCGAACGAGACTGAATTCTATGGTCAGGCAACAGCTGAATACAAGCGATTACAACTGACCTTGCGGGCTGCAGCGGAAAAGATGATGGCAGATAATCCCAATTTATGGGCATCAAGGCTTATCCGCACCGACCTCACTCCGTCACTTGACCTGAGCAAATCGTTCGAAGAGCAACGTGAAGAGGTTAAAAAACAGTTTTTCAGCTCGACCGATTTCAGTGATACAACATTAATTTACACCGATGTACTCAATCGCAAGCTGATCGAGTACATCGCTTTGTACCAGCGACCAGGCATGAACATGGCCGAAACACAACTGGCCTTCATCAGGGCCCTCGATGTGATTACACGGGAAGCGGCTGTGGATAACCGGATGTATTCCTTTGTGATAGAATACCTGCTGCGTGGCTTCTCGAAAATGGGACTCAACGCCGTTACTGATTTTCTTGGAAACCTGCCACATTTCGACCGTTCGTGCATGGAGCCGGAGGTGGCCCGGCAGTTTGAGCAGGCAATTTTGCCGTATCAGAAAGTGGTGACCGGTGTTGTTGCGCCCCAGATAAACGCGAAAGACATCTTTGGAAAACCGTTTAACCTGAACCGGCTTGAAAGTGAGCGGACCCTGATTTTATTCTGGTCCACCTCCTGCCCGCATTGCCTTGAGCTCTTGCCTCTGCTGAAAGATTTCGCTGATCAACACAAACTCAAAGTTGTTTCAATTATACTGAGCCCCGATGATGCAGTACTTCATTCTATTATTGACACCTACAAGCTCGACTGGGTACATATCAGGGCAGACCAGGAATGGGAAAGCCAGCTCGTAGCCGATTACGTCATTTATGCTACCCCCACCATGTTTTTGCTTGGTCCTGACAAGAAAATTTTGTGTAAACCCATCAATTTCACCGAACTGAAGGATTGCTTGCTTCAGGAGCACTGATGACCGGGGCAACCACATCAATGAAGCCGTATGCACCAATCGGCTGCGCTTAAAATTCATTCGGCTCATGAAACAATACCGCAGCAGAATTGTTGATAAGGTGTTAATCGCCATGCAATGAAAATCATTCTTTCGGGAGCTACAGGCCTTATAGGCAAAGCACTGATCAAGGCCTTGTCAGCCGATCATCAGCTTGTTGTGATCGGCCGCAACAGGAAGCATGCCATGCAGCTGATTGGCGATTCTGCCATCGATTATGTCGACTGGAGCCTGCCTGTCGACACCCTCGCAGCCGTCATGGCAGGAAGCAATGCACTGATCAACCTGGCCGGTGCCGGAATTGCCGACAAGCGCTGGACAGAAGCCAGAAAGAATGAACTCATCAGCAGCCGCATCGACCCGGTGTATAAGCTCACCTGTTTATTGAAATCGGCTGGCATTCAGCTAAATGTGGTGATTCAGGCTTCAGCAATCGGATACTATGGCAACAGGCCCAAAGAGGTGGTGAATGAAAAAAGCAGGCGCGGAAACGGGTTTCTGTCAGAAATCACCGAAATCTGGGAAGGAGCGGCCAGCGAATTTCTACACATCACTGACCGGGTGGTGATGCTGAGGACAGGTGTTGTACTTGCCAGAGAGGGCGGCGCCTTGCCCAAATTAGCCAGACCGGTGGCCTTGTTTGCCGGAGGCAGACTCGGCAGTGGAAAGCAGCAGATTTCATGGATTCACCTCGAAGACGAAGTGAGGGCAATCGTGCATTTGTTGCATAACGAATCAAGTACGGGAGCGTACAACCTGTGTGCCCCTCACCCCGTTTCACAGGCTGAGCTGATACAATCCGTCGGAAAGGTGCTTCACCGCCCGGTTTGGTTGCCGGTACCGGCATTTATCCTCACATCCTTCATGGGAAGGATGGCCAGGGAAGTGTTGCTCGAAGGAAATGCTGCGATACCTGAAAAATTACTTGCTGAAGATTTTACATTCAATTTTGCGGAAGTAACACCTGCACTACGCAACCTTTTAACCCCACAATATGATTAAACCCGGTAGTTTCGTACCTGATTTCAGCCTCATTGACCAGTTTGGAAAAGCCTTTCAACTGTCGTCATTCACAGGCAAAAAAAACCTGGTCATTTACTTTTATCCAAAGGACGACACGCCCGGCTGCACCGCCGAAGCCTGCCAGTTCAGGGACCAATATGAGGATTTCAGTGAAGCTGATGCAGAGGTGATCGGCATCAGCGCCGACTCGCCTGAAACGCACCTCGCCTTTGCTCAGAAACACCGGCTCGGATTCAAATTATTAAGCGACACCGAAAACAAAGTCCGTGAGCTTTTTGGTGTAAAGGGCAACTTCTTTGGCTTAATCCCCGGAAGGGTAACCTTTGTAGTCAACAAACAGGGGCAGATAATTTACACCTTTTCAGGGCAGCTAAACGCGCGGCAGCACGTCGCCCGTGCACTTGAGGCGTTGGGCAGGCAATAAAAACTACTGGTCCCCGAGTTTTCTGAATTGTTCCATAAAAGCCGGCAACTGCCTTACAGCAGCCATTTCACGCCATTTCTTACGTACTTCCGAAACCGGAGCGCCAAAGTATGTTTTACCCCCTTCAATTGATTTATCAACGCCTGATGTAGCCAACACGATGGCGCCTTTACCGATTACCAGGTCTTTGTTTACCGAAACACGGCCCCACAGGATCACATCGTCTTCGATTCTGGTCACACCGGCAATAGCTGCATGTGCACCAATAAGACAGTTGCGTCCGATATAAGTGTCGTGACCGACCTGGCAGTGGTTATCGAGCTTTGTTCCATCGCTGATGATGGTATCGCCGGTAACGCCCTTATCGATGCTGCACAATGCGCCGACTTCGACCCTGTTGCCAAGGATTACCCTGCCGCATGACTGAAATTTCTTGTAGCCTTCGGGCCTGCGCTGAAAATAATAAGCATCGGCACCGAGAACAGCATTCGAATGAATCACGGCATCATCACCGATAATGGTGTGGTCATAAATACTCACATTGGCATGGATAAGGCAGTTTTTGCCAATCGTGACATGGTTTCCGATGAATGCACCTGGCTGAATCACTGTGCCTTCTCCAATGCCGGCACTCGGGCTGATGACAACATTGGACGCCTCGAATGGCATGAACCTGTTGATCAGGCTGATAAAGGCATCGAATGGCTTTTCATGAAACACCAGTGCTTTGCCTTCGGGCCTGTCGACCTTTTTGTTGATCAACACCGTGGTGGCAGCAGAGTTCAGGGCTTTGTCGTAATATTTCGGATGGTCGACAAAGGTGATGTCACCTGGCTCAACCATGTGAATTTCGTTCAGGCCGGTAACAAGAAAATCGGGATCTCCATCGAACTCGGCACCAATAATTGATGCCAGCTCACTAAGGCGAAGGGCTGGGTTAAATTTCATGTAAGATGTACTTAAAGTAAATGGATTATTCTTTTACCCTTTCAGCGTAATCGCCACCGGTGCGGGTATCCACCTTGATCTTGTCGCCAATATTGATAAACAAGGGCACCTTGATGATGGCATTTGTTTCCAGTGTGGCATCTTTCATGGCATTGGTTGCTGTGTTTCCCTTTTCTCCAGGCTCGGTATAAATCACCTCAAGGTTCACATAGGCCGGCAATTCGCACATCAGCACCGATTCAGTCTCCGCATGGATCATCACATCAACAACATCGCCTTCTTTCAGGAACTGTGGTGCATTGATCATATCCTTGTGCATAAAAGTCTGTTCAAATGTCTGTGCATTCATGAAATGAAAGTCCTCGCCATCCTGATAAAGAAACTGCATCTGTCTGCGTTCAATGCGCTGCACATTGATCTTCACTCCGGCAGGAAAGGTGTTGGGAAG
The DNA here is from genome assembly GCA_018816765.1 of Bacteroidota bacterium. Classification (GTDB taxonomy): domain Bacteria; phylum Bacteroidota; class Bacteroidia; order Bacteroidales; family F082; genus UBA6192. Next base: position 64,701 of record JAHIUX010000077.1, read on the forward strand.
AATTTTTCCGGTTTTCAGGTTTCTGAGCCGTGTTCTTACAAAAGCATTGCCTTTGCCGGGTTTTACGTGCTGAAATTCAACAATCACATATAAATCACCATTGAATTCGATACAAAGTCCGTTTCTGAAATCAGCAGTTGTTGCCATAGTTATAATGTTTCAATTAACAAGGGCGCAAAGGTATAAATAAAACTCGTTCCAAAGGCGATTGTTTTCGCCAAAAGCAGGCAAAGGTTTAAAATGCAACTCAAAGCAATCATTTGATTGATAATGTTTTACAAAGCAGGCCTGGGTATAATCATTCTAAATTGAATGAAAGCCACCAAGTGCTGACAGAATCAGTGGTGTGAAACACAATAAAATACGGTTAAGCCACAACTTATTCGTTGTTCTTCTCGCGCATCTTACCATAGCCTTTCATGATGCCACGGGTTGAGTTTGCAATGAAGCTGAGGATTTCGTCGCGATCGGGTGAAACCGGCACGTTGGCCTCGATGTAGTTGACCGATTGGGTAGTATTATAGCCCCTGAGGTAGATGATGCGATAGATATCCATGATGGCATTGATGCGGTCTTCGGTAAATCCGCGCCTGCGCAGACCGATGGAGTTCACACCGACATAGGACAAGGGTTCGCGTCCTGCTTTGGTAAACGGAGGAACATCCTTGCGGGCCATTCCACCACCCGAAATCATGGAGTGTGTGCCTATCTGAACAAACTGGTGCACTGCTGCAAGGCCACCAATGATGGCCCAGTCGTCGATGCGGATGTGACCCGCAAGGGTGCATGCATTTGCCAGAATCACATTGTTTCCGATGATGCAGTCGTGTGCAACATGCACATAGGCCATCAGCAGGCAGTTTTTACCAACAACTGTTTCCCAGTTGGCTTTCGTTCCCCTGTTGATGGTTACAAACTCACGAATGGTGGTATTGTCACCAATCCTCACGATGGTTTCTTCGCCACTGTATTTCAGGTCTTGTGGTATTGCCGAGATCACTGCGCCCGGAAAAATCCGGCAGTTTTTACCAATACGTGCGCCTTCCATGATGGTTACGTTTGAACCAATCCAGGTGCCTTCTTCGATAATTACATTTCTTTCGATATTCACAAAGGGTTCAATAACCACATTACCAGCAACTTTTGCCTGTGGATGAACATAAGCTAAGGGTTGATTCATGCCGTACTATTCTTTACTGTTATTTACTTTTTTTGCAATCTGGGCCATCAGTTTACCCTCTGTCACCACCTTATCCCCAACATAGGCAACACCCCGCATATTGCAGATTCCCCTGCGGATAGGCGCCGTCAGCTCCAGCGAGAAAATGATGGTATCTCCCGGCACAACCTTGTGCCTGAACTTCACATCATCAATTTTCAGGAAATAGGTAATGTAGTTTTCCGGATCGGGCACCTGATGCAACACAAATATGCCACCTGTCTGTGCCATGGCTTCGATGATCAACACGCCTGGCATTACAGGTTCCTGTGGAAAATGTCCTACAAAAAACGGCTCGTTCATGGTCACATTTTTCAAGCCAATGATATAATCCTCAGTCACTTCAAGGATTTTATCGACAAGCAAAAAAGGTGGTCTGTGCGGCAGAATTCGTTGAATCTGAATGATATCGTACATCGGTTCCTTGTACTGATCAAATGGTGGAAGCTTAATCATGCTCAAAGGTTTTATTTGTTGTTTTATCAATCTGGCAAATTCGGTGTTGGCATAATGCCCCGGACGGTAAGCAGTGATATGTCCTTTAATGCGTTTCCCAAGCAATGAAAGGTCGCCGACCACATCAAGCAGCTTGTGTCTGGCAGGCTCATTGTCGAAATGCAGGTCAAGGTTGTTTAATATGCCTTCATCCTTTACTTTTACCCTGGGCTTGTTGAACAATTCTGCCAATCGGTCCAATTCCTCCTGGCTTACTTTCCTGTTCACAAACACGATGGCATTGCTCAGGTCGCCCCCCTTGATCAGGTTGTTTTTGAGGAGAAACTCAAGCTCATGCAGGAAGACAAAGGTGCGGCAAGGCGCTATTTCGTGGTTAAAATCGTTTAGGTTTTCGAGCGAAGCATATTGAATATTAAGCACTTCGGTGCCATAGTCAATTTTCACATCCACTTTAAATCCATCATAAGGACTGATCACCATCTCGAAACCCTTTTCTTCGTTAACCAGCCGGATTTCTTTTTCAATGACGAGGTAATCCCGTTCAGCTTCCTGTTCCTGTATGCCGGCTTTTTGCAAAGCCTCGACAAAATAGCGGGCACTTCCGTCACGTATCGGTGTTTCCTCCATATTGAGTTCAACAAGGGCGTTGTCGATGCCCATCCCGGTGAGGGCTGCCATCACATGTTCGATGGTATACACCTTCACGCCATGTGAAGCGATGGTGGTGCCCCGGGAAGTGTCGACAACATTGTCGATGATGGCATCAATGACAGGCTGATTTTCAAGGTCAACCCGTTTGAATTTGATGCCATGGTTTATGCCTGCGGGAAAGAAGCTGAGGGTTCCATATTGTCCGGTGTGCAAACCGGTGCCTTCAACATGTTGGGGGGTTATGATGGTGCGTTGTTTTTCCGCCATAATGCGCTTAGAAAAATGAATAATCTGGTCCAAATTTCGGCAAATGTAGAAAAAATAGTATTTGGTTGCTGTTTAAGGCAGTTTCGTCAGCGCTTCAAGCTTCTTTTCAAGGTCTTGCACACGCTTGTTGAGCTGCTCAAGCCGTTTGATATGCACTACCGAACGTTTGTAATCGCCCAGCGGCATCACAGGCGATCCCATATACACCTGTTCGGGTTCCTTCAGGCTGTTGCCAACTCCTGACTGTGCTGCCAGCTTCACGCCATCGGCGATGAAAAGGTGTCCGGCCAAACCAACCTGTCCGCCAAACATGCAATTCCTGCCCACCTTGGTTGATCCGCTGACGCCCGTTTGTGCAGCCATCACTGTGTTCTCGCCGACCTCAACATTGTGTGCAATCTGCACCAGGTTGTCGAGTTTCACCCCTTTTCTGATGATTGTCGACCCCAGGGTTGCCCTGTCAATGGTGGTGTTAGCGCCAATTTCTACATAATCTTCAAGCACTACATTTCCTGTCTGAGGTACTTTCTTGTACTGGTTTCCTTCCTGAGGCGCAAAGCCGAATCCGTCGCTGCCAATTACAGCACCGGCATGTATGGTGCAGTGCTTCCCGACCACGGTTCCCGCGTACAGCTTTACTCCCGGATGGATCACCGTATCATCCCCTATCACGCACTCATCACCAATGTATGCCTGCGGATACACCTTCACATTGTTTCCAATTTGCACGTTTTCACCAATAAAGGCAAACTCACCCACATAATTGTTTTCTCCGAGGGTCGCTGTGCCGGGAATAAACGCAAGCGACGAAATGCCCCTCTTGTCTGTTTTAAACCTGTTGTAGATTTCGAGCAGTTCGGCAATGGCGCTGTAAGCATCCTTCACCCTGATGAGGGTTGACTGCACGGGCCTTTCGGGAACGAAATCCTCGTTTACAATAACAATGCTTGCTTTTGTTTCGTAGATATAATGGGTATATTTCGGGTTGGCCAGAAAACTCAGGCTTCCTGTTTTGCCTTCTTCAATTTTTGCTATTCCTGAAACCAGGGCTTCCGAATTGCCTTCCACTTTTCCCTGAAGTAGTTGTGCGATTTGTCCGGCAGTGAATTCCATGTTGTTTTTAGTTTAATTGTGGCGCAATTTACGCATTTTTGGTCAGATCCGCTTTTGACCTGACCCATCGGGCAAGTCATCAAATGGCGTTTTGATGGACTTCGGGTAGCACAAAAAGTGCTTTGTAACGGGCATCGACAACACTGAAATATTGAGCTGGTCAGAGGCTTCCCTGATGTCCTGCACAGTGCCATCCTTGAACAAAATATTGATCTTTGGCTGGTTGGGATGGTAGGCATGGTTCGAAGTCTGATTGTTGATCAACAGGTAGGCGGCTTCTTCAGCCGGAAGCGTAAATACTTCCCCAATGGCCTGCTTGATGAGGTCTGTTTGTCCGGCATCAAATGCTTCATTCGAAAGCACCACCCTGAACAGTTGCCTGTTCACAATGCACTGGCTCAGATAAGACAGCACCTGGTCAGGATGATTCTGCCACACTTTCAGCGCTGTAAACAAATCAAAATCATCCAGTTCCGCAAAACGATCGAGAATTTCAGGTTGTTGCTCCATATCCTTTAGCTGAATGTCTTGCTTCAGAAACAAGCTTAAGGCAGGTGTAGCAAAGAGTGTCGCACCACGCGATGAAAGTTCTTTGGCCCGCCTTAGTGCATTGAGAAGCATAAACTCGGCCGACAGCACCGTTTTGTGCAGGTACACCTGCCAGTACATCAGCCTGCGGGCAACGATGAATTTTTCGACCGAATAAATCCCCTTTGCTTCTACAACAAGTTCATCATGAACCACATCGAGCATGGTGATCAGGCGCTCGGCATTGATCACTCCCTCCGAAACACCCGTAAAAAAGCTGTCGCGTTTCAAATAATCAATCCGGTCCATATCCAGTTGACTCGACACCAGCTGGTGCAGTATTTTCTTGGGGTAGGTGTCCTGAAAAATCGCCAGGGCCATTTCCAGCCGGCCACCGGTCAGGTGGTTCAGTTTCTGCATAAACAGCAATGACAGCTTTTCGTGCGGAATTCCGGCGACAATCGACTGTTCAAGCGTGTGCGAATAGGGTCCATGGCCGATATCGTGCAGCAGAATGGCAACGCTGACTGCCTGGGCTTCATCGGGGCTGATGTACTGTCCTTTCGATCGCAGGGTAGCTATCGCTTGTTGCATCAGGTGCATGGCACCCAGGCTGTGGTGAAAGCGTGTGTGCAAAGCTCCGGGATAAACAAGGTGCGTAAGTCCCAGCTGCTTGATGCGGCGCAAACGCTGAAAATCGGGATGCTCAACAAGGTCAAACAGCAGCTCATCGGGTATGCCAATGAAACCATACACCGGATCGTTGAAGATTTTCTTCTTATTCTGGCGAATCTGCGGCATAAAAATTGTTAATTTTGTTCATTGCCTCGCAAACCGGGCAATATTTTAAGTCTTCCTGCATTTGCTTACAAAAGTACACTTATATCGCAACCGTCTTTACGCTCAATCATAGTAAAAAAACCACATGGAAAAAGTCAGAATACTCTGGGCTGATGACGAAATCGATATGCTCAAGCCCCATATCATCTTTCTTGAACAGAAGGGCTACGATGTAACCCCGATCAACAACGGCGACGAAGCCCTCGACCTCATCAGGGCCAATGCCTACGACATCATTTTTCTCGACGAAAATATGCCGGGTTTATCAGGCATCGAAACGCTCGAAAAAATCAAGGCAGATTTTCCCAACCTGCCGGTGGTCATGATCACCAAAAGTGAAGAAGAGTCCATCATGGAAGATGCGATTGGCTCAAATATTTCCGATTACCTGATAAAACCTGTTAAACCAAATCAGATCCTGCTTTCGCTGAAACGCAACCTCGACAACAAAAAGCTGGCCAGCGAAAAATCAACGCTATCATACCAACAGGAATTTCGCAACATCGGACTTGAAATTGGCAATCAACTCGAACATAATGAGTGGATTGAAATTTACAGGAAACTCGTCAGGTGGGAACTCGAACTCGAGAAATCAAAGGACGAGGGCATCATGCAGGTGCTTACCATGCAGATCGACGAAGCCAACAATGTTTTCTCCCGCTTCATCGAAAAAAACTACATCGACTGGATCAACGGGCGCCGGAACGACAAACCCGTGTTATCGCACACACTGATGCGCGATAAAATTCTGCCGAGGATCGATTCTACCGACAGGCCCCTGTTCGTGCTTATCGTCGATAACCTCCGCTATGACCAGTGGAAAGCCATTCAACCCCTGGTCGAAGATTACTTTCGCACTGAGAGTGACGAATTGTATTACAGCATTTTACCAACAACAACCCAATATGCGCGCAATGCGCTTTTCTCAGGATTGATGCCTTCCGAAATCAGGAAGAAATACCCGAAATACTGGGTTGATGAGGAAGAAGAAGGATCGAAAAATCAGTTTGAATCGGAACTGCTGGGCGAGCAACTGAAGCGATTCGGCAAGGATGTTAAGTACTCCTATAACAAAATCCTCAACCTGAATGCAGGCAAGAAGCTTGTCGAATCGATGCCCAACCTCATGGTCAACAAGTTGAACGTCATCGTATACAACTTCATCGATATGCTTTCGCATGCACGCACCGAGATGGAAATGATCAGGGAGCTGGCCGAAGACGAAGCAGCCTATCGCTCGCTGATGCAGTCGTGGTTCGAGCATTCGTCGTTGTATGAAATTGTGCGCTTCATCGCGCTAAAGAAATGTGATCTGATCATCACCACCGACCATGGATCGATCCGCGTAAAAAACCCGGTCCGCATCCTTGGCGACAGGGAGGTGAATACCAACCTGCGATATAAGTACGGCCGCAGCCTGAAGTACAATGCAAAAGAAGTCTTCGAAGTGCGTGACCCTGAGAGCGTGTTCCTTCCCCGGGTCAATGTGAGCACAGCCTATGTATTTACGCGTGCTGACGATTTTTTTGCCTATCCGAACAACTACAACTATTACGTGAATTACTACCGCAACACCTTCCAGCACGGAGGCATTTCCATGCAGGAGATCATGGTGCCCATCGTATACCTAAAACCGAAAGGATGATAGCGCTCGAAGCAAAACAACTCAGCGATCTCGATGATATTGCCACCAGCATCCTGAAACTGGCCGGAAACAGGCGGATCTTCGCCTTGTACGGTGCCATGGGCGCGGGCAAAACAACCCTGATCAAAGTGCTTTGCCACCAGCTTGGTGTAACCGACGAAGTCAACAGCCCAACATTCAGCATTGTGAATGAATACCTTACGCTTTCAGGTGATTCGGTGTTTCATTTTGATTTTTACCGGATTAACACCCTCGGGGAAGCCTATGACATTGGCTATGAAAACTATTTCTTCGGAGGCTCACATTGTTTTATCGAGTGGCCTGAGAAAATAAAGCAACTTTTACCGGCCGAATGCGTACAACTGTGGATCGCGGTGGATGAGCAGACTGGTGTGAGAACGATCAGCTGCAGTTTGACCGACGACGCGAAACCATAACCAACGATTTGTAGCAGCATGTCAGAGAATAATCCACAGATCAGGTTTGCAGGTTCGGGAGAGTTGCTTCCTCAGGAAGAAATGCTTGAAACAATCTGGAAAAAAAACAGCCTGACCATTGGTATCCCAAAAGAAAGCTCTCCCAACGAAAACCGGATTGCACTGGTTCCGGATGCTGTTAAATTATTGACTGCCAACGACCATCGGGTATTCATCGAAAGGCAGGCCGGGGCCATGTCGCATTTCAGCGACCACGAATATGCCGAGGCCGGGGCCGAAATCGTCGACGAAAAATCAAGGATTTTCGCCGCTGATATTGTCCTCAAGATTACCCCTCCTACCCTGGACGAAATTGCCATGATGGAAAAGCGCAAAACGCTGTTTTCCATCCTGCAGCTTCCGCTGCGAAACAAAGCGTATTTCCAGCAAATCATCAATGGCAAAATCACCGCCCTCGCCTTTGAGCATATCCTCGATAAGTCGGGCGGCTTGCCCATCAAGCGGTCGATGAGCGAAATCATCGGCAATGCCACCATCATGATCGCATCAGAATACCTGTGTCATCCCGAATATGGCAAAGGCATCATGCTGGGCGGATTTCCGGGCCTCGCCCCTACCGAAATTGTCATCATCGGAGCCGGTACGGTAGCCCAGTTTGCAGCCCGCACAGCACTTGGTATGGGTGCTTACGTAAAGGTTTTCGACAACGCAATCTACAAGCTGCGCGACCTTCAGAACATCCTGGGCGGACGCCTGTACACTTCCATCCTCGAGCCAAAGCTCATCGATGTGGCCATCAGAACAGCAGATGTGGTTATTGCTGCAAAGCACACATCAAGCGGAATTGCCTCCTGCTTCATCACCGAAGACATGGTGAGGTCAATGAAACCAGGCTCTGTAATTATTGACGTGAGCATTGACCAGGGCGGCTGTTTCGAAACCTCAAAACCAACCTCACACCAGCATCCTGTATTTATCAAACACGGGGTTACCCATTACTGCGTGCCAAATATTGCATCACGGGTGCCACACACCGCCTCCTGGTCGTTTTCGAATTTCTTCGCACCCCTCCTGATTGAAGCCGGCGAAATGGGTGGAATCGACAATATGCTGAAAGCGAACAAGCCTTTCAGCAAAGGCGTTTATGTGTACAACGGAACACTTACCAACCAGGAAGTAAGCAAATTATTCCACCTCCCCTTCCAGCACCTCGACCTGCTGCTGACCACATTTTATTAACATCCGGCCTTTTTTGCTGATTGTAGCCGTTTTCCTGTCAAATTTTACAAAAAATAAAACAGGGAATTGATACATTTGCAAGATCGATTAATACTATGAAACTGATTCCAAATACTGTGTTTTATGACATTTCGGCCTTTATGGCATTGCGAAAAGTCATCTTCAACGTTCATGCCTCGGGTCGTAAAATTTTCATCCTGACCGACTCCAATACCAGGCAGTTTTGCCTGCCCATGGTCATGGAAGAACTGGGTGATCTATCGCAACACCTTGTTTCGATCACCATCGCTGCCGGCGAAAACAACAAGCACCTTCAAACAGCCATGGAAGTCTGGGAGCAGCTCTCAGTGCATCAGGCTGGCAGAGACGCCTTGCTGATCAACCTGGGTGGCGGAATGGTGACCGATTTGGGTGGCTTTGTCGCTTCAGTGTATAAACGTGGCATCGAAACCATCCACGTCCCCACCACCATGCTCGCCATGGTGGATGCAGCCATTGGCGGCAAAACCGGCGTCGATTTCATGCATTTGAAAAATAACCTCGGAACCTTTCATGGTCCTTCATGGGTTTTTGTGATCACCAAATTTCTCGAAACACTTCCCTCACGACAATACCGCTCCGGCATTGCCGAAATCATCAAATATGGCTTCATCAGCCGCCCCGAACTACTGAAACAGGATCTGTTTAACATCGAAAAATCAGCCATACAATCCATCATCGGCAGGTGTATCGATGCCAAGACCAATATTGTTCAAGCTGACCCTGAAGAACAAGGCATACGGAAGCTGTTGAACCTGGGCCATACTGTTGGCCACGCCTTCGAAGCCATGGCACTAATGAAACAGCAGGACCTGCTGCATGGTGAAGCAGTGGCTTCAGGCCTTGTTTGTGAACTGTATATTTCGACCCGGCTCCTGAGCCTCGACACCGAAGTGCTGGACCATTATATCGGCCTGTGGCAAAGCGCGTTTCTGCGCTATCCGGTTGCTGAAGAAGACGATGCCGAGCTAATGAACCTGATGCTGCAGGACAAGAAAAACAGGGCAGGTAAGCTGTTGTTCACCCTGATCAGCGCACCGGGGAATGCCGTTTTCGATATTCCGGTCGGACAGGAACTGATTGAAGAAAGCCTGCAGTTTTACCGGTCATTGTTTTGATTTGCCTCATGAAACTCGCTCCTACCCATACTGAAGTTTCCGGATCTGTTTGTCTGCCCGGCAGCAAGAGCATCAGTAACAGGCTGTTAATGATGATGGCTTATGCCGAAGAAAATGAAGCTATCGAAGGGCTTTCGGCAGCTGACGATACCGTATTGCTCAGGAAACTGCTCAGGATGGTTGCCACATGCGGGCAATCACGCATACCACTGGTGATCGGTTGCAACAATGCAGGTGCGGTGTATCGCTTCCTGATGAGTTTTCTGGCAACAAAAAAAGGCAAATGGCTGCTAACCGGTTCTCCGAGGATGAAACAAAGGCCGGTGGGTGAACTCGTCAATGCACTGCGTCAGCTTGGTGCCAACATCACCTACACCGGTAAGGAAGGGTTTCCACCCTTGCTCATTCAGGGAAGCAAGCTAACCGGCGGAACAGCCAGTTTAAACATGTCGCGCAGCAGCCAGTTTGCATCCTCATTGCTCATGGCCGGGCCAATATTCACCGAAGGCCTGCACTTGCTGCTTACAGGTGAGCGCAACTCACAACCCTATCTTGACATGACCATGCGCCTGATGCAGCAATCGGGCATTCGCCTGATCAGCGAAACTTCATCTGTTCGCGTTGAGCCGGGGACCTACAACCTTCCCGACCTGGAAGTTGAGCCCGACTGGAGTGCGGCTGCTTTCTGGTACGAACTGGTCGCCATCAGGCAGCAGGGTTCGTTGCTGCTCAGCGGACTGAAGCTATCAAGCCTGCAAGGCGACAAGGTTACAGCCGCTTACTTTGAAAAACTGGGTGTACAAACCACCGAAACCAAGGCAGGACTGTTGATCGCGCCAAATGGAAAAACGAGCCATAATCCCATTTTCGAGCTCTCCGACAACCCGGATATTTTTCCGGCACTGACCGCCTGTTGTGCCGCCAAACGCATCAATGCCACATTTTGCGGCATCGCCAACCTGAGAATCAAGGAATCAGACCGCATTGCTGCCATGAGCAAAGAATTGGGCTGCCTTGGCGCAAGCTTCACTGATTCCGGCAACAACTGCCTGAAGCTTGAAACCAGCAAGGATTACCCTGTTGGATCGTCGGCAAGCTTCGACAGCTGGAACGATCACCGCGTGGCCATGGCCCTGGCCCCGCTTGCACTGATTTTCTCCGAGATTTCAATTGATCATCCTGAAGTGGTGAGCAAATCTTATCCCGATTTCTGGAAACAGCTGGAAGCTACTGGCTGTGTGAAACTTGTACAGTAATATACTGTTTGTCCGTATTTTATATCAAGGTTGCTACAATTTTGGAGTTAAATTTTCGAACAATGCATATTTCAGGGAATTTTCTACTTTTGTACGATAATTGCCAACGATGACCATAGACCTGTTTATACCATGTTTTATTGATCAGATGTATCCTGAAACGGCAATGAATATGGTCAAGCTGCTTAAAAAAGCGGGTGTTGATGTAAATTACAACCCCGAACAGACCTGTTGCGGCCAATTTGCCTTCAACAGCGGTTTCTGGGATGAAGCCAAAGCCCTGGGCAATAAATTCCTGGTTGATTTCCCGAACGACAGGCCTGTGGTAAGCCCTTCGGCTTCGTGTTCGGGCTATGTGAAAAACTATTACCAGGAACTGTTCCACAACACCAGCAACCACCTCGAATACAAGCGACTGGTGCGGAATATGTATGAAATTTCCGATTTTCTCGTAAACAAAATCGGGGTGATTGATTTTGGCGCTTCTTTCCCCCACAAGGTCACTTTCCATGACAGTTGCGCAGGTCTTCGCGAATACGGCCTTACCAAGGAAGCCCGTTTGTTGCTTTCGAAAGTTCAGGGGCTTGAGCTTGTCGAGATGAACGACACGCACGTCTGTTGTGGTTTCGGCGGCACATTCGCCATCAAGCATGAGCCCATTTCGACCGCCATGGCCGAGCAGAAAGTCCTCAATGCCATCGAAACGGGCGCTGAATACATCGTGTCGACGGATTTGTCGTGCCTGATGCACCAGCACGCCTTTGCACGCAAGCAAGGCCTGCAGATACAGGTAATCCACCTGGTCGACATCCTTGCCTCAGGCTGGGGGGCTTAAACAAGCCTTAATAAAATCAATGATTTTTACTGGCAGAATGAACCATCAGCAACCCACAGGTTTTTCACGGTAATTTCCAGTGTTCCCTTTTTTATTGCCGGGTGGTTTTCGAACAGTTTTGTCAACTCCTCTGCCTGCTTATCGCTGAGGACCATGAAGCAATCGGCCAGGTTGCTGAACCAGCCTTCGTACAGCGTGTTCAGTCCCGGATTCATTTTGGCCATAAAGCTGCGGTGAAGTTTCTGCACATCGAAATCCTTTTCATGTCCTTTGGCGGGTTTGAGGCGTACAAAACCCACCTCAACCATTTCGGCATTCTCATGCACCTGGCAGATATGTCCCTTATAGGCCGTGAACGGATTCAGCTCAACGATAAAACGCGAGGCCATGATGGCCGGATCGGTGTTGACCATCTGACGGGCTTCAGCTTCACTGCCTGCCTGCAGGATAAAAAAGCCTCCACCTCCGTCGAAAGGACCGGCAGCGAGCAGGCTCCCCTGTTTACTGAGAAGATTGATGTTGTCAAGATGGGCTTTCTGAATGCGGTTCGTCTCATCCTGGCTGATCGTAGCCCTGTTGGGATTCGAAATCAGGTTTACAAAATAAAGTTGCTTTTCTTGTTGTGCAAAGGCTGTATTCAATGAAACCAGCAGCAAAATGACCACTACATGAAACAAATTCGGTTTTTTCATTGGTTAATAGGTTTTCCTGCAACGCAGATTAATGTGATGCGAAAATAAAACATTTTCACGATTTAAGCCATTTTGTTTTTCACCCAGAAGAAGGGGCTTATGGCCAAAAGCACCAGGGTGATGCCACTAATGGCCAGGCCGATGCCATAGCGGTCGGCCAGAAATCCGGCCACAGGAGCGATGATTCCGGCAAAGAGCGATCCTGCCTGCGACTCAACGGAAAGCACGCCGGCCATGACTTTCTGGTTGCTGTGGTCGGCAATATACCCGATGCCAAGCGGCATCCGCAGGTTTTCGTTGAGCAGGATGAGGATAAAAAACAGCGCTGCAAGGGCCAGAAATCCATAATGAACCAGCACACCACTGATGATCCCGGTGGCGAATCCAAGGACCAGGGTGAGGTTCAATGGCTTGGCAAGGTTGTCGAAATACGCACCCAGCTTTCCGGCACTCCGCGACATATAAGCCGTTGAAAGGTAAACCACGAAATAGGCTATGCCGATGAGCAGGGCCGTCTGCCGGGCTTCATCCTGAAAAAAGATGATGGGCAAGGCCACGGCCAGCGATTGAAGCAACGGCTGCAGGTAGTCTTTGATGCTGGTATAATATCCCGAATGGATCGAGGTATTCATCAAGCCTTTCATCATGTCCTTGTTTCTGAAGGCGTTGAAAAATGTCATCACCACATCGGTGAATTTTTCCTTCAACGGAATGTGTTTTGCCAGGTTCGTCTCTCCCTCGAGGGCCTTCGGGTACGACATGATCAGGAAAACCCCGATGAAATAAGGCACGATCGACAACAGAAATATGGCCGGATAGCTCCCTGAGACAATGACAAAAATGGCCGCGAGCACCGATGAAACGGCGGTTCCGGTCTGGCTCCAGGCCCGTGTGTGACCGTAATACGCGCCTTTATGCTTTTCCCAGTCCTTGATTTTGAGGTACTCGAAGATCATCGCTTTGTGCACCCCTGTCCTGAAGGCATCGCCAACAGCAAACATCAACATGGCCATGGCAAACAGTAAAAAGCTGTCCGACACAAAATACATGGCAAAAGAAGCAATATAAAACACAAACGACCCGGCGAGTGTTCTCCTGCGCCCAAAGGCATCGGCCACGATGCCGCTCGGAATCTCCATCAGGATAATGGAAATTTCACGGATCGAAATCAACAGGCCTATTTCGGTGAAATCCATCCCTTTCCCGAGGAGAAAAAGCACAATAAATGCCTCATAAAAGCGAAGGTTTTTCAAAAACCCATACGCGCAAAACTTCACGTACTGCTTGTCGCGATACAAAATGTCCTTCATGCCGCCAAAATAATGGACAAATGTAGTGCCTTTTAAAGGCTGCGGCAAAAGGGTCACCGGCTTGCCGCATAATTTTCATTGCCACACCGGAAAAGCCGGTAACTTTGCCTGCTCAGAAAATCTCTGGTTTTGGAAGCAGATATCTCATACAAACGCATCTGGCATGTCGCCTACCCGATCATTTTGGGGAGCGTGGCACAAAACCTGATCAATATAACCGACACGGCTTTTCTGGGACATGTGGGGGAAATTGAACTGGGCGCTTCGGCCCTTGGCGGGATGTTTTATTTTGTGCTCATCATGTTGGGTCTGGGCTTCGGAACAGGCACACAGATTATCATCGCCCGGCGGTTTGGCGAAGGCGCTTACCGTGATATCGGCAAAACCTTCGACCATGCCTTGTACTTCATGTTGCCGCTGGCCTTCTTCTGCTTTTTTATCATGCTGTTCTTTGCAGGACCGATACTGAGGCCGGTCGTTTCTTCCGACAGAATCTACGCAGCCACAATGGATTACATTGATTATCGTATGTTCGGAATTTTCTTTGCCATTGCCCAAATTCAGTTCAGGTCGTTTTACATTGGCATTGCAAGCACACGCGTCATCACCTGGAGCACGGTGTTTATGGCTGTGGTAAACATCATCCTTGATTACGCCCTTATTTTTGGACATTGGGGCCTGCCTGCCATGGGCATCAAAGGGGCAGCGCTGGCTTCGGCTATCGCCGAATGCTGTGCAGTGATTTACCTCTGGTTGTATACCGTGATGCAAAAACACAAGCTTCATTACGGCTTACTGCGCTTCGAAGGCTTCGACAAAAAGCTTTTCGGACGGAATTTCCAGCTCTCCTACCCGATTATGTTACAGAACTTTTTTTCGCTGTCGGTTTGGTTTGCTTTCTTTTTAATCGTCGAAAAACTTGGCGAACAGGCATTGGCCATTTCAAACATTATCCGCAGTGTGTACATTGTGCTGATGATCCCCGTATGGGGTTTTGCTTCCGCAGCAAACTCCCTTGTCAGCTTCCTGCTCGGATCAGGCAAAGCAAAGCAGGTGTTTCCATTGCTCAGGCGCATCATCGTGCTTTGCGTAGGCGGGGTACTGATTTTTGTTGTTTTCAGCATGATTTTCCCCGAATGGATCATCCGCCTGTACACCAACGACCCGGTTTTGATTACAGGCGCAATCCCTGTTTTGTTCATCGTTGACTTCGGCGCCGTGTCGATCGCATTTGGGTTCATCCTGTTTAACGGGGTGCTGGGCACGGGCAAAACGAAGGTGTCGTTCCTGATCGAAATGATGGTGCTGAGTGTTTACCTGATTTTTGTTTATGTGGTGGTCCACTTTTTCAACGCCAAAGTAAGCGAAGTGTGGCTGGCAGAGCTCGTTTATGGCACACTGATTGCCAGCTTCTCGTGGATTTACCTCATCAAGGGGCACTGGGCCACGGGCATCGTCTGACGCCGACAACAAAGCCGTTTTTCTCAGTAAATCAGGTAATTGTACACCGTGTTCGCGATACCCGTAACCAGGTTGATTTCGCTGTTGTCGTGCAGGCTTCCCACAGCAAATGGTGTTTCGCCGGCCAGGCCTGAGCTGATGATCATATTGCCTTTTTTGTCGATGAGGAAAATTTCGCGTCCTGCTTCCGACACAATGCCAAGGTAACGCCTGGTGGCTGACACATTGATAAACGCTGGTTTGGTGGTGATGGGATAATCAAAGTTGTGGCTGAACAGCTCATTCCTGAAACGATCGAAAATGACGAGTTTGGTTCCATCGAGAAAGATAAAATCGACCGAATTATTTTCGTCGAAATCCTCGTATAAAAAGAAATGATCGGGCGAATAACTGCCAAAATCAGTGGTCGACAACAGTCCGTTGCTGCTCACATACAGCAATTGGCCCTTTTGGTCCGATGTCAGGAGCACCCCTTTGCTGTTGGTTTTGTTGATGTAAAAGCCAGAATTCCGGGCCTTCTCAATATTTCCCTTGACGCTGATCCTTGTAACCCCCTGCCGGTCGACGATGCGGATATTGCCGTTGATGTCGGTGATGATGATATAATCCTTTCCACCGGCGACAAGCCTTTCGACAGGTCTGGTCACAATCTCCAGCGATTTTGGCCTTTTCCAGCCATCCACTTCCTTGCCCCTGAGGGTGAAGTTGTGCACCGTTTTGTCGGCACAGTTTACAAGCAAGCGGTAATCGCCGGTGTTGTTGTAATCGAACAGCGTCAGGCCGCTGGTGGCCTGCGACACCAGCTTTATGGGGTAATTGGCCGTATTGTTTCCGTTTCTGTCGAGCAGGTAAAGGTAATTGGCCGTATTAAACAGGTACTGGTATTTTCCATTACCATAGTAATCCACGGTAAACACATCGCTGATCACCGGTCCTGACAGCCTCACCTTCCAAAGTATTTCGCCAAAAGGAGAAATCAGGTAAATGTGATTGTCGGCATCGAACACGATCACATCGCTTTTGGCTGTTATGTGGTCTGGCACAATGCATGGCTTGCCCACCATATCGGCCCCGAGCCGGGTTTGCCAGCTTACCAGGTTTTCCTCTTCGTACGATGGGTTGTGTTTCAGGTAAAAGCTACAATAGATCAATCCGTTCAGCGAACTGAACTGAAGGGCCATGCCCTCAAATTCCCTGAATGCCTGTTGGTTATCAACAAGGTGTGCTGCAATTTCAGGACTCAGGTATTTGTTCACCATGGCGAGTCCTTCGCGGAGGTTAACATAGAGCAGCAGATTGGATTTGTCGGCAATGTTATTGCTGAATTTACGGAAGTTGGCACTCAGGTCAAGGGTCCTGCCGGCTTTATACAGCGAAACCATCTCGCTGAGGCTGGCGTAATCATTGGCGAGGATCAGGTATTGGTCGATGATGCAATAATGGGTTTTTTCGATGGATGAAAATGCCTTACCGAAAATACCCGGAACAAAGTCAGGCAGGTTGATGTGTGCAAACTGAGTCCACTCGCCGGCATACGGTTTTTCGCTACCCGGCACACTTGCCGAAATCTGCTGAAGCAGTTGGGCAGCAGCATCCTTGTCGGTAAGTTTCGCGACAAAAAACGGTCGCTGCACGCTTCCCGAACCACTCACACCAAAGGCAATCTCCTTGTCGATCAGGCGCAGCAGTGCCTCTGCCGCATCGAAACCACAGGCCTGTTCAAGTTGCGCGGCATAGGCCGGGTTGCTGATGCGCTGCTGGTAGGCTGCAAAGTCGCTCATGCCGAAGTGCAGCAAGATACGGGTATGGAACGGCAACACATTGTATAGTCCGAGCGCCACCGGCTCCTGGTCGATCAAGGAACCAACATACGATGACTGGCTGTCAATCGGGTCAATGTATCCGTTGAGGAGCAACTCACCAGGTTTCACCAGCAGGTCGAGGGCCACCCAGCCACCGGCAGTTGCAACGGCCTTTGCAATGGCATCGTGGTACGACTGGGCGCTGCAAGCCGCAACCAGCCGCGAGAACTGTGGCGTATTGATGAAAAGAAAGCCTTCGGCCAGGGCACCGCAAGTGTTTTTCATGCGCACAAAAGCAGGGTCGCTGAGCAGGTTTTGTGGTTGTTGAAGCTGACGCAGACTTTTGTCGACTAACTCCTTGTCGAAACTTCCAATAAACAAACCCCGGGTCAGGCAAAAGTTAAACTGGATGCCTGTGTTGGCATCAATCACAAAACTCACTTCCTGGTCGCCCTGTGTCCGCTCAACGACAGCTGCATCGGTTCCGGCCTGTTTGGCAATGAGTTCCTGCAGTTCGTAGTTGTACAGCAGATTGCCTGTTTCGACAATAAAAACAAAGCCAAAGCCTGCCGGTGACTCATCCAGCACAAGGGCCATTTTTTTATCATAAAGGGCTGTCATCAGCCCGGGTTTACCTTTCACCACCGAATCGAGCAAACCGATTTGCTGGTCAATTTGCCTGAAATGTTCCGATTGCAGCAAGGACTTCCACATCCTGTTTTCGCCCGTAATTTTCTGCCAGGGCTCACCGGTGTGATTGGCTTCAAAAACAGCCAGGCTGTTAAGCGGAATGGCATCGTAGATGGATTTATCAGCCGGCCTGAGCCGGGCAAGGAGCAGCCAGCCCAGCATCACCAGGGCAAGAAGCAGGATGGCCACAGACACCATGATGTTTTTCTTCGACATGCTATTTTTGCTGCTGATGGTGAAACCGGATAATTCCGGGTTAAACAGGGTAAAAATAGTTTAAAAAATGCCTGACCCAAACAGAATAAGGGTTTCATATTCAACAGCAGGGTGTTCATATGCCTTTGGAACAAGGCAGCGCCCTGTTGCTGTCCGGCTGAGGCGTGTATTGAAACAGCATGTTTATATTTGTGCAAGGTATTGAAGAATAATCGTGTCATCGAACGCAAGCTGCCGCGCGACTCCTGTCGCGTGGTCCAACAGATTGATTATTTTTGTTAAAGAAGTCGAAAAAGTCAGCTAATGGAACATGCGAAAGTATTCACCCGACCAGGAAGATCATGTTTTCAGACCTGAAGTTTGTGTTTATAGCAGCGCATTGAACTTTAGCAGAGAGAAAGGATTATTAAGTGATGGTATTATTGTGGATTTATAGAACCACGCGACGGGAGTCGCGCGGTAGCGGGGTTTATAGCAGCGCATTGGACTATAGCAGTGAGAAAGGATTATTAAGTGATGTTACCATTGTGGATTTATAGAACCACGCGACGGGAGTCGCGCGGTAGCGACGGGAGTCGCGCGGTAACGGGGGGAGTCGCGCGGTAACGGGGTCAACTCCTGAAAATGAAAAGTATAACCCAAAAAAAACTTCTCGCTGTTCCCGGGTCGGGTGCGCGAGCCACGCGCGAACGGCGGGCAGCGCCGGGGTGAATGAAAAAACAGCAGAAAATCCGCGAAGCTGGCCTC
>JAHIUX010000078.1 GCA_018816765.1 Bacteroidota bacterium
GAATACAGTTACAACAACTGGAATTTATCGGCAATTAAATCAGCCCAATCCTTGCAGTCCGACAGCCTGCTGATCTATGGCAATATTGGCATCTGGCTCACGGACACTGCATTCGGCTCCTATGCTCCGTTCATGCAAGGCTTGCCCGATGGTAGCGATAACCGCAGAACAAACAACATCTTGCAAACGCCGGATGGAAAGCTGTTTGCCGGAACCCAATCAGGCCTGTACCAATGGCGACCGGTCCCTGCTTCATGGATAGAGGTTCCGATAGCATCGTCAGACCAACGCATTATGTCGATCAACTGGCACGACAACAGGCTGTTAGTGATGACCAGGTCGGCACTCTTTGTGTCGGATCAAACAAACGGCAGAAACTTTGAATTTAAGCGCATTGTGCTTCCTGTCGCTTCAAATGATGATGGTAAAACGGGCTTGTTTCGCACCTTATGGACCCTGCATAGTGGCGAATTGTTTGGAATAACAGGACAACTGCTGGTCGATTTTTTTGCACTGCTGCTCGTCTTTTTGGTAGTCACAGGATATGTTTATTTTTTCTTCCCACGCTTGATCAAAAAGCGAAAACGCAGTGGCAGGGATACGGGTATGCATATCAAAACCAGCCGCTTTTCCATTCGCTGGCACAACAAACTGGGTTATTGGCTGGGTGGTTTTCTGCTGATTACCACGCTGACCGGAATGTTTTTACGGCCTCCGTTATTGATTGCGATTTCAAATGCACGGGTGGGTAAGATCCCATATTCCATGCTTGATTGCGCGAATCACTGGGACGACAAACTAAGAACCCTTGAATTCAGTGACGAACTTAACGGATGGATCGTAGGCACTAACGAAGGATTTTACTTTGCAGATAGCACATTTACGCAAAGGCTCGAAAGTTTTCCGGTTCAGCCGCCGGTTTCGGTGATGGGGATCAATGTGTTCGAAAACGTAGGTAACGGCAACTTTCTTGTCGGTAGCTTTAACGGGCTGTTTATGTGGAGCCCTGCGCGCGGACTGGTGATTGACCATATTACCGGCCAGCGTCCGGTAGCGGCATCGGGCGCGGGATCACCACTTGGTGAGTACCTGGTTGCAGGAATGATGCGGTTTAACCAACGCCAACTGATTTTCGAGTACAACAAAGGACTGATCAATGCTGCCATAGAAATGCCGGAGCAACTCAAAACCTTGAACATGCCTTTATGGAATGTAGCGCTTGAAGTGCACACGGCCCGCATTTTTGAACATATTGTCGGGCTTGCCTATATTTTGATCATCCCGTTGTTTGGCCTTTCACTGATGCTGATTCTTGTGTCAGGCCTCGTAGTTTGGATCAGCAGGATAATGCGTTAACCATTAAATGGAATGATTATAAATTAGCAAAACCCCCATTAAATATCAACAGAGGTGTTCAATATTGCAATTCATTGCCTAAATTTGTAACAATACAGGAAAACCAACACTTAATTACCAAAATAAATGCCTAAACGAAACCGCTTACATTTTCTGATGCCGCCGCCCCAATGGCGAACGGCGGTTGTGCTGATGTGCGGTGCCATCATCGGACTTGGGAGTTACGCTTTCTATAGCAGCAAAGCCTGGTCATATCTGTCAAATTCACCCGAAACCTGTGTGAATTGTCACATCATGGCACCTCAATATGCTACCTGGCAGCACAGTTCACACCGTGAAAAAGCCAACTGCAACGATTGTCATGTGCCTCATGATAATCCATTCAGGACGTATTTTTTTAAGGCTAAAGACGGTATGCGCCATGCCACCATGTTTACCTTACGGCTTGAACCACAGAATATTTTTATCAAAGAGGCTGGTATCGAAGTGGTGCAGGAAAACTGCATCCGATGCCATGGAGGCTTGATTGCCAATGCTCAGCTGATGGTTCAGACTCGCCAGTTTCATACCAGTTTTGAAGAGCGTCTGTGCTGGGAATGCCACCGCGAAGTGCCT
Organism: Bacteroidota bacterium; assembly: GCA_018816765.1. GTDB lineage: Bacteria > Bacteroidota > Bacteroidia > Bacteroidales > F082 > UBA6192. The sequence continues at coordinate 1,972 of JAHIUX010000078.1, forward strand.
CACGGCCGTGTTAAAAGCCTGTCGAGCACACCTTACGCCAGGGTGCCGATGCTTAGTTCGCCAGTGCCCGTCTGGTTGAAGAAAATGACCGAATAATTTGCAAGTACCATTTAATATCCAATAAAAATGAGTGAGATTAAAAACAAAAAACGCAGTCCATGGATCAACTGGACGCTCTTTATCGTCACCATGGCGGTAGTGTTCTTTTTAGGGCTGTTGGTGTCGTCCATCGCCGAAAGGCGCTCCGAAGCCATGTTTGCCTACAAACCCAAAGTGAAGCTCAATGCCTTTGAGCCACGCAACGAGGTATGGGGAAAAAACTATCCCTGGCAGTATGAATCCTATCTGAAGACCAAGGAGACCGATTTCAATACCCCTTATGGTGGCAGCGCCATGCGCGATGTGCTGGCCGAAAGCCCGGAACTTGTGGTGATGTGGGCAGGATACGCCTTTTCGAAGGAGTATAACCAGGGCAGGGGACATGCACATGCCATCGATGACATCACCAACAACCTGCGCACAGGCGGACCAAAGGCACCGGATCAGGGCCTGCCCAGCACCTGTTGGACCTGCAAAAGTCCTGATGTGCCCCGTATGATGAATCAAATGGGCATAAAGGAATTTTACGGGACTACCTGGGCTGCTTTGGGCGACCAGCATGCAAATTCCATCGGCTGTGCTGATTGCCATAACCCGGAAACCATGGACCTGACCATCACCCGCCCGGCCCTCATCGAAGCACTGGCGCTCATGGGAAAAGATGTGAGCAAGGCCACCCACCAGGAGATGCGCTCACTGGTGTGTGCGCAGTGCCATGTTGAGTATTATTTCGACAAGAAACGTCCGGATGCAGAGGGATCCAATTACCTCACCTTCCCATGGACCAATGGCTTTACACCTGAAGAGATGCTGAAGTATTACGACGATCTTGGGTTCAAAGACTGGACGCATGCGTTGAGCAAAACCCCCATGTTAAAGGCTCAACATCCTGACTATGAAGTGTACACCACTGGAATTCATGCAGAACGCGGTGTGACCTGCGCCGATTGCCATATGCCTTATGTGAGCGAAGGAGGACTGAAATATTCGAACCACCACGTAACCTCACCATTGAAGTACATTTCCCAGGCGTGCCAGACCTGTCACCGTGAGAGCGAGGCAACCCTTGTAAAAAACGTTATTGACCGGCAGAAAAAGGTGGCTGAAATCCGCCATGATGCGGAAAAGCTGCTGACCAGGGCACATGTGGAAGCCAAACTTGCCTGGGACAATGGTGCAACAGAAGCTGAAATGAAGGATATTTTGTATGAAATCCGCGCGGGACAATGGTATTGGGATTATGTGGCAGCTTCGCACGGAGGCTCATTCCATTCGCCGGTCGAAAGTGCACGGGTGATGGGCAAAGCCATTCATCATGCGCAGAATGCGCGCATCAGCCTTGCACGCTTGCTGGCCGCAAAGGGAATATCGGGAGAAGTAGCTTATCCGGATATTTCAACGAAAGAAAAAGCACAGGAATACATTGGATTGCCAATGGAAAAGCTGCGTCAGGAAAAACTGGAGTTTCTGAAAGAAATTGTACCGGTTTGGAAGCAGAAATCAGCCGAACGGGAAGCCAAATACGACATCGTGCTGAATAAATAGGCGGCATCACCAACACGAAAAAACCAGGACAATCCCCTGGTTTTTTTGTTAAGTGAACATTTATCTTGCTCCAAAGAACACCCACCAAAGGTAAAACAACGTAAAGCCTGTCAGGAATAACATGCCTGCCCATGACCAGACCCTGAGTACAATACCCTGCCTGGATTCAACAGGCACCTTGCTGCTGTTGATTACCCGGTAATTCAGGTAAGCCAGAACAGGTGCCGTCACAAAGGAAAGCGAGGTGGCCAGGTCAACCATAAACCGCATGCTGCTTCCTGCCTGATAAATGAGGATTAGGCCACCTGCCGATAAAACAAGCATCCAGAACAGCTCGCTGCTTTTCTGTTTCATCACGGGCAGTTTAGGAAACAGCAGCGAAAGCGTGGGGACCAAAACCCTGGGATAGGCGTCCATCACGGTGATTGTTGTGCTGAACATGGTGGTAAAGGCGGCGAGTGCGATCACAGGATAGGCCCAAAGGCCGATATTCCGTGTATACATACTGATCAGTTGGCCAGAGAACACGGCTCCGTTGGCCGACAAGGCTTCATCTGAGCCATGCATTACCAAGGCGCCTAGGGTGAGGAAGGCTGCAGCAACAACCATGGTGCCATAGTAACCGATCCGAAACTCGAGCAATACTTCGCGCAGGCTCGGTTTGTCTTCCATGGTGTTGTTTTTAGCCTGACTCCACAACGAGCTCCAAACAGCCACATCAATCGGGGCAGGCATCCAGCCAATAAAGGCAATGAGAAAATAGATGTGCACCTTGTTGTTGTAATCAAACAAGGTAATTGATTCAGGGTCAAATCCATGATGGTTCATCATTGCGGCAATCACTGCCACCAGCGTTGAAAGGGTCAATAAAATGATGACGAACTTCATCATATTGTCGAGCAGTTTAAACCGTCCGATAATCAATACAACAAGGGTTATTGACATTAATACACCGCACATCCAGAAAGGACTCAGGCTGATGCCTGTGATGTTGATGGCCAATCCGGCAGTGACCATTGTGACAGCTGCCTGAATGGGGAACATGGTTAAAACGGTAAGTGCGAGGAACAGGCCAAGCACCCATTTTCCTTTGTCGTGGTATGCGTTGATCAGGTTGTCGCCGGTTGCATACACATACCTGCCGGCCATTTCAAAAAACGGATATTTCAGGATGTTGGCCAGCAGCAATATGCCCATGAGTTCGAACCCGAAATCGGCACCGGCGCGTGTTGACTGCACCAGGTGCGATACGCCGATAGCGGCTCCGGCATACAAAAGGCCAGGGCCAAGAAGTTTAAAAAAACGCCTTGTCATAAGGAAAGATTTAAGAATTCCAGATTTTCCATGAGGCTTCCGCCTGCCGCTCAAACATGGTCATGCCGTTCAACGTCTGGGCACCAGCCATCTTGCCCATAGCCAGGAACTTCGTTTCTTCAGGGTTGTAGATTAGGTCGATGAGGATATGGTTCGGATTAATGTATTGATAGAGCAGATCTGGCTTGCTGTCAACATCCGGGTACATTCCCACCGGGCTGGAATTGATGATGATCAGGTGCGTTTTGATGATGGATGAGGTAACCATGGCATAACTTAACTGTCCGGTTTTCATGCCGCTCCGGCTCACCATGGTAAATCCGACACCCAATCTGCGCAAGGCATATTGCACCGCCTTTGATGCACCTCCAGTGCCCAGTATTAATGCTTTCATCGGTCGCCTGTCACTTAAAAATGGCTTCATACAGGCTTCGAAACCGGCAGCATCGGTGTTGTGACCGATGAGCTTCACCGTATTGCGCTTTCTTTCGATGTTAATGGTGTTTACCGCTCCGATAACCTTTGCATTGGTGTCGACCTCATCAAGATAGGGTAAGATCGATATCTTGTATGGGATGGTAACATTCAGTCCGGTAAGGTCCTTGTTGTTTTCGATCAGTGCAGGAAACGCTTCGACCGAATCAAGCGGAAATAGCGCATACCGTGAATCGATATTTTCCCTGACAAACTTATTGGTAAAGTAGTCCTTTGAAAGTGAGTGACCAAGCGGATTACCGATTAAACCAAAAGTACGCATGCCTGTATCGTTATCGTTCGTAGATGGAAACATGAGGAAGGCATTTTCAGCATAACATCATGCAAGAATTTCTGCCTTCACCGTCCTGATGACAAAAGTACTTAGAAATGAAGTTGGTTCTGCAGGCATAACATGGTAAGTGTTAACAAACAGCGATAGTTTTTTAACATTTGATTGAATCTGCCACCTGTTTCATTGGTTGTTTGATCCGACACATTCTACTTCATAAACCACCGAAGGATGCTGAGCTTATTGCCAAAAGGCGGATATCGCAAGGGAATATCGATCCAGGTAGCACGTTCCATCACGGCTTTCATATGCGAAAACGCAAGAAATCCGGACTTACCATGATAGCTCCCAAAACCGCTGTTACCAACACCTCCGAATGGCAGTGCCGGATTGGTGAAATGCATCAGGGTGTCATTGAAAGTGATGCCCCCGGCACTGATCCTTCTGCTGACAAGCTTTCGGCTTTGTTTGCAGCCGGAAAAATAATACAAAGCAAGTGGCTTTGGTCGCTGATTGACAAACTGAATAGCATCGTTAATGGTGTCAAATGGAATAATCGGCAGCAAAGGACCAAAAATTTCCTTGCGCATCAGGGGACTATCAAGGTTTTTCACACTGAATAAGGTTGGTGCAATTTTAAGTGTTTCTTCGTTGTGCTCACCACCGAAAATCACTTCACCATCGCGCATGAGTCCAAGCAGGCGATTGAAATGCGTTTTGTTGATGATGCACGGGTAATCGGTATGCGTGAGGGGGTTACCATTGTAAAACCTGCTGATTGATACTATCAGCGCATCTGTAAACGGTTGCATAATCTTGCGGTGAACAAGCACGTAATCGGGTGCAATGCAGGTTTGGCCGCTGTTGACGGTCTTGCCCCAGGCGATCCTTAGGGCTGCCTGGCTGATGTTTGCATCCTCATCAACAATACAGGGACTTTTTCCTCCAAGCTCAAGCACCACTGGAATCAGCCTGTTTGCGGCTGCACCCATGACATGTTTGGCGACTTCGGGACTTCCGGTGAAGAAAATCAGGTCGAACGGTAGCTCCAACAATGCCTTTGAAACTACAGCATCACCCAAAACCGCCTGCACATATGCAGGCTTAAAAGCTTCGCTGATGATGGTCTGTATGACCCTGGCCACATGCGGACTATGTTCAGACGGTTTCAGTGTGACACAGTTTCCGGAAGAAATAGCTGCAATCAGTGGTGCAAGCACAAGCTGAAACGGGTAATTCCAAGGTGCTATAATCAGACAAACACCGAGGGGTTCGGCCTGGACATAACTTTTTGCCGGCCAGGCTGCAAGTGGTGTGCCAACCCGCTTTGGTTCCGACCACGCTGCTGCTTTACGGATATGCAGGCTGATTTCTTCATACACAATGCCAAGTTCAGTCGCATAGGATTCACAGGCTGACTTACCAAGGTCGGCAGCCAACGCGTCCATCACATCCTGTTCGTGTTGTTTGATACAGTGCTTCAGCTTTTTCAGCTGTTCAACCCTGAAACGAACTGAAAGGGTTTTTCCCTGCAAATAAAATGCCTTCTGAGGTATTATTGTAGCCATACATCAAGGGTATTTGACCAAAATAAAACACGAATCTACGTCAAAAAACCTTAGGCTTTGGGCTGATGCAAGGAGATAAGCTCAACTACTTTATCGTTGAGCAGGATTTCCGGATAGTAGGCCACCATCTCGGTGTGCCCTTCGAAATTCATTTCAAGGGCGGCTTCAAGGTAGTAAAATGCTTGTATGTGATTCTTGTTCAAAAGGTAAGCTACTGCGAGTCGATACAGAATCTCATCATTATCAGTTTGAAATGCCATTCCGGTGCGCAGCAGTTGGATTGCTTTCTCGTAATCACCACGAAGAATATGCATATTGCTATGCTCCAGCCATAAATCTGGATCGTTTGGATCGATTTCTTCGATTTTATTGAAACAAGCCGTTGCCTTTTCAAACTGCTCCATCTTGATGAACATGTCTGCCTGAATAAGCAGAAATTCGGTGTTAAGCGGGTCAAGCTCAATGGCTTTATTGAGGTATTTAATGGCTGTTTTTGTATTGCCTTCCTCATCGAACACAATGCCAATGCCTGCCCATGGTTCGGCCAGGTTGTCGTCGAGTTCGAGCGATTTGTTGTAATTCACCAATGCCAGCCGGTAATCCTTCATCTTTTCGTAGCATTCCCCGATGTAATAATAGGTCATTCCATCAGGCTTTTCATAGGAAAAGGTTTCTTCGTACACCTCAATGGCCTTGGGGTAGTTTTCCAGGTTCGACCACGCGTGTGCAATGCTGAGGTAGGATGGGATATGGGTGTGGTCGAGGGCGAGCACATATTCGAGAGCGTCGATCGACTTTTCATACAGTTCAAGGTTCTGATAAGCGAGCCCGAGGTTAAACCAGGCAGCTATGTTGTATGGGTCATTATCGAGAAACTCCCTGAAAAAGGCCACACCTTCATCAAGTTTTTTCAGCATTTCGAAGCACATACCCATTTCGTAAAGTAATGCTTCTGATCGCGGATTGATCGCGAGGGCTTTTTTCAGGTAACCGATGCTCTTGTCGAAGCGCCCAAGATTTTCATACTCAAACGCAATGGTGGCATACACATCTTCGAGTTCGTCCTCATCCACTAAGTTGAGCGCTTTCTTATACACCTTCACTGCCTTGTCAAACTCCATCATCATACTGTAAACGGAGCCTTTTGTCATGATGATGTCTACATCGTTGGGTTCAATAACTTCGAGTTTGTTGAGGATTTCGAGGGCTTCAATAAAGCGGTTATCGAAGGCCAGCTGGCGTGCATACCTGATTTTCAGGCTGGCGTTGTCAGGGTGCTGACGGATGGCATGTTCAATGGCAAGGCGGATATTGGCGGCATCAAAACTGTCCTGATAATGCTCAATGATGGCTTCAAACTCCTCTGCGTCAAAATAGGCATACTCGCCAGCTTCAAGCATCTTTTCGAAACGCTCTGCCAGCAAGTCATGCTGCTCATCACCAGTCCATTGAAATTCTTCGCTCATATCCACATCAATTGCGCTGCAAAAATACGTAAATAACCTTTACTACAATCAATAAGCTGTTGCGCTGTCCGGATCTTAGTCAGGATAAAAGTAAGTCAACATTAAAGTGATTGCTACTAAAAGTGTGATTTTTTATAAATAATCTGCTGGTGATAACTTTTTTTCCCGTAAACGAAATCGCCTGTTGACACAGATTTTTAGGTACAAAGCTAATGTTATCATTTCTTAAAAGCCTGCAATTCCAACAAAAAAAACAGGAGGCGAAATGCACCAGAAAACTTGTGGTACAAAGGCGCCATTTTTTCCGGAAACACCTTAGTGTAGTATAGTAATAGATTTGTAATATGCACCATGTCAATTTATTAAACATTTCAAATCCACCGCGCTTTTAACCGATCATTTTGTACTTTTGCGGACTAAATATATGACATGACCTTAATCAAATCCATATCAGGCATCAGGGGAACCATCGGAGGACGCCCGAACGATGGCCTTAGTCCGGTTGATATTGTGAAGTTCACCACTGCCTACGCTGCCTTCATTCGTCAATCGGTGGGCAAAAAGCGCATAAAAATTGCCGTTGGAAGGGATGCCCGCAAGTCGGGCGAAATGGTAAGCAACATTGTTTGCGGAACCCTTGTAGCCATGGGCGCTGATGTTGTCGACCTGGGTTTAAGCACCACACCTACCGTTGAAGTTGCTGTTCCGGGGCTGAAAGCCGATGGAGGCATCATCCTGACAGCCAGTCACAATCCTGGTCACTGGAATGCCCTGAAGCTGTTAAACAGCCTGGGCGAATTCATTTCGGCTGCTGAAGGTGAGTGGATACTGAACGAGGCCAAGAAAGAGCAGTTTGAGTATGTTTCCATCGATGAAATTGGTTCCTATCACAAAGATTACAGTTGGATCGACAGGCACATACAGATGGTGCTCGACCTTCCGCTGGTAAACAAAGACCTGATCGCCAACGCCGGTTTCAGGGTGGTTGTTGACGCGGTGAACTCCACCGGGGGAATCACCATTCCTCACCTCCTGAGGGCCTTGGGTGTAACCGAAGTATTTGAGCTGTACTGCACCCCGGACGGGAACTTCCCACATAACCCAGAACCGCTGCCCGAGCACCTGACAGATTTATCAGCCATGGTGGTGAAGAAAAAAGCTTCATTGGGCTTCGTGGTCGATCCCGATGTTGACAGGCTGGCCATTGTCGATGAAAACGGGAAAATGTTTGGAGAAGAATATACCCTTGTTGCCGTTGCGGATTACATCCTTAGCGAACAAAAAGGTACAACGGTGTCGAATTTGTCTTCAACCAGGGCTTTACGTGATATTACAGAAAAGCATGGATGTGAATACTATGCTTCGGCTGTTGGTGAAGTAAATGTGGTTGAAATGATGAAAAAGCACAATGCCATTATCGGTGGTGAAGGAAATGGCGGAATCATCTATCCCGAACTTCATTTTGGCCGCGATGCCCTTGTTGGTATTGCTTTGCTGATGACAAGCATGGCAAAGAAAAGAATGAGTTGTTCCGAATTGCGCAGCACCTTCCCTGAATACAAAATGTCGAAAAATAAAATCAGCCTCCCGGACAAGGTGAATGTGGATGCCTTGCTGGCCGAAGTGGCGTCTGCGATTAAAGACGGACAGGTTAACACAGCCGATGGCGTGAAGATTGACTATGCCGACGGATGGGTACACCTGCGCAAATCGAATACCGAACCAATCATCAGGGTGTATGCTGAAGCACCAAGCCACGAAAGGGCAACCACCTTGGCAGACAACATCATCAGGATGGTGAACATGTTAACAGCAGCTTATTGATAACTTGTTGCCGGTGAGTGGTGGCATATGCGTTTATTGTTTGACTTTAGCCATACATTTCACCAACGTACACCATGAGCAGCGCAGTTGCTTCAGCAAGGCGGAGAAAGGCGAAACCGCCCAAAAGACGTAAGTTTAAAACCATTGTGATCAAGCTTTCGGCCAATCAGTCAAAGTCGCTGATGAATTATTGTCGTGCCCGGAAAACGACACCTAATAAATTGATTAAGAAAAATATTGCCAGGTACCTGCATAACTTCGGCAAAGAAGTCCCGGCAGAGTATTATGTTTCGGAGCGACAGCTCGATCTCTTCGGTGATACGATTATCCAATAGCGTTTCCCGCCTTACCCTGACAAATATGCATCAGCCGGCATCAAATGGAATTCTGTTCATCATGGAGCGCCCAAGGGTAACCTCATCAGCAAACTCCAGCGCATCGCCTATGGCCACTCCTTTAGCAATAGAGGTGATTTTGCATCCTTTGGCTTTCAGCTGGCGGAACAAATAAAAACCTGTTGTGTCGCCTTCAACAGTTGCCGGCAAGGCAAAAATCAGTTCGTTTATCTTTTCGTGGTCAAACCGTTCGATTAGTTTATTTATGGTCAGCTCATTCGGACCAATGCCTTCGATGGGGTTTATTACTCCGCCCAATACATGGTACAGACCGTTATAAGCCGCCGTTTTTTCAATGGCCATCACATCGCGCATATCCTCAACCACACATAGGGTGTTCTCGTCACGCCTGGGATTGCTGCATATGGCACACAAATCCTGATCCGCAATATTGTTGCAGCGCGGACAAAAATGGATGCCATTGCGCAACTTAACAATGGCCTGTGCCAGGGCTTCCGCACGCATCACCTCTTCTTTCAGCAGAAACAAGGAAAGCCTGAGCGCTGTTTTCCTGCCAATTCCAGGCAATCGGGCCAGCTCATTAACGGCATTTTCCAGTAGAACAGACGAAAACTCAGTCATTTCACGATTTTTGTCAAAAATAATCAAATTACCGGCATTGATGGCTATTTTTGCACATCATACCAATCCCACAAACAGATGAAGAAGTTCGCCAGATTCATGATGATTTCTGCAATTGCACTAATAGCAGCCAATACGTGTTTCAGTCAGTCAGGTGAAATGAATCAGCTGGACGACAAAGGCAGGAAACAAGGGGCCTGGCAGGCAAAGTTTCCGAATGGAAAAACGAAGTATGAGGGCCAGTTCCGTGATGATAAACCCTTTGGTGTGTTTAAGTATTACTATATGTCCGGAGCCATAAAGGCCATCAACAGCTTTGGAAACAACAGCCGTATTGCACTCAACAAATCTTATTTCGAAAACGGAATCCTGATGGCTGAAGGAAAGTATATCGACCAGAAAAAAGACAGTATCTGGCGATTCTACAGCGATGTGGACAGCGTTTTGCTTTCCGAAGAATCCTATACTGCAGACCTGCGCGATGGATTGGTTAAGAATTATTACCCCGGAACAGAACAATTGTCGGAACTGATCCATTATGTGAAAGGGATTAAAGAGGGCGAATGGGTAAAGTATTTTGAAGACGGTACAATTCTGCTGAGGGGAACCTATCTGCATGATGTTCTCGTGGGCGATATTATTTTTAATTATCCTGATGGCAAACTAAATATCAAGGGACAATACGTTAATGGATATAAGGACGGAAAATGGCTGGTGTATAATCCCGACGGTAGCCTGGATCATGAGGAGTTCTACGATATGGGTGCCCTGCGCTAGCGAAGAAATTGCCGCAATTCAATCAGATTTTCAGCAAAAAAGGCGTTGTTATGGCGATTGATAGCTTCACGCAGGCGTTCAGCTGATTGGTGTCCGCTTGGTAACAGGATGCAGCTGCAACCCAATTTTGCCGCGACTTCGAGGTCATGCAGGGTGTCGCCGATCAACACACTGTTTTCCGGATCAATAATCCCCTGACGCATCAAATGTATTCCCTGATCTGTTTTGCCATGTCCCATGTGATTGCTGATGCCGGCAATATGGTCAAAAAACGAACCGATCCGGTGATGATTCAACAGATCAACCAACAGCTCATGCTCCATTGCCGACAAAATAATTTGCTTGTATCCAAGTGACTTGAAATGGCTTAAAGTATCGATGGTGTTGGTCCTGAGCGGGGCTTTGTTCACCCGGCTGATGTACTGATCCATAAACTCCATCGCCGGCGTTTCGAAAGGCTCAACAGAAAAATCAAATCCCAAGGCCTGGTAATACGCACTAACAGGAAATGTGAACACCGAAGCATAGAAGTCATTTTCAAGGGGTTTCATATTGCGCATGGCGAGAACCACATTCATAGCTTCAACGCAGACAGCTGCATCATCCAGCAAAGTGCCGTTCCAGTCCCAGATAAGCAACTTGGCGGCTTGAGGTTTTTCTTTGAAATGTCTGAGCATGGAAAAGGCTTTGCGACGAAGGTCAATCTAATTGCATCGCCTGGTTTTGTCATCAATATTGGGTTTGCCCAACGATGCGGCTTTTCTGAAATCAGCGCAGGCGCCGTTGTAATCAAGCAGATATTCTTTAAGCAGTCCACGGTTGTAATAGGCATCAGTGTAGGTCGAATCGAGCTGCAGACATTGGTCGTAGGCTTTCATTGATGCATCGCTTTTTCCCATATTCTGCAGGCAGTTACCGCGGTAAAAATAACTTTTGGCCGACTCAGGGTCGAGGCTAATGGCCTTATCGAAATCAAGGAGGGCTTCGGAAAACCTCGACTGATACATTTTTGCCAGTCCGCTTTCGCGGTAGTTGTCAGCTTCGTAAACATTGTTGCCGCAGGAAGTGATTATAAGCAAGACCAGTAGTCCAGCGATCATGTGTTTTAACATCGTGGAAATTTTTGTCGAAATTAAGCATTTGGTGCTTTATTCAGATTAAAATACACAGGAAATGCTACGAAAGCCTCATAAAAGCACAAGCCACCCGAAAAGAAATGTAGCGCAGAATAATTGAAATATAATACCTTATCCTAACCAAATCAGAAGTACAGTGGATGGAACAACAGGCCCTGCTTTTTATTATACTCCAGCGTTGGCATGGGGACTTTGAGAAAGTTCACGATTTTAAAAAGGCTTTTCAGTGTCTTGTTTTTTGTCGGGATGCGTGTAAGGTCGATGTCAGCCGATAGATAAAATTGCCTGTAACGGTCGAAATGGGGCAGGGGCAGGCCGTCAATTTCGTCTGGGTTTGAGCTTGCTCCTGTCATGCCTTCGCCACCATAACCAACAGCTACATTCAGCCATTTCGGAAAGCGTGAGGATGTATTAAGGAAGGTGCTGATATTGCACGAAAGCCAGTAAGTTTGGCCGTTATAGTCCTTCACTAATCGCTCGCCGAAATTGCGTCCCATTAGTTTCGGGCGGTATTGGGCGTATGGACTCATATGCGCAGAAAACTTAAGTGAAATCCGCTGTTCATGCCAGGCAAGTTGCTGCCCGATAAAAAGGGCAGTGCCCGCGGTGTTTGCTACCAGATCACCCGGCGAAGCGCCCCATTGCGACGAAAATCCGTCCAGAATTTCAATGGTTGTCAGGAAAAAGAAACCCATCGATCCACCGATCAGAGTTGCCCGTTTTTCGTCGAGCCCCGTCCACCTGAAAACTTCATAACCCCAGTAACCAACCTGATAGGCGGTGGTTGCATGGCCTATTTTGTCGATCTGAAACCACTCCTCATTGTCGTTGAAAAAATGAAAGCTTGACTGTGGATAGTCCTTGTACCAAAACTGATTGAGGGTAAACATGGTGGAACCATAAAGCCCCCCCATCGAAATGACAAGTGTGTTTAGACGCTTTGGAATCAGGCTGTCAGGCTTGGCAGAAGATTGTGCGTTGCCCTGGTTTACTGCAAACACAGCAAGCAACAATAGGCAAGTGATAAACCGTTTTTGTGACAATGACATCATTGCAGTTTTTGAATAATTCCTGTAACCTTTGCAACGACTGAGTCGAGTCTTGCTTTGTCTTTAGCTTCGGCAATAAACCGCAGGTATGGCTCTGTATTCGATGGCCTCACGTTGAACCACCAATCATGATAATCGAGCCTGAAGCCATCGAAATCGGCAAACTTCAATGGTGTTTCAATCGCCTTGAAATGCGCAACGATTTGTGACATGGCGATCGCCTTGTCCTGGATTTTGAAGTTGATTTCGCCTGTACTATGGTACGAACTAATATTGCTGATAAGCGCGGAAAGGCTGAAGCCGGCCGATTTGAATTCACTCACCAGTTTCAGTACGATGAGTGCAGCCATGAGTCCTGAGTCGGAATAATAGAAATCACGGAAATAATAATGCCCAGCCAGTTCACCTCCGAAAACACCGTCAATTTCGCGCAATTTACCGGCACCATAGGCGCGGCCGACACGCCAGGTTTCAACATATGCGCCAAACTGCCCGAGGTATTCGGCTACAGCACGCGAACTGCGGATGTCCTGAAGCACCTTTCCTTTTTGTCCCAATTGTCCGAAAAAATAGTGCCCCATTAAGGCAATGATCAGGTCAGGCGATACAAAATTGCCCAACTCGTCAATGAACATCACCCTATCGGCATCGCCGTCAAACATCACACCGATATCGGCTTTCAGGTCAATGACTAGTTGCGTCAGCTGGTGCCTGTTTTCAGCATCCAGTGGATTGGGTTCATGACCAGGGAAGTTGCCATCAGCAATGTCGTTGATGTAAAAAGAATGATTGCCAATGAGTTGTTTGACAAAAATTGAAGACATGCCATTTGAACAATCCACAGCTATTTTCAGGTTCAACGTATCGCTTACATACTGATTGAGGAAATTAATATAGGCATCATTAAGGCTGATGGAGCTGATGTTTCCCTTGGCAACCGGCTTCAGATCAACTGCATTAATTACTTTTGTTTCAAGCTCGTTCAATCCATTGTCATAACCTACTGGCAACGCATCGGCGGCTGATATTTTGAGTCCGTTGTGATTTTTGGGGTTGTGTGAAGCGGTGATTATAACGGAGGCCTTGTAACCATATTTTGCAGTGGCCCAATAAATTAAAGGAGTAGTTGTCAGTCCGGCATCATCCACGGCTGCTCCGGCATCAGTGATTCCGTGGGCAAGCGAATTGAATAATTCATCCGAAGAAATCCGGCAATCGCGGCCAACCAACACACGATCGGCATGCAATAGTCCGGGAAGAAAAAAGCCAATTTTATAGGCCATCTCCGCATTGATTTCTTCACCCCAGACACCCCTGATGTCGTAGGCTTTGAAGGCTTTAAGGCTCATGGTAGTTTCATTAATTTCGCCAAAATTACGCATTTGACGTGGTTTGCCTGATCAACTGCATCAGATTGTCCTATTTCATGATTTTAGCCCGGTCGAGTGCACGCCTGTATCTGCTGGCGTTTGCCTCATGTTCGAGATTGCTCCTGGCAAAAACGTGGTAACCCGAGAAATCATCCCTGGCGCAAAAGAAAAAGAAGGCATGTTTCTGATAGTTTAAGACGGCATCAATTGAGGCAATGGATGGAATGGTGATGGGACCCGGCGGTAACCCTGCATATTTATAGGTATTGTAGGGAGAATCGACAAGCTTATGCACATCGAGCACACGGCGGATATTAAAATCGCCCAGGGCAAACACAAGGGTTGGGTCAGCCTGCAGTTTCCATCCGTATTTGAGTCTGTTCATATAAACCCCGGCAATGACCGGCTTTTCATCGTTCATATTGGTTTCCTTATCAATGATGGAAGCAAGTGTGGAAACTTCTGTTTCACTCAGGCCGGTTTCCCTGGCCTTGTTTTTCCGGCTTTCTGTCCAGAACTTCCCGTATTCCTGCAGCATGCGCGAAACAAATCCGTCTGCATCGGTAGTCCAGTAAAATTCGTAAGTGTTCGGAATAAAAAGTGTAGGAAGGTTTGTAGGGGTGAAGCCAATCATCGCGATATAGGCACTGTCGTGCAGCAAAGTGACGATCGAAAGTGAGTCCGCCTCAATTTGTTGTGCTACCCTTCCTGCAAGCTGATGTACATCACGCATATTGTTGAAGGTCAAGTCAACCGGGGTCTGATTCCCTGACCGAAGCAGGTTGATGAGCTGGTCGTTGCTGAGTCCGTGCTGAATGCCGTATTTCCCTGGCTTTACATTTGCAACATATCTTTTCTTATCGGCAAGCCACTCGAAATTTTCACGGTGAATAATTAAGCCTTTTTCATAGAGCACCTTTTTAACAGCAGCAAAATCAGCGCCTGTCGGGACGCAGATGAACACCTCTTTTTTATCTGCCGTCCACACATTTGGCTGAAAAATTACCTTATACATCAGAAAACCTGCTGCCCCGGCAAGGATGATCAGCACCAACAAAAATGCCAGCAGAAATCTCCTGAATCTGGACTTTTTCCTGTTTCTTGACTTTCCGTACTTTGAATGGTAATAACTCATAGGTATTTATCTCTGGTCTTTCGGGTTGAATAACTGGAATTGCAATTGATCGGTCCAGCCATTTGCTGATAGAATCCATTGCTTGCGCTCCCCGGTCTGAATGAATCCCTGCTGACGGAACAAGTTCAGACTCGCTTGATTATCTGCATTAATAAAGCAATACAACTGGTGAATCGAAACGGTATCGAAGGCAAATGAGGTGCATAAACGTACTGCCGCACTTCCATAGCCTTTTCCTCGGTCTTCTGCAGCAATCATTATGCCAATTCCCGCCCGTTTATGATGTGGGTTAAAATCGTATAAGTCAACAGTACCAACTGTTTTCGGTTTAGCCTCAGTGACAAAATCAATCATAAACCGTTGCTGGCGATTGGTGTAAATGTCCGAAGCGTCGAGGATAAACTGTTCTATCTGGAACATGGAAACAGGGGCGAGGGTATCGCTGACATGCCACAAAGAAATGTCATTTTCCCATTGGTATAACAGTGCCGCATCGGAGGGTTCCGGTGCACGCAGACGTATCGGGCCTATGTCAGGTTTCATGGTTTTGATTGCAGGCACTAAAATAGGAAAAAATCCAATAGGATTAACACTTACAATGATAATTTGATGTAAAAATCAAATTGAAAATAGTGAAATGAGTCGGTATACCGAAAATTGTGCAGCGATGGCACGAAAGCAACCTTGCGTTATTTTGGTATTTTGACTACTCCTTCGAATACAAATGCCACAGGGCCGGTCAAAACGATGTTTTCAAATTGTGTACCGGTATAATTAAACGCTACTTCGAGCCTTCCACCGGGCATGTTTACTTCGAAACGATCGCCGCCCTTCCAGAGCGATGCCGCGATGGCAGCTGCCGTAACGCCTGTTCCACAGGCGAGGGTCTCTGCTTCAACGCCGCGTTCGTAAGTACGCATATTCAGTGAGTTGCCATGCAGTTCAACGAAATTCACATTAACGCCCTCCGTCGAAATCTGCCCGTCGTAGCGAATTGCTTTACCGTAATCATAAACAGCGGTGTTTTTCACATCGTCAACAAGGCACACATAATGAGGCGAGCCGGTATTCAGCAGAATATAATTGTCGGCAATATGCCATATCGAAACCTTGCTCATGCCAAGCCTGATTTGAAAGTGATCCTGCTGATCATCAATGATTTCAACATGATGCATTCCATCGTATGCTTCAAAGTCAGCAGTTTTTTCTATCCAGCCCAGGCTGTAGGCAAACGCTGCTGCACAGCGGCCACCATTGCCGCACATGCTGCCTTCGAAACCATCAGCATTATAATAGGTCATTTTAAATGCAGCCTTTGTCGATGCTTCAATGATGATAAGCCCATCGGCTCCAATGCCAAAATGTCTGTCGCACAATGCCCTGATGTCATCACTGCTTAAGCTGAGTGAGGGTTCCTGCTGAAATATGATGAAATCGTTTCCGGCACCATGGTATTTGCGGAAATGCAAATAAGTTGACATTGGTTTATTATTTATATTGTTAATTCTTCTTAACGTATGATAAGCTGGTTTGATTTTTGATACCAAATGAATATCAATTAATCTGAATTAAAAGTCATTGGATTAACATCAATTAACATTGCAAAAATAACTTTTCAATCGATGAATCGTTTATTGGAAACAAACATATTTTAATGTTAACTCAAGTTGAACTTAATTTTTTTTGAACCATGAAAGAGAATTTGAAACATTTAGGCTACGGACTGATTGGAGGGGCTATTGTACTGCTTGTTTCACTGATGCTGCAAACCGGAAACAAAAGTCCGGAAAATGAGGCTGCTGTCGAACGAGTCAATGTTCAGACTGATCAGCCGACTTATTATAAAACTTCTTTTGCCTCAGTTCCACAAGATGTTGATTTTGTTGATGCTGCTGAGAAAACCGTGAATGCGGTGGTGCATATTAAAACTGAAGTGATTGGCAGGTCAGCCTCCTACGATGACTTCTTTGGTTCACTCAGGGAATACCTTTATGGAATGCCAAATCAGGGCCGGCCAAACGTATTGGTTGGTTTTGGATCAGGAGTAGTGCTGTCGAAAGACGGATATATTGTAACCAATAACCACGTTGTGGAAGGTGCTGAAAAGATCGAAGTTACCTTTAACGACCGAAAGCAAATGAAAGCCAGGCTGATAGGTACTGACCCAACGACCGACCTGGCCTTGATTAGGGTTGAAGCAGAAGACCTGCCATTCCTGGCCTTTGGTGATTCTGACAAATCCAAGGTGGGCGAATGGGTCCTTGCCGTGGGAAATCCTTTTAACCTTACGTCGACAGTCACAGCAGGCATCATCAGTGCAAAGGCCAGAAACATCAATATCCTGGGCGCGCAATCATCCATTGAATCCTTTATTCAGACTGACGCCGCAGTAAACCGGGGCAACAGCGGCGGTGCTCTGGTGAATACCCTGGGTGAACTGATTGGAATTAATGCAGCAATCGCTTCACATACCGGAGTGTATGAAGGATATTCATTCGCCATACCAGCCAATATTGTGCGCAAAGTTGTCGATGACCTGATTCGTTATGGTGAACCACAACGCGCCTTTCTTGGTGTGGAGATCAGAGAAATGGATGCTAATCTGGCCGCTGAAACCGGACAGAATGACGTAAAGGGTGTTTACATTGCCAATGTGACTGAAAACGGAGGTGCGCGCTCAGCCGGCATCAAATCGGGTGACATCATCAGACAAATTAACGGAAGTGAAGTGAACAGCCTTTCACAATTGCTCGAAGTTGTCGGACAACACCGCCCTGGCGATAAGATCTCTGTTGGAATTTTCAGGAGCGGAAAAAGCATGAATATCGATGTCACGCTGAAAAACCAGGCTGGAACAACAGACCTTGTAAAGCGTGAAGAAGGTTTTGTAAATGATGAATTGGGTGTGAGCCTTCAAAAAATTACTGATGCCGATAAACAAAAATATAACATTACCAATGGCTTGCGTATCACTGACCTGAATGACGGGGTGTTAAAAAACGGGGGAATTAGCCGCGGCTTCATCATTATGAATATCAATGGAATGAAAGTTGACAGCAAAAAGGACCTGGAGGCAGCCCTGGCCGGAAGGAAAGGAAAAGCAACGCGCATTCAGGGCTTGTATCCCAATGGGATGAAAATAAGTTTTGAATTTACCAACTAATTTAGAATAAATTTAAATAAATTTCGTTTGAATTTTAAACCAGGTGAAATAGGCTTAAAATGAAGGATTAAGGAGGATTTTTTCGTTAAAAAGTATGTTGATGAAAATTTATTTGAAATTTTTACCGGGAAAGTGAACTAAACAGAGAGATGGATTGTTTAATAAATAAAGTATCATGAGACAGTTAAAAATATCCAAGTCGATAACCAACCGCGAAACTGCGTCGCTCGACAAATATCTGCAAGATATTGGTAAGGAGACGATGATTACAGCTGACGAGGAGGTTGAACTGGCTCGTAAAATAAAAACCGGCGACCAGAAAGCACTCGAAAGATTGGTGAATGCCAACCTTCGGTTTGTGGTTTCTGTTGCAAAACAATACCAAAATCAAGGACTTAGTTTGCCCGACCTGATCAACGAAGGTAACCTTGGCCTGATCAAGGCAGCACGGAGATTTGATGAAACAAGGGGGTTTAAATTTATTTCTTATGCTGTATGGTGGATCCGGCAATCTATCCTTCAGGCCCTTGCAGAACAATCGCGGATTATCAGGCTCCCGCTGAATCAGGTGGGCTCGCTGAACAAAATAAAGAAAGCATCATCGCGTCTCGAACAGGAATTTCAACGCCTGCCATCTTCTGATGAGCTGGCCGAGAGCCTCGAACTGCCCCAACATAAGGTGGATGCGGCATTGAAAATATCAACACGCTATATTTCAGTTGATGCACCATTGAAGACAGATGAGGATGTGATGTTCCTGGATTCGTATGTCCCGGAAGACGTGGAAGACACGGACGAACAGCTCATGCGCGAATCGCTTGGAAAAGAAATTCAGCGTTCCCTTTCGAGCCTTTCCGACAAAGAACGTGAAATCATCAATATGTATTATGGCATCGGCATGAGCCATAGCCTGACATTGGAGGAAATCGGGGCGAAGTTTGACCTGACGCGCGAACGGGTAAGGCAAATCAAGGAAAAGGCCATCCGCAGACTGAAACATACCGCCCGTAGCCGCCTGCTCAAGGCCTATTTGGGACAGTAGGCGTATTGTGGCTGTTTATCAGGTTGATGCCTGAGTTTGTTTGCCAGCAATCAGCTGATTTGTATAGTATTAAACAGGAAAGTTGAAGAACTTCTCCTGTTTTTTTATTTCCGAAATCGATTGCATTGATTTTTTATATATTTGCAGAAAGACTCAACTTGTTGCAGTTGAATACTGTAACATTCACGAATACAGTATTATAACACAACCACTAACCACAGCCACTTTTTAACCCAACACATATGGAAAAATTCAATGCCTCACTAAAATCATGGATCGACAACGAAAAAGCGGCCACAGAACTGATCGGCGTAATCGGATGTTTATGGTATGATAAATCAATTGAACTGATTCTGCTCAGGTCGGTACTCGTTAACCGTGGAGCCGGCAAAATCCTGAATAAACACATCAGGGCTGAGACTATACTAAAAAAGCCCGTTCGGGTGCAGGACTCATTGCTGATTGCCAAAGCTATTCTGGAGGAGGACATTGCCCCCGCCCGCATCGATATCGGCCGGTTGAATTCGGAATGGACCGACGAAAAAGATAAATACGCTTCAGTAAAGGAATTTGTACTGGATAAGTTGAAAGCCTTTGTAAAGGTACCACCGCGCAGCACCAAAAACCAGGATGTTGTTTTGTACGGTTTTGGCCGCATTGGCCGTTTGCTCGCACGCGAACTGACGCAGTTTGCTGGCGATGGATCACACCTCAGGCTCAGGGCCATCGTAACCCGTTCAAACAGCGATGAAGACATCAGAAAGCGTATTTCGCTGTTTCGCAAGGATTCGGTGCATGGAAATTTCAATGGAGTTGCCAATGAAGACCTTGAAAACAAGGCCATGATCGTTAATGGCCAGATCATTAAGTTTCTTGCTGCCAACAATCCGGAAGATCTCGACTATGAGGCTGAAGGAATTTTTGATGCCCTGGTTATTGACAATACAGGCGTGTTCCGCGACAGGGAAAACCTGTCGCGTCACCTGAAGTCAAAAGGGGTGTCGAAAGTATTGCTCACAGCTCCCGGTAAAGGCGATATTCCAAACATTGTTTATGGTGTAAACCAAAATGCCGTTGATATCGAAGCCGAACGTATATTCTCGGCCGCTTCCTGTACAACGAATGCCATCGTTCCTGGACTGGAGATTCTTGAAAAAAGCATCGGAGTTGTCAAAGGGCATATCGAAACAATTCATGCCTACACCAATGACCAGAATCTGCTGGACAACTACCACAAAAAGTCGCGAAGGGGAAGGTCGGCACCGCTGAATATGGTTATCACCGAAACTGGAGCCGGCTCGGCAGCAGCCAAAGCCATTCCGACGCTGAAAGGAAAACTCACCTCCAATGCAGTGAGGGTGCCTGTGCCAAATGTGTCCCTTGCCATCCTGACACTCGAACTGAAACGTCAGGTGACCACCGAAGAGATCAATACCTTATTCCTCGATGCATCGCTGAAAGGGACACTCATTGAGCAAATCCGCTACAGCAATTCGACCGAATTTGTATCGTCGGACGGAACAGGTGACTCTTGTGCCTGCATCTATGATAGCCCGGCAACCAAGGTCTCCGACGATGGCAAAACCCTGATTGTGTACTTATGGTATGACAATGAATTTGGTTACACCAGCCAGGTAATCCGCCTATCGCGCCACCTCGGACAGGTGAAAAGCTATCGGTATTATTGATAGTGTATACATAATCAAGCAGTTGAGGGTTGTTAGCATCTGGTTAATAACCCTCTTTTTTTTAGTGGATAATAGTGCTACATTTGCACGCTGAATCATTCACTTTTTCAATGAAAAAAGCAAAATACATCTTTGTGACCGGAGGTGTTACCTCATCGCTGGGAAAAGGAATCATTTCAGCTTCGCTTGCTAAATTGCTTCAGGGCAGGGGCTTCGCTGTTACGATCCAGAAACTTGACCCCTATATCAATGTCGACCCCGGCACCTTGAACCCATACGAGCACGGAGAGTGTTATGTTACTGAAGACGGCGCTGAAACAGACCTCGATCTCGGACATTACGAACGCTTCAGCAACACACCTACATCCCAGGCCAATAACGTCACTACCGGACGCATTTATCAGCATGTAATCAATATGGAACGCCGCGGCGAATACCTTGGTACAACCGTTCAGGTCATCCCTCACATCACTGATGAGATTAAAAGGAGTATCAAACTGCTCGGACAAACCGGTAAATACGACTTTGTGATTACCGAAATTGGTGGTACAGTGGGTGATATTGAGTCGTTTCCATTCATCGAAGCCATCAGGCAGATGCGTTGGGAGATGGGGAAAGACTGCGCGGTGGTGCACCTAACCCTTGTGCCTTTCCTTTCGGCTGCCGGCGAGCTTAAGACAAAACCCACCCAACACTCGGTGAAAACCATGCTTGAGCAGGGAGTTCAGCCGGATATCATCGTCTGCCGCACCGAGCATCACCTGAATGATGGCATCAGGAATAAAATCGCCCAATTCTGCAACGTCGAGCAAAGGTCAGTCATCGAAAGCATTGATGCTGAATCCATCTATGATGTGCCTGTGCTGATGCTGCACGAAAAACTCGATGTGGAAGTACTGCGTAAGACCAACACAGCGTTTCCTGAAGAAATCGACATCAGCCGCTGGGAGAACTTTCTGTCACGTTTAAAAAACCCGACAGCAGAAGTAACCATCGCACTTGTGGGTAAATACGTTGAGCTGAAAGATGCCTATAAATCCATTCATGAATCCTTTATCCATGCCGGTGTTGTGAATGGCTGCTCTGTTAAAGTTAAGCATATTCACAGCGAACAGATTGAACGACAGAACCTGGAAGAAATTTTCAGGGACGTACAGGGAATACTTGTTGCGCCAGGATTTGGATCGAGGGGCATCGAAGGCAAGATACATGCCATTGAGCATGCCCGTACCAGGAACATCCCGTTTTTCGGCATCTGCCTTGGAATGCAATGTGCTGTCATCGAGTTTGCGCGAAATGTGTTGGGTATGAAAGATGCCCATTCGGTGGAGATGAATCCTGAGACTGACTTTCCGGTAATCGACCTGATGGAAAACCAGAAAAGGGTACATGATATGGGAGGCACCATGCGCCTGGGTGCTTATCCCTGCAAACTTAAAGCCGGTTCAAAGGTCAGCAAGCTTTATGGAGAAGAAAGCATTTCCGAAAGGCACCGCCACCGCTTTGAATTTAACAACACCTATCGCGAGCAATTCACGGCCAAAGGCATGATCCCTGTAGGGGTTTATCCTGTTGAAGACCTGGTAGAAATTATTGAGTTGGAGCAGCACCCATGGTTTGTTGGCGTGCAGTTCCACCCCGAATACAAGAGTACCGTGGCACGTCCTCATCCGCTTTTTGCGGGCTTCATTGAAGCAGCGCTTGCATACAAACAATCAAATTAGCCCAAAGGCGATAATTAAACAGCCTGTTACCTGAATTGTGCTATTTTTGCAGCACAATTAATATTATTTTCTCGTTGATGAATAGAGATACAATTATCGGATTTATCCTCATTGCAGCCATATTGGTTGGCTATTCCATATGGATGACTCCTTCGAAAGAAGAAATGGCCGAAAGGCAGCATAAGATTGATTCTGTAAACTTCGTGCGTCAGCAGCAGCGTTTCATCGATTCTCTGAAAGTTGTTACCGAAAAGGAAGCCCTGTTATCGAATGACACTGCTGGAGCAATGAATGCTGCTACTGCAGTTGGCAACCCCGGCGACCTGAGCGCATTGCAAAACCGTTATGGTGCCTTCGCAGGATCGGCTGTGGGAACCGATACAAGCTATGTCGTTAGCAACGAATTAATGGAGCTGATGATCAGTGCTAAAGGTGGTTTTATCAAACAGGCCCGCCTTAAAAACTATCAAACCTACGATTCCCTTCCGTTGATACTGTTCGATCCGAATACAGCGGTGTTTGATTTGTCCTTTTTTGTGCAAAACCGCACCATTAATACCAAAGACCTTTATTTCAGGCCATATGTGAATGGCGAACCGATGACTGGCCTTAATGTGATGGCTGCAGGATCAGACAGCCTGGTATTTTCGATGCGATTGTTTGCCGATTTGCCTGATGGCAATATTGATGAGACAAAATACATTGAGTTCGAGTATAGACTGAGAGCCCAGGACTATATGCTTGGATTTGACTTAAATCTACATGGCATGGATAAGGTGGTAGCCATGAATACGAATTTCATGAGCATCGATTTTACCATCGATCAGCTGCGCCAGGAGCAGAGTGTAGACAGTTACAACGGATCGACGATTTACTATAAGCACCTGAATGATGAGGTAGACTATTTGTCGGAGACGAAAGATGAAGAAATGGCCATTAAGACCCGTTTAAAATGGATTTCTTTTAAACAGCGCTTTTTTACTGTTTCGCTTATTGCCGGTAACTATTTCGACAATGCCTCGATGAAGACCTCAACAAAATCCGATCAGATTGACCCACATTACCTGAAGACCATGCAAACCAGTGTGGATTTGCCCTTTACACTAGAGGCCAAGCAGACTATTCCGATGTCGCTTTACCTTGGACCAAACAGTTTTCAGCAGCTTAAGTCATATAAACTCGACCTTGAACATCAGATTCCGCTGGGATGGGGATTTTTCCTGCTCGCATGGATCAATATCTATATTGTCATTCCTGTATTTACCTTTTTAGGCAGCTATGGCTGGAATTATGGCATCGTCATCCTGGTGCTTACCTTGCTGCTTAAGCTGATTTTATTCCCGATTGCTTACAAAACGTATCACTCCTCAGCAAAAATGAGGGTGTTGAAGCCTGAGATAGATGAAATTTCGGCCAAGTTCCCGAAGTCGGAAGATGCAATGAAGAAGCAGCAGGCCATTATGCAATTGTACAAGAAAGCCGGAGCAAGTCCAATGGCCGGATGTGTCCCCATGTTGTTGCAGATGCCAATCCTGATTGCCATGTTCAGGTTCTTCCCCTCAAGCATCGAGCTCAGGCAGCAGCCATTTTTATGGGCACATGACCTATCGAGCTTCGATAGCATTGCCACCTTACCCTTTAATATTCCATTTTATGGCGATCATGTCAGTCTGTTCACCTTGCTAATGACTATTTCGACAATCTTCTATACATACCTGAATAACCAGATGATGGGTGCACAGACAACCCAAATGCCTGGAATGAAAACCATGATGTACCTCATGCCTATCATGTTCCTTGGGTTGTTTAATAATTATGCATCCGGACTGAGTTATTACTACTTGCTGGCCAACCTCATTACTTTTGTTCAGATGTACATTTTCCGCCTGGCCATTGATGAAGATAAGCTGCGTGCACAGATTGAAGCCAATAAGAAGAAGCCTGTGAAAAAATCTGGATTTCAGAAAAGGCTTGAAGATGCTGCCAAGCAGCGTGGTTACAAAATGTAGTCGCTAATTGACCCATGGAACTAAGTTATTATGAACGGATTGGCAACAGCAATATCCAGCAGCTAATCGCTT
This sequence comes from Bacteroidota bacterium, assembly GCA_018816765.1. Classification (GTDB taxonomy): domain Bacteria; phylum Bacteroidota; class Bacteroidia; order Bacteroidales; family F082; genus UBA6192. Next base: position 26,696 of record JAHIUX010000078.1, read on the forward strand.
GTTTTTATGAAGAAATAAAGCGCGATGAAGTGCTGTTTCCTATGTATGCAGGCGACCTTGACGCCGCTGAAAAAAGGCTGTATATGTTCATGGTGCAATATCTCGGAGGACCTGCAGTATATAGTGAGCGTCGGGGTCATCCAAGGCTGCGCATCAGGCATATGCCTTTTCTTATCAATGAAAATGCAAAACAACATTGGCTGAAGTGCATGTCCGTAGCAATGGAAAAAGTGACAATGGACGACGAATCGCGCCGTTTTTTGTGGAACTATTTCACCACCACTGCCGACTTTCTGAAAAACCGCTAGTAAAACAAATGGTTATTTCCTATTTCTGATCACCGACGAAGTAGTCATCCTTGTCGGCAAAGAGGATATTAAAAGAGGTTAAGCTACCATAAATCCGGGTGATGTATTGCTGTAGGTTGACCTTGTCGTCATCGCTCAGCTCAGAGCTGTTGATGCGTTGCTCCATCACCCTCAAACGGTCCCGCACCATCACAATTTTATGAAAAAATGTCTCGATGGGAATTTCTTTTGGCTTTAAACTTCTGTCAGCTGGCTGCAATACCAACACTCCACCCTTATATTTACTGCCCATTGGAACAACTTCCTGAATATCGGTGATCTTACGCAAAAGCCTGGAAAACACCCGCTCAACCTTTTCAAAACTAAGCAAATCTGATTCACTACCCACGTAGTGGGTGATTTCAAGTCCTTCGAAGGATTTCAGGATTGTTTTTATGCCGTAATCGAAGAAAGTGACCTCGTAAGCATCTGCATAAACCTGTATGATCACGCCGTGACCAAATTCTGAATGCCTGACCCTTGATCCAATGCCTGGTGTGATATTTTCCATATGTTGTCCTTGAATTTTCGCTAAAATTACCACTATTTTTGTATCTCCGTGCAAATCGATCAGCAACCGGTTAGGCGCTAATGAGATTAATATTGACGGAGAAGGCTGAAATATGCGTGCGTGGTTTCATCCTTTTAGTTTTAATGAGTTCTAATAGGTGTTATTGAATGTGTTCCTTAATTGAATCGAATTCCATATTTTAGATTACATTCCCATTAATGGATAATGTGTTCATCTAAAATATTTGTTAATTTATTATCTATTAGTGATATACGTTATATTTTACAATTGGAATAATTATTGAAACGGCATCATTTGTAAAAAATGTCAACATGAAAATAACTAAATTTGTTTTGGTAGCGGCAGTAATGTTCAGCCTCTTCAGCCTGCAATCATGCCAAAAAGACACCAACAAACCTGCAGAAAATGACATCGAAAAGCTGGTTATTCCTGACGGATTTCTGTTTGAAACCACCAGGGATATACAGCTGCGGATTGTGTTACCCACTTCCATTGACTTCACTGATTTGCGAGGCAGGGTAAATGTGTTTACCAACCTTCCTGCAGAAGGAGGTAGTTTATTAACTTCTGCTTCTGCTGACGAGCAGGGCATTGTGGATGTGCTGGTAAGGGTCCCTTCATACCTGACAGAATTGTATATTGAAACACTTGCAGGTTCAATATTTTACAGCCTGCCCATTCAGGGCACAAAAGAAGGTGGAATTGTCATTGATTTTAATGAGCCGATAGGATTTGATCCGCCAAATGTTATTCCGGACCTGAAACAACAACCGATACCAACCACTGTTTCGAACGATGCCCGGCTGCATGAACATGCGAATACTGTTGTCAACTTGGTTCAAAACGGCGAGTTTACAGTTGACGATTTTGGTTTGATTGCAGATTGGCCTTCGCCTATGGTCGCTGATGGAAAATGGTATGTAACCTCAACTTTGGGGCTTAACCATGCACAACGCTTCAGTCAATCAGGTGAATACATGATGAGGATTACTCCGAGTAGTGCCAGATATGGTGGTGTTGCCCAGCTTGTAACTGCCAGTGGGGGACAATTAATCACGTTAAGCGCCAATGTCAGGGGTAATGGTAACTCAAGCAATAATTCCTGGCTCTTTTTGATTCCCCGCAATGCTTCAGGCAATTCTATTGGTTTCTATAGCATTCAATACAGGCCACAAAATGCCTGGGCCACAAAAACAATTGCTGCCACCATGCCTGCTGGTACAGCAAGCGTGCAGGTTTTGTTATGGAGCCATATTTACGGTGGAACGATTGATTATGACAAGGTCGTTGTCACAGGTCCGGTTACCGATGCTGATGGCGACGGGGTGGATGATGATTTGGATGAATATCCCAACGATGCAGCACGTGCCTTCAATATCTATTATCCGGGCGCAGGCGCATATGGCACTTTAGCGTATGAAGATCTCTGGCCTGGAAAAGGAGACTATGATTTCAATGATTTAGTTATTGATTATCAGTATAAGCAAGTGCTTAATGCAGCCAATAAGCTGGTTGAATGCAGGATTAAATATTCGGTGAGAGCGATAGGAGCAAGCCTTGAAAACGGCTTTGGTATTGAGTTCCCAGGGACTGTGGCAACTGATATTGACCAGATAAGCGGCAATCATATCAGCGAAAATTACCTCTCGTTTAATGCCAACGGAACCGAGGCTGGACAAACAAAAGCGGTTGTCATCGCCTTTGACAACGCCTTTGATATGCTTTCAAATCCGGGCGGTGGTTTTGGTATCAATACAAATCCCCTGGCGCCTTATTCAACACCAGATACGCTGGAATTGTATGTGCACTTCGGAAATCCTGTTTTGTTCCAGAACACAGGAACCGCACCATTTAACCCTTTTATCATCGTCAACAAGGAGAGGGGGCGTGAGGTACATCTCCCCGGTAAAACACCAACTTCGCTGGCTAGCCCTTCGCTGTTCGGTACCGACTTTGATGCAACGAATCCATCTACCAATAAGTATTATCAGTCAGCCACAAACCTGCCCTGGGCAGTAAACCTGCCGGTTCATTTTGATTATCCCGTCGAGAAGGTTCAAATTGTGAATGCCTACCTTAAATTTGGTAACTGGGCTGAAAGCAGTGGCGTTCAATTCCCTGACTGGTATCTCTCAAAAGCTGGCTACCGCACTAGCTCAAATGTGTATGTGCCTGCGAATTAACTTTCTTGTACAGCACAACGCCTGAACATTGACAAAGACCCCTTTTGGGGTCTTTCTTTTACCCGATACTGCGGGAATAAGCGTGCTGTAATTGAATGCCAGGCGCTTCTGTGTAGGCATAAAGTCACTTCTTGCGACGGACCCAGTCTGGGAAACTTGCCCAAATTATGAAGGAATATTCTCCCAGACCCGGAATTGAAGCGAGGTCAGGAGAAAAACCTGCATGGGTTTAATGCTGAAAACCACCAGCCTTCAGAAGCATCCTACAAAAACATCAGTTTGTCTCAAACCTTTGGGAATTGTATGAAACAGCAAATTTCAAGTCTTGTTTATAATCAATAAAAATAAGAAATTGAAAAAGAATGATAGAAGCAGCTAGTGTTTAAGGTATATATGTAAAATTCTTCATATTATTGCAATGGTTTCTTTGTCACCTGCTTTATTTGATTTCCAAAATGTGTAAATCACTGAGTTTATGGTTTACATGTGTAAGTATTAGAGAAATGTTCTATAAAGATCAGAATATCAATCAGATAATAATGTCAGGTCTGTTTTTCTCAAAGCAATTTATGCAGGCCTGGAAAGAAAATGAACCATCAGTTCCAAAATGGGGCTAATTTGTCCAAAATTGGGAGATTATTTGATTTGTTAATTAATAGTTAATAATCATATTAGGCTACAATGGCCGTCATTACAGGGTTGGCGAAGATATGTGGTACAATTTTTGTTGAAGTCATTTGCGGAATTCAGTTCGTATTTGATTTTAAGAACTTTCTAAATTGAATATGAAATTGTTCGGTTGGCAAGAAGTTGATATTCAAACTAATAATAAATCTGCTCGATAATAGAAAAATTTACATGATCATATTTCCCAGTTTGAGAAAACAGTCTTTGATGGTATTGATCTTTGCGACTTGCGTTGCGATGGCTTTTGGTTCGACACCCGTGATGTCGCAACAAGCGATCAGCGTAGATGCATTGAACCTGGTGACTGACCATAACTCACAACTTTTGCGTGAACATTTTCATATTGGGTTCAACCTGACAAGGCTCTCCAGGCTTTCGGATCTTAAGCGCGATGTGAATGACCAGTTGTATTTTTTTCCGGACACCGTAGATGTGTATTCAATTGAACAAAACCCTGTTCGTTACACCTATTTTTACTCTGAGAATGGCGACAGGCTGATGACGCTTGTAAAGGCATTTGAAAATGAACAATGGGTGAATAGCTACCTTCAGATGAATACCTTCGATGAGGTGGGTAATCTGCTGGTTTCACGGATACAGGAATGGCAGAATGAAAACTGGGTGAATAGCTTCAGGCAAACACAAACTTTCACTACGAACCACAATGTGCTTACCTGGCTGAATGAGGACTGGAATGGCACCGACTGGCTTGCTGTTGACAGGGGGACATACACCTACAACGAAGCTGGTGAGCCTGTTGCCTACCTTAAAGAAAACTGGACAGGCAATGACTGGGTTGGGGATTTTTATGATTTGTATATGTATGATGATTTTGGAAATATGCTTTCAGGTATCCGTCAACTTTGGGAAATCAATACCTGGGTTGACGATGAGCGCTATACATACACCTATGACATAAATAACAATATGCTGTCAGGGATTTATGAGCAATGGGATGGTGAAAACTGGCAGTTTAGTTATAAAGAAGAGTATAGCTGGAACGCCCAGAATCTGCCGACCCAAATCACGGCCTCAGTATGGGCTGGCACTGATTGGGTTTGGGTTAGCCGATACGCATATGATTACAATGAATTCGGATATGTGGTAAACAGCACCCTTGAAATATATACTGAGGGAGCGTGGAGCTTTAACCAGCGCGCACAGTTTACCCATAACTTTTTCGGTGGTGTGCAATCTGCACTTGTAGAATACTGGATTGACAGCGCCTGGGTGAATTTCAGCCTCTCTGCCTTTAACCACGATGAATATGGGAATACCTTGGGTGCTGACCTTTACGGCTGGGACACTGATACCTGGATGCAAAACCATGATGATTCAATTGAGCTTTCCTATTATTATAACCTGATGAGCGATTATTACACAGGGTATCATATCGAAGCTGTCTATGTGTCCATACTCACTGGCATTGACCGGGCTGTTGACAAAACCAGGGCCAATCTCACTGTTTATCCAAACCCTGCGTCCTCCGAAATTAATGTTCAGCTAACAACCCCTGCCGGATCCAATGCTGAATTGGCACTGTACAATGCTGCTGGGGCGAAGCTGATGAATGTGTATTCGGGAAACTTTGCCGATGGAGAGCATACATTCAGGGTGAACATCAGCCAGTTTAACACAGGACTTTATTTTGTGAAGCTCACTACTGAAAATGACATATTCATTTCTAAATTACTAATAAACAACTAACTATATTCATCAACTAAAGAAACGCAATTCATTTGAAACAATTAACATCCTAATACAATGAAAACAATTCTACAACTAAAGTCCCTTACCTTACTGGTTATTAGCTTGATTGCTTTAAACCTGAATGTGATGGCAGTTAACATTGACCTGACTTTCCCTGATGGCGGACAGTACTTTGTGAACGATCTATCTTCTGTGAACATAGTATGGTCGGATGGGACCGGCCCGGCCTCAATTTATTTGTTCAAAGGTGGCATTCAGCAAGGCGGGGCAATTGCAACTGGCGTTGTGTCAGGATATGTATGGAATGTTACCGGCTATACCGTTGGAGCTGACTACCAGATTAAAGTGGTTGATGATGGCGATGCTTCTGAAGACATCAGCGCAGCCAACTTTTCTATTTCCGATGCAATCTCACTATCTGCACCGAATGGCGGTCAATACCTTGTAAATGATGGTCCTAATTATAACATCACATGGACTGGTGGAACAGGTAGTGCCACAATTTATTTATTCAAAGGGGGCTTTCAGCAAGGTGGGGCAATTGCAACAGGTGTTGCTTCAGGATATGCATGGAATGTAACCGGCTATACTCCCGGAGATGACTATCAGATTAAAGTGGTTGATGATGGTGATCTTACTGAAGACATCAGCGCAACCAATTTTTCTATTTCCAATGCAGTTTCACTAACAGCGCCCAATGGAGGCCAATACCTGGTAAATGGCACCACCTTCAATATTACATGGACAGGCGGAGCAATTAACGCCACCTTGGAATTGTATAAAAACAATATTTTGGTTGGGCCAGCCATCTCCACTACAGCCACAACAGGAATTGTGTGGAATATATCAGGCTATACTCCCGGAGCTGACTACAAGGTTAAGGTAATTGATAACAACAACGGTACCTTTGATGAAAGTGATGCCAACTTTTCAATAAGTGATCCTATTGTTGTTGTTTCACCCAACGGTGGCGAATCCTGGGCCAACCTGTCATCACACAATATTACCTGGACCGGTGGTACAGGTGATGTCAAAATCGAGCTGTACAAAGGCTTGGTAAATCTTGGCACACTTGCCGACAATCAGGCTGGTTTCTCCTATAACTGGCCCATAAATCAGGATATGGGTAATGATTACACCGTTAAAATTTCAGATAACAATAGCTTAAGTAACGACGTTAGCAACAATAATTTTACCATCACCCAATATGTACATGTTACTGTACCCAATGTGCCTGACGTAAGGTGGACACTTGGTAGTACACACAACATCACCTGGACAGACAATGTTCCCGGACCGGTGAAAATTGAATTGTATTACAATGGCACGCTCCATGGCGTGTTGGCCAGTGTTGCTGATGGGACAAATACTTTCGCCTGGACCATCCCGGTGAATCACTTGATGGGTAATCTGTTCAAGGTCAGGATTTCAAGCATAGATGATCCAAGCATTGTTGATATGAGCGACTTTAACTTCAGGATTGATGCCGCGACAAACACCTATGCCATTACCATGATTCAGCCATCCGATGCAGGTATCGTTTGGGTGAAAGGCTCATCCTACCTGATCTCCTGGGTCGATAACCTGAATTCGCCGGTGCGCATCGACCTGATCACCCCAACTTCGTTGGTGAATATTGCACCTTCTGTTGAAGGATCAACCTATGGGTGGACCATCGATGCAGGAATTCCTGCCGCAACGAACTATAAAATCATGGTTACCAGCACCACCGATAACAGTGTGCTGGGTGAAAGTGAATTTGATTTCGAAATCACAGCAACACCTCCCCAGGCAAATATTATTATTGAGCAACCTACGCTGCCCGGCCTTTACTGGCTCAGGGGATCATCGTACCTGATTTCGTGGACAGATAATGTTCCGAACAATGTGGTTGATATCGTTTTGTGTAATTCAGGAGGTACCGAGCTAGCCACACTTAAATCTGGCGCTGAGGGCTCAACATGGGTGTGGACAATCCCTGCCCTTACTTATGCCCCTGGTGATTACCGCATCAAGGTTAAGTATGGCGGTATTTCAGGATCGAGTATAGCTACTTTCCATATTGGTGATTCACCAGCTGGTGCATACATCACTCTGTTACAGCCAAATGTTGATGGCATTACCTGGCTCGAAAATCATGATTACCTTATTTCCTGGGAAGATAATATTCCAGGGACTGTTGATATTTATTACTACAGAACTAGCGATCTGACAGAGGTGCCAATTGCAACGGATGTTGCAGGTTCAACCTATGTCTGGAGTATTCCTGCTATGACCGATGGTGATGATTACTTTGTAAAAATTTACAGCCATGCCGACCCTACGATAGCCGGAGATAGCGATTTTGCTTTTGCTATTCAGGGCTTCCTCCCGGGAGGTGAAGTTATCGTAAATTCGCCCAATGGTGGCGAAACCTGGGTGAAGGGCAATGAATACCTGATCTCGTGGGATGATAATTTTGCCGAAAATGTGAAAATCGAGTTAGTTAACTACTCTACAGTTACAACCACGCTCATTGCTAATAACGTTGAGGGCTCAACTTATGTGTGGACAATTCCAAACAACGGAAGCTATCCGGCAGGTATTCAATATACTGTGCGGGTAACCAGCGTGGAGACCAATACTGTGACTGACGAAAGTAATGCTTATTTCACCATTGTCGACCCGGCCTCTGTGGCTGTTTATCCCAATCCGGCCGACAGGGAATTTACAGTGAAGTTTAATGCACAGTCGAATGAGGAATACACAGTTGTTTTGGTCGACAGGTTTAATATGCCAGTCATGACCAGGACCATCAATACCGAAAACACAAAAGAATTGCAGGTGCAAACATCCTTCCTGCCGGTTGGGGTTTATTTCATGACCCTGACTTCAGGAAACACAAAGCACACCGAAAAAATTCTGATTCAACATTAATCACATCTGATGAAAACCAGAAAAGCCTTTCCGGAAACGGAGAGGCTTTTTTTTTCTTGAATACGGTAAGCCAATGATACTGGATATTGTTTTTGTCGCTCCAGAAGATGAAGCGACAATGCCACCATTGATGATTTTGGGAATATTTTGCTATGGAGGTCCGATAAGCGGAAGTTGAAATCATGGAATGAGGCCTAATGCAACTGAAATCCGTTTTTGCCATTAACAAAGGTCAGTAAGGTCAAACTATAACTAATGCTAGTAATTCATATGGATGATTCAATTAAATGATAAACAACTTATTACTGTGTTTCTATATGGTAAATGGGTATAACATGCTGCCAGTTTGTAGTCTGACAGCAATACACTGTCTTAAATTGGGAATAATTCTACATTGTAACATGCTAATTTTCCGACTTTCAGGTAGTAGGGTGCATATATTTGAATATCAGGGTAATCGACCTAGATTTTTGGATTGCTATAGAAACATGCAGAGTTTTTGTTGATTAAATGAAGGAAGAACTGTTGTAAAGGTAGAGGTATTGTTATCCCAAAAGTAAATTCGGGAAAAACAGTGCAGAATTGGGAATTTTTGAGTCAACCTGATGAATGAAAAAAAAACACATTTTCCTTTGTTAATCGGCATTTAGGAGCATTGTGAATTGTTTGGTATAGTTATTGGTTCTTGATTTTGAACCAAGTAAACTACCCTCAGATCCTAATTAAAACAAAATACAATGAAAAAAATGTTACACCTCAAATTTTCCGCATTATTAGCCATCGTCCTGATGGTTATCAGCCTCAATGCGGTTGGGCAATCGCCCCAGGTAACCATTATCCAACCAAACCTTCCCGGGATTGAGTGGAAAACAGGTACATCACACCTTATATCATGGACAGACAACTTAACCCTACCGGTTAAAATTGATCTGGTCGACTACACAACAAACCCGGCAGGAGCAGTTGTGTTGCATATTACAAACTCTGTTGAGGGAACAACGTACCCCTGGAGTATTCCTGAAGGTTTTGCTTTAGGAACCAAATACAAAATCAGGGTTACAAGCACTGTGAGTGATACTTACACTGATGATAGCGACGCGTATTTTTGTCTGGTGAATGATGTCTCAGGTACAACAGTACATGTTGAGCAACCTAGTTTGCCAGGAATTACACTAATTCAAGGATCTACCTACCTGATTTCATGGATTGACAACATTGTTGGAACCGTGAAAATCAGGCTGTATCAGGGTGGCGCGGATGCTGGTGTGATTGCTGAAAACGTTGTTGGCTCTACTTACCTCTGGACTGTACCAGCCCTTTCAGGAACAAATTTCAAAATCAGGGTTGCCTCTACAAATAATGGCGATCTGAACGATTACAGCGACAATAATTTTGCAATTGCACCTGCTGCAACAGGAACAATTCAATTAATTCAACCAAATGAACCCTTAATTTCATGGGCAAGGGGAACATCACACCTGATTTCCTGGTCTGATAACCTCTCCGAAAATGTGAAAATAGAGTATTATTCGACTCCTTTAAATGCATATGTTCAGATTCCTGGTGCTGAGTCTGTTTCAGGGTCTACGTTTATCTGGAACATCCCATCAAATCTGGCTGTTGGAACATATAAAATCAGGATTTCATCTGCTACACCAGGCTCCCTGACTCCACCTGTTGAAAGTGCGAACTATTTTAACATAACAGCGACTAATACTGATGGTTTCATCACCATTGAACAACCCAATGCGCTCGGCATCAGCTGGGCAAAAGGCACTTCGCACCTCATTTCATGGAACGACAACCTGAGCGAAAATGTGAAAATCGAGTATTATTCCACTTTCCTTAATAGCTATGTGCAAATTCCAGGCGCTGAGTCTGTTTCAGGTACTACTTTTGTTTGGAATATTCCTTCTGATATCACCCCAAGCACATTCAAGATCAGGGTTTCATCCACTGCAAACGGATCGACACTTGCAGGAGAAAGTGCAAACTACTTCAATATCACAGCAACCAATCCAGAAGGACTTATCACGATTCAACAGCCAAATGTTGGTGGAATTCAGTGGGCAAGAGGAACCGCTCATCTGATTTCATGGACCGACAATCTGAGTGAAAATGTGAAAATTGAATACTATTCAACACTCCTGAATAGCTATGTTCAAATTCCAGGTGCTGAGTCTGTTTCAGGTTCAACCTTTGTGTGGAATATTCCTTCAGATATTGAACCAAGCTCCTTTAAAATCAGGGTTACATCAACAGCTAGCAGCGATAAGTTTGGCGAAAGTGCCAATTACTTCGCAATTACTGCAACTGCTCCTGATGGGGTAATTTTGATCAACCAGCCAGTGGGAGGTGAAGTATGGGTAAAAGGCAATCAATACCTGCTTTCATGGACTGATAACCTCAATGAAAATGTTAAGATTGAGCTGAGTAATGATGGTGGTGTTAACTACCAGTCAACAATTACGCCTGTTGGTGGCGTAAGTGGAACGACCTGGGTATGGAATACCACTGGTGTTACTCCCGGAACCAACTATGTTATTAAGGTATCCTCTGTGTTGCCCGAAGGCACTGTCAACGCTGTTAGCGGGGTCTTCTCAATCGTGTTGTCAGCCGGCGGAACCATCAGTATCAACCAGCCTAATGGCGGCGAAGAATGGATGGTGGGTACTACTCACCTGATTTCATGGGACGATAACGTAGCCGAGGGCCTTGATGTTGACTTAATCAAGTATGATAATGCTGGCGGTGATAACCCTGTGGAGATTGAAATTGCAAACAACGTGACCGGATCGACGATGTATTGGACAATTAACCAGGCAGGCATTGTTGCTCCTCACAGTTATTACAAATTGAAGGTGTATAGCCATACTGATCCTTCTGCTGCATTTGATTATAGTAACGGTTATTTCGGAATTATTCCTGTTGCCATGAGTGTTTACCCAAACCCGGCCGACTTTAACCTGACCGTGCTTTTGGATGAAAACATGAATGAAAACTGTGTCATTGCCTTTACTGACCGTTTCAGTCAGCCAATCATGACAAGGGCCATCAATGCCTCGTTTACGAAAGAACTGCAGATCCCGACCAACGACCTGCCGAATGGCGTTTACTTCCTGACAATAACATCAGATAAGACCAAGACAACGAAGAAAGTCCTTGTTCAACATTAAGCTTATGGGCAAACCGACCCAATAAAATGAATTGAGGCTGCCTGAGAAGGCAGCCTTTTTTTTGACATTAGAAAAGGTGCTTTTTGTAGGGTTAATCCGATATGCTGACAAGTGCCTTGTGAATGGATAAGACCTGTGGAATAAGCAGGGTTTCGCCATCATTGTTCACCAAAAAATCGGCAAAGGGAATCTTATCAGCTTCCGGCATTTGTTTGTCAACCCTGGCAAGTACTGAGGCTTCAGTGGCATGGTCGCGTGCCATGACACGCTGGATCCGTAAGGATAGGGGAGCAGTGACCAATATCAGTTTGTCGAGCATCCTGTAGTGTCCGGATTCTATCATGATGGCAGCTTCGTAAAGCACATATGGCGCCTGGTTGTGCTGCAGACACCATTGAGAAAACCTGTCCCGTACGGCAGGATGGATAAGCCCGCTGATGAATTCCATGGCCTGTTTATCCTTGAAAATCTTGTCGGCGAGTATGGTGGCATTTAGATCACCAGTTGAACAATACACATCTTTCCCAAAATAGGAAATTACTTCGTTTTTGATATGTGGATCATGGTATAACGCTTTTGCTTCGCTATCAGCATTGAATACCGGAACCGACAAGGCGCTGAAAATGGAGCACACAAGTGATTTGCCGCTTCCCAGGTTTCCGGTGATACCAACTTTCAGCATTAATTAACCAGTAAGTATTCTACCTCTGAGGGTTGCAGGCGGATGATCTTTAATAATTCGGGAAATTTCAGCAATTGAACTCGCAGCAAGGGCGAACGCCGGGCCAGGCCAGTGGTGTCAAGACTTAACACAAATGAATCTGGCTGTATTTTCATGAAGTCTTTCATCGGAACAAGGAAAAACACCTCAGCTTTGTCAGGAAAAGTCTTCAGGTGCTGATCAATCCTGGGGACAGTGATATCAACAAGCAACGAAGTTTCGGTGAATTGCTCTACCGGAATACTTAAGGTGATTTTATTTGTCTGTGCTTTCAGTCGGGCAGTGCCGGGATCTATTGTTGTTGTGATGTTGGTGTTCTTGTAAAGGTCGTTCAACACAACTGTTGCAGTGCGCACAGTATCAATGGTATCCAGGACTTCCTGTGGACCAAAAAGTGTCACTTTTGGAGGATTAATCACGATTGTGCCATAAAGTCCGAACTGCTGCCTGAAGCTGAGTGTGGCATCAGCCTGAACAACAACTTCCTTTGAGGCAAGGTTTTCGAGCCGAAACTGCAACTGATCGTCCGTTATGGAAATACCGCTTTCATTCAGGCCCAGTTTCTCAGATAGCAGCCCTTTGAGGTTTCCCATGCTGATGTAGTAATCAACCTGGTTGATCTGTCTGAACGGAATTTCGTCGAGAGAAACATTGATCTGCTTGCTTTTCTGCAGGTATTTGATCCTGAAAAGATTAAAGCCATTGGAAGTACAGCTGATATTGATGTCTTTCTCAGCTTGTCCGCCAATGACTTTCTCTGTGGGAATATCCGTAATGCGTATGGGTAAAGTCAGGCCAATGGTATAGTCCTGACTCATTTTTATCAGCAGCCATAAAAAGCTGGAAAAGACCACACATAAGAAATAGATTCCCAGGCGAAACCGTTTTTTGTCGCTAATGGTTTGATGACCGTTGGTTGATGTTTTAGGCATCGGCAGGACAAAAAAACCGGGAATCTATCCGGCATTAAGTCTTTATTTGTTCTGGCCTACCTGTGAAGGGTCCATGACAACTGCGCTCTTTTCGATCAGCAGCTTCACACCACCTTCAACTTCGATCAACAATGTGGTATCTTTCACTTCAATAACCTTGGCATGAATTCCGCCAATGGTAATGATTTTGTCACCTTTGGCGATGGCTTCACGGTATTTACGTTGGTCTTTGGCTTTTTTCATCTGTGGACGGATGAAGAAAAAGTAAAAGACAACCATGATCAGGATAAGGGGTAGGAAGGACATAATCGGATTTGTTTCCTGTCCTTGCGTTTGTGGTCCCATCAAAAGAATGCTAGCAATGTTCATGTGATAATTATTAATTTGTTTCTGGTGTAACAACTTGAGCCCTAAGTCTTAATGTATTGTTTTGGGGTTGGGTGTTTGAAATAACTGTAATCGATTTATTCACCATTCCTTTCTGCCCGCTCGAATCAAAAGTCACTTCAATGCGACCATCCTCACCCGGCTTCACCGGATCGGTGGTGTACTGGCTGGCTGTACATCCACAGCTTGTGCTCACCTTGGTGATGATCAGGTCTTTGTCGCCAGTATTGGTGAATTTATAGACAAAACTCACTTTTTCGCCCATGATCAGCCTGCCAAAATCATGTTCTGTCTGGGCGAAGGCTATTGCTGCGATCTGGCCTTCTGGGCCACTTGTTGCAGATTTAGGATTGTTGACCAAATCAGCAGGCAACTTGGTTGAATTATGTTGACAAGCCAATAATCCCATGCCAGCAATCAGTAAAAATAAATACACAACTTTTTTCATGACAAGGCAGTAATGTTGATGGGCAAAAGTACAAAAAATCGGCAAATTGAAGTATTTTTCAAAGGGCATTCGGTAATACGGTGCAGGCTTACAAACAGTAAAACTTAATTGTTCCGGCCACTTACAAGTGTGATGGAGCCCTTGTATACTTCATTGCTCTTGAATCCAACGCATTTCAGCACATAGAAGTAAACGCCATCGCTCAGGCCTTCACCTTTCCAGTCGTTTTGATAATCGTCCGATTCAAACACCTTTCTGCCTTGCCTGTTGAAAATCAACAGCGAAGTGCTTTTGTAATAAAGTGAAAGCGGCTTTTTACCCGAAACACTGCCTTCTTTGAACATAGGATTAATGTCATCCTCACCTGGAGGGGCTTCAACGATTTCAAACACATCATTGGTTCCATCACCATTTGGTGTTAAGATGTTGGGAACCTGAAGCTTTACAGGTAGAACCTTTACCTCTTTAGTGAAAATTGTATCGCAGGCCTGTGGGTTAAACACAGTCAAAAAAACGTTGTAAGTACCTTCTTCGGTATATAAATGCCTGGGCATGGGGAAATCGGATGTAGGCGTGTCATCGCCAAAATCCCAGAAATGGTTTGTGACCTCGATGGAATCGGCGGTTAGGTTTTCAAACGAGAAAGTGATGTATGGATTTTGAATATAGGCCGTGTCAGGATCGGTAAGGATGTTGATGTCGGGATTCGGGTAGGCAGTAGTGAAAAATGAATCTGTCTGAATGCATCCAAAATCATCCTTTACGCGCAAAAAGTACCACAGATGTGCCTTCAGCCCAATGGCAAGACTTGAATCGCCAGGAGCGATCTGAATGGGTCTTACGTCCCAGAAATAATGGTAAGCTGAAGAAGCTCCTGATGCAGTAGCCTGTATCATAGCCGTGTTTCCATTGTCGTTGTCACCATTGGTGCAGGTGAGCTGCATCTGCTCAATATTGATGTCGAAAACAGGACGCACAGAAAGCAGAAAAGGTGCACTCAGGCATTGCTCACCAGTAACCGTGTCAACAACGGTTAGCCTGTAGGTGATATCGCTTGTTGCAGTAACATCGATCGATTCAGTGGTTTGTCCGCCCGGTTCCCACAAATACGCATAGTTTTCACCTGATGAACCAGACAATTTAACCAAGGAATTGTAACAAACCGGAGGTGGAGTGTCGGAAGTGATGACGCAATCAACTTGTGACAAAGCTGACTGTGATATAAACAGTATGCTGAAAAAGACCAGGGAATACATAACGAACAACTTTGTTACGCTGCCTTTTTCGTGCAATGGTAATGATATTCTTTTCAATCTTGAAGACCTTTAGGTTTGCGCAAATTTAACTATTTTTCCCGTGCAGGACTCAAATTTCTGTGGTGCAGCCCTCCAGATGCTACGGTTCCCGCAAAGGGAAAATCTTCTGGAAAGCAAGCCTGATTCCATCAAAATGTCCCGCTATCAAGCATCACCAGGGTGCAGTGCGCTGTCACTGAAATGGATTCCTTTTTCAGGAGGTCAGCAAATTCACTGTTCTCTGTTCCCGGATTAAAAATAACCCGAACCGGCTTCAGCGCCAGAACGTATTCGTAATATTTTTGCTGTAATTCCGGTCGTATATATAGTGTAACTGTATGAATATCTGTTTGCATTGGCGGATCAACAGCAATGTTCAATCCTTCAACTGAGGCAACCTTGTTACCAATGGCCAGCACATCGAAGCCGTGGCGTTTTAACAGCCGCATGGCCACATTCGAATACCTGTCAGGATTCGGGCTTGCACCAATTACCAATACCTTAGTTTTGGATGTCATCGTGTTTCAGATCTTTGATATTTACAAAAAATGACCAACCCTTCTGCTTCCTTCATAGCCGGAAATGCTAAACATAATTATAATGGGAAATTAACCAAAATATTGCAGTGAAAGCAAAATTATTTGAGGGAACTCTGTGGCTAATTCCTTGAGATAAAAGAAGATCGGGAAAAGAGATTGCGCAATGGCTTCAGTATTACTGCCTGTATACCAACGCATTGATGTTCATTCCAGCCCCAACAGAGGCAAAAAGCAGGATATCACCACTTTTGATTTGGTGATGCGGAAGCATCCCTTTCAGAATCATATCGTATAAGGTAGGCACTGTTGCTACTGAACTGTTGCCAAGTTCCTGTATGTTCATTGGCATTATCTTATCCAATTCAGCTTTCTTTCCATAAAGCTTATAGAACCGCTGCACGATCGCTTCATCCATCTTTTCGTTTGCCTGATGGATTAAAATCTTGTTCACCTGCTCAATAGACATACCGGCTTTGTCGAGGGCGAGTTTCATGGCCAAAGGCACATGGACCAATGAATACTCATATATTTTACGACCCAACATTTTGATGTAACGTACATTGGGATTGCTGGCAGGTTCATTCGACTTACCCAGATACAGGTATGATGTTTCCTCAATGGTGTGCGACATAAATGCAGAAGCAATCACTCCGCGCCCATCGTCCTGGGTTGACCGTTCAATGATGGCAGCTCCGGCGCCGTCGGAAAATATCATGGTATCCCGGTCATATACATCCACCACACGCGAAAGGGTCTCGCTTCCAATTACCAGGCACCTGTTAGCAAGTCCTGAACGGATAAATGAGTCAGCCTGAATCATTCCCTGTATCCAGCCCGGACAACCAAAAATGACATCGTAAGGAATACACTGTGTGTTTTTAATGCCCAGCTGATGTTTTACCCTAGCACCAATGCTGGGTACAATGTCAGTCTGGATGGACTCCTTGCCTACATCACCAAAATTATGTGCCACAATAATCTGGTCAATGGTTTCACGGTCAATACCGGCATCAGCTATGGCTGCTTCGGCAGCAATGGCTGCAATGGTTGAATTATTCTGCTGATCGTTCACCCACCGACGCTCATAAATTCCGGTAATGTCCTTGAACTTCCTGATAACTTCTTCGCCGGGACTATCGATTTCAGAATGGTCCTTTTCGAAAAAAACCTGTTTTAAAAAATCACTATTCCTGATCAATACCTCAGGGATATAACTGCCGGTTCCTGTTATTATCGTATTTATTCTATTCATTATAAGCCAATTAATTCAATAATATTTTGCCTGACTTATGGCTTCGAGTTCCCATTTATCCCTGCTGGCAGACAAAATTTCGGGTGTAAAAGTAGACAAAATGACTTTGCGGTCATGAATATTTAAGCAGCTTTTTACTTAACTGGCTTCCTGTCACACTATGAACGACTTAAAATACTCCGCTCATCATTGCCCAAAAGGAAGACATCTGCTGTGTTTTGCATAAACCAATGTTTTATTTGTGAATGATCAATACTTTCCATATCTCACCTGCTTGCCATGCGCGCAATTTTCACCATATTTGTAATAAAATAGACCTATGCTTCGCTTTTTTCCGCCCGCTTTGATTTTCCTTGCTTTGCTTTGTCTCATTCAGCCAAAGCATGCTTCATCTCAGGTTGACACCCTGATGTATCTTGAGGACCAGCAGCGCTTTCAGCCCGAGAAGCTCATCGATATTGAACATTTAAGCGCTGAACTGGATATCGACCCTTACACCACACTCGTCAAAGGGAAAGCTAATTTTTTGTTCAGGCAAATTCGCCAGAATGTTGATTCAGCAGTATTCTCTACCCCCGGATTTACGATAAAAGCACTTGATATAGACCACCACAAGGCCGATTATTATCGGAAAGGAGACTTGCTGGTCATTGCGCTACCCGTGCAAACAAAAAATGCAGCTTCACATGAAATATCCATTCAATACGAAGTGAAACCAGAAAAGGAACTGTATTTCATCGGCTGGAACGACCCCACCGGCAGGAAAAGAAAACAGGTATGGGCTCACCGGCCTTTTTATTGGTTACCCTATGCTGACGACAGGCTTACGGTTGACATGAAAGTGACTTTTGATTACAGGTACAAGGTATTCAGTAATGGCATCCGCGAATCGGTTACCGACAACCTGAATGGCACCAAAACATGGCACTATAAAATGTACCACAACCATCCTTTCTTTTCGACTGCCTTGGTGATAGGTGATTATATGTGGCGCGACATGACCTCCCCGCGCGGACTCCCGCTCGAATTGTGGTATTACCCTGACCGGTCCGGAAATGTTGATGCGACCTATGCTTATATGAAGGAGATGGTCAATTTCTGTGAGAAAGAATTTGGCATGCCTTATCCTTACGAAGTGTACCGTGAAGCGCCAGTGGTTGATTACCTCTACGGGGCAATGGAAACCACCACATCGACTATTTTTGGTGATTATATGCACATCGACCCAAGGGCATATTGGGAACGTAATTACATCAATGTCAACGCGCATGAGCTTACGCATCAGTGGTTTGGGAATTACATTTCGCACCTCAGGGGAAAAGATGTGTGGCTCACCGAAAGTTTTGCCACCTATTATGCGAAGCTGTTTGAAAAGACAATTTTCGGTGTTGACCATTATGAATGGGAGAGAACGAAAGAGCTGAAGCGTGTATTGGATGCATCGGAAAAGGATGATTTTGCCATAGGGCATAGCCAGGGAGGTGTTGACAGGTGGTATCCTAAAGGATCGCTTGTGCTTGATATGTTGCGTGACCAGTTGGGTGATGAAGATTTTAAGCGATCAGTTACTACCTACCTAAAAATGCACCCTTACGACGAAGTTTGGACGGCTGATTTTATGAGGGCTATTCAACTCACAACAGGCAGCAGCATGGACTGGTTTTTCGATCAGTGGATTGAGCGGGGAGGGGAGCCTTATTATGGAATCACTTACCAAACCGATGGAGATTCATTGCGCCTTTTTGTAAAGCAACTCCAACCAATCAACAAGATCCGGCCGGCTTTTCGCGTGCACTTAACTTTCGAAATATGGTATAATAATGGCCATAAATCTGTATTCAACTTATTGAACGACAAAGCGGAACAATCTTATGCTTTACCAATTGATTTTCAGGGAAATCCTGATTTTCTACTGTTTGATCCGGGAGCCAGGATGATTAAAAAAGTGAAGTTTGACCGTGAACCCGTACAACTGCTCAACCAGTTCAGGCTAGCCACCAATATGATCGATCGGTATGACGCCCTGATGGCATTGAAGGAAGTTCCCCTGGATGTAAAACGCAGCACACTCGAAAAGCAATACTATTGTGAAAATTATCACCTGATTAAATCAGAAATTGTGAATCAGCTGTCTGTTGATGAAAACAAAAAAAGTGAAAAGGTGATTTACGACGCCCTCGACGATAGTGAGGTGTATGTAAGAAGGGCTGCCATTACTGCCTTGCAGGCGCATCATAAAATTAGCCGGGGCCAGGCCAGAAAGATGCTCAGCGATGAGTCGTATTCGAACATTAAACTGTCGCTGGAAAAACTCGTATTACTCGACCCTGATAATACTGCGAATTTCCTGAAAATGACTGCTGATGAAGTTGGTTTTCCGGGGCTGAATATCCGCATTACCTGGCTCAGGCTGGCCATTGAATTTGGTCAGGAGGATAGGCTAAAGGAACTGATTGACTACAGCAGCCCGAGTTTTGATTTTCTTACGCGCATGAATGCGATGGAGGCATTGGGAGCGTTGAAGTATATAAATGGCAAGGTTGCAGCAAACCTTGTGGAAGCAGCCGATCACTGGAACTTCAGGCTACAACCGGTAGCTTTCGAGGTGTTGAAGCAGTTTTATGCCGAAAACCGAAATAAGCTGTTTATCGAAGAGGCGATTGATAATCAATTCACTAACAGGAAAAAAGCGGACAAATTGCTAGAAAAACTGCGTGCGGCTGACTAAACATTAAAGCGAATATGCAGGATGTCGCCATCGTCAACAATGTAATTCTTGCCTTCTACATGGAACTTACCGGCATCTTTTACGCCTTGTTCCGACTTGTACTGGATAAAATCGACGTATTTCATCACTTCGGCCCTGATAAAACCACGTTCCAGGTCGGAGTGAATAACGCCTGATGCCTGAGGAGCTGTCATGCCACGATGAATTGTCCAGGCCTTCACTTCTTTTGGTCCGGCAGTGAAGAATGACTGAAGGTTGAGCAATTTGTATGCGGCCATAATCAGTTTATTCACTCCAGGCTCATTGAGGCCGGCATCAGAAAGAAATACTTCCCTGTCAGCAGCATCTTCCAATTCGGCAATTTCAGCTTCGAGCTTGCCTGCAATGGTGATGATTTCTGTTTGTTGCCCATCAAGTGCTTTGGTTACGGCAGCTGAATAGCTGTTTCCCGAAGTGGCAGCAGCATCATCAACATTGCACACATAAATCACCGGTTTTGCTGTTAATAGCTGCAATTCCTGAATGTGCTTTGTTTCATCATCTTCAACAGGAGCGGTGCGGGCATTGCCAAAATTCTCGAGGTGATCACGGTATTTGATCAATACCTCCATGATTTTTTTCGCGTCTTTATCGCCCAGTTTAACCAGCTTATCAACCCGCTGAATTTTCCGCATCACCAGGTCAAGGTCGCGCACCTGCAATTCAAGGTCAACAATTTCCATATCCCTGACAGGATCAATCGATCCCTCGATATGGGGAAGGTTGGGGTCGTCGAAACAACGTAAAACGTGGATGAGTGCGTCCATTTGCTGGATGTCGGCCAGAAACTTATTTCCAACACCTTCTCCCTGGCTTGCACCTTTTGCAAGGCCGGGTACATCAACGATTTCAACTGTTGCCGGGACAACCTTAACCGATTTGATTAGCTTGTCGATCTCGTATAAGCGTGCATCCGGCACTTCAACCATACCGATATTTGACTTTGTTGCACTAAAAGCGAATGACGACGCTTCTGCCTTAGTGTTTGACATACAGTTAAATATAGTTGTTTTGCCGATGTTTGTCAGCCCGATGATCCCACAATTTAGTGCCATGCTGTCTTTGGTTAAGTTTTTCGCTTCAGGAGGGGGCAAAGATACGCAATCCGCAAAAAGTTAAAATTAAACCCCTTAAATTTTTTATTTTCAGGAATATTCGTATTTTTGCACCCTTGTTTTTGAGACGCTCCGGACTTGGTAAAAGCAATTAAACCAAGGTTTTAAAAACGGCAAATATGTTTAACCCTCCCTGTGTGAATACTTTCGGATAAGTAATGCAGGTACAAGTAAAATTTTATTACATGAGTGAAAATGAAAACATCATCAACGAGGAGCAGGTTCAGGAGAATCCTGTGGAAGTAACCGTTGATGCAGAGGCTGTTGAAGCCAAGGTTGAAGAAGTTGTTGCTGAAGCTCAGGCTGAAGTTGCTGAAGTTACTGTTGAGGCCATGATTGAAGAAGAACCTCAGACAGAACTTAAAAAACCACGTTTCAAAGAAAAAGCAAAGGCTGAGCCTGTTAATTTTGACTGGGATGCCATTGGAAAGAAACATGAGTTTTATTCAAAAGACGAACGTGGACGCCTTGAGCAGATGTATGACAAGACATTGAGTTCAATTGGTGACCATGAAGTGATTGATGGCATTGTTGTTGGAAAGAACAACCGTGAAATCGTTGTGAACATTGGGTTCAAGTCAGACGGCGTGATTCCTGTTTCTGAATTCCGCTACAATCCGAACCTGAAAGTGGGTGACAAGGTTGAAGTGTATGTTGAAAACCAGGAAGGGCAAAGCGGACAGCTGATGCTTTCGCACAAAAAGGCCCGTATCCTGCGTTCATGGGACCGCATCAATGTTGCCTTCGAAAAAGAAGAAATTATCAATGGTTATGTTAAATGCCGCACCAAAGGTGGTCTCATCGTTGATGTGTTCGGTATTGAGGCATTCCTCCCGGGTTCACAGATCGATGTGAAACCAATTCGCGACTACGATATTTATGTTGACAAAACCATGGAATTCAAGGTTGTTAAGATCAACCAGGAATACAAAAACGTGGTTGTTTCGCATAAAGCACTTATCGAGGACGAACTCGAACAGCAGAAAATTGAAATCATCAGCAAGCTCGAAAAAGGACAAGTGCTTGAGGGAACCGTTAAAAACATCACTTCATACGGGGTATTTATTGACCTCGGTGGCGTTGACGGTCTTATTCACATCACCGACCTTTCATGGGGCCGCATCAACCATCCTGAAGAGATTGTTGAACTTGATCAGAAGATCAAGGTGGTTATCCTTGATTTCGATGACAACAAAAAACGCATTGCCCTTGGTCTCAAGCAGCTGACTCCTCATCCATGGGATGCATTGGATGAAAACCTCAAAATTGGCGATAAGGTAAAAGGTAAGGTTGTTGTGATTGCCGATTATGGTGCATTTATTGAAATTGCTGCCGGTGTTGAAGGCCTGATCCACGTATCTGAAATGTCGTGGTCGCAGCACCTGCGCACAGCTCAGGACTTCCTGAAAGTGAGCGACGAGGTTGAAGCAATCGTATTGACACTCGACAGGGAAGAAAGAAAAATGTCACTTGGCATGAAACAGCTTATTCCTGATCCATGGGATAACATCAAGACAAAATACCCTGTTAACTCGAAGCATGAAGCTACCGTTAGAAACTTCACCAATTTCGGCATCTTTGTTGAAATGGAAGAAGGCGTTGACGGCCTGATCCATATTTCTGACCTTTCATGGTCGAAGAAGATCAAGCATCCGGCTGAATTTACCAAAGTGGGTGAAACCATCGAAGTTGTTGTACTTGATGTTGACGAAGAAAACCGCCGGCTCAGCCTTGGTCACAAGCAACTGGAAGAAAATCCATGGGATGTATTTGAAGACATCTTTACCGTTGGATCAGTACACCAGGGTACCATTATCAGTACATCTGACAAGGGTATGATCGTTTCAATGCCTTATGGCGTTGAAGGTTTCGCCCCTAACCGTCACCTGAAAAAAGAAGATGGTTCACAGGCAAAAATTGATGAAACACTTGATTTCAAAGTAATTGAATTTTCAAAAGAAAACAAGAAAATCATCCTTTCGCACTCACGTATTCATGAAGACCTGGCTCAGACAAGCCGTGTTGCAGAAAATGAAGGTGCCCGTGGCGAAGCAAAAACTGCCAAACGTACGGTGAAGCAAATCAACGAAAACCTTGAGCGTACAACCCTTGGTGACCTTGATGTGTTGGCAGGATTGAAAGAAAACCTCGAAAAAGAAGAAAAAGCAGCTAAAAAGAAAAAGTAAACTGCTTTCTTTAATGCAATATAAAGCCACCTTCACGGTGGCTTTTTTTTTGTCGTTTCGGTATCAGTACCTTTCATTTTTATCTAAATGTCGGGAGGTGTAATCAGTGTCACATTTCACCCGGATGTTATCAAGACAGTTTGTTTCAGTTCGCCCAATGCAAGAAAATCCCTGAAATTTGCTACATTTGATCCCGCATGAAGCCATTTACAATTCACATACTTGGTTCAGGATCAGCAATTCCAACCTTGCATCGAAATCCGAGTAGCCAGCATCTCAGGGTTGATACCTGTTGTTTACTAATCGACTGTGCTGAAGGTACGCAGTTGCAGCTAAAGCGTTTCAACTTAAGCCCGATGAAAATTGACCATGTGTTAATCAGTCACCTCCATGGCGATCACTATTTTGGCCTTATCGGGCTTGTTTCGAGCATGCACCTTGCAGGAAGAATTAACCCATTGTATGTTTACGGCCCACCCGCCC
This sequence comes from Bacteroidota bacterium, assembly GCA_018816765.1. GTDB lineage: Bacteria > Bacteroidota > Bacteroidia > Bacteroidales > F082 > UBA6192. Next base: position 50,372 of record JAHIUX010000078.1, read on the forward strand.
TTTACGACGTCATTACTCAGCAACTTGCACTTGCCAATACCCAACTTCGCTACCGGCTTGAGTTTATCCCATTGCAGGATAAGCCGTTTACTTCGCTTTTTGCCGATGACCTGCTTGAAATAGCTGCATTTAAGGTGAAGCACCGCATACCATGCTGGGGATTCTTGGTCAGGCAAAAAGCCGACCAGCGCAACATTAAAAAGTCATTTCTTTCGCAATACAGGCTGAGTCACGAAGAACTGAAAGCTGTTAAAAATGGAGCGGATTATGTAAACGCGCAGGGAGAAGTTATCCCCAACAAGCAGATTACCTGTTACACGCATCCTGCCGGCTCATACGCCTATTGCACGGATACTCTATTCGCGCCTGAGCTGTCCGGCTTGCTGCAAAATGTCACGGTGCTTTACCATGAGGCTACATTCATGCAGATGCACGAAAAAGAGGCCGCTGAAACATACCACTCAACAGCGGCACAGGCGGCACGCATGGCAAAAAATGCAGGCGTAAACAAGCTGATTATCGGACACTTTTCGTCGCGCTACAAAGACCTGACGCCACTGCTTGAGGAAGCCAGGCTTGTATTTGAGCAGACAGAAATGGCCACGGATGGCATGTGTTTTCAGGTATAATACTTAACTCGTCTAAGAAAGTTGTTGATCATGAACAGATTGGAAAAATACAAGCAGTTTATTGATTATTTCAGTGAGCATATGCCAGTCGCTGAAACCGAATTGGCGTATGATTCACCTTACCAGTTATTGGTTGCCGTAATTTTATCGGCCCAATGTACTGATAAGCGTGTAAATATGATCACGCCATCATTTTTTCAGTATTTCCCAACAGTTGAATCGCTGGCGGTGGCTTCTCAGGACGCAGTGTTTGACCAAATAAAAAGTTGTTCCTATCCGAACAACAAAGCAAAGAATCTGCTTGGCATGGCAAAAACCTTAACGGAGGAATTTGGCGGAATAGTTCCTGACACGGTAGACGCGCTTCAAAAGCTGCCTGGTGTCGGCCGCAAAACAGCCAATGTGATTGCTTCGGTGGTGTTTCATCAGCCGGCCATGGCTGTTGACACCCATGTGTTTCGTGTTGCCAATCGCATTGGATTAACACTAAACGCGAAAACCGTTCTTGAGTCGGAAAAGCAGCTGGTAAAGTATTTGCCTGCCAGTGTGATACCCGATGCGCACCATTGGCTGATCCTGCATGGCCGATATGTGTGTAAAGCGCGAAAGCCCTTATGCGAAGAATGTGGTATTCAACACATTTGCGTATATTTTAGTACGCATAACAAATAACAATTCAAACAAATATGCGTCTAATATTGTTGTTCATTGCGATATTAGGACTATATTTGTAACTACTAAATATTCCAACAAAGATGCTCACAATAGGTACCAAAGCACCTGATTTTACTGCAAAAAACCAATTTGGAAAGGACATTTCTCTTGCAGAATATGCCGGCAAAAAAGTTGCCCTTTATTTTTACCCTAAAGACGATACACCCGGTTGCACCAAAGAGGCCTGCAGCCTGCGCGACAGCCATACCGAAATGATCAGCAAGGGATTTGTAGTGCTTGGTGTGAGTCCTGACGATGTTGCATCGCACCAGAAATTTGCCAGTAAATTCGACCTTCCGTTCTCGCTGCTGGCCGACCCTGAGTTAGCGATTGTAAAGGCATATGGCGTATGGGGAATGAAAAAACTTTATGGCAGGGAATATGAAGGACTAATGCGTACCACCTTCATCATTGATGAAAAAGGAATGATTAGTGAAGTGATCGAAAAAGTAAAAACCGACGATCACGCTAAACAGATTTTGAAAATTTTTGAATAACATACCATGACAACTGACAAAGCAAAAGAAAGTGCCGACAAATTGAGGCTAGAAAAATTAAAGGCCCTTGAAGCCACCCTTGGAAACCTTGAAAAGACTTACGGTAAAGGGGCAATTATGAAACTGGGCGATTCCGCCATTGAAAAAACGGAGTTCATCTCCACCGGCTCCATTGGCCTTGACAGCGCACTTGGTATTGGTGGGCTACCCAAAGGACGGGTTGTAGAGATCTATGGACCTGAAAGTTCCGGTAAAACCACACTGGCCCTGCATGTTATTGCCGAAGCTCAGAAAAGCGGTGGTATTGCAGCCTTCATCGATGCTGAACATGCATTCGACCGGTTTTATGCCCAGAAACTGGGTGTCGATATTCAAAACCTGCTTGTTTCACAACCCGACAATGGTGAACAAGCCCTTGAAATTGCTGATCACCTCATCAGGTCGGCAGCCATTGATGTGGTTGTGATTGACTCAGTAGCTGCATTGACTCCGAAAAGTGAGATTGAAGGAGAAATGGGCGATTCGAAAATGGGTCTGCAAGCCAGGCTGATGTCGCAGGCGCTGCGTAAACTGACCGCCAATATCAGCAGAACCGGCTCAATTTGCATATTTATCAACCAGTTGCGTGAAAAAATCGGGGTTATGTTTGGTAATCCTGAAACAACCACCGGTGGCAATGCGCTTAAGTTCTATGCTTCAGTTCGTCTGGATATCCGTAAGGTCAACCAGATTAAGGAAGGCGAAAACATCACCGGAAACAGGGTAAAAGTAAAGGTGGTCAAAAACAAGGTAGCCCCGCCATTCAAGAAAGCCGAATTTGACATTGTGTATGGTGAAGGCATATCAAAAATCGGCGAGATCATCGACCTTGGTGTTGAGTTCAACATCATTAAGAAAAGCGGAAGCTGGTTCAGTTATGGCGAGACCAAACTGGGCCAGGGGAGGGATGCTGTAAAAACATTGCTTACCGACAATCCTGATCTGTGCGAAGACCTTGAAGGTAAAATCCGTGAAGCATTAAAATAAACCAGACTGTAAAGCTGTTCTCACACTGAAAATTACCGTTATCGTCTGGTAACGGTAATTTTCGTTAACAAAATTGCTTTGATATGAAGTATGTATGGATGGTGTTGCTGTTGTTTAGCCTCATGGCTTGCAATGTTCAGCCCAAAGAAACAGAAAGCCAAAAGCAGGATACCACTGCTGTTGATCCCATGACTGAATTGTCGGCTAAGATTTTGGCCGACAGCCTTAATGCTGATTTGCTTAACACACGGGCAGCAATGTATGTGCAGCGGAAACAAGTCGACCTTGCTTTCAGAGACCTCAACAAAGGACTGCTGCTTGCTCCTCGAAACGCTTCCTTGTACATAACGCTGGCAGATATCTATTTCGGGCTTGGACAAATTGAACAATGCAGCGCAAGCCTGATGAAAGCCACTGAAGTGGCGCCTGATGATCCCAGGGCGTTCCTTAAGCTTGCTGAATTGAGCCTTGCGCTGGGCAATCACCCCCTGGCACTTAGCTTCAATGACAAAGCACTGGCAATTAATAAGTTCAATGCAGAGGCTTATTATGAAAGGGGACTGATTTTCATCAACAAGAACGACACAATTTCTGCACTGAAAAATTTTCAGCTGGCCATTGATCAACGCGATGATTATTTCGATGCCTTGCTTCAAACAGCAACCATTTACACTGGTCAGCACAATAGCCTGGCTGAAAGTTATTTGCTGAAAGCAATTCTGCTGTTCCCTGAAAATTTAAGGGCGCGTTACCAGCTTGCACTGTATTACCAGGAAAACAACAAGGTTAAAGAAGCCATCACACAATACGACACCATTCTGATTGTTGCACCTAACAATAAATTTGCGCTATACAACCTTGGATATATTAACCTTGTTTACCTTGATAATTACGAAACCTCGCTGGCTTATTTTGACCAGGTGTTACAAATTGATTCTGAATATGTGGATGCGATGTACAACAAGGGCCGTGCGATGGAAGCCATGGGCAAATATAATGAGGCAAAGCAGATTTATAAAGAAGTTATCCGAAAGAGAGACAACTACCCACTTGCGATAGAAGCGATTAATCGGATCGACCAAAAGAGATAGGCGAAAACCTATTCCATAAACACAAGCTTTAGCTCTTTGAGGTCCTCGATGAGGCCAGCACCAGCAACTTCAAGCCTTTCGAAAGTCTCCATCAGCTCGCTTCCATCTTTTGAAGCTCCTTTCATTTCCAAGGTTTTCGAAAGTTCCTGCGGTGCGGCAGCCACAAAGTTTGAGATTACACCCTTGATGCTATGTGCATCAAATTTCAGGGCGTCAAAATCCAGCTTTTCGATGTCGGATTTTATCGTTGCCATGCGTTCCGGATATTCTGCAATAAAAATATCAATGATTTCGACAACAATAGACTTGTCAAAATACTGAAAAGTGTCAAGGAACGCTTCTTTGTCAACTACTCTCATTTCAATTATCCTTTATTAATGTAATATCCGTTTTTAACCCGATAAACAATCTCTTCAACATCAGCGTATTGAACAGGTTTCTGAATAAAATCATTCATCCCTGCTTCAATACAGTTTAACCTGTCCTCAACCGGAGAGCTGGCGGTTACCGCTATGATCGGAATTCGTTTACCAACCTCCATCTCCCTGATTCTCTTAGTGGCTTCGAACCCATCCATCCCGGGCATATGAAGGTCCATCAGGACACAATCAAATTCCCCGGGTACAAAGAGCGCTACAGCCTCCAGGCCATTTCTGGCCAGTATTACCGTGTGGTTATTCCTGGAGAGAAATGCCATTATTATTTTCTGATTAAGCGGATTGTCCTCCGCAACCAAAATTTTCATCCTTGTTTTGTTTGTTCGTCTAAACAAAAGTAATAAAGAATAGACTGAAGCAAACAATACCTGCAAACATTTTTCACAAAAGTTGGTGGTCAGGATTGGAAATGGTTTGGTGGCTTTGAGTAAACCGCTGACTGAAAACAGTTTCAGATAACAATATCTTATTGGCTTTCATTAAACAAATATGAAACAGCGGTAATTATCTAACTATTCAATTTACTGACATTAAAACCCGAAAAAACTGCCAGTCTGAAAGATAGCAAAGGAGGCCAGCCATGCGAGCAAGGTGGTGTAACCAGCCGTAAACAGTGCCCACCGCCATTGTCCGGACTCCTTTTTTATGGCAGCGAACACGGCAATGCACGGAAAGTAAATGAGAATAAAGATCATAAATGAAAACGCAACCAATGGCGTCATCACAGGGTTTCCCGATTTAGGCCCGCTTTCGTAGCGCTGGTTGCGGAGTTTGCTCACGAGGCTTTCACTCACCTCGTTATTTGGGCCGGCCTGGTGCAGCACCCCCATGGTTGATATCACAATTTCTTTGGCAGCAGAACCGGCAACGAGGCTGACACCCATTTTCCAGTCAAAGCCCAGGGGTTCAACAACAGGAAGGATAAACTTGCCTATCCTGCCAATCATCGATTGTTCCAGTTTCAGCGTCATGCGCTCGTTTTCGAGTGCGTTGATGCCGGATACAAGGCCAGACTGAGCAAGTGAATCCGCTGGTATTGATTGCTTCAGAACGGTTATCTTATCGTAGTATGCTTTGTCGATATTCCTGTTTAACGGAAAGTAGCCCAATGCCCAGATAATCGCTGAAGCCAGCAAGATGATGGTTCCCATCTTTTTCAGATACTGCTCACCCTTAAACCAGGTGTGCCTGAAAATAGCTTTGGCCGTTGGAATACGGTAAGGTGGAAGTTCCATCACAAAGGGCATTTCCTGTGCTTTGAACAGTGTCTTCTTGAAAATTATCGCCAGTAATCCGGCAAAACCAATCCCGATGAGGTAGATCAAAAAAAGCAAACTCCCCCTGAAATTATTAAAAAATGCACTGATAATCAAAATGTAAACTGGGTACCGGGCACTGCACGACATGAAGGGAATGATCATCATGGTGACGAGCCTGTCGCCCCTGTTTTCGATGGTCCGGGTGGCCATGATCGCGGGTACATTGCATCCAAACCCCATCAACAAGGGAATAAACGAGCGTCCGTGAAGCCCGATATTATGCATGAGCTTGTCCACGATAAACGCAACCCTTGCCATATATCCGGTGGTTTCCATTAATGAAATGAAAAAAAACAGGATGAAGATGTTTGGCAGGAATACAATGACTCCGCCAACGCCACCGATTACGCCATCGACAAGAAAATCCCTGAAGATCGAGTCCGGTAATAAGGTATGCACCTGATTGCCAACCCAGGCAACGGTGTATTCAATCCATTTCATCGGATAATCGCCGACAATGAACGTCGCCTGAAAAACAAGCCACATCATGAAGACGAAAACCGGGTAACTCCAGTATTTTCCGGTCAGCACCTTGTCGATCATGCGGCTGCGGGTGTTGGGAACATCTTTCGACTGTACAAATGTTTCCCTTAGGGCGCCTTCGATAAATCCATATTTTGCATCAGTAATCACCGTCTCAAGACCGTCATTAAACACTGATTCAATGACTTTGGCTTCTTCCTGAACGACTTTCAAAATCTCAGTCTGATTGCTGCATCTGGCGATGCGCATAGCTTCCTCACGATCACCTTCAAGGAGTTTAATGGACAGGTACCTGGGTGAAACGATGTTTGTAACTTCCTGGTTGCCCTCTTTGTTTATTACTTCCTGAATTCTTCTGATCGATTTTTCAATGTCATTGCCATAGTTCACATGAACATGCCTGATATCTGGATCTTTTTCCAGGTAAACCTGGATTACCCTGTCAAATAAGTCAGTTATTCCTGTGCCTTTTGAGCTCACTGTTGGAACAATTGGTATTCCCAACAATTTCCCCAGCTTGTGATAATTGAGCTTATTGCCTTTCGCGATGAGTTCGTCATGCATATTGAGTGCAATAATTACCCTTACATCCATATCGATCAGCTGGGTTGTCAGGTAAAGGTTTCGCTCGAGGTTTGATGCATCGATGACATTGACAACGATATCCGGAATTTCATTGAATATATGCGTCCTTACATAAAGTTCCTCAGGGGTATAATGTGTGATTGAGTATGTTCCCGGAAGGTCGACAAGTTTGATTTGGTAATCCCGGTGCTGAAAGCGCGCGGTTTTGGCGTCGACAGTCACACCGCCATAATTGGCGGTGCGCTCGCTTGAATTGGAGGCGAAGTTAAACAGGGTTGTCTTTCCGCAGTTGGGGTTTCCCACGAGTGCAACGCTAATTGTTTTTGCCCGGGGCAAGGGCCTGAGCCGTAAAGTGTGCTCCAGTTCCTGCACTCCGTGGTAAGCCATCCCGGTAATATGCTGCAGGTCACCACCCACAACCACTTCAATCAATTTCGCATCGCTTCTTCGTAGCGATACTTCATAGCCCATGATATTGTACTCGATAGGGTCGAGTAAAGGGGCATTCTTGACAACAATAACTTGCTTGCTTACAATAAAGCCCATCTCCATGATGCGCTTGCGAAACGCACCCCTGCCTTTGACTTTGGTGATTATCCCTTTTTCTCCCGCTTTCAGATCGGCTAAAGTCATGATGGCAATTTGCATAATACTACAGGATGCAAAGGAAAAATTTTTGGCTTTGCGCCCTTATACCCACAAGTAGGTATTTTGACTGTAATTAAAATCAGTATAAGTCCTGTTCTGGCAGCATTGCAGCATAGTTTAGCTGGTGCAATGCCTGGATGATAAGCGAAAGCGAAAGGCCCCATCTTTCGATAAACAACTGGCTGCATGCTGCGATGGCATTTTCACGGGCAGCGAGCTGGTTGCGCTTGAACAGCAGGGTGAAATCCTTTAAATCCTGGTAAGTGTCAGCAATGCCTTCGGCCAGTGAGCCTTGCATCATTTCAGGATCGTTGGTGTTGTTTTTGTCGGCGAACCAGTATCGGTCAGCATGGCCAAGCGTTTCTTTCAACAGGTTAAAAATGTTTTCCCATTGTTCAAGTGTGACGAAGCGTTCATTTGCTTCAGGGTATTCAGGCAGTATCTTAGGAAGTAAGGTTCCGCGCAAATACAGAAGTGGAGCAAATCCTCCCAATGACTTCAATAGCTTTGATTTATCCAGCTTTTCAGCATCTTCAATCATGCGGCAAAATTCATCAGCAATGGCAACAAATTCGAGCACATTGCGTGATAATGTCGGGTCGTCGTTTGTCATGTTTCTTTCAATGGTAAGGCCAAATTCACTAAATTTGCCTCAATCCCTTCGATTATTACACGAAATAAAGGCTAATCAGGGGCAAAAGTAAACAAATGACGAAAGACATTCACTATAAAAAGCGATTAATCAACCATTGCATTGCCGGTCAGGAGCACTCGTTTAGTGAAGTTAAAAAAGCAATGGATGAGGCCCAGCGCGAGGCCAATGCCTATGGTCCCCCAAAGGACCGCTATGATGGATTCAGAAACCAACAACTGAAAAAAAAGGATATGCTTGCAAAGCAATCGGAACAGGCGCTTCAAAATCTGAAAGCCCTGCACATGATTGAAACAGAGGGTCATGAAAATGTTGACTTTGGCTCACTGGTCGTTACCGACAACATGACGTTTTTTGTTTCCATCGGTTTGGGACTGATTCCTTTTGAACAGGAGCAGCTGGCTGTCATATCGACCCAGGTTCCCATTTACCAAACCATGCGTAACAAAAAAGCAGGTGATCGTTTCAGTTTTAATGGTAAGCCATATACGATAATCAGTATTATTTGAATTCCAGATAATTGGGTGTCCAGTTCTGAAGGGTAAATCCATCAATGTCATCGGCTTCATTCAAATCGAATGAAATATGCGGTGTATTGTCGGGTACATAAGGGTAGTAGACCAGCCGCAACTGAATCGATTTAAACACAAGAAATTCGTTTCTGAGGCGAAGGCCAAGTCCGATGCCATTAACCAGCCGCTGCCGGGAAATTCGCTGCAAATCATCGCCAATAACTCCACTCGTGATAAACATATAGGGAGTCATACTAAAGCCGATCATTCGCCAAGGTGAATAGAATACTGCCTGAAGCATCCCGCTTGCTTTTATTGTGCCACGCAATTGGTTTGTGTTTAGGCCAACAATACCTTGGTTGTCACGCAAATACAAGCTGTCCTCAGTGTAACGGTTAATGCCGTCAACAAATTTGCTCGAAAAAATTAGCCTGTAAGGTATATTGCGGATATTAAAAATCGGACTTGCATATTGTAAACTAACCCTAAAAACTCCCTGATTGAACGATTGATCATACAAATGAGCCCCGATGGCAAACTGTCCGCTAACGTATCCATACTTGTCGATTGGCCTGGCCACTTTGAAGTCGAAGCTGAAATAAGGTGAACTCTGGAACTCGTTGAAGGTGTAGCCTGAGAATAGAGAGACACAGTATCCGTAAGGCAAATCAACTTCTACACCCTGGTCAAGCAAAAAGCCTGTCTGTATGTAATTTTGCGAAACAAGGGTCAATCCGGCAAACAACGCACTGTTGTTGCTCAGGAAACGGTTGGAATCGGCAGCAACATAAGGCCTGTCAAGAAAATATTTATTGTAAACACCCAATGAAGGAATCAAGTAATCAGGACGTTTTGTCTTTTCATTAGGTTGGTGCATTTTAAACTGATGTCCGACCCACGCATTGCCTTCGATGTACCTGGCGTCTTCCCTCCCTTCCGGTGGGCGCAGCAGTGTCAATGGAATCTGGTACCAGCGGTGCTCGAAAACCACACCGCCAGCGAGGTTTACCACTTCGGGGATGAATTCACGCTTGCTGAAAAACCCGTAACTTTCTTCGGTGGAAGACCTCTTGTAGTAAATATTGTTGTTGATGAAAAGCCTCCCCAGATTATTTACGCTTAGATTTAGGTCAGAAAGGTAAAACGCAGGTTTGTTGCCCTTTTCATGGGTAATGCCTGCCCCAAGCTGTCTGCCGAATCCCAGAAAGTTTGAATTCCAAAGCCGCAGGCTTTGTTTGCTGCCCGAGTATATCACCGGAAGAAACCCAATTGCAATTTTGTCCTTTACCGCATATTCAAGGTCGACTGAATCATTCCCAATGGGATGGAGGTATATGATTACGTTGTCGATATAGGGTAAATCCCTGATAATTTTAACGTTATCAGCAAGAAGCCAGGGATTGACTGTATCGTTTGGTGCAACCAGAAGGTTGTTGTGCAGAATGAAATCACGCGTATATACGTGTGAGCGATTGGCAAAGCCACCAAAAGCTGATTGTGTTTTTAAACTGGTATCATACACCGAACTACCAATAATATCCAGCTTTCTGATGTGAATATTTCTGATGATCAGGCCAGTGAAGGGAGCATATTTCTGTTCGCTTTGTGCGAAGTCAAGGTCGTTTTCTGCCTGTGGCTTCGGCTGCACAAAGGTCAGGTTGTAAAGTTCACGCGCCACCACATTTTTCTTGGAAAGCTTATTTAATTTATCGTAAAACACCGCACCATCCTTCTTTTGTGTAGTGATGGCTTCAGATGACTCAAGAATCAATGTGTCTTTTTTCAGGGCAACCAAAGAGTCGTTTTTGAAGAAGTATTCCCCGGCCTGCAGCCGAAGCGTATCTGGTGCATCCAGCTGGAAAATATGGGTGCTGTCGGGCCCAAAAGCCAATGCCTCGAGTGGAAAGCTGAATGCAATGATTCCCCAAATTATAAATAGCTTTAATAACCGATGCGTTATCATGTAGAGTGATAATTGCTCAAGGACACTGTATAGCGATCCGTCTGTGCCTGGCTTGATCATTATAACCGGCGAAGGTATGTTGATCTGACGGGAAAAGCAACATCCTGTTTGTCTGACTATATCTTGAGCGATTGCATGATGGCTTCAATTTTGCCATCGAGCTGCTGATTTACCTTGTCGAAGTTTTCTGCTTTGTCAAGCTTTCCTTTTACGCCAAAATAAAACTTGATTTTTGGCTCTGTTCCTGATGGCCTGATGCTGATTTTGTCTCCGTCGGCAGTAAAAAACTGCAGCACGTCCGATTTAGGTAAGTCAATAACAGCCTGGCTGCCATCAACGAGTGATTTACTGAGCGAAAACTTATAGTCTTTAATGGCAACAAGCCTTGAACCGCCAATCTCAACTGGTGGTTGCGAGCGGAATCGCTCCATCATTGCCTTGATCTCTTCAGCTCCGGCTTTACCTTTCCTTGTCACAGAAAGCAACTTCTCTTTGTAAAAACCAAACTCAACATAAAGGTCTTTGAGCATCTGGTACATGCTTTTTCCCTGATCGGCAGCCCAAGCAGCGGTTTCAGCGATCATGGCACAGGCACTCACGGCGTCTTTGTCGCGCACAAAATCGCCAACAAGGTAACCGTAGCTTTCTTCACCGCCACCAATAAATGTCATTTGTCCTTCCTGTTTCCTGATTATATCAGCGATGAATTTGAAACCGGTCAGCACATCGAATTTTGCAACCTTGTATTTTTCAGCAATATCGAAGAGTAGCTCGGAAGTGACAATGGTTTTTACCATGAATTCCTTGCCGGTTAGCTTCCCGTTTTCCTTCCATTTTGTCAGCAGGTAATTGATCAGCAAACTGGCAGTCTGGTTGCCATTAAGCAGGATAAATTCGCCCTTGTCGTCTTTTACTGCAATACCCACCCTGTCAGCATCTGGATCTGTTGCCAGCACTAGTTCAGCATTCAGTTGTTTTGCCCTTTCAATAGCCATGCTTAGTGCGGCAGGTTCCTCGGGGTTAGGCGAATACACTGTCGGGAAATTCCCATCCACAACATTTTGTTCATCAACACCATACACTTTTTCGAAGCCAAACATACCGAGCACCCTGGGTACGAGGTTTACGGCCGACCCATGGATGGGGGTGAAGACGATTTTAAAGTCTTTCTGTCGTTTAATAAGTTCCGGCGAAAGGCTCAGCTTTTTGATGTGATCGAGGTAGATCTGATCAAATTGCTCATCGAGCATGGTGATCAGCTTTGGGTTGCCGTTAAAGTTGACCATACCCGGATCAGTGATTTTCTCCACTTCGGTGATCACATTCTTATCGTGTGGGGCAATCATCTGGCCACCATCGTCCCAATAGGCCTTGTACCCGTTATACTCTTTCGGATTATGAGAAGCCGTGATTACCACGCCGCTCTGACACCCAAAATACCGCACAGTGAATGACAATTCCGGGGTGGGCCTGAGCGAATTAAACAAATACACCCCAATTTGATTTGCGCTAAATACCTGGGCTGTAATTTCGGTAAAATACGCACTGTTGTTTCGGCAGTCGTGTGCAATGGCGACCTTCAGGTCAGTTTTGCCCGGAAACATCCTCTTCAGGTAATTGGCCAGGCCCTGTGTGGCCATGGCCACCGTGTATTTGTTCATCCGGTTGGTCCCGACACCCATGATGCCCCTCAGACCGCCGGTGCCAAACTCCAGGTTTCGGTAGAAACTTTCAGTGAGCTCCTGCGGATCGTTTTCGATCATGTGTTTTACGGCAGAAGCCGTTTCTGCGTCATATGGTGCTTTTGTCCATTTTAAAGCTACCTCAAGTACCTTAGGATCAATAGTTATGTTCATTTTGTTAGTCTTTTATTGTGACTGAATTTCTTAAATCCATCAATGATTTTATCTTCAAAGATACTCACCAGTGCACCGGAATCAATGCCTGAAAAACTCAATAGTGTATTTAACTTTTCCTGATGGGTGGCCAGCAACTCAGGCCGTGAAACGATTTCCACGATCAGTGCATCTTCTACAATCAGGTCAACAGTAAGTTGCTCTTCTATTTTGATGCCCTTGTATTGCACCTGCAGGCGGGCATGATGCCTGAAATGAATGCCCCGCAACCTGAGCTCCTGAATCAGGCAACTCAGAAACACTTCTTTGATGATACCCGGGCCGGTAATCTGATGCACCTCCCTCACCGCTTCGTAAACCAAGGTAGTTAGTTTACTCCTCGAAATCCTATCCATTAACATGCAACTCAGCTAAACATTTTTTCAGGCTGTCGCGCCAGTAAGGAATTTGAGTACCCATCTGTTGCCTGATTTTACTTTTATTTAAAACACTGTAAAAAGGTCTTTTGGTCTTTACCGGATAATCTTTTGATTCAATGGGGAATACATTGCAAGGAATGGCCTCTTCTTCCATAATCGCCAGGGCGAAATCATACCAGCTGATTACACCTTCATTGCTGTAATGGTATATACTGCTTTTTGTAACAGACTGGCTGTTTTCGATAAAATACACGATCGCTCCGGCAAGGTCAAAAGCCCAGGTAGGTGTACCAATCTGATCAACGACAACCTTGAGCTCTTTGCGTTCTTTGCCAAGCCTGATCATCGTTTTAACGAAATTGTTGCCAAAGGCAGAATACAACCACGAGGTGCGAATCAGTATGTGGCGCGCCTTGTGCTTAGCGAGGATGGCCTCGCCCTCCGCCTTGCTTTTGCCATAGGCAGAGACCGGACAAATTGGGTCAGTCTCTTCGTATGGCTTGAAATGTTCGCCATTAAACACATAATCTGTCGAAATGTGAATGAGCAAGGCATTTCGGCGCACTGTGGCATCCGCCAGAATATTTACTGCACCTGCATTGATCAGCAGTGCTACTTCGGATTCATCCTCAGCCTTATCTACTGCTGTGTAGGCAGCACAGTTCACGCAGATATCAATTTGATATTCACTGAAGAAACGCTCAACGGCTGCCTCATCAGTAATATTCAGCTCATCGACATCGGTAAAATACCAGTTGCACTCAGCAGTGGATGCGACAAATTTTTTCAATTCGTTGCCAAGCTGACCCTTGCTTCCGGTGACAAGGATGTTTTTCTTCATGCTATACAATTGACCTGAAGTATTCGATTGTCCTTACGAGGCCTTCATCGAGGCTGACTTTGGGTTCCCAGTTGAGCACCTTTTTTGCCAGTGAGATATCCGGCTTGCGCTGCATTGGGTCATCGGCTGGTAGGGGTTGAAAAACAACTTTCGACTTGGTGTTAGTCAGGTGAATCACCTTTTCGGCAAGCTCAAGCATGGTAAACTCTCCCGGGTTTCCGATATTGACGGGTCCTGTAAAGTCGTCTGGTGAATTCATGAGCCTGATCATGCCTTCGACAAGGTCGTCGACATACTGAAAGCTGCGTGTTTGCAATCCATTGCCATAAATGGTGATGTCTTCTCCGCGCAAGGCCTGTACGATGAAATTTGAAACCACCCGGCCATCGTTGGGGTGCATGCGGGGGCCATAGGTATTGAAAATGCGAATGATCTTGATCCTGACATTGTTTTGTTTGTGGTAATTCACAAACAAAGTCTCTGCACATCGCTTGCCTTCGTCATAACAGGCTCTCGGACCAATCGGATTCACATGTCCCCAGTATGACTCAGTTTGCGGGTGTTCTTCCGGGTCACCGTAAACTTCACTGGTGCTTGCCTGCAACACCTTGGCTTTGATGCGTTTGGCAAGTCCCAGCATATTGATGGCGCCCATGACCGAGGTCTTGACAGTTTTGATGGGGTTATACTGGTAGTGCACTGGAGATGCGGGGCAGGCCAGGTTGAAAATTTCGTCAACCTCTACGAAATAAGGTGAGGTCACATCGTGGCGAACTAGTTCGAAATAGGGATTGTGAATCAGGTGGACAACATTTTTCTTCTGTCCGGTGAAATAGTTATCCATACAGATCACATCATTGCCTTCTTTGAGCAGGCGTTCGCATAAATGTGATCCTAGAAAACCAGCACCTCCGGTGACGAGTACTCTTTTCATAATGGTTGTGTTGTTGGTAAAATAATAGCCCAACGGTTTGATCCGTCAGGCTATGTTCGTTGTGAAACTTAATTATTTTGTGTGGATGCCGATGCAGAAATAATCAAATCCTTCCTGGATCATTTCTTTGGCGTCGTAAATATTCCTGCCATCGAAAATGGCGGGCTTTTTGAGTAATTTCTTGATTACCCTGAAATTGGGGAATTTAAATTCTGACCATTCGGTAACAATAATCAATGCATCTGCATCAATCAGGGTATCGTACTGGTCTTTGGCAAACTCGATGCTGTTTTTAAAGATTCGTTCGCCTTCTTCCATAGCAACCGGGTCATAGGCTTTTACATTGGCACCGGCCAGAAGCAATTTCTCAATGATCACACGTGAAGGAGCTTCGCGCATATCATCGGTATTGGGTTTAAACGACAGGCCCCAGACGGCAATGGTTTTGCCTTTGAGATCGCCGTTATAATACTTATTCAACTTGTTGAACATGACCGATTTCTGATCATCATTCACGTCTTCAACAGCTGTCAACACACGCAGGTTGTAGTTGTAGTTTTTGGCTGTTTTGATCAAGGCCTTAACGTCTTTAGGGAAGCATGATCCGCCATAACCTGTGCCTGGATAGATGAAATACATGCCGATGCGGCGGTCTGAGCCAATGCCTTTGCGGACCATGTTAACATCGGCACCAACGATTTCGCATAGGTTGGCCACATCGTTCATGAAACTGATTTTGGTGGCCAGCATCGCGTTGGCAGCGTATTTGGTCATTTCTGCAGATACTATATCCATGAAAATTACCGGATGGCCGTTCATGGTGAACGGCTTGTAGAGGCGTTTCATGAGTTCTTCAGCCCTGGCAGAATCAATGCCTACGACGATGCGGTCAGGTTTAAGGAAATCATCGACTGCGGCGCCTTCCTTCAAAAACTCAGGGTTAGAGGCTACGTCGAATGGGATATCTACGCCGCGTTTTGCCAGTTCTTCCTTGATCACTTTCCTTACTTTTTCTGCGGTGCCAACAGGAACCGTGCTTTTTGTCACTATAAGGATGTAGTCCTGCATATTCTTTCCAACCTCACGTGCAACATCGAGCACATATTTGAGGTCGGCACTGCCATCTTCATCAGGGGGAGTGCCTACGGCACTGAATAAAACCTGACAGTCCTTTAAGGTCGGGCCAAGTTCGGTGGTGAAAAACAAGCGGTTTTTTTCCACATTCCGTTGAACCATTTCTTCCAGCCCGGGCTCGTAAATCGGGATAATGCCTTTGTTGAGGTTGTCAACCTTTGTCTTGTCTATGTCGACACAATGTACATCAATACCCACTTCCGCAAAGCAAGTTCCTGTAACAAGTCCTACATAACCGGTACCTACAATTGTAATTTTCATAAAAAATATTTTTTTCTTTGATGCTAAAAAGATGGACCAAGTTAAGCATATAACCGCACAAATTTGCAGCCTGAAGCGAAAAAAAGTTACGAAGCTCCTATGAACTTGAAATTCAATTAGATTTTATACATCAAACCGAAGCCCAACGACTCCTTGAATTGCAGTCTGGGTCCTTCACCAATGAGCACCTTGCTGCCGTCGATGATTTCGTATTGTGGGATTTTTGTGTTATGGTCGTATTTCAGGTGTAGAAAAAGAACGGTTTGCAGGTATTTGTTGA
Organism: Bacteroidota bacterium; assembly: GCA_018816765.1. Classification (GTDB taxonomy): domain Bacteria; phylum Bacteroidota; class Bacteroidia; order Bacteroidales; family F082; genus UBA6192. Next base: position 66,653 of record JAHIUX010000078.1, read on the forward strand.
TCGAGAAATTGATGTTCGTTTCCCACTCAACATCGATGTTCCATCGGTTCGATTTGTCACTGTCGAGGTAGTTGTTATATAAATTGATCGCAGTAGACAGGTCAACCTGATCCGTGATGTCGGTGCTGTATTTGGTCAACACATTCACACCGAATTCGCACAGGACGTTTTCTCCTTCGGTGACCATCACACCAGTGCTGTCGTACGTTGCCTTTTCAACCCCAAAAGCGCCTTTATTGGCCAGTTCCTGGTTTGTGACTATGGTGAATTTTCCTGATGCAGGACTGATAAAGACCTCAAAATCGTCTGATGGCCTGAAATTCATTCCCAGAGAAGCACTCACATAGCCCGGTGCCAGAAAATCTGAAACCACTGTGGAGTCATTCGGATATTTGTAGCTTGCTGAAAACTGCGATTTAAAAGAGATTAGTGTTGTGTAAGTCCAGTCACGGATGGCCTTATGCGACAACGACAGGCTTGTTTCAAGCCGATCATCTGTCTTTTCGATATGTTTCAACCCATATCCTACCAGGCCGAATGCCAGCTTGCTTCCGGATTCGAAAGAGATGCGCTTCTTGTGGTATCGGCCTTTATAGTCGATACCCGCCTTGCCTGATATGGCATTTTCACCGCCAACTGACCAATTGCTGTATGTGTTCTGGCTGAAATGAAGATTCAGCTTCAGGTTGTCTTTCCAGTATCTGAGCGTATCGGCTGCCTGCACCGGCACGGTGTCGTTAGTAGCTATTGCCAGCAATGGAAATGCAGTAAATTGAGGTATAACAACGGCTAAGAAAACAATAAGGGCTTTTTGAAACTGCTTTTTGCTTGCAGTTTGTCGTTTTTGCCAAAAGGAACGCATCTTGCTTTGATTCAGGATAGGGAAATTGAAAATCATGATTAACGTTTTGCTGTTGATCAGATGAACGAAAAAAAGGTCATTTTTAGCATATTCTCAGGAATAGATTTTGCTAAAAAATGACCTTTTTCGGGATAAATAATTTATTTATACATCATTAGGCTGAACATTTACTGACAACAACTTACTATGTCGTTGGTTATTAAACAAATGCCGTACCGGATGTGATCCAATTGTTTATTAAATGTGTTATTTCAACCACTTATCGAGCCAGTTAAAGAATGTACGTTGCCAAAGGATCCCATTTTGTGGTTTAAGCACCCAGTGATTCTCATCTGGGAAATAGAGGTATTCAGCTGGAAGTCCCTTCAAAATCGCTGCATTGTAAGCCTGCATGCCTTGCGATGCAACGATCCTGTAATCGAGTTCGCTGTGGACAACAAGCAGTGGGGTATCCCAGTTTTGAACAAACTTGTGTGGTGAATTGGCATAAGACCACATGGCGGTTTTGTTGGTTTTATCCCAGAACGGACCGCCCAAATCCCAGTTGACAAACCAGAGTTCTTCTGTTTCAAGGTATTGCGATTCGAGGTTGAACATGCCATCATGGGCAATAAAGGCCTTGAAACGTTTGTTGTGGTTTCCGGCCAGCCAATACACGGAAAATCCGCCATAACTTGCCCCAACAGCACCCAATCGATTGGAGTCGACATAGGGCTCTTTTGATACAGCATCAATGGCTGACAAATAGTCCTTCATATTTTGTCCGCCATAATCGCCGCTGATCTGTTCATTCCAATCTTTTCCAAAGCCTTGCAGTCCTCTGCGGTTGGGCGCTACAATAATATAATCGTTTGCAGCCATCATCTGAAAGTTCCAGCGATAGGACCAGAACTGGCTCACGGTGCTTTGCGGACCACCCTGGCAATACAGCAAGGCCGGGTAGGTTTTGGTCGAATCAAAATGTGGCGGAAAAATCACCCAGGTCAGCATTTGCTTGTTGTCTGTTGTTGTAATCCAGCGTTCTTCAACGCGTCCAAAGGTGAGCTGATCCAGTAAAGGTTTGTTAACGAAAGAGATCTGTGCCTGTTCTCCGGTTGCAGGATCGATGCTGAAAATTTCGATCGGACCGGACATCGACATCTTAGTGCCAATGAGTTTGTTGCCGGCCGGAATAACGGAAGTGTAATCATGCACACCTTCGGTCTTTTTAAGGATGTTTCCTGTGGCCAGATCAAGGCTGTATACCTGGTCAAGTGCATGCCAGTCGCTGATGAAATATAAGGTTTGGCTGTCGCTGCTCCATGCAAGTCCGCGAGCATCCTGATCGAAATTCAGGCTGTAGTCTTTTTTTGTGTTACTTTTGAGGTCCATGACGAATAAACGGAGCTTATCTGCTTCATAACCATCACGCTCCATACTTTCCCAAGCGAGGTAATTCCCATCAGGAGAGAAAACGGGCGATTGGTCATAACCCATCATGCCTTCGGTGAGGTTGACTGTTGTTTTCGAATCTACATCATACTGGTACAGGTCTGAGTTTGTTGAAAGGCTGTATTCCTTGCCCGATTTTTTTCTGCAGGTGTAAACAACTGCTTTGCTGTCGGGGCGCCAGGTAATCTGCTCCATTCCGCCAAAGGGGCTCAGTGGTGATTCCCAGGGCTCATCCAGCATAATGTCGTTGAGGTTTGCAAGGCTTTCGTTTTGATAATCAGCTACAAAAACATGTGAATAGCTATCCACCCAGTGGTCCCAGTGGCGGTACATCAGGTCATTCATGATTCGGCCACTTGTTTTAGGCAGGTCAGGATACATCTTTTTTACCGTGTTTTCGGCATTTACATCGGCTATAAACAGGATTTTTGTTTGATCTGGAGCATATTCGAATCCGTTAATGCCTGATTCGATATTGCTGATTTGTTTTCTGCCCGTTCCATCAGGATTCATCTCCCAAAGCTGCATGCTGCCTGATTCGGCCGAAAGGAACCCGATCTTTTTACCATCAGGCCTCCAGCGGGGATTGTATTCTCCGCCATTGGTATTGGTGATACGAGAAAACCTGTCGCCCGATGTTGACATGGTATATAGTTCAGCATTGCCTTTGTTTTGCTCAATGTCATAGTATGTGATTCCAAAAGCAAGGGTTGATTTGTCGGGCGAAAGGCTAATCTCGCCAATTCTTCCGAAGGACCACAACACCTCAGGAGTCATCTTATCGCTGTTAAGTGTGAAGGACTTGGGACCAATCGGTTCTGGCACGGCCTCAGCTGCCTGTTGCGGAGAACTGCTTTCGTTTTGACAGGAAAACAGCAAAACGAGCAGAACCGGAATGATTAACTTTCTCATAATGAATGGTTTTATTTTGGACAATAATTTGTTTCGAAAATAGCAATTTTTTGACCATCAACAGAAGATTGCGATGCATTATTCGCTGATGATCATGAAATACCCTTAAACACCATATTGTAGGGATGAGTGTTCTCAATGATCTGGCCCTACACATGAATTGTCCTAGAATTTTATGATCACTGGGTAACCTTTCAGGTTGATATTTTGCAATTTAGCGCTGGTGTTGAAAGGAATCCATTGAAGACTTGGAGATCCGTCAAGGTAAGCCATTTCCTTTGGAGCAAAAGGCAAGGAAACTGATGTGTTTTGCGCTGCTGCCGGATCACCTCCTTTAGGAAGCCATGCAACAAGGAATTTGCTATCACTGGATTTACTGCTGAAGAAATAGGCATAAACCTGTTCGTTTTCAGCCAAAACCTGGTCAAAGGTGCAATTATTAAGTGTGGCAAGCAAATGCTTGAATGCAAAAAATGATGTTTTGGGCAAAAAGGAGGTATTCACTGAGCCGGTAAGACCTGACCTGGTGTGCAGGGCAGAGGCCGTAAACTCGTTAGCGAAAAAATACCAGTAGACCGCATCTGCACCATTCCGCATGAGGATCAATGCTGCCCTGACTCCCCAGGCTGCCTGTTGGTTTTCGGTTACACACTCGCTGTGTGTGCAATCTTCTCCGACACCCTGACATTCAAGGCCATATTCGGTAATATACACTGGCTTTCCAGGCATGTTTGCATCACGGAACCTGATCATATTGCGTGTGCCAAGCAAGGCAGATCTTGGGTCTTCGGGATTGACGGATACCCGTATACCATCCCTGTCGTAACAATGCGAATAGAAGTGTGCGTTCAATCCATCAATATCGGCAGTAGCATCCTGTGGCAGGTTAGCACCGATGTAATTATTGTCTTCGTGACCATCGTTCATCACAAAGGTTGCCTGCAAGGCAGCAGGGATGACCTTCATTTCCGAATCCCCGTCTTTTACACCTTTGGCCATGCCTTTCAGTATTTTTGCATAGAATCCCTGTGGATAATCCCATGGCTCATTGCCTGCTTCGATAAGGCTTACCAGGCCATTTCCGTTGTCAGAGCCAAAGTGGCGTGCGAAATTTTTACCATAATCATAGGCATTTTGAAACGGGTCAGTCCAGGAAGCTGACGGAACGGTTTTGTTTTGAAACATGATGGTTGCTGAAGTCTGAAACCCAAATTTTTTCCAGCAGGCATATTCCCTGTCCCAATTGAGCCACCAGTTCACCTTTGTTCCATTCCCTTGCGCCATCGCCTGGTAGTCAACTGTTTCAGCAGGAGTATTGATGTCCCATAGCAAGTTGTGGTAGTTTCTACCCAAGGTTGCCACCTGGTTAAACAGGGCAGGGCCTTGCCCTGGAGGCAGGTTATCGGAGTATGTATTAAATCCCCATCCCCAAAGTCCGTTTATTCCCAGGCGTTCTCCGATTGTCTTCGGGTTTTGTTCAAACAAAGGAGGTGGGCCGTAAGGTCCATTGCGGTCATAAACCTTCACCTCCCATATAGCAGCTTTCGCATAATCGATCAGGTCAAGATAATGCACAATGCGAAGGTACCTGGCCATCATTGGCTTTATGAGAATTACAGGGATTGTGGGAATAGCCATGGGATTCAGATTTGCCACTGCAGTCCAGGTGGATCCGTCGTTGGATAATTCGATGGTGGTTTTAATGACATTTGCACCCGATAAATGCCTTGTGTAGACCTGACCAATTTCTACTGGTTTCGTGAAATCAAAGGTGGCATATTCGTAGGGATAATCGCCTAGTGCGGCCAGTTCAAAAAGTCCAAAATCTTCTGTGCTGCTCAGGTTAATGGCCGTTACCAAGGCATCCTGGTTGGTTAGAATCGATTTCAGTGAATAGTTTTCTGTGCTGCTGTAAATGCCAAGATCAGCCTTGCGTCCATCAATCAAGCCACGGATAAGCAGGGTGTTTTTTACCTGAGCCTTAACCGAGACGAGCTTCAGCGACACTGGCTTCGGAAAAGTGAGGGTGAGTTCGAACAAACCCTGTATATTTGGCTTGTCGATGGCCTGCATGCTTCCCGGGTTGCCGTCGAACGCTGCTCCTTCAAACTTTCCTGCCATGATATTGAGGTCTTTTCTGGCAATATATGCTTCGGGGAGTGGCGCACCTGATTCCCAAAATGTTCCTTGGTCATGGTCCCTGATAGCAACTTCGTTGCTGCCGCTACTTACGGTCATCCTGGCGTTTTCCGAAAGGGGAATTACCAAACCTGCATCAGGATAAAACTGTGCATATATTGGTGTTACAATAGAAAAAGAGAGTATAATGAAGAGTAATTTGGTCCTGTTCATGAAAGCGGATAGTAAAAAGCAAAGATAGGTCATAAAATTTTGTCAAAACAGCACTCGCTGAATCACGCAGCAGATAGTGGCGCCGGATGAAATAAAAAAACCCTGATATTAACCTATCAGGGTTTTGTAGCGAGACCGAGAGTTGAACTCGGGACCTCCGGGTTATGAATCCGACGCTCTAACCATCTGAGCTACCTCGCCGGGTTTTGAGGGTGCAAAAATACAATTTCTTTGTAATTCGGCAAGGTATTTGTAATTTTTTGTCATGGCCAAACCAGGATGAAATCTTAAAAATTGTGAAATTATTGTACGAATGAATAAACCTCCTATTGATTAATCCGTAATTTTGTGACACCCAAACTGAGAAATGTAACTGTTTAAATGCTATAGAAAAATGAAAAAATTTGCTTTGTTAATTGCCGTCATGATCCTTGGAACTGCAACGTTAATGGCTCAAAATGAGCAGTCTGCAGAGAATGCCAACGGACCGGAAATAACCTTTAAGAAAGATACGCACGATTATGGCGATATCTATGTAGGAGGCGATGGCACCTGTGAGTTTGTATTTACCAACACAGGAAATGAACCATTGATCCTTTCGCAACCGCGTTCGTCCTGCGGATGTACTGTACCTACCTGGCCACGTCAACCCATTCTTCCAGGTGAATCCGACAAGATTTCAGTAACATACAACACTGCAAGACCTGGGCAAATCAATAAGACAGTCACGATATTATCGAACGCAAAGAAGAATAGCAGCGTTGTGTTGCGCATCAAAGGTAACGTGTTGGTAAAACCTGCAGAAGCTATTTTGGAAAAAAACACAGACGCAGGCAGTGTGCCGGCAAATAAAAATAAATAAGACTCACCTACATTGAGTATACCCCGGCTGATTTTAGCCGGGTTTTTTATTTTTTTTCAAACCAAAAGAAACAGAAAATGCCAAGTATTTCAAAAAAGGGCAGGCTGATGCCTGAATCGCCCATCCGAAAATTAGTGCCTTTTGCAGAAGCGGCCAAGCAAAGGGGGGTAAAGGTTTTCCACCTGAACATTGGGCAACCTGATATCCGTACTCCCGAAGTCGCACTCGATGCTGTCAGAAACTTTTCCGGTAAAGTTGTCGAATACAGCCATTCAGCCGGTATTCCTTCCTACAGGATAAAGCTGGCAGAATACTACAAGAAGCATGGCATATTTATCACTGCAGATGACATCATTATCGGTGCAGGCGCATCAGAAGCGATCCTATTTGCCTTCCAAACCATCATGGATCCTGATGATGAAGTAATTGTTCCTGAGCCGTTTTACGCCAATTACAACGGCTTTGCCATCAATGCAGGAGTGAAGGTTAAGCCGATTTTCTCCTCCATAGAAACGGGCTTTGCCCTTCCACCTATTGCTGATTTTGAAAAATCAATCACGGCTAAAACAAAGGCCATCCTGGTATGTAATCCCAATAACCCAACCGGATACCTGTATTCGAAAGAAGAATTGGAGACACTCAGGCAACTAGTGTTGAAATATGACCTCTACCTGATTGCTGATGAAGTGTATCGCGAGTTTTGCTACGATGGCAATACCCATTATTCCTGCATGCACCTCGAAGGCATCGAAGAAAATGTAATCCTTATCGACAGTGTTTCAAAGCGTTATAGCGCCTGTGGTGTCAGGGTTGGATGTATGATTTCGAAGAACAAAGAAGTGATGCGCACTGCCTTGAAGTTTGCCCAGGCCAGATTAAGTCCGCCAAGTTTTGGACAGATTGCCGCCGAAGCAGCAATTCAAACCCCTGACGCCTATTTCACTGAAGTACTGGAGGAATACCTGAACCGGAGAAATGTGGTGGTTGAATACATCAACAAGATGAAAGGTGCTTTTTGCCCAACGCCTAAAGGCGCATTCTATGTGGTAGCGCGACTTCCCATTGACGACTCAGATAAGTTCTGTCAATGGCTGCTCGATTCATTCGACTATCAGAAACAAACGGTCATGCTAGCACCGGCGAGCGGGTTCTATTCAAGCCCGGGTTGTGGCAAGGACGAAGTAAGGATCAGCTATGTATTGAATGTGCCTGACCTTGAAAAATCGATGCAGGTACTCGAAGAAGCCCTGAAGGTTTATCCGGGGCGCACCATCTGATTTATCTTAAACCTATTCAAAATCAGGGTAAAGCAAATACTTTATCCTGATTTTTTTATACCTTTCAATCCCGGGTTTCCAGCTTGCCCTGATTTCGTCTTCCGACTTCCCTGATTCAATCAAACTGCGTAATGAGGCGTTCCCGGCAAGGGTATTAAAATAGCTGTTAAAGAAGCTATGATCAGGCGACATCAGTTTGTATGTGGTTAATAACCAAAACAGGTTAATTCGCTTGTGTTCTTCTGTGAAGGTATCCGATAATCCTGAGAGGTTCTGTCCATAGCAGACCATATCCTTAAATGGTGGGTTTTGACTTGCCCCTGAAATGCTGCGTGGTTTGAACACATATGATCCCACCATATAATCAGGATGGCCGAAAACCTGAAACGGGATGTCGGTACCACGACCCACACTCATGATGGTTCCTTCGAAAAAGCAAAGCGTTGGATACAGAAAAACCGACTTCCAATCGGGCAGGTTTGGTGATGGCTTGACGGCTAATTTACTGATCATATTGCGCTCATATCCTGCCAGCGGCACTACGCTGTAATCGCAATGCACCTTGTTCCTCAGCCAGCCTTCGCCATTGACCATCTGGCCGTATTCGCCAATGGTGAGACCATAAACAACCGGAACAGGGTGAAGTCCCACAAAAGATTCAAAGCCAGGCTCAAGCACTGGACCGTCAATATAAAATCCATTCGGATTCGGGCGGTCGAGGACAATGAGTGGAACCCCATTTTCGGCACAGGCCTCCATGACATTGCTCAAGGTTGAAATGTAGGTGTAAAACCTGACACCCACATCCTGCAGGTCGAAAACAACAACGTCGAGGTCCTTAAGGTCTGAAGCTTCGGGCTTTTTCTTCTTGCCGTAGAGAGAAACCAGTTCATAATGATCATGCGCAGCTTGTTCCGCTTCGATGAGACTCCCGGCATCGGCAGTGCCCCTGAAGCCATGCTCTGGTGTGAAAATACGTTTGATAGTGATACCCAGCGCTGACAAGGTATCGACAAGGTGCCGGTTGCCAACCTGGCTTGCCTGGTTTACCACAAGCCCTACCTGCTTGTTCTTTAGTAGGCCAACATACTGGTCCATCCTTTCGGCTCCTGATTTCACTACTCCAACCTCGACAAGTACCGGATTTTTCGCGCAGGCGGGCAGCGTCTGGATCAAAATGCAGCAGAATACGAATGCAGGCAATAATTTCATGACATTGGCTTATTCATTAACTTTGCCAAGATAAAGCAAAAAAATGAGGATTGAAGCTTTCATTGCCAGAAGATTTTTTTCCTATTCCAAATCAAGCATTTCGGGTATCGTTATCCGCATTGCCGTCTTAAGTGTGGCGATTGGTGTTGCTGTGATGATTGCTGCTGTTTCGATTGTGATTGGTTTTAAAACCCAAATCCGTGACAAAGTCATCGGGTTTGCATCGCATATTCAGATCGAAGCACTCGACAACAATGCTAGCTACGAAGTGACTCCAGTGCAGCTTGACCAAAAGCTTTTCGATCTGCTGTATGGAACAAAGGGCATTGTGCATGTGCAGGGCGTAGCCAACAAGGCAGGAATTATTAAAACAGACGAACAGATTCAGGGCATTGTCCTGAAAGGAGTCGGACCCGATTATGACTGGAAATACATGTCCGCAAAACTAATCTCTGGTTCAGCCATCAACCTGAATGATACCGCCCGTTCAGATGAAGTGATTGTTTCAAAGATACTTGCCGATAAACTGATGTTAAAAACAGGTGACGACCTCAGGGTATGGTTTGTGAGTAACGACCAGCATCAACCCAGGGGCCGCAGGTTCACGATTTCGGGTATTTACGAAACCGGGCTTACAGAGTTTGATGAACTGCATATTTTTGGCGACATCAGGCAAGTGCAACGATTGAACCAATGGGATAGTGATATGGTTGGCACCGTTGAACTAAAACTAGATAACCTGGAAAACCTGGTTGCTTTTGGCGAAATGATCGATTACCAGATTCCTGCCGATCTTGTTGCATACACTGCCCGTCAAACCTATCCGCACATATTCGACTGGCTCGACCTGCAGGATATGAATGTGGTGGTAATCATTGTGCTGATGGTGCTGGTAGCCGGGATTACCATGATCAGCACGCTGTTAATCATTATCCTGGAGCGGACTTCAATGATTGGGGTGCTGAAGGCAATGGGTGCAGCCAATGCCATGATCCGGCGAATTTTTCTTGTGCACTCATTGGATATTCTGGTTCGCGGACTGCTGATAGGCAATGCGATAGGTATTGGTTTTTGCTTGTTGCAGTATTATGGTGGTTTTTTAAAACTGCCTTCCGAATCATACTATTTGTCGGCTGTACCCATTGACCTTTCGGCAATCAATGTGTTGTTGATTAATTTGGGAACAATCTTTATCTGGTTTGTAATGCTTTTAATCCCTACGGTGGTCATCAGCAGGATTGTCCCTTCAAAAGCCATTCGGTTCAATTGAAATGGACCCTGCCTGAAATTGTCCAAAACAGAATGAGCCTAATTGTGTTGTCATGATAATTAGCTGTTGCGATTGAATGCTGTATTTAAACCGGAATTCTCACGATGAGTGCATTTGTACCTGACGAAAGCCGCACATTTAAGCTGTATACGGTGTATGCACTGATAGAGGGTGTGATCCTTGGCGTGCTGGCACTCAATGAGTTTGTGTTTTTAAAAAGCCTTCATGGCAGCAATTATCAGATGAGCCTGCTGTTTCAGTTCAGTATGGTTGTCTTCGTCGGTTTGTTTTTTATCCATGAATGGCTCAAGCGCATCAAAAACAGAAAAAGACTGCTCAGGGTCACCGCCATAGTAACCCGCATGCCACTCATCGGCCTGTACTTCTTTCCACACATTCCGGAAGCTTACCAAAACACCGAAACCTATCATTATCTTTTTCTTGGTTCATTTTTTATCTATTACCTGGGTGCATTGGTGATCAACCCAAGCATCAACCACTTGCTCAAGGTGAACTACTCTCACCTGAACTTTGGAAAACTCTACAGCTACTCTGCCTCAGCTAACAAGGTCATTATGATGGTTGTGACATTTGTATACGGCCTGATGCTCGACAAGGATCTGTACAGCTTCACCCTGATGTTGCCGCTTTCCGGATTTCTGGGCATAGTGTCGTTATGGATACTGTCCATGATTCATTATCCTGAAAACATGGCAGTGCCAAAATCAGGGCTATGGCAGTCGGTAAAATTGTCGGCCATCGAAATGTGGAAAATTATCCGGCACAACAGGGCATTTCGCGACTTTGAAATAGGCTTTATGCTGTATGGCTTTTCGTTCATGATTTCGGTAACGGTAATCGCCATTTATTTTTACGAAGGCCTTCAGCTGAATTATTCGAGCGTGGCTTTTTACCGCAATGCTTACAATGTGCTGGCCATTTTACTGCTTCCTGTCGCCGGAAGTATCCTTGGCACGATTGACCCCAGGAAGTTTGCATCCATCACCTATAGCTCAATTCTATTATACACAATCTTTCTCGGGCTTACCGTTTGGTTTCCGCAAAGTGTTGAAATATATGGTATTAAACTGTATTATGTGTTGTTATTTTATATCCTTGCCCATGGCATCTTTGCAGCCACCATGGTGCTGTTGTGGAATATCGGTTCAGCCTATTTTTGTGTACCAGAGGAGGCGGGAAGCTATCAGTCGGTTCATTTGTTCCTAACCGGGTTCAGGGCCTTGTTTGCGCCTGCCTCAGGGGTTTATTTTTATGAAACCTACGGACTGGTGATCACTTTTTCGATCGCATCGGCATTCCTGGTGCTGGCCATTGGTGTTAACCTGTGGTCATATTATGCCAGGCGATAAGCCAGGCAAAGTTGAGGTTAATTCAATCGCTTCAATTCAAGTTCCGTAAAGTCAAAATCAGGATTATCGAGGAAAATTGACATTTCTGCTGCCTTGGCATCGAGGTTTAATGTAAACGTGACAAAGCCTTTAGGCAAGGAAGGTAAATCCTTGAATTCAACCGTAAAGGTGTCGTAATGCCAATGTGTGAGCACCGCCTTAAAGGAGGGGCTGCGTTCGAATTGCATCATTAGCTGTCCTTTTTCGGTATACACCCTGACGCTGTCGTAAATCGGGCAGGTATAGTATCCGGTGTAATCATCCGGTTTTAACGACGGGCGTGTATTTGGCACACGCGAAGCTTCGATTTTGGCCTTGGCCGCTTTTTCCCGTTCTTCATTTCCTTTCATAAAAGCCAGCATTTCGGCACTCCAATCGTGCTGTTCAGGGTTGTTCAGCAACATATCCAGGGTTTTATACATCAAAGGGTAATACATATTGGATAAGGCATTGGTGAGGATGACGAAACCGATATTGGCTTCCGGGATAAACACAGTTTGAGAAATCATACCATCGTATCCGCCATTATGGGCAATTACTTTTTTACCCTGGTAATCCATTATTGTCCAGCCCAATCCATACGCTTTCAAATGTGTCGATGGGAACCTGGTTGTTGAGGACTTGCTAACCGGGAGTACGGTCTGTGCGCTGTGCATCTCATACATGGCTTTGGCACTGATCAGTGTGTCAAGGCCTGTAATGCCATTGTTCAGCTGAAACTGCAACCACCTGGCCATGTCTGATGCACAGGAAATCAGTGCACCAGCAGGGCCGACATTATCCCAGTTCAGCCAGGGAATAACCACAGGCTTGCCATCAACATAGGTGTGTGGTTGGGCAACATTGTTGAGCCCTTCAAGCTCATTTACGCTGAGCACCGAATGTTGCATTCCAAGTGGAAACAATAGCTTGTTTTTTAAAAACTCGTCATAGCTGAATCCTGTAACAGCCGGTATGATTTCGCCGGCAGCGATGTACATGATGTTTGAATAGCCAAATTGTTCACGAAAACCATAAGTGGGTTTGAGGTATTTCGATTTGCGGATCACCTGCTCGCGAGTATAATTGCTACCATACCAGATCAGGTCGCCGGAAAAGGTTTTTAATCCACTCCGATGGGTAAGTAAATCCCTGATGGTCATTTGATTGCTGACATATGGATCGTACAGCTCAAACCATGGCAGGTAGCTGATGACCTGGTCGTTCCAGTCAATCTTTTTCTGATCGACAAGGATGGCAAGGGCTGCTGCGGTAAATGCCTTGGTATTGCTTGCCACTGCAAACAAGCTGTTTTCGTCGACGGCCATACCTGATTTCACATCACGTACACCGTATCCTTTTGCCAGATAGACTGAATCGCCTGAAACAATGGCTACGGCCATACCGGGTACATTCCAGTCGGTGATTGCCTTTGCATAATATTGATTCAGTGTAGTCAGGGTAGCCTGATCAGGCTGCGCCAGGCAAAGCTTTCCGAAAGCGAGCAGGCTGATAAACAGCACAAATCTTAGTTTATTGATCATGTTATTGCTGATTTGATTGTAATTCAGTGATGTATTTATCCATGACTGGCAGCACTTCGCCGGCTTTGCCCAGCAAAAAAACATCCGTTATGCTATGGGTGTATGTTGAAGGTTCCATTCCCACCTCGATGATGGTTGCACCTTTTCGTTTGGCTATCAGCGGCAGCTGATTGGCCGGGGCTACTTCTCCTGAAGTGCCGATAATGAGCATGACATCGCAGTTCATGGCTGCCTCAGTCGACCCGTTGAAGGCCTCCTGTGGAATGCCTTCGCCAAAAAACACAAAATCGGGTTTTAGTAGACCAAGGCAAGAGGGGCAATAGGGTGGAAGCATGCTAAGGTCAACATTACCTGCTTCGTAGGGCGTTGCACAATCAATGCAAATCAGGCGGCAGAGATTGCCATGAAACTCGAAAATTGTCTTGTTGCCAGCATCACGATGCAGGTTATCAATATTTTGCGTGATCACGGAGTTGATCAATCCGTTTTGCTCCCATTTTGCCAGTGTGCGATGGGCTGCGTTTGGTTTGATGGTGGCAAAATAGGTGTAAAAAATGTCGCGGATAGCCTGCCACGACTCTGCAGGTTGTATCAGGAAGAACCCAATATCCAGCATGCGGGGGTCGTATTTATTCCAGATACCCCCTTCGCCCCTGAAAGGCGGGATGCCGCTTTCGGCTGAAATACCTGCACCGGTAAAGGCAATGCTGTATTTGCCTGAAACTAATATACCGGCGGCTTCTTTTGCCAAATGCTGATCCATGATGCGGTTAATAAGGTATTTTTTTCTCGCTTTTCACCCATTCGACAAATACTTCAACGGCAGATTTGCGCATCATCTGTACAGTTATGATGTCACGCTTACTAACCGGCAAAGGGATCTGATTGTAAACATAGGAGTCATCAAATCCTGCAACTGCAGCATCTTCACGTGTTGCGGCGAAGAATAACCTGGCAGGGCGTGCCCAATAGATTGCACCAAGGCACATTGGACAAGGTTCACAACTCGAGTATATGTCGCACCCATCAAGCTGAAAACTGTCAAGCTCCTTGCAGGCTTCACGGATGGCAACAATTTCTGCGTGTGCAGTGGGATCATTGCTGCTTGTGACTTTGTTTGATCCACGACCAATAATTTTCCCGTTTTTTACGATCACGGCACCGAAAGGACCGCCATTAGCCGATTGAATATTGCTATGTCCAAGCTTAATGGCTTCAGTCATAAATTGTTCGTGGTGTGAAGTTTCGTTTACTGTCATGGTTTCACACAATTTTATGTAAAATTACGGCTTCTTTCTGAAATGGTGACATCCATTTGCCGATGAGGGTTTCGCGCGTAACAGATTCATTCAGGCGCTGGAGAAAATCGGCCCGGTCGATGGTAACGCCACCCAGGCTCCTCAGGTGATTGGTGTCCTGTTGTGCATCAATCAGATCGAACTGATGCAATTGAAGGTATTTCACAAGGTGGTAAAAGGCAGCCTTAGAAGCATTTGCCTGAAGGTAAAACATCGATTCACCAAAAAACACCCGCCCAAGCGAAAGTCCATACAAGCCACCAACGAGGGTGTTTTCTTGGTATGTCTCCACCGAATGTGCAAGGCCAAGCTTATGCAGGCTGATGAAGGCCTCGGTCAACTCCTTGGTGAGCCATGTTCCATCCTGGTCTTTTCTGGTCGCTTTACCACAAGCCTGTATGACCTGCTCAAAGGCTGTATCGAACCTGACTTCAAACTGACCTGAATCAACCAAACGGCGCAGACTCTTCGACGGCTTGAAATCACACGGAAACAACACCATGCGCGGATTGGGCGACCACCACATCAGGGGTTCGTTTTCACTATACCAGGGAAAAATGCCACAGGCATAAGCATTGATGAGGCGCTCAACCGACAAATCACCACCAACAGCCAACAGGCCTTCATCCGATGCAAGTTCAGCTGGTGGAAAATAGGTATTTCCTTGTGAAAGCAAATAAACTTCTGCCATTATTGTTTCTCAATAACAAGTTTGGTAGCGCTGTTGCCATGCGGGCTGTTAATACTGATGATGTACACTCCGGGCTGAAGGTCCAACGAAAGGATCATCTGTTCCCCTGATGCATTGCATTCATTGACCAATAAGCCGCTGGCGCTGTGAATCCTGACTTTTCCACCTTCAATCATATTGCTTCCAGAAAGTACAACCATGCTTTTTGCCGGATTTGGAAAAACGCTCAAACCATCAGCCTCATTGAGCGGTTCCTGTATTCCAACAGGGTCGAACCAAAAGGTGAATCCGCCATCTGGTGCAGCGCCAGGGTAGGTGATGGTATCAGTTGATGAAACCAATTCAAGGTAATACTGCACGGTGTCATTTGGCTGAAGGTTTTCGATCAGCCCGAGATGTACCGGACAAATAAGTTGCACAGGAACCTTATTGTATTGGGTTTGCTGGTTCACCTTGTAGTAAAGCCACATTTGTTCAACCAATGTGTCAGAAGCGCTTTGACAAGGAACTACAAACACATCGTTGTACGGTTGAACACCAGTTATCTTGCTATGGATAATCCGGTTGAAATGCGGGGAAGGGACTTCTTTGGTGACGCAATGTATGGCCCCTCCCAGGATAGTGAGCATTTGTGCATCGACCATTTCGATGCGGTAACCAGGCATGGCATGCTCGTAAATGGATTTGGCCTGCAAATCCCATTCAGGCAGGTTATAGGATGGGACGATAACAGTGTTGTTGATAATAAACGCATTTGTGTATGTGCGCATTTCATCATTTTCTGTAGTGGCCCATGATCCATTGGCTTTTGGAGGTGCGGGTATCCGAATGATGTTATAAGGCTTTCCAAAGTAATTTGAAAGGTTCGCCAAAAGCCCAACATTAGCTTCGATCACAGCGTAGTCGGGGAGGTGTTCAGGATAAGATGAAACCATGATTGTTTCATAATCAATAACTTTCATAAACATATCGACATGCTTCCAGATTCCGCCACCACTAAAATTCAGGTTGTCGAGAAAGATAAAATCGCCAAGGTTGAATTTCTCACACAACAGGCTGCTGATTTGTGTTGGTGTTAAATCAGGGTTTTGTGCCCAGATGCGTTTTGATCCGAATCCACGACCAAGTCCATCAAAGATCAAATTCCCGCCTTCAACCTCCAATCCGAGAGTCTGTAATGGCAAGTTCCAATAGTTGGCCAATTGCGCTGGTACGGAGTCATCTTTTGGCCTGTTGTATTGCGAATATCCGGCATCTATTACATAGCGTTGCAGGCCGCCACCAAAAGATGCATATGCAGTAAATGGCCCATAATCCCTGATCCACAGGGTTTCGGTCCAGCCTGGAATAAAGGATAGGTTTAACGGACTGACTCCCTTGCTGTAGAGGTAATTTCTGATTTGGCTTGTGTCGGCTGGTGCCGCACCGGGATAATATACGATCCAGACAAGGCCCGCTGTTTGTGTTATTCGGGCGATATTTGCGGTGATGGAGTCGCGCGAAGGAGCATAATCCCAGACAAGTAAAACACCTTCATTCTTCTCAAATTCAGCAGGGTTGGTAATGGCAAATTGCGCCTGCAATCCAGTGGAAATGGCAAAAAGAAACAGTAAAAATCCTAGTTTACTTATCTTCTTCATGCTTAATAGCCGGCTGCCTGCCCGTCCTTTTTAAATTCGGAAGCCCCAAAATACACCTTGTTCTTTTCATCCCACATGATTGCCTGAAAGCCTCCATAACCACCTACATCAAACTTTATCCTATGGCCCATTTTCATCAAATCGCGGATAACGCCATAATCGAATCCTGTTTCGAGGTTTACCCATCCGCTGTCAAAGCTCTTTCCGGTAGTAACCTGCACCGATCCTTCGTGGCTGATGCGGGGTGCATCGCCTGCTTCCTGAATGCCCATCCCGAAATCAATCATATTTATCAGAATCTGCACATGTCCCTGGGGCTGTGTTGAGCCACTCATCAGGCCAAAACTAAGCCAGGGTTTGTTGTTTTTGGTGACAAAGGCTGGAATAATGGTGTGAAATGGCCTTTTTCCCGGAGCATACACATTAAACCCCTTGCTGTCGAGGCCAAAAAGTTCAGCCCTGTTCTGCAGCATAAACCCAAGGTTAGGTGGTACCATGCCTGAGCCCATGCCTTTGTAATTGCTTTGTACGAGCGACACAAAATTTCCATCAGCATCGGCTATCGACAGGTAAATCGTATTTCCTGACTCAATATTTCCCGAAGGATAATTAACAGAGGCTTTGTCGGGGTTAAACGACTGCATCAGCTCTTTGGCATAAGCTTTTGAGGTAAGCTTTTCGGTATCTACAAAACTAAACATTGGGTCGTTGTAGTATTTTGACCTGTCTTCGAAGGCCAGTTTCTTCGTTTCGACAAAAAGGTGCAGGTGGTCTTTGCTTCCAAACCCCATTGCGTTAATATCGTATGCCTCGATCATATTCAGCATCTCGAGCACCGCAATCCCCTGGCCGTTTGGGGGCAATTCCCACACGTCATAACCCCGGTAATTTGTTGTAACGGGGTTAACCCACTCACTCTTATGTCCTTCAAAATCAGCCTTAGACAGGAATCCACCCTGGCTGTTGACAAATGCAACGATCTGATCAGCGATGGTACCTTCATAAAATGACCTGAAGCCTTCTTCGGTAAGCATTTCGTACGTGTTGGCCAATCTTGGGTTTTTAAACCGCTCACCCTTGACTGGAGTTTTTCCGTCAATGGTAAAGGTCTCGTTGAAGTTAGGAAATGGTATGTATTTCTCAGCACTTTCTTCCCAATAATAGGCTACACTTTCCGAAACAGGAAAACCTTCACGTGCATAACCGATGGCCGGGCTTAGAATTTCTTCTACGGGCAACCTGCCAAATTTCTCATGCATTTCGGCCCAGGCATCGACACATCCTGGTATTGTAACTGACAGAGGGCCAAGGGGTGGGATAGCCTTGATGTTGTTTTTTTTGAAATATTCAAGCTTCAGCCCCATGGGAGACCGGCCACTGCCATTAATGCCATAAAGCCGTTTAGTTCCTGCATCCCAGATCAGTGCATACAGATCGCCACCGATGCCACAGCCTGTAGGTTCAACCAGACCGAGCACGGCGTTGGCAGCAATGGCTGCATCAATGGCATTGCCACCTTTTTTAAGCACTTCGATTGCAACCTGCGTGGCCAGAGGCTGGCTGGTGGCCACCATGGCGTGGCTTGCCATGACTTCGGAACGCGTTGCCCTTGGTCTTGACACTTGATTATGTTGAGCATCTGCAGTTACCGCTGACACCATTGAAAGGAGAAATATGATGATGTATTTCATAGTTCCATAGGGTTTATAACTGCGTCAATTGATTCGATGATCATATCGACAACAGCCTGGATTTCTGTTTCCGTAATGGTAAGCGGTGGTGCAATCCTGAAGCTGCTTTCATTAAAAAGAAACTGATCAACAATGAGTCTGTGCTTTTTAAAGGATTTCATTACCTTTTCGATCGGGTAATTTTCATTTAACTCCACACCCAGCATGAGGCCGGCTTGCCGTACCTCCCTGATTGCCGGATGGTTGATGAGGCGCTGACTAAACAGACTGCCCTTATAGTCAGCAGATTCGATGAGTTGCTCTGAAATCAGTACATCAATTGAGGCCAGCGATGCAGCACAGCTAACCGGGTGTCCACCAAAGGTTGTGATGTGTCCAAGTTCAGGATCATGTGTGAGTGCATGCATATTCCGATGGCTCGAAATAAACGCTCCCAGCGGCAGTCCGCCGCCCATGGCTTTTGCCAGGCAAAGGATATCAGGCACGACACCACTATGCTCAAACGCAAACATTTTTCCCGTCCTGCCGAATCCCATCTGGATTTCGTCAAAAACTAGCAAGCTCCCGGTTTCGTCGCAGCGCTTTCTGATGGCTCCGAGGTAGGAGGGGAGCGGTAAAATGATACCGGCCTCAGCCTGAATGGGTTCTATTACCACACAGGCAATATCCTTGCTGATAAGTTCAATTTGGTGAAAATCATTAAAATCGAGCTGAACGACACCAGGTAAGAGCGGCCTGAATGCATTTTTAAGCGATTCGTTTCCCAACAGGCTGAGCGCACCGGCAGTGCCACCATGGTAGGCGTTTTTAAAGCTGACCATTCCTGTTCGCCCGGTAATTCGTTTCGCCAGCTTGATGGCCCCTTCGATGGCTTCGCTGCCCGAACTGACAAAATAAACCGCATCCAGCGAAGCAGGCAACATTTCTGCAAGTTTGCCCGCCAGCTGCACCTGGGGTGATTGTAAAAACTTGCCATACACCATCACATGCATATATTGGTCCAGCTGGGTTTTGATTGCCTCAACAACCCTGGGATGCAAATGGCCTGTATTGCTTACCGAAACCCCTGAAACCAGGTCGATGAATGCCTGACCCTGATCATCGTACAAATAAATACCTTGTGCCCTGACGATCTCAACAGGTTCATCTTCAACGGAAGGCAGGCCCATATGCAGGCGGAAAAGCTGTCGGTTGGTTCGCATGGAATTTTTTTCAAAAGTAGTAAATTTAGGCATTGAGCTGCTTTGATTGAATGGGAGTTGCCTGGCAAAAGATTAAAGGTAATGCATGGGATGCCGACTCAACTTATTCACAATAATGTTACTTTTGTAGGAAGTAACGGCTTCATATGGACGTAACATTACTGCGATGATGTTTCCAATAGGGATGAACCGCATGATAAAATAATGCCGCGAGCATGCAAAGTATTAAGAATAAGGTTGTAATCATTACTGGAGCTTCATCAGGGATTGGAAGGGCAACAGCATTTGAGGCCGGAAAAAAAGGTGCCAGACTCGTTTTGGCAGCAAGAAACAAACAGCAGCTTGACAAGGTTGTTGCACAACTTGACGGAAAAGGCGTGCTTGCTATTGGTGTTCAGACAGATGTTAGCCAAGAACAGGATTGTGTACTGCTGGTTGAAACCACCCTGAAGACCTACGGTCAGATTGATATTCTGATCAATAACGCTGGAATTTCGATGCGGGCATTGTTTCAGCACGCCGACCTGAAGGTGATACAAACCGTGATGAATGTAAACTTTTGGGGACTGGTGTATATGACCAAATATGCCTTGCCACATGTGTTGAAAAGCAAGGGATCCATCGTTGGTATTTCGTCCATCGCCGGATATAAAGGATTGCCTGGCAGAACAGGCTATTCAGCATCAAAAGCGGCCATGAATGGTTTTCTGGAATCGTTGCGCATCGAAAACCTGAATAAAGGACTGCATGTGCTTACTGCCTGTCCAGGTTTCACTTCCTCTAACATCAGGAATACGGCACTTGCCGCCGATGGAAGCATGCAGGGTGAATCGCCCAGAGATGAAAGCAGCATGATGACAGCCGAAAAAGTGGCAGAATACCTGGTCAGGGCAATTGAAAAAAGAAGGCGTTCATTGGTGTTAACGACTTCGGGTAAGTTCACAATCTGGATCAACCGCCTTTTCCCGGGAACCATGGATAAATTGGTCTTTCGGCATATGTCGAAAGAGCCTAATTCACCTTTCTGAAGTGCAACCTATTATGCCTGAATAAATTCACCCTCCGGCTAAGCTGAAGAAAATTTTCTGTAACCTGAAAATTTATTTGCATCAGTGCAATTAAATTCCTTACATTTAGAAAGTTTTTCACCTAATTTCCTACCAAAATGACTGACTTCAATATACAACCTCTTGTGGGTTTTGGCGACCTGAAATTTGGACAAACACTTAA
Organism: Bacteroidota bacterium; assembly: GCA_018816765.1. Lineage (GTDB taxonomy): Bacteria > Bacteroidota > Bacteroidia > Bacteroidales > F082 > UBA6192. The sequence continues at coordinate 87,515 of JAHIUX010000078.1, forward strand.
AGAAACAATTGCAAAACTAGGCGAAGCTGAAGAAATTGATGAGATTGAAGGAGACGACAATATGAATACAGTAATTCTGCATTACTGGAAAAACGAGATGTCGATTTTTTTTGAAGGGATAGAAAAATCTGTTATTTCATGCTTCGAAACCGACAACCAGCAAGCTACTTTGTTTGGTGTCAAGGTATTTGATCTTGACCGCAAATCACTTGTCGGTCACATGCATAACCATGGTTTCACCGAACATGAAGTCGAAAAGGAGGAAGGAGAAAACAGGGTTACTTTTGAAGAAGGACTGATTGACTTCTTTTTTCACGGCGACGAAATGCTCGCTGTGAGCTGGGGTGTGCTTGTTAATGCCAACGGCGATATTGAACAAATCTGACGCATGAGCCAGTCAGGCGCTGTCGCAATAGCGTCAGTTTACTTATTCCTTGGATGAAAATTTAAGATTGTTTCCCGCAAATATTCCCTGTCGATATGGGTGTATATTTCGGTTGTTGTGATGCTTGCATGCCCAAGCATCTGCTGAACAGCCCTCAGGTCGGCTCCGCCTTCAAGCAAATGGGTAGCAAACGAATGCCTAAATGTATGTGGGCTGATTTGCTTTTTTACTCCGGCCGCTTTTGCAAGGTTTTTCACAATAATAAAGATCATTTGGCGCGACAACACACTTCCCCTTTCCGAGATAAACACATGATCGACCTTGTCTTTTTTTGGTGTTAAGTGCACCCTGATCTCATCGATGAAAATAAACAGCTGTTTCAGGGTTTCGTTTCCAATGGGAACGAGTCTTTCTTTGTTTCCTTTACCGAAAACCCGGATAAATCCTTCTTTCTTGTAAATATGGCTGATCTTTAAGCTGTTCAGTTCCGAAACCCGGAGACCGCATCCATACAGCACTTCGATAATCGCTTTATTGCGCTGACCGGTCGGACCGCTCAGGTCGATGGCGGCCATCATGGCATTGATTTCATCCACGCTTAGCACAACAGGTAACTTCCTGCCAAGTTTGGGGCTTTCGAGCAGTTGGGAAGGATCAACCGGTATGATTTCTTCAATCATCAAGTATTTGTAAAAAGCCTTGATGCCCGACAAAATCCTGGCCTGAGAGGTAGCGCTCATGCCGATCTCATAGAGGTAGATCAGAAAACCTTTAAGGTCTGTCGCTGTAAGGCTGGCCAGGCTTTTGCCATTGCCTGTGCCTTCGGCATATTGGTGCAGCAATGCAATGTCATGGGCATAAGCCAACAGCGTATTTTTGCTCAGCGATTTTTCGAGCGAAAGAAAACGACTAAACTCTTTTACCAATTTCGGCTGGGTATCCTGCATGGCAGTGTAATTCTGGGCCAATGTTACAAAAAAAGCCCGGAAACTACATTCCGGGCTTATTCACTGAATTTCAGCTTTATTTTGCGGAGTAAAAGCAAGCCTTGGGCGAAAAAATCAATTCTGATTTTTTAAGTTGTTTGATCGCTTTGTCGGCATCTTCACGTGCAACACCGGCAAGTTCAGCAATTTCACCTGGTTTTAGTGGTTTTTCTGAAGCTTTCAGAACCTGAAGTACCTTTTCTTGTGTTTCCATTTTGTTATAAAATTAAGTTAATCTAGCGAGTGTACAACAAGACCAGACCTGAGCTTGGGTTCAAACCAGGTTGTTTTGGGCGGCATGATGTTGCCCGAGTCAGCAATATCAATCAGTTGTTTCATCGAAACAGGATACAAGGCAAAGGCCACTTCCATTCCACCCTCATCAACGCGTTTTGAAAGTTCACCCAATCCCCTGATGCCACCAACAAAATCAATGCGTTTTGAGCGGCGCTGATCCATGATGTCGAGCAGTGGTTCAAGTACTAATTTGGTGAGTATTGTCACATCAAGCACACCAATCGGATCGTGGTCGTTAAAGGTTCCTTCGCGGGCTGTCAACGAGTACCAGTTGCTTCCAACGTACATCGCAAAATTGTGGAGCCTGTTGGGGCGGTATTGGTTTTTACCCTTTTTTTCAACCACAAAACCAGCTTCGAGTTTTTGCAAAAACTCAGACTCGCTTAGCCCGTTCAAATCCTTCACAAGCCTGTTGTAATCGATGATGGTCAGCTGGTCATCGGGAAAATGAACAGCCAGGAAGAAGTTATATTCTTCAGTTCCGGTGTGGTTCGGGTTGGCCTGTTTCTTTTCGTTGCCAACCAATGCAGCAGCAGCTGTGCGGTGATGTCCGTCGGCAACATAAGTTGAAGGTATTTTTCCGAAAAGATCGATTAATTGCTGTATAACCTTTGCATCATCGATAACCCAGAAATGATGACCAAAGCCATCATCTGCAGTGAAATCATACACCGCTGTGTTGTTTTTCACAACATGGGCAACGATGGCGTCGATTTGCTGGTTTGCAGGATAAGAAAAGAACACCGGTTCCATATTTGCGTTGGTTACGCGCACATGCTTCATGCGGTCTTCTTCTTTGTCTGGCCGGGTTAATTCATGCTTCTTGATCACATTATTCAGGTAATCCTCCACTCCGGCGCAGCCAACGATACCATACTGAGTTTTGCCATTCATTGTTTGTGCGTAGATATACAGGCATTCTTTTTCGTCCTGTACCAGCCACTTTTTATCCCTGAACGCGTCAAAATTCTGTCTTGCTTTCTGGTAAACGGCTTCGCTATAAAGGTTTACATCAACAGCCAGGTCAATTTCGGGTTTGATAATATGCAGCAGGCTGTAAGGGTTACCTTCTGCTTCAACACGTGCTTCCTGTGAGTCGAGCACATCATAAGGTCGGGAAGCCAGCGCAGCAGCAATATCCTGTGGTGGGCGCCAACCCCTGAAAGCTTTTAATATAGCCATGGATTCGTTAAGTTATTGTTGTTACCAATTTCTGTTGGGGGCATCGTCTTCGTCATAGTTGTCATGACTGTTTTGAGCTGCTTTTTGCAGTGAAGTGATTAATGCTCCCAGCATTTTTGTCATTTCCATTAATTGATTTCGTGACGCGTCTTCACTTTCTTCGTTGATAATGCCATTCCGTAAACAGACTGTCGTCAGCACAAGGCACTCCCTGATAGCACTTTTCGCATTTTTAAGGTGAAACACAAACTGGGCTTTGTTACGGGCCGAGCCTTCAGAAATGTTAACTGCAATCTGACGGGCAGCATGGTTAAATGCCTGCATCAATCCAGTTTTATCTGAAGGGTCTGCTTCTTTGCAAATCCGCATGACCCAATCGATGTAATCAAGGGCTTTGTGATAGATTCTAAGGTCTTCAAATCGAAAAAATGTTGGCGTCTTGTCGTATTGGTCATTCATCACCGGGAAATTGTTAATTCCTTCACTGCAATTGTTTACAGTGAAGGAAATGTTTAAAACGTAGATCGGACAATCACAGAAATCAATTTACTTTATAGGTTGTATCATTGCGTTCGATAAATGCAATGATTTGTTGTGCTGCAGCTATGCCAGCGTTGATATTCGCTTCTTCAGTCTGTGCACCTAGCTTTTTTGGTGTCATATAGTACCTGTTTTCGAATTCTTTCAGTTCGGCAAGACAGTCGGGGGCAACGTCAGAAACGTAGCAAAAGTCTTTGCGGTCTGCAAATATGCGTTTCAGGTCGTCTTCGCAGATCACCTCTTTGCGGGCAGTATTGATCAGTGTAGCCTGGGGAGGCATGGCCGACAACAACGCATAGTTAATGGATTTTTTGGTCTTTTCATTGGCCGGAATATGCAGCGAAACATACTGGCACTGGCGATAAAGCGCTTCTACCGAATCAACAGCAATCACCCCGTCCTGTTCAATCTGTTCCTTGCTAACAAAAGGATCATAGGCATAAACCGTCATGCCAAATCCTTTGGCAATGCGCGCAACATGGCGTCCGACATTGCCATAGGCATGCAGGCCAATGGTCTTGTCTTTTAACTCGGTGCCTGACGAGCCATTGAAGTGATTTCTGGCCTGGTAAACCATCATGCCGAACACAAGTTCTGCCACGGCATTGCTGTTCTGCCCAGGGGTGTTCATCACAACAACCCCTTTTTCGGTGGCTGCTGCAAGGTCAACGTTGTCGTATCCGGCACCTGCCCTGACCACAATTTTCAGGTTTTTAGCCTGACTGATTACTGCGCGGTCAGCCTTGTCGCTGCGAATAATGATGGCATCAACATCGGCTGCGGCGTTCACAAAATCCTGCTGATCGGTGTATTTTTCCAGAAAAATGGCTGTGTAACCGGCGTTGCTCAGGATTGACCTGATCTGATCCGCGGCAACTTTTGCAAACGGTTTATCCGTTGCGATCAATACTTTTACCATAATTGTTTGATTTATAATGTTCCAATTATTTGTTTTTGCGTTCAAATTCCTGCATTACAGCAACGAGTGCCTCAACACTTTCGTAAGGCATTGCATTATATAATGAGGCCCTGAAGCCACCGACAGAGCGGTGACCCTTGATGCCAACCATGCCGTGTTCTGTGCCAAAGGCGTTGAAAGCGTCTTCAAATTGTTCGTAGCCTTCATTCATCACAAAGCACACGTTCATCAGTGAACGGTCTTCCTTAGCTGGAATAGTAGGTTTAAACATGCTGTTGCGTTCAATTTCATCGTACAGCAGATTGGCTTTGCGGATATTGATTTTCTCCATCTCAGCAACGCCGCCCATTTCTTTGAGCCACCTGAGTGTTTGCAAAGCAGCAAAGATCGGAACTACAGGAGGGGTGTTGAACATGGATTCCTTGTCGATGTGGGTTTTGTAATTCAGCATGGTCGGAATCTTGCGGTCAACCTTACCCAGAATGTCATTTTTTACAATGGCAAAGGTTACACCGGCAGGGGCGAGGTTTTTTTGTGCTCCGCCGTAAATCAAAGCGTATTTTGAGATATCAACCGGACGGCTGAAAATATCTGATGACATATCGGCTACCAATGGCACAGGAGAGTTAATGTCATGGCGAATTTCAGTGCCATAAATGGTATTGTTTGTGGTGATGTGAAAATAATCAACATCAGCAGGGATGGTATATCCTTTTGGGATATAGTTGAAATTCTTGTCTTCGCTCGAAGCTAAACACTGTACTTCACCAAACAATTTAGCTTCCTTCAGCGCTTTTCCTGCCCATTCGCCTGTGTTCAGATAAGCTGCTTTCTTCTGTAAAAGATTGTAAGGGACCATACAAAACTGAAGGCTTGCGCCACCGCCTACGAAAATTACCGAATAACCATCGGGAATTGACAAAAGTTCTTTAAACAACGCAGTTGCTTCATCAACAACGGCAATAAACTGTTTGCTGCGGTGAGAAATTTCCATGAGTGAAAGGCCCATTCCGGCAAAATCATGTAAGGCTTTACTTGTATTATCAACAGTTACCTGTGGCAGGATAGATGGACCTGCGAAGAAATTGTGCTTTTTCATAGCCAGTGTAAGTTTTTTTATTTGATGAATTTGTTCTGTTAATCTCAGATTTGGTAGCAAAGATATGATAATTCGTTGTATTGTGAAATGTTTCACTAACATAATTCGTATTTTCGCAACCGATTTAAACAAACCGGAAAATGACCACACTCAACCAGCGGATGGATGCTTTTTCAGGCCTTGGCACCCTGCTCAAAACCTATATTGAGCGGCCCGAAAAAGTCCCTGTCGAATTTGCTGGGATAATGAACCAGGCTGTGGAAAAGGCCTTTTACCTCAATCCATGGTTTACAAGGGAATCCATTCACTTAGCGTTAAGCGGAATAGCTAAATTGCTAGAAAAAAATCAGTTGATGGTCTGGGTTGGAAAATACGACATCACTGATTCGCCTGATCAGCCCAAAACTGTTGGTTTGGTGTTTGCCGGAAACATTCCGGCCGTTGGTTTTCACGACCTGATGTGTGTATTGATGAGCGGCCATGGCGCACTGGCAAAACTCTCGTCGGGTGATACCGTTCTGCTGCCAGCGCTGATACAGCTTTTAAGCGAATTGTTACCCGGTATAGGGGATAAGGTGAAGTTCACTCAGGGGCGCATCAGCCACTTTGATGCCGTTATCGCCACCGGTTCGAACAATTCTGCCAGGTATTTTGAGTATTACTTTGGCAAAGTCCCACACATCATCAGAAGAAACAGAAACGGCATTGCAATCATAAGGGGCGACGAAAGTGAGGAGGATTTTACCCGCCTGGCCGATGATGTGTTTATGTATTTTGGTATGGGTTGCCGCAATGTGACAAAGCTGTATTTTCCCGAAGACTTCGATCCTGCGATATTTTTCAGACATACCGAAGGGTATGCGGGATTGAGAAACCACAATAAATACTTCAACAATTACGAATACAACAAGGCCCTGATGCTGATCAACAGCAATGCGCATTTCGACAATGGATTTGCATTGTTAACAGCAGCACAACCGATTCCTTCTCCTGTTTCGGTGATACATTATGAGAAATATGACAGCAAAGAGGCCCTGATGCCGGCAATTGAGCGCGAAACAGATAACATACAGGTGGTTGTTTCCAAAGAGGGATGGTGGCCCGGATCGGCGCCCTTTGGACAAGCACAGTTCCCTGGTATTGAGGATTATGCTGATGGTGTTGATACCATGCACTTCCTTTGTAAGCTGTAATAAAACCGGATATTTTTAGTCGATGAATAAAAAATCAGTGAAACATTTTGATTATAAGTCTAAAGGTTGTATTTTTGCAGCCTTTTAATAAATCGGACAATAGCAATGAAGAAAGACATTCACCCAAAGGATTATAGGTTGGTTGTGTTTAAAGACATGTCGAACGAGTACAGTTTTCTGAGCCGTTCAACTGTAAAAACAAAAGAAACAATTGTGTGGGAAGACGGGAACGAATATCCTGTTGTGAAGCTTGAAATTTCCCATATGTCGCACCCATTTTACACCGGTAAGATGAAACTTGTTGACTCAGCCGGTCGCGTGGACAAGTTCAAGACAAAATACAAAAAACACTACGAACAACGTACAAAATAGTTGGTTCTGTATTGGATAATATTTCAGCCCTTAGCAAGTCGTTGAGGGCTTTTTTAGTTTATGAACCATGACTTATTAACAAAGTACTGCTTAATCGGTCAATTTTATAAACAACGCCAATTTATTGAGGATTCCTTAGTATATTTGTTTGCAAGAAACCATTGAAAAACGCCACTTGTCATGAATTATATTCTGTTTGATAGCATCACCCGTAATAACTTATTGCCTTTGACTTTTACACGCCCGGTAGCCGATATCAGGTTTGGCATCCTTACCATACGTGAAAAGTGGGAGAAATTCCTTAATGCAAAGACTTCATCACTGACGGAGCCATACCTGAGTGTTAAGTTTCCGATGGTGACTGCAAGCGAAAATATCCTGATCAATGGATCAATTTGCCCGACAAAATCACTTACAGAACAGATTTGCAACCTTAAGGCCGGTCAAACCATCGCCAAGGGAGAAACCATAATCGCCATGCGACTGACCGCGGAACACCTCAGCGATTTCGATGAAACGGAAGGTGAAAATGCCTTGTTTACAGAGGAGGAATTTTTGAAACTTGAAAACACCTGGGATATCTTTAGCCTGAATGCAGCTGCTATACAGGCCGATTTCGAATTGTTGACCCAGGGAAGAAAATCGCAAAAGCTGAGCGAGACAAACAGGGCTATTGGAAAGGAAAACATTTTCATTGAAGAAGGAGCTAAGGTCGAATTTTCGATTTTGAACGCTACTACTGGGCCAATTTATATCGGTCGCGATGCTGAAGTAATGGAAGGTTCAAAAATCAGGGGACCATTTGCTTTGTGCGAACACGCTGTTTTAAAGATGGATGCAAAAATTTATGGCCCCACAACAATCGGTCCCTATTCGAAAGTTGGTGGCGAAGTGAACCAGTCGGTCATCTTTGGATATTCAAACAAGGCTCACGATGGATTCCTTGGACATTCCGTTTTGGGTGAGTGGTGCAACCTGGGTGCCGATACCAACACATCGAACCTGAAAAATAATTATGAAGACGTGAAATTGTACAGCTATCCTGATGAATCCTTCGTGCAGACAGGTGTGCAGTTTTGTGGAACCATCATGGGCGACCACTCAAAGTGTGGCATCAATACCATGTTTAATACCGGAACAGTGGTAGGCGTTAGCGCAAACGTGTTTGGCGCCGGATACCAGCGTAATTTTATTCCTTCATTTTCATGGGGTGGCACGCAGGGCTTTGTCGATTTCGACCTGAAAAAGGCCATGAACATTGCAAAAGCAGTGTATGCCCGCCGAGGGAAAGAGTTTGGGAAGACAGAGCAAGCCATCCTGACCGAAGTGTACGGCCTGACCTACAAAAATCGCCGTGCCTGATTTTTTTGGCACACGAATTGACAGTTATCCAAAATCAGACATCCATAACCAACAGTGCCATGTCAGTGATCAGGGTTTATCAGTTGATATCCTGAGGTTGACAGATGGCCTGGAAAAGAAATTAATGGGTAATTATTGCGGATGCCTGCCATTTTGACTGACAAACTATGATTGACAACATTATAAATCCCGAAATGCTGCAGTTCTCTGATATCATTGATGCAGAAACTGAATTTATTCCTTTGCTTTCTTCAGAAGATGAAGAAATCATGAATGCTGAGGAAATCCCCGAAGAGTTGCCTATTTTGCCGTTGCGCAATGCAGTCCTGTTTCCGGGGGTGGTGATTCCCATCACTGTAGGACGCGACAAATCGATTAAGCTGATCAAGGAAGCATATAAGAAAGATCGTGTAATCGGTGTGACAGCGCAAAAGGATCCAGCAGTAGAAGACCCTGAAGAAGATGATCTGCACCGGGTGGGCACGGTGGCCTACATTATTAAGATCCTACAAATGCCTGATGGCAACACCACAGTGATTATTCAGGGCAAAAAGCGATTTGAAATCATTGGCATTGTGCAAAATGAGCCATATTTTAAGGCCAGGGTCAGGTCGTATGATCAGAACCAAACGGTCCCTGATGAACAATCGTTCACCGCCCTTATTCAATCACTGAAGGACCTTTCAATTCAAATCATCAACAAATCGCCGAATATTCCAACGGAAGCTTCTTTTGCAATAAAAAATATTGAGAGCCCGGTTTTTCTGGTGAACTTCGTTTCAAGCAACCTCAACATCAGCAATGCCGAAAAACAGCGCCTGATGGAGGTTACCGATATCAGGGAAAGGGCCCACAGGGTACTCGAATTGCTCACGAAAGAGCTCCAAATGCTCGATCTGAAAAACCAGATTCAGAGCAAGGTGAAAACCGACCTCGATAAACAGCAACGCGATTACCTGCTCAACCAACAACTGAAAACCATACAGGAGGAACTTGGCGGATCGCCTAATGAGTTGGAAATAAAAGAGCTGAACAAAAAGGCTGCCACTAAAAAATGGTCAGCCGAAGTGAAGGATACGTTTAACCGTGAAATGGTTAAGCTGCAACGGATGAACCCCTCCGCGGCTGAATATTCGATTCAGCTGAATTATCTTGATTACCTGGTTGAATTGCCATGGAATGAATACAGTGTGGACAACTTCGACCTGAACAACGCAAGCAGAATTCTCGATGCCGATCATTTTGGTTTGGAAAAGGTCAAGGAAAGGATTATCGAACACCTGGCTGTTTACAAGCTGAAGAAAGACCTCAAAGCACCCATATTATGCCTTGTTGGCCCTCCTGGTGTTGGTAAAACCTCACTCGGTAAATCCATCGCACGGGCAGTTGGACGAAAATACATCCGCATTTCACTGGGTGGACTGCGCGACGAAGCTGAGCTGCGCGGGCACCGCAAAACCTATATCGGCGCCATGCCTGGAAGGATCATCCAGAACCTGAAAAAAGCAAAAACGGCCAATCCGGTATTTGTGCTTGATGAAATTGACAAGGTAATTGGCAACAATATTCAGGGTGATCCGCAGGCTGCTTTGCTCGAGGTGCTCGACCCGGAACAGAACAACAGCTTTTATGACAATTTCCTTGAAATCGACTTCGACTTGTCGAAAATCATGTTTATTGCCACAGCAAACACACTGAGCACCGTTCATCCCGCCTTACGCGACAGGATGGAAATCATTGAATTGAGTGGATACCTTGTTGAGGAGAAGGTTGAGATTGCCAAAAAACACCTGATTCCCAAACAACTGGCTGAACATGGAGTGAAACCTTCGGAAGTGAAGTTTCCTGTGAAAATCATCGGGAAAATCATCGAAAACTATACCAGAGAAGCCGGGGTGCGCTCGTTGGAACGGCAAATCGCCAGGATTATCAGAAACAAGGTGAAATTCATTGCTTCGGAGGAAGCGTACGAGGTAAAGACCAATGCTGCCGACCTCGAGAAAGTGCTTGGTGTTGAGATGTTCCACCGCGAACAAACACTTAAAAATGACTTACCTGGGGTGGTAACAGGGCTTGCATGGACCTCTTTTGGCGGAGAAATCCTGTTTATAGAGGTGAGCCTTAGTTATGGCAAAGGCGAGCTCAAGCTTACCGGAAACCTTGGTGATGTGATGAAAGAATCGGCAGTCATCGCTTTTGAATACCTGAAAGCCCACGCCGTACAACTTGATATCGATCCTACGATTTTCGAACGGAGCAATGTACATATTCACGTACCTGAAGGGGCTACACCAAAGGACGGACCTTCGGCAGGCATCACCATGTTTACTGCACTGGCATCAGCATTTACCCAGCGCAAGGTAAAACCAAACCTTGCGATGACAGGCGAGATAACACTCAGGGGTAAGGTGCTTCCCGTAGGTGGGATTAAGGAAAAAATACTGGCAGCACACCGGGCAAAAGTAACAGACATTATTCTGTCGAAAGAAAACAAACGCGATTTCGCTGAAATCAAGGATAGCTATGTTAAAGGAGTCAACTTCTATTTTGTGGACAATATGATGGAGGTGATTGAGCTTGCGCTGATGGATGAAAAGGTGAAGACAGCCTTACCAATCTTTCCTCCAAAATGAAAAACATCCTGATTATTCACGGGAACCCTGTTAAGGACAGCTTCACCGACCAGCTAACGCATGCGTATATTAACGCCAGTATTGCTGCCGGAGCACAGGTGAAAGAGCTTGTTTTGAGTGAGTTGCGCTTTGATCCTAATTTTCATGAAGGCTATAAAGGAAAACAGGAACCTGAACCAGACCTGATCAGGTCACAGGAATACATCAGCTGGGCCGATCACCTGGTGTTCTTTTATCCCAACTGGTGGTCAACCTATCCGGCACAACTGAAGGGCTTTGTCGACAGGACATTTCTCCCTGGATTTGCCTTCAGTTATGTCAAAGACCGGCGCCACCATGTGAAACTGCTCAAGGGAAAAACCGCCCGCCTGGTTGTAACCATGGATTCGCCTGTATGGTATTATTACCTTGTTCAGCGTGCACCGGGTCATTTTGCCATGCGAAAAGGGGTACTTGAGTTCTGCGGGATTAAACCTGTACGCATCAGCTCCATCGGGTCGATGCGAAAATCCACCGAAAAACATCGTTTCCGGTGGATTCAAAAGATGGAAGCCTATGGCAGGAAAATGACCTGACAGGCTAATGTAAAACCAGTATTTTTCTGGCAACTGTTGATGAATTACTCTGCATGATCAGGGTGTACATCCCTGACGGTAAGTGACCTACATCGATATTGAATTGTAACGGATTTGCCTGTTGTTTGCCAAAAGCCTGGGTATACACAACGACTCCAGTTGTGTTAATGAGCTTGAATTCAAGCGTGCTTGCACTTTCACAAACGGCACTAACCATCACTGTATTGCTGGCAGGGTTAGGAATTGCCTTCATTTGACTATCACCAATTAATTGCCCATTCAATCCGACGATAAGGCTGGCTTGTTTTAGCACAATTTCGTTGCTGTTGTCAAAGGATAAAAAGCCGGGCTCCTTATCAGAAGTAAATACAAACGATTCATTGTTCACCAGGTTTCTAACCCGGTAAACGGTGTCAGTTAAATCCGTAAACAACACATAAATATTTAGATCCATGGGGAAGAAGCCGGCATTTGTCTGCGTTTGCCTTGTGTCGAAATGCACTTCCCATTGGTTTTCTGCCAGTTGAACAAAATAGTATTCATTGGCATAAACGGGATGGTTGGGCTGGTTTAACCAGGGATCAAGATACCAATGCAGGTCTTCACCGGCTGATTCGCTGATTCTGTCGATGAAATCGACTGTCTTAACTGATTTATACCGGTAATTGGTGTCGGTGGCATAATCATGGATGGCCTGAAAGAATTTCTCATCACCAAGGATATACCTGAGTTGATGGATCACACAGGCAGACTTGGAATAGGTGATGGCCGTATTGAACAAAATACTGTTTGGTGGCGTATTGATAGCCCAATCGGGGTTGAATATCGGCCATCCCGGGTTGTTGCCAAGATAATTGCTTGCCCTGTTCAGGATGCTGCTTTTGTAGGCACTGTAGCCACCTTCAGCTTCTTTCCAATAGGCTTCCGACCAGGTGGCAAAACCTTCGTTGAGCCAGATTTCCGACCAGGTGGCAGGACTGATCATATCGCCAAACCATTGGTGTGCAAACTCATGTGAAACAAGTCCTTCATACCAGCAGTTCTGACACAGGCTTGTAAGCGATTGGTTTTCCATGCCTCCCCAGGTAAACTGGCTATTTAAGCTGGCATAACCGTCTTTTTCGAATGGAAATTCCCCATAGGCTCCAGAAAAATGAGTGACCATGGGAAGTATGCGTTGCTGTATCCATGAAGCGTCTTCACCGGGATTTGAATAAAACCTGATGGGCAGCTGATAATCGGGGTTTTCAGGATCCTGCCAGTAGATGATATCGAGGTTGTAGTCGGTGCGGCTGGACAACACTGCCAGGTAAGTGGGCAGAGGATCGCGGGAGATCCAGTGATAAATCAGCGTGTCGCCAACAATAGTCGAGTCAGCCAACAGCCCGTTTGAACCCAGACGTGCCGAAGCCGGAACCCGCGCGGTGATGTCCGTGGTGGCCTTGTCGCTGGGCTTATCCCAACAGGGGAACCAATGTCGCGCACCTTCCGGTTCATTATCGGTAAACACATGACCGTTGCCAGCATAAAAAGCGGCATCTTCCACATTGTTATGTGCATAAGCTATTGACACATCAACCACTTCTCCCGGCTCATAGACGCGGTCGAGGACAATGTGCAATATATCGTTGGTGTGAGTATAAGTAGAACCGGATAGCCCAACGGAACTTACAACCAATGAGCTGTTTACAGCATCAAGGTCGATGGCTGAGAGTGCCGTATCGACCCTGAACCTGACGGTGTTCATGGCTTCAAAATCCTTTGGATACGGACTGAAAAAACTCCTGTAAATATCCATTTCCAGGGTGTAATTCAGCACATCAAAACTATGCCTGGGCGAGTTTGGCCCGGCCACGGCCGGGGCAGCAACCAACAGTTGCTTTTTGTGCGAACACATCTGTGCGCCATCGGCGTCAGTCACTGTCTGGGCCGACGCATGTATTCCTGCAACGAGCAGTGCGCAGCCGAATACCATTGTTAATGCTTTCATAAGGGTGTAAATATATTTCCAAAAATATTCAATTTAAGCGTAAATGCGGTCATCCCGTCGTGTTTTTTGTCAGCACCTTGCTTATTCTTTCTAATTTTGGCATGTTTCGCATGAGAACCAGGTATGAACAGAGCATTCAGGTTTTTTTTACTTGTTGCAGTGGCTGCCACCTTTTTCCTGGGTGGGTGTGGCCAGAGCAAAGGTGTTGAAGGTAATGGACTAAAAATTTTCAGGTATAATGAACCTTCGGGTATAGCCACCCTTGATCCGGCCTTTGCCAAAGACCTGCCGCATACCTGGGTATGCAATCAGTTGTTTAATGGCCTTGTTTCGCTCGATGATGAGATGCATATTGTGCCCGCAATTGCAAAAAAGTGGGAGGTAAGCGCTGATGGATTGACTTACACATTTACTTTAAGAAGTGATGTGTATTTTCATGAAGATGTGGTCTTTGGATCAGTACCAAGAAAGGTGGCCGCAAAAGATTTCGTGTTCAGTTTTAAGCGTTTGCTTAGTCCTGAATTGGCTTCTCCGGGGACATGGATTTTCAACCAGGTTGCACGCAGTGAGGATGGTTATGCATTTGATGCACCCAACGACAGCACCTTCAGCATAGAGTTAATTGCCCCCTTCCCGCCATTTCTTGGGATGCTGAGCATGCCCTATGCTGCTGTACTTCCGGAGGAAGCTGTTGCATACTATGGCACGGGCTTCAGAAACCACCCGGTTGGTACGGGACCCTTTCAGTTTACCTATTGGAAAGAGGGCGTGAAGCTGGTGCTGCGTAAAAACAAACACTATTTTGAAGCGAGTGAAGAAGAGGATTGCCCCAAAATTGATGCAGTTGCCATCAGTTTCCTGATCGATAAACAAACAGCATTCATGGAATTTGCCAAGGGCGAGCTCGACTTTATGTCAGGAATAGATGCCAGGTATAAAGACGAGGTGCTAAGCCGTGATGGTGAACTCAAACGGAAATATACTGACAGAATAAACCTTATCCGAAGGCCTTTTTTGAACACCGAGTACCTTGGACTGCTGATCAGGGAAGCCAGCGGGAATTCAGTGGCTGACAAAAAGCTCCGACAGGCGATCAATTACGGCATCGATCGCAGGAAACTTATCCGATATTTGAGAAACGGCATCGGTATCGCCGGCCATCATGGCATGATCCCACCCGGTTTACCTGGATACAACGCGGAATCAACTTATGGATATACATATAATCCTGTCCTGGCAAAGGAATTACTTACTGAGTCGGGAAAAAGGAATGTTCCGATAACCTTGACTACTACAGCTGATTATGTTGATATCTGCAAGTTCGTACAGTCTCAGCTTGGCGAATTGGGCATGCAGGTGAACATTGAAGTCAGCCCGGCTGCCATGATGCGCGAAATGCGTGCCAAGGGCAAGCTCGAATTTTTCAGGGCTTCGTGGGTAGCGGATTATCCTGATGCAGAAAATTACCTTTCGCTGTTTTATGGCCGGAACAAGGCGCCTGCCGGGCCCAATTACACCAGGTTTCAGCGCCAGGCTTTCGATGCCTTGTATGATAAGGCTATGCAAACCACTGATCCGGCTGAGCGCCTGCAATATTACACCCAACTCGATAGCCTTGTGATGGATGAAGCAGCAGTGGTGGTGCTGTTCTACGATGAATCGCTTAGGTTTGTAAACAAAAGGGTGGCTCATTTTAATGGCAATCCGATCAACCTGCTCGATCTGCGCAAGGTGGAACTCGGCGACAGTTAAACAAATTCAGGGATACAACCCGGTCACTTTTCAATGCTAAGCAATAAATGCTTATCTTTGCACCCAATTTTTTAACCCAACATAAGTTGATGATTAACATAACTTTTCCGGATGGTAATGTCAGGCCATTTGAAGCTGGTGTAACAGCAATTGACATTGCCAAGAGCCTGAGCGAAGGACTTGCGCGCAATGTACTGTCGGCAGGCATTGATGGTGAGGTATGGGATGCTACCCGTCCGATTCAGAAAGACGCTAAAATTCAGTTATATACCTGGAATGATCCCGCTGGCAAGGCCACTGTCTGGCATTCATCGGCACACCTGATGGCCGAAGCCATTGAACAGCTTTATCCGGGTGTGAAATTCGGTATTGGTCCGGATATTGAAAATGGATTCTATTACGATATTGATACCGGCGAAAAGACATTGACTGAAGCTGACCTCACCGATATTGAAAAACGCATGATTGAAATCGCCCGCGGAAAGCAAACCTTCAATAGGATAGAAGTCAGCAAAGCAGAAGCGGAAAAGTATTTTACCGAAAAAGGAGATGAATACAAGCTGGAATTGATCAGTGAACTCACTGATGGACAGATTACGCTATATAAAAGTGGCACCTTCACTGACTTGTGCCGCGGTCCCCATGTGCCTGATACAAGCATGATCAAGGCAGTAAAACTGACCAGCATAGCAGGTGCTTACTGGCGCGGTGACGAGAAACGCAAGCAACTGACCCGTGTGTACGGCATCACCTTTACCAAAGCCAAAGAGCTTGAAGAATACCTGGTTTTGTTGGAAGAAGCCAAAAAGCGCGACCACAGAAAACTAGGCAAAGAACTCGAACTGTTTACCTTCTCTCAGAAAGTGGGTGCCGGTTTGCCCTTATGGTTGCCAAAAGGAGCCCAACTCAGGGAAAGGCTTGAACAGTTTTTGAAAAAAGTACAGAAAGAAGCGGGATACCTCCCGGTGATCACTCCCCATATCGGCAATGTGAACCTGTATAAAACTTCCGGTCACTTTGATAAATACGGAAAGGATTCATTTCGCCCGATCACAACCCCCATCGAAGGTGAAGCTTTCTTTTTGAAACCAATGAATTGTCCTCACCATTGTGAGATTTTCAATGCAAAGCCACATTCATACAAGGACCTTCCAATCAGGTACGCCGAATTTGGAACTGTTTACCGTTACGAGCAAAGCGGTGAGTTGCATGGCTTGACCCGTGTGAGGGGGTTTACACAGGATGATGCCCATATCTTCTGTACGCCAGATCAGATCAAAACAGAATTCAAGGGTGTTATCAAGATCATCATGCGCATTTTCAAGGCGCTTGACTTCAAAGAATTTGTAACACAGATTTCGTTGCGTGACCCGAACAACAAAGAAAAGTATATCGGATCAGACGAAAATTGGGAAAAGGCAGAGACAGCCATCAAGGAAGTTGCCGTTGAGGAAGGGCTTGAGGCCATACTTGTTGAGGGTGAAGCTGCTTTCTATGGTCCAAAGATGGACTTTATGGTGAAAGACGCCATTGGACGCAAATGGCAGCTTGGAACCATACAGGTCGATTACAACCTGCCCGAACGCTTTGATTTGTCATACATTGGTGCCGATAACGACCGTCACCGTCCGGTCATGATTCATCGCGCACCTTTCGGATCGATGGAACGATTTGTTGCTGTTTTGGTCGAACATTGTGCCGGAAACTTCCCTTTGTGGCTAAGTCCTGAGCAAGCTATCATTCTGCCAATCAGTGAAAAATATCAGAATTATGCAGAAAAAGTTTTACAATTCCTAAATAATTCCGATATTCGCGCCCTCATTGACGACAGGAGCGAGAAGGCCGGTAAGAAAATCCGGGATGCTGAACTGAAGAAAATCCCCTTTATGCTGATAGTGGGTGAGCGGGAAGAGGCAGAAGGCAGTATTTCGTTGAGGAGGCATGGCCAAGGCGATGTGGGAACATTTAGTTTACAACAACTTGCAGACATGATTCATGAAGAAGAATCAAGGATGCAACAAGCATAAAACGAATTTTAATTGATGTTTAACTAATATAGGAGAACTGAATTATAGCACAGTTTAGAGGTAGAAGTCCGCGCGTTATGCCTAAAAAAGAGGAACTTCACAAGATTAACCAACGTATTTCTTCCCCGATGGTTAGGGTTGTTGGCGAAAATGTTGAGACGGGAATCTATCAGTTGCGCGAAGCCCTGGCCATGGCCGAAGCGCAGCACCTTGATCTGGTTGAAATTTCACCCACTGCAAACCCACCGGTTTGTAAAATTCTTGATTACAAGAAGTTTCTTTTTGAACTCAAGAAAAAGCAAAAGGAAATTAAAGCCAAGTCAACAAAAATCATTGTTAAGGAAATCAGGTTGGGGCCCAATACCGATGACCACGATTTTGAGTTCAAACTCAAGCACGCGATCAAATTTCTTGAAGAAGGAGCCAAGGTAAAGGTTGACCTGTTGTTTAAAGGCCGTTCGATAGTGTACAAAGATCAGGGCGAGCTGATTATGTTGAAATTTGCACAGGAATTGGAAGAATATGGCAAGGTTGAGCAGTTGCCAAAACTTGAAGGCAAAAAGATGATGATGATGATCGCTCCTAAAAAATAGCAGATAATTAACCCAATTTAATAAATTTAAGTAATGCCAAAGATGAAAACCAAATCCGGTGCAAAAAAGCGATTTGCGCTTACAGGCTCCGGTAAAATCAAAAGGAAGCATGCTTACAAAAGTCACATTCTGACCAAGAAGTCGACCAAACGTAAGCGTAACCTGACCTACTCGGCTACTGTTGACAAAACAGACGAGAAGAACATCAGGGAAATGCTAAACTTTTAGTAATTAATTGTTTAACTTTGCCATAGCCACAAAGATTCCGTTGAGGAGCGCTATGGTGGAAAATTAGAAAAAAATGCCAAGATCAGTAAATGCAGTAGCTTCGAGAGCGAAGCGCAAAAAAGTGATGAAGCTGACCAAAGGTCAGTTTGGACGCAGGAAAAATGTCTGGACGGTGGCTAAAAACGCATTCGAAAAAGGCCAACAGTATGCGTACCGCGACAGACGAACCAACAAACGTAACTTCAGGGCGTTGTGGATTCAACGTATCAATGCCGCTGTAAGGGAGTATGATATGTCATACAGCGTTTTCATGGGCAAACTTCATGAAAAGAATATCGAGCTTAGCCGTAAGGTTTTAGCCGACCTGGCACTGAACAATCCCGAGGCCTTCAAGGCCATCGTTGATGCAGTAAGGTAAGCTGAACCCAATGATTCAAAAAGCCATAACCGAAAGGTTGTGGCTTTTTTTTTTAATCCTGCTCTGTTCCAAATTTCTTTAACCGCCTGTCGAGCGATTGCCACGAAATGTTCAGCAGGGAAGCAGCCTTCGATTTGTTGTTTTCGGCCATTGCCATGGCGCGCTCAATCATATCGCGTTCCATTTGTTCGAGGTCCAGGTTCACAACAGCCTGTGTCTTGATGAGTTGTGGCTTTTTCGGGCTAAACCCTGGAAAATGTGATGGCTCAAGCACCCTGGTGTCGCACAATATCACGGCACGCTCAATCATGTTTCGCAGCTCCCTGATGTTTCCGGGGAAATGGTAGTGCTGAAGCATCTCACTTACTTCCCTTGATACTGCTTCTATTTTCTTCCCCATGCTCTGGGCATACACTTTGATGAAATGAGCAATGAGCAAGGGGATGTCTTCTTTTCTTTCGCGCAAGGGCGGTATGTGGATGATGAAAGTGCTGAGCCGGTGGTACAGGTCGCTTCTGAATTTTTTTTCATCAGCCATTTTCTCCAGCTGTTGGTTCGAAGCGGCGATCACCCTGACATCTACCTGAATGGATTGGTTTCCGCCAACACGGCTCACCTTCCTTTCCTCAAGCACCCTGAGCAGTTTGGCCTGTTGCGACATTGGCATATCACCAATCTCGTCGAGGAAAAGGGTGCCTTTGTTGGTGGTTTCGAACCAGCCCTGCCGATCGTCGATGGCGCCTGTAAATGAGCCTTTACGGTGTCCGAAAAACTCGCTTTCGAACAGGCTGTCGGTGATGGCAGAACAGTTGACCGAATGGAATAGAAATTTGTTGCGTTTGCTCAGGTGATGAATGCCCAGGGCTACGAGCTCTTTGCCTGTGCCGCTTTCACCGGTGATAAGCACCGAGGTATTGTCGGTGAGCGAAACCCTTTCCATTAACTCCACAACCTGCTTTATGGCCATGCTCACGCCAATCATCTGGCTGCCGTTGTCCTGATACAGCTTTTTCGATAGTACCGAAATGCTGTTATTATAGATGCTTACCTGCCGGTTAAGCTCAATAAACCTCCTTGAACGCTGTATGGACGTGTTGATGTCAATCAGCCTGAACGGCTTCGGGAAATAATCGATTGCCCCCAAACGCATTGCCTCAATCACACTGCCCATATCACCATGACCCGATATCATGATCACTTCAATTTCCGGGTACTTTTGCTTGGTGATTTTCAATACTTCCAACCCATCCATCTCGGGCAGCTTAATGTCGACAATGGCCAGGTCTATTGTGGACTGATCCATAATCGCAAAGGCTTCCGAAGGGCAGGAAGCCAGGAAAATGTTAAATTCGTTTTTTCGTAAGTACTCACTGATCTCATCCCTGACTCTTTTTTCGTCGTCGAGAATGAGGATGCTCAAATTGCTCATGTTGTTGTATTTATATGCTCTGCTAGTGTAATTAATAGCTTGGTGTAAGCACCAAGCTTGCTTTCAACGGTGATGCTGCCATTCATCTCTATCATCAGGCCGTATGATATTGATAAACCAAGGCCAGTACCTTCTTCGGCCTTTTTTGTACTGAAAAACGGATCAAAAATCCGGGTGAGGTTTTCTTCAGCGATGCCCACGCCGTTGTCCGTAATTTCGAGGAATAGTTTTCCCTTTTCTGCCCACGATTTAATCTGAATGCGCTTGACGAAGTCAGGTCCTTTTAATAGGGCTTGCTGTTCAACGGCAAATTTGGCATTGCTCAGCAGGTTCAAAAGCACCTGTTCGAGTTTGAAGCTGTTGCCAACAAAATAGCAATGTTTCATATCGAGGCTGACATTCAGATCAATGAGGTGATCGATATAGAGCCTGTTGACGAGCGACAAGGTGTTGTTAACCACCTGAATGATGTTTACAGCTTCCATGGGCTGGTTTTCCCTGTCGCGGGAAAATGCCCTGATGTGGTTGATGATCTTTCTGATGCGCTCAATGTCGTCGAACATCAGGGCGACTTTTTTACTCACATATTCGTTTGTCAGCTCCTTGTTCGACATTTCGAAAAGGATGTTGTCAAGGCTCATCGACAGGCCGCCCAGGGGCTGGTTCACTTCATGTGCCACACCGGCGGAGAGCTCACCCAACGATTCAAGCTTCGACTTCTGAATCAGTAACTGCTGCTGTTGTTCAATCTGTTTCAACTCATGCTTAACGCGGGCTTCAAGGTGTTGGTTGAGTTCCTTCAGGTCTTCTTCATAACGCTTGCGGGTATCAATATCGGTCATAAAGGTAAGCACCGATGGCTCATCATCCCAATGAATCAGGTTCGATTTCAACTCAACCCATTTGACCTTTTTCTGGGCATCGATGATTTTGATGTCATACGATTCCTCTACTGCTTCACCCCTGAGCCGCCGGTAATGGTTGTCGAGCACCATTTCACGGTAATCGGGATGAATGAAATCCGTAAAGGGCTTTCCGATGACCATTTTTGGCAGGTAACCCGTGATTTCAAAGGCTTTTGGATTAATGAACCTGATTTGTCCATCGCTCGACAGAAAGATGCCATCGTTGGCGTTTTCAAAGATCAACCTGTACTTTTCTTCGCTGCTTCGCAGCAGGATTTCGGTTTGTTTGCGCTCACTGATTTCCTTTTGTAGCTGCCTTGTTCGCTTTTCGACACGTTGTTCCAGCTCAGCATTCAGGTTGCGCAACTGCTCCTCTATGCGTGCCCGGTGCGCTGCAGCACCCATGATGTTTGCAGCAACACCCAGTGTGTTTGATACCACTGGACTCCACCTCCGTTCGGTAAAGCAATCGTCGAAACCAATGAATCCCTGCCAACTTGATTGTATAAACACAGGAACAGCAAGCAATGACTGGATTCCCTGGGGTTCAAGTATTTCCCTCTCTGCTTCGGGAAAATCCTTGATCGGGCCAAAAATAGCTTCGTGGTTGCCAAGTTTAGCTACCCAACGCGAAAAAAACGCTTCATCGTGGGAGATGGCAAGCAAAGCCTCGTTGTTAATTTGGGGTTCAACATTATCCGAAACCCACTCGAGCACCTGCCTGCAGAAAGGCACGCCATTTTCAGTATAGTTCTCAAAATAATACACCCTGCTGCTGTCGGTTGCCTCACCCAATTTCTTTAGCACCAACTGTATGGTATTGTTATTGTATTTTTGCTGCAGGAATATTTCGGCCACATCGCTCACCGACTGAAGCACAATTTCATTCTGGCGCAATTCGGCTTCTGCCTTTTTGCGCATCGATTCTTCGTACAATACACTTTTTTCGAGCTGAATCTCGCGTGCCTGTTCATCGATGGTCCGCAGCAGCTTGTCATTATCGACGGGCTTGAGCAAAAATCCTTTGACCCCGTTTTCGATGGCCCGCATAAAATAATGCGACTCGCCATAGGCCGACATGATGATCACCCTCGCTTCAGGAAACTGCTTTTTGATCTTACGCATCATATCAAGCCCGTTCATGATGGGCATCTTGATGTCAGTTATCACCAGGTCGGGCTTGTGTTCAAGGAATAATTGAAAGCCTTCCTCGCCGTTTTCTGCCAGGTAAAACTGACTGACCCTTGGTGCAAGCACCTTCTCATAGATGCTTCGGAGAATTTTTTCGTCCTCAACATACAGCAGGCTAA
The DNA here is from genome assembly GCA_018816765.1 of Bacteroidota bacterium. Lineage (GTDB taxonomy): Bacteria > Bacteroidota > Bacteroidia > Bacteroidales > F082 > UBA6192. Next base: position 109,710 of record JAHIUX010000078.1, read on the forward strand.
TATCCCATCGATTATTTGTCACAGCTTTCAGTTCATTTTAATGGTAATTTAATACGCCTGCCTCGATGCGTGTTTCAAGGTAGTTTTCCAATGGCGTCAATGGGCAGGACCACCTTTCGGCATAGGCACAATATGGGTTGTAGGCAAGGTTAAAATCGATAACTACGCTGTCTGTGGCTGGAATGGGGATATCGAGATACCTTCCGGCTCCATAGGTTGTTTTTCCATTGGTTTTATCTTTAAAAGGCACAAACAGTTCCTTGTAATCAGGGTGAGTTTTGAGGTAATCCAGGTTTTGGTATGCAGCGAGTACAAAGCTGGTATCCCTGAGTGTAAACTTAATCAAACCGTATTTGCGGTACATCGGTCGCCTGGTTTTCGAGGTTTGCATTTCAAAAGGCGGGCTTGTGGTGTCCACAGTAAAAGCTGCTTTAACAAGGTAGGAAGGATCAATTGGATAATAATTCAATCCACTGAACTCAGGCACGTTGGCACTGTCAAGAGGCGACTGCCTGATATCGGCAAATTCATTGTCGGTATCCAGCCTGACCTGCTGTATCTTGTCGAAGTAGAAGCCATCGGTGATCAGTTTTTTAAACTGTTCCTCGTCGGGATGAAAGAAAAGCAACGAGTAGAAATAACTGATCAGCTCGCTTAGCACAATCCGGAATCCGCGACTGGTATTGTACCAATCTTCAGGCTCAAAGGAAGGATCAGTGTCGACAATGAGGCCAATATAACGTCCGTCGTTAAATGCTTTTTTGTAAACAAGGTATGACCTCCGGGCATGCGCACCAACGGTGTATAAATCGAAATCTTTGTATGGGAAATTCCATTTCTCCAGATTCATTTTAAGGGCAACAGCAGTTGAATAGGTTCTGTCGCGAAGGACTGCTGATGGCACGATGGCTTTGTAGATCGAGTCCTTAAAATACATGCGCCTGATGGATCCTGCTGTCGCATCAGCCATATTGCTGAAAGGCGATGAATAGGTCCATTGTGTGATGGGCACTCCGGTAACAACAAGGTATTCGTAGCCGTTTGCCCTGTATAAACCAATGGCATTCTGCACACATTTTTCATCTATCCATCCTTCGAGCACCAGGATTTTCGATTTTGCCGGCTTCGATGCTGCAAGGAAGGAATAGGTGTGCCTCAGGGAAAGGTAAGCGCCTGTAATTAATATGCAGATTATCAATAGCCAACCAAAAAAGGTGGGTACATATATGAATTTGCGCCTAAACAGCATAGCCATTGTGTTATTTTTGTGCAGCAAGTTAGTTATTTTTGTTTAAAAATGGACAATGCTCGATTTAAACGATAAACGAAACAATTATCACCGGTCAGTGCTTGAAGATGCCGGCCTGCCGGCTGATCCCCTTGAGCTGTTTGCGCAATGGTACAACCAAGCCGAAAATGCTGGCATCTATGATGCAAATGCCATGGTGCTGTCCACCGTTCTCGACAATGCACCCTCATCGCGTGTCGTGCTGTTAAAGGAAGCAACCTACAAGGGCTTTGTGTTTTTTACCAATTATCAGAGTGCGAAGGGCCTGGCCATTGCACAAAACCCGCTTGTTGCCCTGAACTTTTATTGGCGCGAAGCCGAAAAGCAGGTAAGGATCGAAGGGCGCGCTGAAAAAATACCAGAGGATGAATCGGATGCCTATTTCAACAGCAGGCCCTTGCAAAGCCGCATCAGTGCCATCGTGTCGCCTCAAAGCAAATCAATTTCTTCTCGTGATGACCTGGTCATGGCCGCTGAGAAGCATGCTAAAGAGTCAGGAAACATAAACAGGCCCGCGCACTGGGGTGGTTATTGTGTTGTGCCGCATATGATCGAATTCTGGCAGGGGCGACCTGACCGGTTGCACGACAGAATTCGTTATAGCGTAAGTGCTGACAAAAACTGGGTTCTCGGCCGCCTGGCACCTTAGTGTTTGCGATCAGCTGCGAGCCTCAGCAAGGGTATTCATTTCATTTACGAATTGCGCAAGCTGGTTTGCATCATATCCTTTTTCGGTGGCTGCATCACGCAGGCTTCCCCACACAGGTTCGCCACAGGCAATGCACCTGATGCCTTTTTCCATTAAATACCGCACTGTGAAAGGGTATTGCCTGACCAGGTCTTCTATCTCAATATCTGCTGTGATCATCGATCGTTTTTTTTTTGGAATTTATCAAAAACCCTGCCTTGATCATTTCAGGCAAAAGTATTATTTTGGTGGCTTTAAAAACTGACATTTCGTCAATAACGAACCTAAAAGAAAGTCACATGGATCATCAAACACAGTTTTTGGTTGCTGCGGTCATGGTGCTCTACATCAGCTTGTTGGTGCTGTGGGGAATGGTTCAGGGTCGCAAAGTAAAGAATGAGCAGGATTATGCCATTGCCGGGCGCAAGTTGCCGGGTTGGGTGGCTGCCTTGTCGGAGAGGGCAACGGGCGAAAGCAGCTGGGCATTGCTGGGACTTCCCGGAGCAGCCTATGCCACTGGTCTTGCTGAAATCTGGACGGCCATCGGTTGCGTTGCAGGCATCATCACTGCCTGGGCGCTGATTGCATTCAGGCTGCAGGCTGCTGCCGTGAGGTATGACATCAATACCTATTCTGATTTTCTGGCACAAAAACACGGCGAATCTGCCAAAATGATCAGGATGGTGGCCAGCTTTACCATTGTGTTCTTTTTCTTCTTTTATGTCGGTGCCCAGTTTTTGGGCGGCGGAAAGACGCTGTTCACATTGTTCGGGATCGATCCCCGACTGGGTATGCTGATCACTGCAGGTGTCATCGTGCCTTACACCTTATATGGTGGATTTAAAAGCGTGGTGTATACCGATGTGGTGCAGGCAATTATTATGATTACCACGCTCACTGTAGGTCCCATCGTTGGCCTTTATTATATTCAGCACGAACCAGGCCTTTTTGCTGACAGCATTGGCGGAGCATTGACAGCGGCAGGTGATGGCTACACCTCACTCACCGGCATCAGCAAAGGATTTCCGGCTGGAATTGTTATTGCAGGTGGATTTTCCTGGTTCTTTGGTTACCTGGGAGGTCAGCCACAACTGTCGGTCCGGTTCATGGCCATTGCTGATGCCCGCCAAGCCAGGAAAGCACGCAATATCGGCATTGCATGGACTGTGATTGCGTACCTGGGCGCCCTCTCGCTTGGCTGGATCGGCCTGGCAATTTTCGGCCCCAACGGATTGAGTGATCAGGAGTTTGTGATGCCGTCAGTGGTCATGCGGATATTTCCTCCGGCCATCGCTGCCATTTTAATCACAGGAGCCATTGCTGCCATGATCTCCACAGCGGATTCGCTGCTGATCCTGAGTGCAACAGAATTCACCGAAAGCCTGTTGAGGCCTGCCTTAAAGTCGATGGGTTACACAAAGGGAGCGCCCTTGCTTCAGTCACGGATCGTGACAGGTTCGCTGGCCGTGGTTGCTTTGCTGCTCGGGATGGTAATCAACCAGCAGTTGATTTTTACGCTGGTAAGTTATGTCTGGGCTGGTATCGGCGGGACATTTTCAGTGGTCGTTCTGCTAAGCCTCTTCTGGGAAAAGTACCATGGCAGGGCAGTGGTGATCACCATTATAACCGGCATGCTGTTTACCATCATATGGATCAGTTCGGGCATGGAAGAAATCATTACCACAAGGATGCTGACCTTTATTGTTGCCTTGATCACAGCTGTGCTGTCGTCCTGGCTGGTTAAGCCAGCCGAAAAAAGACAGCCTGCACAGCGCGCTTAAGCAGGCTGGTGCTGCGGCCTCAGCAGGTCATTGACTGTTTTCACCGGGTTGAAGGTGATGATCGGGGTTTCGACAAAAATCGTGATCCAGTCGGCCATGGCTCCATTCCATAAGCCCGGCAGCTCAAGCGCCTTCAGGTCACGGCCGTCTTTTGACTTCAGCGAAATGAACCCTGTCTCTTCATCAATGTATTCCTTCAGATCAAACTTATTGCCCTGAAAATCGTACATACCGCAAATAAGGTCAACAGGATTAAAGTGGGTTGATTTGGCAATGAGCTCGGATTGTTGCTTATTCTTCAGGTCCATCTGTGATGATTCGATGATCTGCAGTGAAACTTCACCATCGGTGTTTTCAATCCAGAAAGGTCCGCCTCCCGGCTCACCTTCGTTTTTAACCATGCCGCAAACCCGGATAGGTCTGTTTAATTTAACAAACAGATAGTCAATTTTCTCAATTTCGCTCAGGCCATCAAAGGCTGGCGGAATAGCGATCATCAGTTGCTCCGCTGCAAATCGCCTGATTTCCTCAATTTCTTCACTCATCAGGTTGCCACTATCGAGCAGGTCCAGGTAGTCCCAGGTCTTATCCTGCCGGTCGATAAGCAATCCGGCCAGTGCTTTTTTATAACGGTAAGTGTCGTTGCGGAGGCGGTCGGGAACAATATTGTCGATGTTTTTAATGAAAATAATGTCTTCTTCGAGGTCGTTCAGGTTTTCAATCAGTGCGCCATGTCCTCCCGGTCTGAAAAGCAGGCTGCCATCTTCATTTCTGAAAGGCTCATTGTTAAGGTCAACGGCGATGGTGTCAGTGGATGACTTTTGCTCCGATAGGCTGATTTCGAACCTCACACCCAGCAACTTCTCGTATAGCGCTGTAGCGCGGCTGATTTCTTCTTCGAAACGAGAGCGGTGTTCAGGTGATATGGTCAGGTGAACCCTGGCGACATTGTGCTCGTCAGTAGTGTAGTGGAAGGCTTCAATCAGGTGTTCTTCAAGCGCCAGCCTGCTCCCGGCAGGGTAGGCGTGAAATTCGAGCAATGCCTTGGGCAGGTTGGCGTATCCCAGGCCATCGTCAGAAAGCAGGAATTCAATAACCCTGTCGTAGGCTTTGTTGTTGAGTAGCTCGTCAATATTGCTTCCGGCTGCATCCAATTTCTTCGACAGGCTGTTGAAAAACGCCAGCTTCCTGATATGCTGAATAAAGTATGCAGCAGTATTAAAGCCTGCTTCGGCTGAAAGTTTAGCCACGGTAGCTTCACTGCCATCAAATTCCTGCAGAAACTCAAAGAGGTGCTTGAACATTCTGCTTGCAGCGCCTGACGCAGGAACAAATTTTAACAGGTTAAACCGGTCTTTTTGCTCATCAAAATGCCTGATCCACTGATCTACTTCATGCGGAGACAGGGCCAGCAACCCACTTGAAACAGTTGCCGGAGCAACCAGTTTTACATAGGGGAATCCCTTCACAAAGGAAGTTATTTGTTTGTCAATCTGCAATTTATCAATGCCTTTTTGCTTGATTTGTTGAAGATCCTTGTCGTTGAGCTGCGTCATCTGTAGCGGATTTAATATGTAGGTCAAATATAACAATTGTGTAAAAGCAGTGCGAGTTGAAATGCTAAAAAAAAATACCGCCAAATGCTGCAGGGAATGAAATAATATTTTACTTTTGCAGTCCTTTAGCCCAGGTGGTGGAATTGGTAGACACACCAGCTTGAGGGGCTGGCGCCGGTTACGGTGTGCAAGTTCGAATCTTGTCCTGGGCACGTTCTTTTATTTTTAGGTGTTAAAGCCCAAGTGGCGAAATTGGTAGACGCGCTACATTCAGGGTGTAGTGACCGCACGGTCGTGAAAGTTCGAGTCTTTTCTTGGGCACCAAAATGACAAATCAGCCTTGATGATCTTTTGATCAGCAGGGCTTTTTTTTGTGACCACATCTTTCCCTTATTCCAAAACGCCCCGTTTTCATAACCATCAATTTGCTGGATATCCTCGTGAGCAATCCCCGTGCAATGAAAATGAATATGTTAGAAGGGTCCGGATTACCTTATCTTTGATTCGTTGTAAAAGTATTCCATGCTAACAGCATTTTTTGCTACACAGGTGTCCATTTTAGACAACAAGCCGCATGATTATCGGAATTTAGTCCAGAAATAGCGAGTTTTCTGTCTCAGTGTATTATTGTAACAATCATATATTCAACAAGTTAAAACATTGGCACGATTGTTGGAATAATGAAAACGAACCTAAAAACATAAGGCCATGAAAACAACGAATTACTTATTCATTCTCTTAATTGCCTCTCTACTGGCAATCAGTTGCAACAAAAGCAACGATCCTGCTCCGGACAAGACCATCAAGTCGGTGAGCGACCTGGTTGTGCCGGCTGATTTCGACTGGAAAACAACACAAACATTGGATGTTACGGTGAAATTGCCAGCAGATGGCGATATTCAGCCCTTGATCATCACCAACCGCGATGGATCGAAACGCTATTTCAGGGGATACCCCGAAGATGGCTCCAGAACCATCAGGACAAAAGTTACCATTCCTACTTACCTGAATGAGCTTAAGCTTACCTACAGTGGTGCCACCGGACCAAATATGGTATTTGTAAGCAATGGTGAACTGTATTACGATTTCAACCTCAGCGCAAGATCAACAGAAACTGTTGGTTGCGACCTGAGTGGTTTTATTACTTACTCAAAAGGTGGATGGGGAAGTGTGGCTAATGGCAATAATGTAGGCACCTTGCGCGACCTTCATTTTGATGATGTGTACCCGGTAAACTTTATCGTTGGAGATCCTGCCCATTATACAATCACTTTTAACGCTTCCATCAATGTGCAGGATTACCTTCCTGGTGGTGGCGGACCAGCTGTATTATCCCAAAGTTGGACTAATCCTGCTGAAGGACTTCACCTTGGCAATATGGCTGACCAGATCATTGCAGCACGCCTTAACCGGGATTTTAACGCTGCCGGATACCTGGGAACAAACCCAGATTATGAACTGGGTGATCTCGTTTTCATCGATGGCCCTTTTGCTAATATGTCAGTGAACGACTTCCTGGCTATGGCAGAAATCGCCCTTGGCGGAGGCGGACTGAATGGTCATACAGCTTCAGAATACGCCACTGCTGCCGAAAATATCATCCTTAGTTTTCACGAAGGTGTAAGTGGAAATACCCTCACTTGCCCTGAAAACCCCGATGAAGAAGATCCATACATTGAACTCTCATCGGTTTGCTCCCAGCCTGATGTGATTTTTACTATCAGCAATACAGGCGACGGAGGAATGACCACCGCAAAAGCATACACCCTTTATAAAAATAATGTTCAGATCAGCAGCGGGACCTACCAGTTGGCTGTTAACCAAACCTTAAATATTACTGCTACCGGAACCAGCGAAGACACCTTCAAACTGACTGCTGAAAACCCGGCTGGTGGATTGCTCGAAGAAATTATCACCGGATGCGGCGGCGACGATGATGGCGACCAGCTTGCCGGCACACTCGCTTACGAAGACCTGTGGCCTGGTAAAGGCGACTATGACTTCAATGACCTGATCATTGACTATAACTTTGCCGTAAACAAAAACGATGCTGAAGTCGTTCAGAGCATTACAGCCACCTTCGTCATCAAAGCCTTCGGCGCATCATTTCACAATGGATTCGGGTTTACACTGCCGACAGTATTACCTTCAGATATTGCCTCGGTAAGCGGAACCAATGTTGAAAACAGTACTGTATTCAGCATTGCAGGCAATGGCGTCGAAAACGGCCAGAGCAAGGCAACCATTATTGTGTATGACGACGCCCGCAGGGTGATGCCACAAACAACCGGTGGAATTGGGGTAAATACACAACTCGAATACGCGTATACCGAACCGGTAACCATGGTTGTTACCATCAATTTCGTTGATAACGCAATTACCTACAGCGAGTTAAATATTGGTTCATTCAATCCGTTTATCATCGTAAACTCCACCCTGAACGGTGCTCCAGGTGCACGCGGACTCGAAGTACACCTGCCAAACTACGAACCATCAGACCTGTTTGATGACACCTACTTTGGTCAATTTGATGACAATTCATCAGTTGCCGATGGACGCTACTTTGTAACCGCAAACAACCATCCATGGGCCATTAATATTGCCGAAGGATTTGATTGGGTGATCGAATTCCAGGACATCACAGGCGCATACCATATGTTCGCCGAATGGGCACAGAGCGGTGGCACAAATTATGCCGACTGGTATCTGAACAATGCAGGATACAGAAATACAAGCCTGATTTATCCAACGCAGATCGGAAACTAAACACATTCCGGCCTGACAAAACTTTAGGTTCGCATGATGCCCCCTCTTTCAACTGAAAGGGGGGGCATTTGGTTTTAACAAAATACCATTTCATGCCGGTAAAAGGCTTTTTTTTTGTGCTGAGTAAATTCATCAGCCGCAACAATTCAACAATACATTTGTAGCTGAAACACAGGAGTCTCAAATTGGGAACATAAACTACGATATGCTGTTAGCCGAACAATTTAACCAGGGTAAACTGACAAAAAAAAGCCGGAAATGTTTTCTGTGCAGTTTCTGAGCAAATTCCGGATTCGGATATTTACTTGACCAACTATTCAGCATTTCCATGGTTTTCGTTTGAAAACCATTGCCGCATGATCAATGGGAAACCCTAAACCAATAAACCAGCTAAGGGACATGGCAGGCATAGCCAAGCCAAAATTGCTACATTTGTCTTTTGAATTTGATTGGCGGTCTTTATGCACAAAGGGATTTTATACGGGATTTTCTTTTTGGTTTCTCTTCAGGTTTCGGCGCAGCAGCTCATTGGTGAATCGCAAAAGGTTCAGCAGCTTACACTGGTGTCAGGAAAAAAAACGGAATTTGCCCGCAACACCGACTATATGCTGTATACGCTTGCCTCTAGCAGCCAGAAAAAGCAAAAAGACCTTCATTTTCAGGTGAGCATGGTGTCGCATTTCAAGGTCATCAGGAAGGAGGGTCAATCGGTCGAAATTCAGCTTGGCCTCCCAGCAGTCAGCACAACTGGCGATACCAAATACCGCGGATTCGAAATCACTGCTTTCATGACACCGGATCTTTTTTCCGGAAGCTACAGCCTGCGTCTCAACGGCAACAACGAGCTGCTCAGGAACTTTACAGATGTCAGGATTGAAGAAAACTCTCCTGCCAGGCTCGCCCTATACGAAGGAGACAATTTCCTGCAGGAAACAAGCATTATGGGGCAAATCAGCAACATAGGCTACTCAACAGCTGCTGTTAAACGCTTCGATCAGCAAATCAGGCGGATCAACAACTATTGGGCTGCAGTCAACCTGGTCGACAGCGTGATGCGCCGCATGAACAGGGAAGGTGTTGCCGAACAAAATCAGGTCGACATCCTGTTTAATTACTGGGATGTTTGCCGAAAAGTGAATAAGCAATGCCTTGATATTATCCGTAGTGATGAGCCACGTGTGAGCAATACCGACCCGGGAAACCTGATTGTGGCCTACGACAAGCTCTTCAGGATGCAGACCAGGCTGAAAACCCTGCTGTTGGCAGTGATTGAGAAAAATGGCGTTGAACAGGAAAAAGCAGGTGATTTTGTGGCGGCATTGATTTCGGCACTCGATGGGTTTCGTTATAACTCCTTGCATATTGATTACCTCGACAGTGAGCTTTTTTACAATACCGGAAGAATCGTTGCTGACGAGGAGTTCAAGCAGTTGTTTGTTTCTATTGACCAGCATTATTTTGGCCGGTCGGCCGGACAATTAATTTATGCAGCCCTCGTGAGCAAAGGCGATTCGCTGCGGCAGCGCGACGACCTTACGCATGCCCTGGATTATTACGAAGATGCCATTTCGCTGTATCAGAAGTTGCCTTATGTGCGCGAAGACAAAAGCATGATGGCAAACCGGCAGCTGGTAAAGGAAGGAATTTTTAAGTCGTTTGTGCAGATCGCTGAAAAATCGCTTACAGTGGACAATTACACCATGGCAGACAGCTACATCAACAAGGCCATCGACTTCCAACAGCTGCGTCTGGGCAAAGACTACGACTGGAATATTGAGTCTGCCGTTGCACCTTTTATCAGGTTATACTGCGACAAAGGAAACAACTTACTCGAATATAACCGCTTCAACGAGGCCGTGGCCCTCTTTAACCGGATTGAGAACTACCTGAATGCGCTCAACGCGATACCCCAATCATATCCCGGCTTGCAGCTTGGACTTCAACGGGCACACAAAGGCGTGTTTATGGGATTTGTAAATACCGCGGATGAATATTTCAAAAAAGGCGATATCACCAATGCGGATGCTTATGCAGACTATGCCCGTCAGTACCGGAATGAACACCTGGCTTACCTCGAAAATGCCACAGAAGCCGATGCACTTAAACGCAGCATTCAGCAGCCAGTTTTCAATCAAGCCATCGACAGGGGAGTGATCGCTTTTCAAAAAGGAAATGCCGGTGAAGCACTTGCTACATTTAATATCGCCAGGGATCTTGCCGGCAGTTTTAACCTTAATTTCAAACAGCCCCTTGACTCGCTTACCCTTACAGCCGCCAAACCCGTGATCATACAGAAAATCCAAAGTGCAAATATCAAGGTGTGGGCCAATGAACTTGATGCTGCCTGGAAAATTTACGAAGAAGCCGGCGACCTCCAAAAAACCTACAGCCTTGAAGGCGACAACGACATCAAGGCGGCCTTTGCAGCCCTCGACCGCAAAATCATCGACAGGATTTGTCTGAACAACAAGCTCAGCTACGATGAACTGATGCTACAGGCTGACCGCGCCCTGCGCTTTGAACGCTTTGATGAACTGAGGAAAAAGATCACTGAGGCCCTGACCCTGACCAACGAAAATCCCGGGTGCGGCATCGATGCACAGAAAGCCCTGCTTTACCAGGAACAGTACAAACTGGTTTTCAGCTACTTTGAACGGTACAACGCCGTGATGAAGCAGATGTTTGAGCAGGGCTTTGCTGCAGCCATCGGCAATTATGTGAAACTTGACCAGGAAATTGAACAATATCATCTCAGCGACCTGAACCAGACCCACATGCGGGTGATTGATTTTCTTGAAAATCAGAAAAACTCCAGCCTTACCTTCACTGCCCTTTCGTGGTATACGCAAAAAGCCATGAAGTATGAAGCCATCCGTTGCCTGCGTCTGCTGAAAGACCTCGGGGAAGATGAGAAAAACACGAAACAGGCCCAGGCTGAGCTAGGTGCCATGGTGGCCAAAGAAGACCTCAGGGGAGGCGCCCGTGTTGTTATTGAGGAAAAGCTGGATGCCTATGTGGGCAGCGACAGATGGTTCAGGTCGTTCCGTAAGGCCTATGAAGACAGCATAAACACGCACAATAAATAGATTCACAAACCCAATAAATAAATCCTATGAAGCTCTTACTGATCAGCAATTCAACCAATGCCGGCGAACCCTACCTTGGATGGCCACAGCCGTTTATCACAGATTTCACCCGTAAGCATGGGGTGAATCAGGTGCTGTTTGTGCCTTTCGCAGGTGTAAACCTTTCAAATGTTTCGCTCAGCGACTCCTACGATGTATATGAGCAACGCGTTGCGCTCGTGTTTAAGTCATTAGGTCTGGGCCTTACATCGGTTCACCATGCAAAGGATCCCGTCGCTGCTGTAGAGCAGGCCGAATGCATCGCTGTAGGAGGGGGGAATACCTTCCATCTTGTGGCGATGATGCACAAACTGGGCATTATGACGGCCATCAGAAAGAAAGCCCTGGCAGGAACACCCTTTATGGGCTGGAGTGCCGGTGCCAATGTGGCTTGTCCTACCTTGCGTACAACCAACGATATGCCGATCATACAGCCGGCCAGTTTCGACTGCCTGAACCTGGTTCCTTTTCAGATCAATCCGCATTACCTCGATGCCAACCCTGAAGGACATGGCGGCGAGACACGCCAGCAGCGCATCGAGGAGTTTCTGGCCATCAACAGGGACATCACTGTCGTTGGCCTGCGCGAAGCCAGTCTGCTCGAACTGGAAGGTAGCACACTCTTGCTGAAAGGCCACCGTAAACTGCGGATTTTCCGTTATGGTAACGAGCCACAGGAGATAGAACAGGGTACCGACCTAAGCGAACTGATGCGGTAAGCGCAACTTATGGGCTTGCAATTTTCACCTAAGCTACTAAAAACCACTAAAACCACACCTATGAAACTCATTCTGATACTGGCCATCGTAACGGTGATCCTTGCCCTCACAGCCTATTCCATTGGTGTGCTGAGCGAGCAGTTTTCGAAAAAGCTGACTAAAAACGCCCTGTTGTTTATCACCATGGGCGTTGGCCTCGATATCATCGCCACCATTCTGATGATCGTAAGTTCGGGGAAAATCATCACCATACACGGATACATCGGATACAGTGCCCTGCTGCTCATGCTTGTCGATGCGTATTTTACCTGGCGGCTCTACCTTGCCAATGGACTCAATACCGCTGTACCGCTGCTGTATCACCGGTATACGCGTTTTGCTTACATCTGGTGGGTGGCTGCTTTCATCACCGGCGGGTTTATCCTGCGCTGATGGTTTTGGTTTACGATGGCATGAAAAAACCACTTGCAAACAAGGTTTACAAGTGGTTACTGATTGCTGGTGATCCCGGCGGGATTCGAACCCACGACCCGCAGCTTAGAAGGCTGTCATTACAATCTACATAATAAACAGTATATAAATCTGTTATGCTAAATTGTACAAAAATATTCTGAAACAATTGTGAAACTTCTGCAGAATTTTGTCACTTTTTAACCTTTTTCCATGAGAATTTCAGATTCCAAAGCACAGTCAAATATACATCTTTATTGAGCATATCCCAATTGATAGTGTATAAGGTTTCTTTTTTGGTTAGCAATGCCCCAGAAGGGCCAAGCCCGAATTCCCCGGGAGCCCTCCCGATATTTATTCCAGCAAAGTACCTAGTTACTGGTGGGTTTTCAAAGGTGTAGGTAGTATAGTGATTAATCGCTACTGGCTTTCTGTTAGCAATTTCGGGCCTAAAGAAAACTGGCCTGTTTTTAGTGACCATCCAATCAACGGCTACAAATACAGAACTATCATTAGCCAAAGTATCCCGGCCATAAACTTCAGAATGGTACTTTCTGAGGATTTCACTGGTGTCAATATTTGTAGGAACTTCAACATATATTACCTTAAACGGTTCTGGCTTTACTTCCGGATAGGGTTTTGGGATTGAGTCACCGGGAATACTATCTGTTCTAACTTCAGTCACAGGCTCCGGACATGTTTCACATTCCGGGCACCGGTGACATTGACTCATTATAATGATAACGACAAGTAGTACTACTGAAAGCGCCCAGGGAATTATTCTTGTATCCATCTGCTCACTGATTTTATTTGTTTCTTACTCCTTCTTTTGCGGTAAACTCCATCGCCATCCCTTGAACCGTCACCATTCGTATTACCTTCAACAGTGATGATATTACCAGAATCATTGTTCCATGCCTCATCCATAAATCCGACATGGCCGATCCGTCTCATGTTGATGTAATAGATGCCAAACACATCACCTGGTAAGGCTTTCTCTTTACTGATCAGCCTGTGCTGTGGAAACCAAGATGGCGACCAGGCCGGGGCATTCTGAGGTATAGCAATGTCGTTCTCGATATGGCAATATGATACAAAAGCAGCACACCAGGCAAAGCCTTCGCCAAGGCCGGTGGCTCTCAAAAACATTTCCACCTCTTTACCATCATTGTGGCCTGTCAATTCACGGACTCCTATATAATTTCGATAGGTTCTCACTAACTCATCCCGGCCACCAGAATAGCCCACGATATTAATAGAAAGCCCCAATACAATAATGAAAACAAGCCTCTTTGCCATGGTGTGATCAATGTATTTCTGTTTAAAAAGTCATCAAGTGTTCTATACACATTACCTGCAGAAAGCTTTAAAATAAGCCAAATAAGGGCGTGACCGAACAGTATACCAGCAGTTCCGAGTAGGAACGCTTGTAATATTCCCACGTCATAAACGCCGGCAGTTTCATCTATAAGCCTGAGAATAGCAGAACTGTACCACCAAACTAGTAAAGCTATCGGAAGCGTTAAAAGCTCGTTCCAGTTTCTAAGGAATTGAATCATTGGTTTCATCGTCTTTTTAATTGATTTATTTCTGTTTCGTGTTTCTCAAGAAGTTTACCCTGATCTTCAATTTTACTTGAGTGTTTATTGAGCCGTTCATCGATGACATCATGTTTTTCTTCGTGCACTTCACGTCTGATTTTCTCACCTTCAACAACGATTTGAAGTGTTGATACGCTTTGCCCCATCGACTTTACTTGGGATGCAAAGTCACGAAGGAAATAGGCTATAAGCCCCAAAAGCAAGGTTAGGATTATGCTTCCAATGGACATGAATGCAATCAATGTTCCTTTGTCAAGTAATTCAAGTGTTTGATGTTCCATAATTGTAATGTGTTTTGGTAAATAAATCAACGTTTTACGTTCCCTGAAATAAACCAGCCATACTGAGGATTGCCGGTGGCATGGATGAACACAACGTCACCGGCATTCAACACTATCGAAGGGTTTGTAACGCCATTGATTTTGTCTGTTCCTGCCCGGGCAATGGTGATTGTTCGGGTTCCGGTGGCATTCACAACCATGTAATTGCGCCCTTCAACAGAAGCAAGATCGGGCAGGTAAAATGTGGCATTGCCAGTTGCTGCATTGGTCAGCATATAGCAATATCCATCGCCCATTGTCTGATTACCGGTTGTTTGGATAGTTGGTCCAAAACCAACGCTGTCGTGAATGTCGACGCCAGACTTTGCAGTTGGCAGTGTTCCGGTGATGTCGATGCCGGAGGTTTTAAACAGCACGTTTCCATAACGGTCAAGCATCATCCGATACTGATCGATACTGCCCATTTGCCCATCAAGTGAATTCCCGAAAAGCAAAGCGGTTGGGTGCGAAGTTGAGCCATGGGTGTTCGAGGCAACAGCAGTAATTCGTGCTGAGGCCGGGTTTCCCTCAGCCTGTGGCACAAATCCATAAGAGCCAATGATATCTTTTGTTGCAAGTGCAGTAGATTTGATGCGGTAAACAGCATAACCATTAGAATCAACATTGCCACCTATAAGCCTGTGCACGTTTGTTTTAACTTCAAAAGCATTTGCTGAATAATCAGCTTTCAAAACCATGTTATTCAGGCCACTCTTAATGATAATTGTACCATCAAGGTCAGGTTTCATCATCATTGACCAATCAGTGTCCTGTGAGCCGGATTTAGCATACAAATCAGGGGCGCCAGCAACAAAAGCAAACAAGCCGGTCTGACAGCCATAGCCTCCAACGGCAGGGTCTTCGGGCAATACACCAAGCACAACTGATCCGTTATTGTCACTTTCTAGCGTGAGTATGTCAAGCGAAGGCCGTCTAATTGTAACATTATCGGCATTTATATTTAACACTGATGAATCAACAAAAAACTCAACATACTGCTCTGCGTTGCCATACAAGGCATAGTTGTTAAGCCCAAGCACTCCATTTGCATGACTGAACATAAATCCTTCTTCAGCATTCGCTGCAAACTCAGCATTCCCCGGAAAATCTAGTTTCTCTGTCAGATCATAACACGTAAGGTTAAAAGCAGTGCTATACCCGGGCATGATTTTATATGACATAAGTTGTCTGCCATAAGCACCACTTACCCATTCGGATAATGAATATTCACATGGCTTTGCAGGGTCATTCGTGTTTTCGACAATTATCAATGCCTGATTGTCATAACCATGGTGATAAGCTGGGTTGTCAATGAATCCGCTTGGTTCTTGTGTGTTAGTGGCAAACACAGCGTTATTAGCCCTAGGCGGCAGAACAATAGGGTAATCGTTACTTCCGGCCAGCAAGCAACCTTTTGTTAGCTTGATCTTTCGTTCAGCAAACAACTCGCCTGAGGCGTTTGCGTTTACATGAAAAACTATATCATACTGCGCCATATAGCGTTTTAATTAAAACCCGGACGTGCATTCACACGCCCGGATTGATTGAATTGGTAGTTACCATGCGGCCATGGTCGTACGCCTCCATGTATTTGTATTGACACACACATACAGGTAATTCAAATCCCTTGCAATCTGTCCTGTTGTGCCGGTTGCCGTGGACGAGGCAGGAGCAGTCACCCATGTGTTCATTTTCAAATCAAGAGCCGCCTGCAGTCCGGTAACGCCTGAAATTGCTATTGCAGGAATCCGGGCAACATCAAACACGCCAGTCGTGATCTTTGCGGCATCCAAATTCGGAATATCGGATGCAGAAAGTGCGCTTCCACCTGTGACCAACCCCTTTGCGTTGAAAGTGATTTTTGGGAAAGTATTTGCCGATACTACTGAGGCGAGCGTTAATGCGCCGGTGACGTTTCCTGAACCATCAAACGAAACTGACCATGAACCATCACCTGTGATTGCGATGCTTCGGGCAGTTGCCAGCTTTGAAGCAGCAACAGCAGTTCCGTTGATGTCGAGTTTGTTGTCAAGGGCGGTTTGTAGTCCGGTAACCTCAGAAATCGGGTGTGTGTGTGTTGCCGGGGTGAATGAAGCAGGTTTCCCGGTCAGTTCTGCCCAATCGACAAATGCCCATGAAAGTGAACCAGCAGTTGCCCCGGCTTTCAAAACTTTCAGATTGTTGGTTGTGCCGGTGGCCGGTACATGCAAGTTCCCATCACCGGAGGGGTGAACATAGTTATTTGCACCTGTAGCAATGCCGTCAAGTTTTGTTTTGTCAGCAGCGATCATGAAGCCGTTAACAGAGGTCGTTACAGCAGCGTGTGCCGTACCACCTGAACCTGTGTGCGCTATAAGGGTGTAAAGCCCGGCATGGTTGCCCCATCCGTAAGC